>CAZTFF010000063.1:0-28377 GCA_964612485.1 uncultured Caldilineaceae bacterium
AATCGTGCCTACGTTGACGTGCGGCTTATCCCGTACAAATGTTTCCTTTGCCATTAATCTATTCTCCTTATTTTTTCTAATGATAAAGGCATTTTTTGCCAAAAATAGACAGTGAGTTGCCTCACTGTCTCTGTGAAAGTTAGATGGAGGGGGACGGATTCGAACCGCCGTAGGCCTAGCCAGCTGATTTACAGTCAGCCCCCTTTAGCCACTCGGGCACCCCTCCATATTCAAATGGAAAACGCAACTATTGAATTAAAAACACGACGCAAAGCGCCGCGCAAATGTCAAGTATACCAATATCTTGCCATGAGTCAAATTAAGGAGTCAATTATTACGGGGTTTATCTGTTTTTTAGAACTTTCATTGGACGAAATTTTTAACGGAATAGAATCCGCTAAGGACGCGAAGTTACGCGAAGAAAAATTTAGCGCTCCTTCGCGTCCCTTGCAGACTCTACCCTTTCTCCATCAACCGGTCGTCGTTGCTTCTTCCGATGCTTCGTCCGATTCTTCGTCGGCCTCTTCTTTCAACCCGATCTTAACCGACTTTTGCTGGGCTTTCTCGGCGGCCTTTCGTTCTTCTTCTTCCATCAATTGCATCCGCAGAATTTTACCGACCATCGTTTTGGGCAGCGAATTGCGGAATTCAACGTAGCGTGGAATTTTATATTCGGCCAGGCCCTCTTTGCACCAATCGATCAACTCCCGGCGCGTGGCGGTTTCGCCTTCTTTCAGCACCACAAACACCTTGGGGCGCTGGCTGGTTCCGCCTATGGGCAGGCCTATGGCCGCCGCTTCCAGCACTTTGGGGTGCTCGTAGAGCCGTTCTTCAATATCGCGCGGGTAGACATTAAAGCCGCCCGCCGCCAGGATCATATCTTTTTTACGGTCCACAATGCGGAAATAGCCGTCTTCGCTCATTTCGGCAATGTCGCCGGTGTGAAGCCACACTTTGCCGTCGGCATGCTGGCGCAGGCTGTTGGCGGTTTCGGTGGGCATGTGCCAGTAGCCTTTCATCACCTGCGGGCCGTGAACGCACAACACGCCCGCATCGCCGGGGCCTAATTCCTGTTCTTCGGTTTCGTAATCAACAATTTTTGCTTCGGTATCGGGCACCGGTACGCCGATGGTGCCAATCCGCCCGCCGCTGCCCAGTGGATTGCAATGCGTTACCGGCGAGGCTTCGCTCAGGCCATAGCCTTCTACCAATTTACCTTCGGTGATGCGCTGAAATTCCTGCTGAACTTCAACCGGCAGCCCCGCCGCGCCGCTAATGCAGGCTTTGATCGATTTAACATCATACTTACCCGCTTTTACGCCGGAATTATTATTTACGACCGTGTACAGGGTGGGTACGCCCGGCAGCAAGGTGGGCCGGTGGATGTTGATGGCGTTCAACAAATACGGCACATCGCGCGGGTTGGGAATAATAATTTGTTTGTGGCCGTGGAAGATGGACAGGTTCATGCAGACGGTCATCGAGTAGCTGTGGGTCATGGGCAGAGCGGTCATCATCACTTCTTCGCCGTCGGTGCCGGTGCCGCCGCCGGTGAGCCAGGCGGCGGCCTGCAAGGCATTGGCCACAATATTTTTGTGCGTTAGCTGGGCGCCTTTGGGAACGCCGGTGGTTCCGCCCGTATACATCAACACCGCGGTATCATCAGGGGAGACATCGACCGGTTGGGGTTTGGATGGAGCCGAAGACAACACTTTTTGGAACCAGTGCGTATCGGCATCGCCGGAAATATCCACGTGATGCCCGTCTTTTTTCTCTTTGGCCACGGTGAAGAGCGTTTTCAGCAGCGTGGGGAAATATTCTTTGATATTGGTAACAATCACGTGTTTGAGTAGGGTTCGGTTGCGGATTTCTTTGACGTTACGATACATCAAACTAAGTACCACGGCAAAGGCGGCCTCGGAATTGTTGATCTGGTGTTCCAATTCACGGGCTACGTACAACGGATTACAAGGAACTACAATGCCGCCGGCCCGCAGCACGCCGTAATAGGCAATGACAAATTGGGGGCAGTTGGGCATATAAACGGCCACGCGGTCGCCCTTTTGCAGCCCCAGTTTTTGTAAGCCGGCGGCAAAACGATCCACCAGCGCGTCCAATTTTTTGTAAGAAATATTGCGATGCTGTTCTCCCAATAACGGGGCCAATCCGCCAAAAACAAGGGCCGTATTTTTGGAAAATCTCTGGGCGGATTGCTGTAAGAAGTAATCGGCGGGTTGGGGAGGATAATCAAGCGAGGACGCTACTTCGGGATCATAATGTTGGTGCCACAAACGTTCTTCCATCATTGCTACTCCTTTGGCTCCGGGTCTACTTTGACCCATCAACTAATAAGCTCAGATTACAATGAATCAACACTTTGAATTAATATTGAATGCGACGAGAGGCGGTATCTGGGCGACGAGGCGTAAGTTCCCCAAGTATACTTACTTGCCGGTCAATTCGCAAAAAAAGCGGTGTATTTTTTTGGTTTTTTGGGCCTTTCAACGATTATACCGTACCTGCCGGCCTAAAACCCAGGCAAAGAACGTTTCAATGAGAGCAATCACAATGATGAAAAAAATATCAACAAAAATAGTAATCACAAAAGCGTAAAGCAATTGAGAGATGACCGCCAGCCCAAAGGCCTGCACCTCCGGCGCAAGCGTGGGGTTAACGCCCAGCCCCACGGCTAAAAACAGCGCCAATCCCAGATAGAGCAATACGCTCCACCAGGATTCCCGGTCCGAGGCGCTGGGCAGCATGGCATTGGAAATGGAAAAGATCAGATAGAGCCACAACCAGATATCGGGCGTGGAGAAAATTTTGGTCAGCGCGTTGAGAATGATCTCCAGATCACCGCTGTTCAGGGCCGCGCCAACGTCACCCAGTTTCAAACGCCCCTGCCCAATCAACAGCACCGCGATGCTGCCAAAAATAAGCGGCGCCAGCCCGATGAGACTATGGCGAAACGGATCGCCCACTTCCACCTGCACCGCGCCCATCTGAAGTTGGCCTCTGCGTTTTTTAGGCCACAGAGAAAATTTGCCGGTTTTCACGCCCAACATTTTGGCCGTGAGCCAGTGGCTGATCTCGTGCAAAAAAGTGCCGGGCAAAAACATCACCCAAAACACCCACATGGCCGCCTGGGGGCTGCCGGTCAATAAAAAAGCAACCCCCTGAAGATGGGTGCTGATCCACCGTTTCAGGGGGTACATAATTGCCAGTGATACAACGAGCCAGAAAAGAACAGACCAACCGGACATTTGCGTAAAGCGTTGAACCTTTAAACGTGATAACGTTGCACGCTATTAAACCAGCGCGCCTTTTACCAGCGCGGTGAAGCTATCGGCCTTGAGGCTGGCGCCGCCGACCAACGCGCCGTCAATATCGGGCTGGGCCATGATGGATTCAACATTCTCCGGTTTGACGCTGCCGCCGTATTGAATGCGGATTTTTTGGGCCACGTCGTCGCCGTAAAGGCCGGCCAGCACGCCGCGGACGGCTTCGCTGATGATCTTGTTGGCGTCTTCGGGCTGGGCGGTTTTGCCGGTGCCAATGGCCCAGATGGGTTCGTAAGCCACCACAATTTTTACCGCATCTTCCGCGGAAATACCTTCAAACGCGGCTTTAACCTGGCCGCCCACAAAAGACACGGTCTCGCCGGCTTCATTTTGATCCAGATTCTCGCCCACGCACACAATGGGCGTAATATGGTGTTTCAGGGCCGCTTTGATTTTTTTGTTGACGCCTTCATCGGTTTCGGCAAAATATTGGCGGCGCTCCGAGTGCCCCAGAATCACGTAATCGCACCAGCCTTTGAGCATCAGGGGCGATACTTCTCCGGTAAACGCGCCTTGCTCTTCCCAGTGCATATTTTGCGCGCCCAGGCCAATGTTGCTGTCGGTTATCACATCTTCTACCGCGCTCAGGGCGGTAAAGGGAGTGCAAAGTACCACCTCAACACCCTCAATGCCGGCCACAGCTTCTCGAATTTGGCGAGCCAGCAGCACGGCTTCGGCGATGGTTTTATGCATTTTCCAGTTTCCAGCCATAATCGGTGTTCGCATTTTAGTTGAGTCTCCTTATGTAAATAATATCAGGGTTACGAGCCGGGAAGCAGGAGCAAAATTGAACGTGAGGTGTCCGGCCCGTAACGATGGATTTCAATCAATTCCAAATCGCCGTATCTTACCACAGTTGCTAATAATCACAAAACAGAAATCGGTTGGTTTTTTGAATCCCTCAGCGGAGGGGGGTATCAACCATCAGCTGATCCGTCTCCCCGCACCTTGATCCCCGCCATCTGCTCGAAAATTTTCACCACCGCCGAGTCATCCTCCCGGCCCCAGCCCGCCGAAGCGGCCATCAAGTACATTTGATGCGCCGCCGCCGACAGGGGCAGCGGAAAGCGCAGTTCTTTGCCGGCCTCCAGCACAATGCCCAGGTCCTTGACAAAAATCTCCACCGCGCTGAGCGGCGTAAAATCTCCTGCCAGCATATGGGGTACGCGGTTTTGGAACATCCACGAGGAACCGGCGCTGTTGGAGATGACCTCGTACAATTTCTGCGGGTCCATCCCGGCTTTCACCCCCAGGGCCATCGCTTCCGCGGCCACCGCGATATGCACGCCGGCCAGCAACTGGTTGACCATCTTGGTGGTGGAGCCGTAGCCCACTTCATCACCCAGCCGGAACAGGTTGGCGGCCATGGCGTTGAGTACGGCATCCACTTTTTCAAAGGTGGCCGGCGCGCCGGAGGCCATAATGCTCAGTTCGCCCTGCGCGGCCCGGGCCGGACCGCCGCTGATGGGCGCATCCAGCATCTCCAGCCCCAAGGCCTGCAAACGTTGATCCACCTCGCGGGCAAAATCCGGCTTGACCGTGCTGCACGCGATCACCACGCTGCCGGGCGCTAACGTTTGGGCCGCCTCGCCCGATCCAAACAAAACGCTCTCGGTTTGCTCGGCGTTGACCACCACAATGATAAATACATCCGCCCCCTCGGCGGCTTCTCGCACCGATGAAACGCCAATACCGCCGGCCTCGGAAAATGTTTGCACGGCGGTAGGGTTGATGTCGAACCCTCGTACCGTAAAACCGGCCCGCAGCAGGGAGTGGGCCATGCCCATGCCCATCGCGCCCAGGCCGACAAAGCCAATGGTTTGATCTTGTGTTGTTGTCATGCATCACCTCGTTGTATGTTGAGTATGGTTGTGGGCTGAAGCATACTCTCTCTCTGATTTTTTGTCCAACGGCTTTGGATCGTCTTGTGCAAGCGGTGAAATTCACCTACAATGCGAAAATCACCTGTAAAAGGAAGTCGCCGTGACCGTCATCAACCAAAATTACTATACCCAACCGACGCTCACCGTGGCCCGCACTTTGCTGGGCCAGCGGTTGGTGCGCGAGATAAATGGTCGGCAGTTAATCGCCACCATTGTGGAGACCGAAGCCTACATTGGCCCCGCCGATACCGCATGCCACGCCAGCAAAGGCCGCACCCCCCGCACCGAGGTAATGTTTGGACCGCCGGGCCGGGCGTATGTGTACCTGGTGTACGGCATGCATTCGATGCTGAATCTGGTCACAGAAGAAGAAAATTTTCCGGCAGCGGTGTTGATTCGCGCGGTGGAGCCGGTGGCCGGGTTGGAAATCATGCAGCAGAACCGGCCATTGAAGCAGGCAAAATCGGAAAATTTAACCAATGGGCCGGGCAAACTCTGCCGGGCGTTGGCGATTGATCGAGGTTTGAACAACTGGAACCTCACGCTGGGGCAAACCTTGTGGCTGGAAACAGCAAACACTGTTCCCGAGGAAGCGGTGGCTGCCGGCCCACGCATTGGCATTGATTACGCCCGCGAGCCAGACCGGCTGGCGCCATGGCGATTTTGGATCAAGGGCAATGGCTTTGTATCAAGATAAAAGCAGCTTGCCCTCATTCCGTCAGCGCCCGAAACGCCTCTTGCAGCCGGCGGGTGATCGGGCCGGGGCAGCCGCTGCCCACCGGCCATTCATCCACCTGAATGATGGGCGTAATTTCAGACGTGGTGCTCATCAACACCATTTCATCGGCCCGGCGCAGCCGGTCAACCAAAATAGGCGTTTCTTCAACCGGAATATCCAGCCGGCGGCAAAGGTCGATCACCACCTGGCGGGTAATGCCGCTCAGAATATAATGGCTTTGGGGATAGGTTACAAAGGTGCCATCGAAGATAGCACCGATGCTGGTGTGCGAGCCTTCGGTGATGGCCCCATCGCGCACAAACACGGCCTCTTCCACCTCGTTTTCCTGAGCCTGCTGGTTGGCCAGCACACTGGCCAGCAGGGAAATCGATTTAATATCGCACCGGGTCCAACGAATGTCGGGCGTCAAAATTACTTTGACACCTTGCGCCAATTTTTGAGAATCGGGCGAAAAGGGCGCTGCCGCCGCATACACTGTGGGCGGTGTATTCCCATCAGGAAAAGCGTGACGGCGGGGAGCGGCTCCGCGCGTGATTTGCAGGTAGATGGTTGCCTCGCCGCCGGTCAGATTGTTTTCCTGAAGCAGGCGGTTAGCAACCTGTGTGAAACTTTGCGGGTCCGGCCCGCGCAGCCGCAGCTCTCGCATGCTGCGGGCCAGCCGCTGCAAATGGGCCTCGGCCTGGAACAGCATGCCGCCATAGGCCCGGATAACCTCGTACACCCCGTCGGCCAGCAGAAACCCCCGGTCGTCCGGGGAAATTTTTGCCTGCTCTTTATCGATAAACGCGCCGTTGAAATAAACAATCATTGTTTGCCCCCAAATAATCTGATGCCGAGTTTAGCATAAAACGGCTTGGAAACAAATTGCCCCGCCCCCTCAAGCGGATTTACGCGCCAGACGGATTGTGCTACAATACCTGGCTGAAATCTACGCGCCAAGGAACCGCTGATGACCACTTCCCTTTCCATCGCCTATTTCATTTCGCCGCACGGCTTTGGCCACGCCGCCCGCGCCTGCGCGGTGATGTCGGCCTTGCAAAAAAGCTGGCCGGCCCTTCATTTTGAGATTTTCACCCAGGTGCCGCGCTGGTTTTTTGAGCGCTCGTTGACCGGCTCGTTTGCTTATCACGATTTACTCACCGATGTGGGCCTGGTGCAGAAAGATTCGCTCACCGAAGATTTGCCCGCCACCATCACCCGGTTGGAAGCGTTGCAGCGGCTGTACACGGATCAAAAACAAGCTCTGGCCGAACAGATCAATCACCTGGGCTGCCGAGCGGTGTTGTGCGATATTGCGCCCATAGGTTTGGGCGTGGCCGCCGCTGCCGGCGTGCCGGGCATTTTGATAGAAAACTTCACCTGGGATTGGATTTACGAAGGCTACGCGCCGCTTGAACCGCGCCTCCGGCCTTTTATCACCACCCTGCAAGCGATGTTTGCCGCCGCCAGCTACCATATCCAGGCCGCGCCGGTTTGCGTGCCGCAAAACGTTGATCTGACCGCCGCGCCGGTGAGCCGGGAACCCCGCACGCCCCCGCAGCGCGTGCGGCAGCAGTTGGGCCTCAGCCCCCAGGCGCAAATGGTGCTGCTGACCATGGGCGGCGTCCAATGGCAATACACCTTTTTGGAACAATTGAACCAGATAGACCACGTGCAATTTGTCATTCCCGGCCCGGCCCAAACCCGGGAGCAGCGCGGCAATCTGATCCTGCTGCCGGCTCATTCTGAATTTTACCATCCCGATCTGGTGAACGCCTGCGACGCGATTGTAGGCAAAGTTGGCTACAGCACCCTGGCCGAAGTGTACCGGGCCGGCGTGCCGTTTGGGTATGTGGCCCGGGCCAATTTCCGGGAGTCGGAATCGCTGGTGGCCTATGTTGAAACGCAGATACACAGCCTGCCCATCCCGGAAGCGCAATTTTCCAGCGGCGCGTGGTTATCTAAGCTGCCGGAACTGCTGGCCATGCCGCGCCTTGAACGGGAGCGCCCCAATGGCGCCGGGCAGATCGCAAATTTTGTGGTTGATGTGCTTTCAACGGTTTGATTCCGGTTGCTGTTGGCCGAAGGCAATGCTATAATACCGCTTCCTTGAGAATTAATTGATTTATCCAATTCATCGGGTTATTGGAGAGTGGAGATTAGAGATTTCGCCGCTTATGGTTAAGCCAATCTCCCAATCTCTAATCCCTGGATTAGACCTAATCTCCAATTTTCTAAATACGGAAGTTGTTTGATTTCTGATCCTTCATCTCTTTTGGAGGTCGTTATGCGCCCCTTAATTCACGGTGCTTTGATAAGTATAGTTGGCCTGTTGGTGGCGGCTTGCGGCGGCAATCCCACACCCCCACCCCATACGCCCACGCCGGCCATCGAGGTGGTTGAATTTACCACCGAAAAAACAACACCAACATCCACCCGGATCAACACGCCGACTCCGTTTCCCAGCCCCACACCCACACGGATACCAACCTCAGATGCCGGCGCAGAGACCGCGGCCATGGAAGAATCGGCCTTGGAAGTTTCCGGCCCGGCAGCGTTTGGCCTGACCCGACCGCCCAACCAAAACCCGCTGACCGGCCTGCCGGTTGACGATCCGGCCCTGCTCCAGCGCCGCCCGCTAATGGTGCGGATTGGCGACGACCCGGCGGCTCGACCCCAGGTGGGCCTCAACGAGGCCGATATGGTCTACGAAGAGTTGGTCGAATGGTGGATCACCCGTTTTACAGCCATTTATCTCAGCCGGGATTTAGAAATGATCGCGCCGATCCGCTCGATGCGCCTGATCAACCTGCAACTGACACCCCAATACCAGGGCGCGCTGGCCCACTCCGGCGGGTCGGACCCGGTGCGCTTCCGAATGTCTCAAACCAACATCCCGGACCTGGACGAGTTTTTTCATCCCTCCATCTATTTTTACCGGGACACCGACCATTGGGCCACCCGCCTGGCGTTGGATGCCACCCAGGCGCGGGCCTATATGCAGGAGCAGGGGCTGGAACAGGCCGTGCCCCTGCGCGGCTTTGTCTTCCGGCAAACATTAAATCTGGACAACCTGCCCGCCGACGCCGTGGGCGCAGCCAGAGACATCGGTATCTCCTACCCGGCCCCCAGCAGCCAGGTTCGCTGGACGTATGATGAAGCCGGCGGCCATTACCGGCGTTCTGTGGCCGGTGAAGCTATGGTTGATGCGGACGGCGACCCCATCAGCGCCACCAACGTCATTATCTATTTTACCGAACACAATGAAACCGATATTGTGGAAGACAGCACCGGCGCGACCTCGGTGGAGATTGCGGCCAACGGCTTTGGCACGGCCTGGGTGCTGCGCGATGGGTTGATCCTCCAGGGGAATTGGGAGACCGACGGCTCACAAACGCCCAACTTCATTTTTAACGATGAAACACCCATCCCCCTCAAACCCGGCAACTCCTGGGTGCAGGTGGTGCCCCTGGCTTACGAGATCGACATTGGCGGCCAATTGTATTCCCGTTTGAGCCGGGTGGATACGGGCATCGAAACGAATGCAGCCGGTGAACCTGCCGTCACACCGGAACCGGAAGAAGACCCCCCGGCCTCGCCCACACCCATTGGCGCGCAGGCAACAGCAACGCCTGCCGGGGAGTAGAGATCAGTCAATTAACGCAATACGCAAAAAGTCGCACACAGGAGCCTTCTTTGCCCCAACCCAAAAAATATCTCCTACTAACCGCATTTATCTCCGGGATGGTCACGCTCGGCGTGGAGCTATCCGCCGGACGCCTGCTGGACCCCTTCTTTGGCAACTCGCTGGTGATCTGGGCCTCCATTATCGGCCTGATGTTGCTGTACCTGACCGTGGGCTACAGCCTGGGCGGGCGCTGGGCCGATAGAGACCCGCGCGCCGCTACCCTGTTTCAAATTACGGCCTGGGGCGCGTTCTGGGTGGGGCTGGTGCCCTTCATTTCGTCGCCCGTGCTGCGCTGGTCGATTACCGGTTTTTACAATTACAACGCCGGTATTTTGGGCGGCTCGCTGCTGGGGGTGCTGGTGCTGTTCAGCGTACCCATTATTTTGCTGGGAACCGTGTCGCCGTTTGTAATTCGCCTCACCCTCAGCGATGTGGCCCACGGCGGCAATACCGCCGGCTCGGTGTATGCGCTCAGCACGCTGGGCAGTTTGATCGGCACGTTTTTGCCGGTGCTGGTGCTGATTCCCAACCTGGGCACGCGGCTCACTTTTTTGACGCTCTCGCTCACGCTGTTGGTCGTCAGCCTGGGCGGCCTATTTATCGCCCGCTACCGTTGGGCGTTGGCTTATCTGGCCCTGCCGTTGATCTTGCTGGCGCTCTGGCTGCTGCTGCGCGGCGCCCCCATCAAACCGGTAGACAACCTGGTCTACGAAACCGAATCCAGCTACAACTACATCCAGGTGGTGGATTATATTGACCCCGCCACCAGCCAGAGCTGGCGCTCGCTGCAACTCAACGAGGGCCAGGGCATTCACTCCACCTACAACCCGGCTTACCCCGATCATCCGGTGGTGGACGGCGTGTGGGACTATTTTCTGGTGGCCCCCTACTTTAACAATCCCCCCTTTGCTGAAACCGACGTCAACAACCTGCTCATCATCGGCTCTGCCGCCGGCACCATCTCTAAAGCCTACAGCCACATTTACGGCCCCATCCCCATCGACGGCGTGGAGATCGATCCTGAAATTATTGCCGTGGGCCGCGAGTATTTTGATATGACGGAACCCAACCTCACCACCCACGCCCAGGATGGCCGCTATTTTCTGACCCACACCGAAAAAACCTATGATGTCATCGCGGTAGACGCTTACCGCCCGCCCTACATCCCCTTTCACCTGACCACGCGGGAATTTTTTCAGGAAATTTACGATCATTTGAATAAAGATGGGGTGGTGGCTATCAACGCGGGTCGCACCGCCACCGATTACAGCCTGGTCAATGCCCTGGGCGC
This sequence comes from uncultured Caldilineaceae bacterium, assembly GCA_964612485.1. Classification (GTDB taxonomy): domain Bacteria; phylum Chloroflexota; class Anaerolineae; order 4572-78; family J111; genus JAFGNV01. The sequence goes on from CAZTFF010000063.1 coordinate 10,922, forward strand.
AACGATGAAATCAGTTTTTCCCACGGTGTACGTGCTCGATGTGCCGGATTACGGCAGTTCGCTGGGCAACAGCCTGGTGATCGCCACCAAACAGCCCACCCAACTGGATAACTTTGCCCGGAACGCCGGCCAGCTTCAGCACCCGCTGCTGCGCCTGGTGGCCGCGCGCGCGCTCAATGCCCGGCTGTGGGAGTTCCACCCCCCGGAAGATGCCCTGGTGTTCACCGACGACAAAGCGCCGGTCGAGCAGGTCATTCATAATTTGATCATCCGCTATATGCTGGGGGGATAAACTCCCCTTAATAGTTCACAATTAATCATGACCCAGGGAGGTTAAAGCCATGGAAAATTTCAATCCCACCGATCACCCGCACCGCCGCTACAACGCCCTCACCGGAGAGTATGTGCTGGTCTCGCCGCACCGGGCCAAGCGCCCCTGGCAGGGGCAGGTGGAAAAAACACCGCAGGAAACCCGCCCGCAGTACGAACCCACTTGCTACCTCTGCCCCGGCAATACCCGCATGGGCGGCAACGTTAACCCCACCTATGAGCACACCTATGTTTTCCCCAACGATTTCTCGGCCATTTTGCCCGACACGCCGGAGGCCGAAGAGTCTGCCCACCCGCTGCTCAAACTGGAAAGCGTGAAAGGCATCTGTAAGGTCATCTGTTTTTCGCCCCGCCACGATCTGACCCTGCCGGAGATGGCCGTACCCGACATTCGACGGGTAGTGGATACCTGGGCCGATTTAATTATTGATCTGGGCCGGACGTATCGCTGGGTGCAGTTGTTTGAAAACAAAGGCGCGGTGATGGGCTGCTCGATGCCGCACCCGCACGGCCAGGTGTGGGCCGGCAGCGCCCTGCCCAACGAACCGGCCAAAGAAGAACGCCAGCAGCGCGACTATTTCATCGAGCACCATTCGCCGCTGCTGGTGGATTACGCCGCTCTGGAAGCCGAGCAGCAGGAACGCCTTGTGGTAGAGAATGAGCATTGGCTGGCCGTGGTGCCCTATTGGGCGGTCTGGCCTTTTGAAACGCTGCTGCTGCCGCGCCGCCACGTACTGCGCCTGCCCGATCTGAACGAAGCCGAGCGGGATGCCCTGGCCGCGATTTTACAGCGGCTGCTTATCAAATATGACAACCTCTTTGAAACCTCGTTTCCCTATTCGATGGGCTGGCACGGCGCGCCCACCGGCCCCGGCGCGGCGGACGAAGATAACGGCCACTGGCAGCTTCACGCCCATTTCTACCCGCCGTTGCTGCGCTCGGCTACCGTCAAAAAGTTCATGGTGGGCTACGAAATGCTGGCCGAAGCCCAGCGCGATCTCACCGCCGAGCAGGCCGCCGAGCGCTTGCGGGCGCTGCCGGACGTGCATTACAAGCAAGCCGGGGGATAGTTAGAAACGTTCTGGATAGGAAACGGTTTTTCCCAAAATAGACTCCCCCATCAAACCATGCTATGATCGAAACAAGACTATCTAAACCAATGCAAGGAGAACAACAATGGCTCAAAAATTAGCAGGAAAAGTTATTTTGATCACCGGCGCCAGCGCGGGCATCGGCAGAGCGAGTGCTGTGGCCCTGGCCCAGGAAGGTGCCAACCTGGTGCTTACCGCGCGCCGGCAAGAGCGGCTGGACGAATTGGCCGCCGCCGTGAAGCAGGCGGGCGGGCAGGCCGTTACGGTGGTGGGCGATGCCACCAACGAAGCGATTGCCCAACAATGCGTGGCCGCCGCCACCAAAAACTTTGGCAGGCTGGATATTTTGATCAACAATGTGGGCGTGGGCAACTATAAAGACCTGGTGGAGACCAGCCCCGCCGAATACGATGAAATGATGGATACCAATGTCCGCTCCACCTTTTTGTTTAGCCGGTATGCCGTGCCGGTGATGATCGAACAGGGATCGGGAACGGTGCTGATGATTTCATCGATGGCCGGGGTTTATGGTTTCCCCGGTGAAGCCGTTTACTGCGCCACCAAATTTGCCCAGGTAGGTTTTGCCCAGGCCCTGGATAAGGAACTGCGCCCCCACGGCATCAAAGTAGGCACCATTTGCCCCGGTGGAGTCAAAACAGAATTTGCTCTGGGCAAAGGCCGCACCAAGCAAAGCGTGGCGGAGTCGGAGATGCTGGAGCCGGAAGATGTAGCGAGCGCGGTAGTGCTGGCCTGCACCCAGTCCGAAAAATCGCGCATAATCCAGGTGCAAATGCGGACGATGGACGAACCGCTGGCCTGAGAGTTTTTGATAAAACACGCAGAAACCACAAAAGCGCAAGGGTTCAACTATTTCATATCTTGGATCTTTGCGCTCTTTGTGTTAAGCCTTTTCCGTTTATTCCAAGCTGTTGTATAATCAGGCGGTACCTCAACAGACAGTTTTTTACCATAGGAGGCAGGAAAAATGCTGGCCAAAGTTACCAGTTGCGCGGTAGTGGGTCTTGATGGCGCGCTCATTCAAGTGGAAATCGACATCTCGCGGGGATTGCCCTCGATGACGATTGTGGGCCTGCCCGACGCCGCCGTACAGGAAAGCCGGGAGCGAGTACGGGCCGCCATCAAAAACACCGGCCTGCCGTTTCCCGCCGAACGATTGACCGTCAACCTGGCCCCCGCCGACATCCGCAAAGCCGGGCCGGCCTACGACCTGCCCATTGCCATCGGCATTTTGCTGGCTAATGAACAGATCATCGGCAACGTTGAGAAGGCCATTGTGATGGGCGAACTTTCGCTCGACGGCGGCGTGCGCCACGTGAGCGGCGTGCTGCCAATGGCTAATTTGGCCAAACAGGAAGGCTTTACCTCCCTCTTTGTGCCCGCCGAGGATGCCGCCGAAGCCGCGTTGATCGAGGGCCTGACCGTTTACCCCATTGAAACCCTGCTGCAACTGGTCGATCACCTCTCCGGCCATCAAACATTGCCCCCCTATGAACCTGATTTTTCGCTGGATGGAAACGACCTGCCGCCCTTTGCCGCCGATTTAGGAGAGATCAAAGGGCAGGAACACGTGAAGCGAGCGGTTGAAGTAGCCGCCGCCGGCAGCCACAACCTGATCATGAGCGGTCCGCCGGGAGCCGGTAAAACACTGATTGCCCGCTCGATGCCCGGCATCTTACCCCGCATGACCATCGAAGAAGCCCTGGATGTAACCCGCATCTATTCCGTAGCCGATCAACTTTCGCCGGATGAGCCGCTGGTAGTGCATCGCCCGTTCCGCTCGCCCCACCACACCGTGAGCTACGCCGGCCTGATTGGCGGCGGGCGCTGGCCCAAACCCGGCGAGATCAGTTTGGCTCACCGGGGCGTTTTATTTCTGGACGAATTGCCAGAATTCGGCAGCCGCATGCTGGAGATGCTGCGCCAGCCCTTGGAGGACAAAGTAGTATCTATCAGCCGCTCCGCCGGCTCGTTGACCTATCCGGCCAACTTTACCCTGATTGCCAGTATGAACCCCTGCCCATGCGGCTACGCGAGTGACCCGGAAAAAGAGTGTACCTGTTCGGTATCAATGATAAAGAGCTATCAGAAAAGAATATCCGGCCCGCTGCTCGACCGGATTGACATCCACGTGGAAGTGCCCCGCGTGCCCTTTGAAAAACTCAGCGATAAACGCACCGGGGAAAGCAGCGCCATCGTCCGGGAACGGGTGGAAAAAACGCGGGCTGTTCAGCGAGAACGTTTTAAAGACTGTACGCTGCAAACCAACTCGGATATGGGGCCGGCGGAGATTCGCCAGTTTTGCCCGCTGGACGAAACCGGCGCCAACCTGGTCAAAAGCGCCATGCAGCAGATGCACTTGAGCGCCCGCGCCTATCATCGCATCCTCAAACTGGCCCGCACCATAGCCGATTTGGCCGAAGCGGCAGATATTCAGCCGCCGCATATTGCTGAGGCCATTCAATATCGGCCTCGACGAACAGTGTGAGCAAATTGTACATATTCCACCTGGGGCGTTATTTCCGACATCCGATCATCAAGCGTTTGGCCCATCACCCTGATCTTGACGCTTATCAACGGAATAGAATTCAAGAATTTGTCTAAACATGGTCAATTGATCTTGCTCTTAAAAAGTACAGTTGAAAGATGACAAGCAAAATGGAACCTACCCCAAACAATGAATGGTTAGATAAGATACGTCACCGTTTTCAAAAAACGTTGAGCCAGGCCAAAAAAGATAAGCTGCGCACCGAATATGGGCTGGAATTCGAGCATACAGATTCCAGACTCTCGCCTGACGAAGAGAACGAATGGCTTGATAACATCCTTGAATTTGAACGGCAGTTTGAGCAGGCCAGGCTCATCACCGTCCGCGAACGGATTGGTAATCCCCCCCTTCGACCCTTGAGCGAACTGCCATTCTATGCCATAGACGAGGCTGTAGCAGCTCTGCTCGATTTATTGGCTGCTCACAATATTGCCGTTGATTTTCTCGGTGAGGTAGATGAAATAGAAATGTATCGCTATTTGACCGAGGAACTGCTCGACGAAGAGATAGAAGATATTCGTATCGAGGGAATGGTGAGCCATTTCACGTATACCACCCCGGAATATGACGCGCAAATGTGGGTGGAGAATTTTGTACTCGATATCTTTACGCGCGAAGAGGAATATTTCCTGCCCGGCCTGGCCAATCAGCCGCTTTTCAACGCACGCGGCGAGCCGATAAGCGCGGCGGAATTTCAACAGAAGGTTCAAGTTGTTTGGGATCGCATGTCACCAACCAATAAAGTTGAAATAATCCCCATTGTAACCCAGGTAGTGGGAGATGAAGCCAATGTATGGGCTGCCATCTCCTGGAATGACAAGGTTCAAAAACTCAACGGGCAGGTTGAGTCCCACTTCCGTTTGCAGCCGAGCCCCTATACCGGGTGGGATGTAGTGCAAACATCGCTACTGGATGATTTGGCAGTTTGACCACTGTTTGATAGTGGGGCTTCTTTGTCTGATCTTGACTGACGCCGCGCCAGCCGGGCCTGTAAATCCACCAGGGCCAACCCGGCAAACAGCAGCAGCACCGCATCGATGGGCAGCCGGTAGCGGATCAGCGTCCAGGTAAGTAGATGAATCCCGGCGTAGGTTATCATAAACAGATAAAGAATCAGCGCCCCGGACGAAAGCGAACGGCGAAAGCCAATCACCAGCCCGTAAATCATAAACGGCAGCAGCAGGCCAAAGGAAAAGACCCGCGAGAGGTTACTGATCAAGCTGGAGTCAGGGGAGGGCCAGAATTTTATGTACTCTCGAATACGACTGGCGGATAAAATAAGGTATCGCACCGGATCGGCTTTGATTTCGGCCAGGCTCAGGTTCAGTAAGGCCCGATCCAATTTTGCTTCGTTCAAGTGGTGTAAATCTTCGGGAATCAAATCCTGGTAAGAGGGGCCGCCTGCGGGCAGGATGGGGATGAAATTATAGCCGTGGATGGGATGATTGCCCCAGAAGAAGGCAAAACCGGCATTGGTGTTGAGCAGCACAAAGGTATCAAAGGCCCGATAGTTGCGGAGGGTCCAGGGCAGGATCATCATCACCACGACTACGGTTGCCCCGGTCAGGATGCCTACCATTTGCAGTACGGCGCGCCGCTGGTAACGAATACTGCGCCACAGCAGCCACGCGAACAATACCGGAATGAATAACAAAAACACCTGCCGCAGTAAAATGGTGAGGCCCAGCGCCAGCCCTAACCAGAGCCACAACCACCTGGATTTAATGGACCTGTCAAGCGAGTCCGGGTCGGTGGCCCGGCCCAACTGCCCGGCCAGGTCCAAGACCCACAAATTAGTGACAATATAAAACGGTTCAGTCATCAACGTGCCGGTGTAGTAGATAAAATAAATGTAAATGGCGCTCAACCCGGCTGCCACCAGCCCCACCGTCGATGTAAAATACCGCTTGCCCAGGCGATACGTGAGCCACGGCATCAGAAAACCAATCAGCACGGCCTGGAATAACCGCACGGCCAGCGGCTGGTAGCCCACCACGCCGTACATCGCGGCTAAAAAAAGCGTATACAAATAAGACCAGTGAGCGGTGGGCGCTTCGGCGGGCGTCAGCGGCCACCATGCTTCGGCAACGGTAAAGCCGTAGCCCCCTAAAACCCGCCGGGCCAGCATATCGTAAGACACCTGGTCGAATGTGCCCGGCAAAACCTGCACCTGGTTGCCCAGGTAAAACGCGATCCCCATTCGCAGCAAAATAGAGACAAAAATGATAACAATCAACCAACCGCGTTCGGTTTGCGGGTAGAATTTACGCATAAATGTTACACCCTCTACGTGTTTGATGAACTCCGGCAACAAAAATAGACTAAATAGACTCTAGCAGCTTATCGGAAAAAGACCTCAAAGGTTTTTATGGCGTGGATTTCTTACTAAATCGGCTCATAATCAAGGGAACCGGGCCACAGAAAGTGCGGTCAGAAACCTTTGAGGTCTGATAGTTTGCTTTCTCCAAAAGCCTGCTAGATGTTCGCATAAACCTCGTCCCAGGCCGGATAAATGGTGCGCCAGTTGTATTTCTCAATCACGGTTTGTCGCCCGCCTTGTTCAATCCGTTGGGCCAGCGCCGGATTGTTGAGCACGCGGACCACGGCCTGGGCAAAATCGGCGGGGGTATCACCGATGAGAATGTTCTCTTCGGGCCGGATTTCAATGCCTTCCGCGCCAATGGTGGTAGACACCACCGGCAGGCCCCAACTCCAGGCATCCAGAATTTTGACCCGCATGCCGCCGCCCGCGTGCAACGGCACCACAAACGCGGCGGTTTCGCTGAGATAGGGCCGGGGGCTGTCTACATAACCGGTTACTTCGATGCCCACGCCTTCCAGACCCGGGGGTGGGTTTTTGCCGATGACGGTTAAAACAGCATCGGGCACCTGCGCCCGGATTTGGGGGAACACGTGCCGGGCAAACCATACCACGCCTTCGGCGTTGGGCGGCCAATGCAAGCCGCCCAAAAAAGTGATCCGCTTTTTAACAGCAGCCCGCTCCACCGGTGCGGTTTGGGTGGGGTCGGCGCAGATGGGGATAACGGTGGAGGGGGCCAATCCATCGCGCCGCGCTTCCGGCAGCGAAGACACCGCTTGATAATCCTCCTGAGTCACCCATACCACGTGATCAAAACGGCGGCAGGCATCAATCTCATAGCGGGCCATAGCCGTTGATTCCCGTTTTAGGAATCGTGTTTTGAGCGGGTTGGAACTACTTTCGGCTAACCGTTGGGGAATCAAATAAACGGCGTTATGCTGGTCGAGGACCAGTTTTGAGGCGGGCGAGGCGATTTTGGCAGCCAGGGCATACTGGGCCATCCATAGCTGGTCGGCGTGGATGGCGTCAAATGGCTGCCCGGTAACCCGTTGTTGGAGCGCCGCCGTCATCGCCGGTAGTTCATCGCGGATAATAAGAAACGGCTGCCGGGTGAGCAGGCTTTGCAGCAGAAATTTTACATCCCGTACCCGGCTGCGCTGCATGGGCACCGTTTGCACCGCGTGGCAAAATTCGGCCAGGTGGGCCACATGTTCCGGGCGGTCAGTATTCCGCACAAATGTTAACAGCGTGACCTTATGTTTTTGGCTCAAATGGCGCAGCACGTAATAACTGCGCATCTTGGGGCCGGCGTCCAGCGGGTAGGGTAATACCTGGCTTAAAAAAAGGATGTTCATGGGCCTCTCTGTCTGGCATAGAATAGACATAATTTAACAAACAAGCGTGGGAACTCAATGTGAAGTAAATTAGAAAATAGTTAGAAAAACGACACCTCTAATTTCCAATTTTCTAAACACGGAGGTTGTTTAATTTCCAATCCGAAAGTATGGACAATGCCAGGCGTTGAGGAATTTTACCCGCTTGACTCCCCCATGCCGGTTATGATAAGATAAAGCATCCTCTTGAAAAATTCTGCGAGCCGGGATGGTGGTGGGTATCCCAAAGGAGGGCCCCATGACCAGCGTCGGACTGACAAAACAGCAAGCGCAAGAGGCAACCTGATGGGCTGGCTATTTTCTGCGGTAGTTTCCACGGCTGTCAGCGCCCTTCTGCTGGCCCTGGTTTACGGGTACTTGTATTACATTGAACGCGAACGGAGTATGGGCATCTGGGCGCTCAGTTGGGTACTTTACACCATGCGCTTTGTTTGCATGCTGCTGATTTTGCTCTGGGGCGAAAGCGCTCTCTTATTAATTGGCAACCAACTGTTTTCGCTGGCGAGTGGCTTGTTTTTGTTATGGGGAAGCTACGTTTGGGTTCATCAAACCATGCCCCGCTGGTGGACAATTGCAACATTTTTGTGCGGTGGATGGGTGATCGTCACAGCTCTGGCAGAAACCTCATTTTTATGGCTGACCCTGCCGCCTTTTGTCTTTATTGGCTTCATTTTTATCTGGACCGGCGCGGTCATCAAACAAAATAGCGGGGTATCCGGTCTGAGTAAAAATCTTATTGTCTGGGCATTTATTTTATGGGGTTTCCATAAAATGAATTTTCCATTTTTACGGCCCGTTCTTTGGTTTGCGCCGTGGGGATACATTCTGGCCGCCGTGTTGAGCTTGCTGGTGGCATTAGGCATCATATTGCTCTATTTTGAGAGAACCAAAAACGCCCTCCGCGAAAGCGAAGCCCGCTACCGGGCGCTGATTGAAGCCTCGCCTACCTCAATTATGGCCATCAAAAACGGAAGTTATATTTTTACCAATCCTGCCGGGGTAAAGATGCTGGGCTACAATACTGCCAACGAGATTTTGAATGTGCCTGTTTTGGATACTATCGCGCCCGTTTCCCAGGCGTTGGTGTTGGAACGAATGAAACGGCTGGCCGCCGCCCAAGAGAATCTCCCTGTTGAAATCGAATTACTCCGACCCGATGGGTCTACCCTATGGGTAGAATCGACCTCGGTTCCCATTCAATATGAAGGCGAGCCAGCCATACTGGTGATTAGCCAGGACGTCACCGCACGGAAACAGGCCGAGGAGACCATGCAACAAACCCAGGCCAGGCTGCAATCTATTATGGACAACGCCCCCGCCTATATTTATATTGTCGATTTAAATCACCGGTATATACTCATCAACCGGATGTACGAAAAACTTTTTGATATAACCAGCCGGGAAATTGCAGGCAAATCATTTGACCAGTTCTTTCCATCGGAAAATGTCGCCCAGGCTATCGCCCAAAATGAACAGGTTATAACAACAAAACAACCTTTAACTATCGAAGAAACCGTCCCCATTCCGGGCAATCAGCTTCGGACGGCGCTCACCATCAAATTCCCTGTTTTTGAACGTCCCGGCGAACTCAGCGCCGTAGGTGGAATTACCCTGGACATCACCGAACTTAAGCAAACGACCGCCAAATTAGAAGCCTCGCTGCAAGAAAAGGAAGTTCTCTTAAAAGAAATCCACCATCGTGTCAAAAACAATATGCAGGTTATTTCCAGCCTGCTCGATCTGCAAAGCGAATTTATAGACGATCCGCGGGTGGTGCAAATGCTGAAAGATAGCCGGCAGCGCATCCACTCGATGGCGCTGGTGCATGAAAAACTGTACCGCTCTCAAGATTTGGCCTGCATAGATTTTGGGGATTACGTAGAAGAGTTGGTAGAAGACCTGTTTACAGCTTACCACCACCTGGCCGCCCGCGTATCGCCCTTGATTGAGGTTGGAAACACTTTTCTGACGGTTGAAATCGCCATCCCCTGCGGCATGATCATCAGCGAGTTGGTTTCCAATGCCTTGAAATATGCCTTTCCTCAAGAAACAGAGCAAGAAAATGTTTTACAGGTTACTTTTGAAACCAACAGCACCTCACATAGATTACAGGTGAGCGATAATGGGGTTGGACTTCCCCCAAAAATTAAGGTTGAAGAATCGGGTACGTTAGGGTTACAATTGGTTCATATTCTAACCCGCCAACTCCACGGCGATCTGGAAATACATAACATCAACGGAACCACCTTCAAAATTACATTTCCCAAAAATAACGCTGCAAAGGAAACTGCATGACGTCCGCGCGCATTCTGATTGTTGAAGATGAAGCCCTCTTTGCCAGAAGTACCGGTAAACAACTGCATAAGCTGGGGTACGAAGTGGTAGACACCGTCAGTTCCGGGGAAGCAGCCATTGAACGCGCCGAGGCTCTAACGCCCGACCTGGTCTTAATGGACATCAACCTGGAAGGGGATATGGATGGCGTGGCCGCCGCCCGGCATATTCAAGAGCGCAGCCTGACCCCGGTTATCTATTTAACCGCTTATGCGGATACAGAAACCATACAACGCGCCAAAAAAACCGGCCCTTTTGGCTATCTGATCAAACCCTTTGAAACCCGCGATCTGCACAGCGCCATTGAAATGGCCCTTTATAAACACCAGATAGAACAAAAGTTGCGGGAGAGCGAAGAACGGTATCGCCTTCTGATCGATTCGATGAACGAGGGGCTGGGCGTTACCGATGAGAACGGCGTGTTCACTTATGTGAACGATAAACTGGCTGAAATGTTGGGCTATACCCGCGAAGAGATGGTGGGGCGTCATGAAGCGGATTTTACCGATCAAACAGGCCGGCAAGATCTAAAATCCCAACTGGAACAACGGGCAAAAGGGGGACACGGCGTCTACGAACTAACTTTGTATCACAAAGACAAGCACAAAATCCCCACCCTTGTCTCGCCTAAACCGCTCTTCAACGATGAAGGCGAGTTCAAAGGCTCATTCGCGGTTATCACCGATATTTCTGAAAGAGTTAAAGCCGAAAATGCTTTGCAAAAAAGCGAAGCCCGCTTAAAAGCCATTTTTGATACTGCCGGCATTGCCATCGCCCTCACCGATACCGAGGGGCGGTGGATCCAATGCAACCAATATTGGGAACAACTGATGGGCTATCCTGCCGATGAACTGAGCGCGCTATCCAACCACGAGATCACGCATCCCGATGATCGACCCATCACCAAAGAGTGTGAAAATGATCTGTTATCGGGGCGGCTGGACGCCTACCGCATCGAAAAGCGATTTATCCACCGGCGCGGCTATATTATTTGGGCCGATGTATCGGTAACGCCCATCAAGGGACAAACCAATGAAATTGAAGCGCTCATACACGCCGTGACCGATATTACCAAACGCAAGCAGGCCGAAGAAACCGTACAAGACAGCCTGCAAAAATTACAAATTGCCTACAAGCAAGCGCAAATTTACGGCCAGGAATTGGCCCAGGATATTAACGAACGCAAACAGGTGGAAAACAAGCTCCAGCAACTCAACGAAGAGTTAGAGCAGCGTGTGACCGACCGGACCCGCGAGCTATCGGCCCTGTATGATGTCACCGCCGTAGCCAGCGAATCGTTACCATTGGAGACCCTTCTGGAAAAACTGCTGGAACGCGTGCTGGCCGCGATGCAAAGCGATATGGGTTACATCCATTTACTCGATGAAACCGGAACCGTGCTTGAACTGGTCGTTCAAAAGGGTGTCTCGGCTGAACTGGCCAGACAGGCAAAATCCATTTCCGTGGGAGAAGGGCTGGTCGGTTGGATTTTTGAACACGGCGACCCCTTGCTCATTCCAGATTTAAATGCCGATCCTCGGACGGCGGGAATACCTTATCAAAAAGATTTGGTGTATGCCGGCGTTCCCATGCAAGCCGGCGGCCAGGTTTTAGGCGTGTTGAGCGTGTTTAGCCGTAAAGAACACCTGCTGAATGTGGAAGAGGTCGCCCTACTGGCCACTGTGGCCGATCAGGTAGCCGTGGCCGTAGAAAATAGCCGGCTGCACCGGCAGGCCGAACGCGCCGCCGTGGTGGAAGAAAGAGAGCGGCTGGCCCGCGAACTGCACGACTCGGTGACCCAATTGCTTTACAGCGTTACCCTGTTTGCCGGCGCAGGGCAGCGCATGGCGCGCGCCGGCACGCTGGAAGACCCCGAAACCTACCTGGCCGAACTGGGCGACGTGGCCCAACAGGCGCTCAAGGAGATGCGGCTGCTGGTTTACGAGCTTCGCCCGCCGGCCCTGGAACAAGAGGGGCTGGTCCGTGCCTTACAGCGCCGCTTAGAAGCGGTTGAACAACGGGCCGGAATGGAAGCCCACCTGGTTGTAGAAGATGTTATAAATTTATCCGGGGAACTGGAAGAAGGATTTTACCGGATCGCCCAGGAGGCGCTTAATAATGCCCTGAAGCATGCGTCCGCAACCACAGTTACCGTCCGGCTAAAGCAAAAGGACAAGACAACCACCCTGGCCGTCATCGATAACGGCAGAGGCTTTGATCCCCATGCGGCCATTGAAGCAGGGGGGATGGGAATTTCCGGTATAAAAGAACGCGCCGCCCGGTTGGGTGGAACCTTATCGATTTTATCAACACCTGATGAAGGCTCAACCGTTCAGATAGAAGTGCCGGAGAATCACCGCGCTGCAAATACAGCTATACGCGCAAAAGCAGGAGAAACCTATGGCTGAAAAAGCGAGCATCCGCATTCTTATTGCCGATGATCATCCGGTGGTGCGACGGGGCCTGCGCGCGCTGATTGCCAGCGAACCGGGGATGGAACTGGTAGATGAGGCTGTAGACGGCATTGAGGCCATTGCGAAAGCGCGCGCCCAGCAACCCGATGTTATTTTGCTGGACCTGATGATGCCGCGCATGGGCGGGCTGGAAGCAATTGGTGAAATCAAAAAAGAAAATCCTGATGCCCGCATTCTCATCCTGACCAGTTTTGCCGAAGACGACAAGGTTTTTCCGGCCATCAAGGCCGGCGCGCTGGGCTACCTGCTGAAAGATTCCTCGCCCGATGAATTGTTAGACGCCATCCGCAATGTTTACCGGGGCGAATCTTCGCTGCATTCCACCATTGCGCGCAAACTTATTTCTGAAATTAATCAGCCCCCTGATCTCCCCCCCACCGCTGCGCCCCTCACCACGCGAGAAGTTGACATCCTCAAACTCATTGCCCAGGGACTATCTAACCAGGATATTGCTCAAAAATTGATCTTGAGCGAATGGACGGTCCGCACCCACGTCCGCAATATTCTGGAAAAACTTCACCTGGCCAACCGAACCCAGGCCGCTCTGTACGCCCTGCGGGAAGGGCTGGCCGAATTATAGAACCGTAAACCCAATCGAAACTTCCTTCAAGATACTACGCACAGGGTATGCCTACGCTTTTTTACACCCGGACCTACCTATTTTTAGGTAGGTCTTACTGTTTTTTAAGTAGACAGACCACTCAAAAACTTACCTTTTCTTACGTACCGTAAATTCGCACTTAGAGCGATGTGCAATCCGATAAAAAATGATATGCTGGGGATGTATTGTTCAAAAGGAGAAGTAGGCACATGCCTCAGCAACTTTTAGACCATCAAATCTCTGTCTTACTGATCACGCATCCGGGCCGGATACAGGATGGGCTGCGCGCCTTGCTCAGAACAATCCCCCAAATCGGTCCTATTTACCAGGCCGCAGACAGCTCATCGGCTGCCGGGATCATCCAACAACATCATCCGGCGCTCGTTTTGCTGGACTCCAAACTTATTCAAAATGATATGACCGACATCGCCTGCCGGATCAAAACGATGTCTCCAGAAACCCGGTGCGTTTTACTGGTTGACAATCCACACCAACCAACCAAGGCGCAAACGACCTGCGCCGACACCATCTTGTTATCAGGCTTTTCAGCATGGAATTTCTTAAAAAAGGTAGAAAATTTGTTAACCTAAAAAATATCAGGAGAAACTATTGTGTCTCAAAACAAAAAAAATCTGGAACAGGTGAACAATTTAGAAGCAAACGTTGATCAAACATCGATCTTTCGCCAATTTACTCAAGCCGCCAGCCAGGGGTTTGGCATGGCAACGCTCGACGGCAAGGTGGTTTATATGAACCCGGCCTTGTATCAGCTTCTTGAAATTTCCGCAACAGGAGAGGTGAACGGCAATGATTTTACCCGGTATTACCCGGAAGATATGCAAGCCCGGCTGCAAAAAGAGGTGATGCCCGCCGTCATGCAAGAGGGCCGCTGGACGGGTGAACTGGCACTCAAATCAACTTCAGGTAATATTGTTCCCACCACCGAAAGCTTTTTCATTATCCCCGATGAAGCCGGCAACCCGCAATACCTGGCCGATGTTGTAACCGACAATACCGCCCAAAAAATGGCCGAGGCTCAAATTGAGGCCCAGGTAAAGGAACGGACAGACGAATTGCATGTTTTCCGCGCCCTGGCCGAAAATGCAATTGATGCCGTTTTCATTGGCTCGCTGGATGGAACCATCACCTATGCCAATCCGGCCGCGTACCAATTGCTTGGCTATGATGAAGCCAAGCAGGAACTGTTGGGAATGAAAAATGCCGATGTGACAGCGCCCGAAGGATTGGCCATGATGCAAGAAACAATAGCTGCGTTAATGCAAGCCGGCCAGTGGAACGGTGAAATACCACAAATCCGTAAAGATGGCACCATTGTAGATACCCATCTCTCCGTCTTTTTTATCAAAGATGAAACCGGCCAACCTACTAAAATGGCCGCCATTATTCAAGACATTAGCGAACGCAAAACGGCCGAAACAGAACGGGAACGGCTGGCCATTTTGGTAGAAAACTCAAACGATTTCATTGGCATCGCCAGTTTGGAGGGAGAGCCTTTGTTCATGAATGAGGCCGCCCGCAAAATGATGGGGTTTGAGACAATTGAAGAGGAAAAATCAACAAAAGTAATTGACTACTTTTCGCCTGAAGATCAAGAATTTGTCACGACGGAAGTGCTGCCCACCGTCTTTGAAAAAGGGCGTTGGGCCGGCGAGATCAATTTTAAACATTTGAAAACAGGCCAGCCTATTCCGGTGATCTGGGATGTTTTCAGAATTGACGACCCGCAAACAGGCCAACCCCTTAACCTGGCCACCGTCACCCGCGACATCACCAAACAAAAGCAAGCCCAGGCCGAACAAGAACGGCTGCAACAAGAAGTGATTGATGCCCAACAGCGGGCCATCCAAGAACTTTCCACGCCCGTGATCCCCATTATGGACAACATCATTGTGATGCCATTGGTGGGCAGCGTCGACAGCCTGCGGGCCAGAGACGTCACCCGCTCGCTGCTGGCCGGTATCAGCCGGCACCGGGCCAAAGTGGTAATTTTGGATGTAACCGGCGTAACGTTGATGGATACAGGCATTGTGAATCACCTGAACAAAACCATCCAGGCGGCCCGGCTCAAAGGGGCCAGAACCATTATCACCGGCATCACCGATAGCGTAGCCGAAACCGTAGTTGATCTGGGCATCGACTGGAGCGAGCTGACCACCCTGAGCGATTTGCAAACCGGACTGCTCACGGCGCTGCAAAGCCTAGGTGTTAAATTAACAAAATAACTATTTGTAATATTAGGAGCCCCATGATGACCGAAAAAACCAAAGAACAACTCAAGCAAGAATTGGCCGAAGCCCGCCGGCGCGTTGCCGAACTGGAACAAGTCGCAACACAAGAACCTGTAACAGACGTATCCGGTCTGGATATTCGTTTGCTCCAGGCCGTGGTCAACAATCTACCCGAAGGCGTCTTTGTAGCCGAAGCGCCCGCCGGCAAACCCCTTTTTGCCAATAACAAAGCCCAAGAGTTACTGGGCAAAGGTATCGCGCCGGATGCGTCAAGTGATGAGCTGGCCGAAGTTTACGCCGCGTACCGCTACGGCACCGACGACCTCTACCCCGCGCCGAAGATGCCGCTGGTGCGGGCGTTGTCCGGCGAATCGAGTACAGTGAATGATATGGAAATCCGCAAGCCTGATGGCGAACGAATCCTTTTGCAAGTGATGGGCATACCGATTTTTGGCGAAGACAATCAGGCTGTAGCCAGCGTGGCCATTTTCCAGGATATTACCCAACAAAAAGAAGCGCAGGACCGCATCGAAGCCCAGCAAGCGGCCATTCAAGAGCTTTCCACGCCGGTGATCCCCATTATGGACAATATCATTGTCATGCCGCTGGTGGGCAACGTCGACAGCCTCCGGGCCAGAGATATTACCCGTTCGTTACTGGCCGGTATCACCCAACACCGGGCCAAAGTGGTAATTTTGGATGTAACCGGCGTGGCCCTGATGGATACCGCCATTGTGAACCATCTGAACAAAACCATCCAGGCCGCCCGGCTCAAAGGGGCCCAAACCATTATCACCGGTATTTCCGATGCCGTGGCCGAAGCCATTGTTGATCTGGGCATCGACTGGAGCGAGCTGACCACCCTGAGCGATTTGCAAACCGGTTTATTAGCAGCGCTGGGCGATCTGGGCGTGAAACTCAGTAAATAAAGGACTTTAAATATGGAAACAGGTACTATCCAAAAACTCGAAAATTTATTACTGGTTTCTGTACCACGCGATTTGATGGATGAAGAAGTGATCCGCTTACGTCGGAAGGTAGCGCAAGAAGTCAGAAAAAACCATTCCCGCTGGGTGCTGCTGGATTTTACCCAGGTAGATATTTGCGACAGCTATTTTGGCCGCTTTATCCAAAGCATGGCTGAAATGGCCGGGCTGATGGGGGCCGATGTGATTGTGGCCGGGCTGCAAGACGCCGTAGTAGAAACCCTGGTGGAACTGGGCATGACCCTGTCCAACATCCAGGCCGTTCTGGACCTGGACGATGCGCTGGACTTCAGCCGGCAGCCCGCGAAAACCAACGGGCATCACACCTTATTTTCTGATGACATGGCGGTTGATAATGCCCCACCGTCATTGGGAGCATTAACGGAGATATAACATGGCCGAGGAACTTTTAGAACCGGCCCAATTCCCGATAAAAAACCTGATCAACGTGGTGTCAACCCGCCGGCGGGGGCTGGACATGGCCCTGCGGGTTGGTTTTTCCCGGCCCGATGCCACCAAAATTGCCGTGGTTATTTCCGAGCTGGCCCGCAACATCACCCTCTACACCGAGGGCGGCACCATCACCCTGATCCCCCACACCGGCCAGCGGCGCGGCATGAAAGTGATAGCCCAAGACCAGGGGCCGGGCATTGAAGATGTGGAGCGGGTACTGAACGGGGGCTACACTACCTCCAAGGGGTTGGGAATGGGCATTTCGGGATCAAAGGGGTTGGGAATGGGCATTTCGGGATCAAAAAAGATTATGGATGAGTTTGAAATCCAGAGCGTGCCCGAAGCAGGCACCACCATCAAGGCGGCTAAATGGCTTGATTAAGTTAAATTAGTCGCTTATAGCGCTGCATGTCACTCTGAGCGACCAACGGGAGCGAAGAGTCCCCCCCAAACGCCGTTTACAAGATAGGTAATTGGGAAATTCTTCACTCGCTTCGCTCATTCAGAATGACATGCACATATTCAACATATGAACCAAATTAGTAACGGAACAACCTATGGAACCAAAATCAAACAACAAAGCTGTGCCGGTAAAAAACTGGCCTATACTTAACAAGGGCATAAGTTTAACTTTTTTCCGGTGTCAAAACTTGCCAAC
>CAZTFF010000064.1:0-27873 GCA_964612485.1 uncultured Caldilineaceae bacterium
ACAAAGTGACAATAGGGAAAAAAATCTTGCCCTCATGACAGTTGACGTCAGGTTGAAACCTGTGATACACTTTGCTCTGATGTAACTTCACCATCAGTTTGAGGGAGGGAGGAAGGTATCTCGTAGTTAGAGGTACCAGCACGGCAGGACCCGTTGGGCACTCTCCGTTGGTCTTCTCAGCAGTCACCTTTTCCCTACAAATATTATAACGTTTTAAACCAATCTTGGCGATTCTTAATTTTGTTAATGCCAGTATTTCATCCAACCCCCACGCCAACCCCTCACCAAACCAACGATCCAACCGTCAGAAAAATAAGGGCCACAGACCCGGCAAAATCAACCCCGATATGATACTATGGCACTGTCTCCAATTTGCAAGGAATCATAAATCACGTATGATTCAACCGTACCCTTGGGATATCAGAAAGAAGGAAGTGAGTGTCAATGGTTCATCACATTAATCGATCACCGGTGGCGAGTTTGCAGCTCACCTGGCAATCGTTGTTGTGGCGGTTGATCCTCACCGGCCTGTTGCTGCTTGTGCTGGCCGGTTCCGGCATGACGTTTTTCCACAATGCCCTCACCCGTCCCGAGGCGCGTGTGCTGCCAACCCTAACCTACGACACCGACGCCATCTCGACCGACCGCTAATCGAACCTCGTTATTTGGCGCTTCCGTCGGGCTGGAGTATCATGGGGCCATGCATGCTTGCCGGCGAATTGTTCTAATTATTGTCATCCTGGGCCTGTTCCAGGCCTGGCTTATCCCTCCCTCATCCCAGGCGCAAACGCCTGAGGAAGATCAACGTATTGCCGAAATCATGAGCCGCATGTCGGTGGAAGACAAGGTGGGCCAGCTTTTTTTGGTGCCGTTTGTAGGCAGCAACACCAACCCCGACTCCGACATCTGGAAACTGCTCACTGAGTATAAAGTTGGCGGCGTCATCCTGCTGGCCGCCAACAGCAACTTCAACAACGATGAATCGGCCCCCCGCCAGATTGCCGAACGCGCCAATTCGCTCAAAACCACCGCTTTCAACACTAACGGCATTCCTCTCTTTGTCGCCATAGACCACGAAGGCGACGGGTTTCCCTATACCCGTATTACCGGAGGTATCACTCCCCTCCCCAGCCAGATGGCCATTGGCGCCACCTGGGATACGGCTAATGCCGAGGCCGTCGGCCAACTGGTGGGCCAGGAATTATCGGTCATGGGCATCAACATGCTCTTAGGTCCCAGCCTGGATGTACTCAACGATCCCCGCCCCAGCGGCCAGGGCGACATCGGTACGCGCGTCTTTGGCGGCGACCCCTACTGGGTCAGCCGGATGGGGCGGGCCTACGTTCGCGGCGTTCACCAGGGCAGTAACGGCCACATCATCACCGTAGCCAAACATTTTCCCGGCCACGGCGGCAGCGACCGCCTACCCGATAACGAAGTAGCCACCGTGGATAAATCTTTGCAAGAACTCCGGCGCATCGAACTGCCGCCCTTTTTCCACGTGACCGACGCCCTGCCGGAAGACGGCCAGGGCCAAACCGACGCCCTGATGTCGAGCCACATCCGCTACCGGGGATTCCAGGGCGACATCCGCCAGTTTACCGCGCCCATCAGTTTTGATGCCGGCGGCATGAGAACCCTGCTCAGCCTGCCCGAAATTGCGCCCTGGTACGAAAACGGCGGGTTGATCGTGAGCGACGCGTTGGGCGTGCCGGCGGTGCGAAAGCATTTTGATCCCACCCTGGAAACCTTCCCCCACCGGCGCATCGCCAAAGAAGCCTTTCTGGCCGGAAACGATGTTTTAAGTCTGGTCCAGTTCGATCTACAATCCATCTGGAGCAACCAGTTTGCCAACATCAAAGACACCATTTTTTTCTTCCGCACCGAATACCTGCGCAATCCTACTTTTGCCGATCAGGTTGACGCGGCGGTGGCGCGCATTTTGCGGCTTAAGCTCAAACTCTACCCCGACCTGACCGTGGACAGCCTCAATGTTGACCCCAACCAGGCGCTGCAACTCACCAACCAATCACAAGCGCCGGTTATCGCCATTGCCCAACAGGCGCTGACCCTGCTCTACCCCTCGCCGGATGAATTGCGGCTGCGCATTCCGCAACCGCCTCGCGCCGATGAAAGGATTCTGGTAGTAGTTGATGCCCGGCTGGCCCGGCAATGTTTTACCGAAAATTGCGGGCCGGAAGAGTTATTTATTCCCCGGACGGCCATTGAAGATATGATCCTGCGCCTGTACGGCCCCAACGCCACCGGACAAATTTTGCCGGAGCAGATCAGCACCATTACCTTCTCGGAACTTAAAGTGGCGCCGGGCAGCATCACCACGTCCCCCGCCGAGACACCCGAAGGCCAGCAAAATCCGCTCATCCAGTTTTCCGCCGATGAGGTCCGGCAGCGAATCCAGGAGGCGGATTGGTTGATCTTTGCCACGCTCGATCTCAATACCCTGCGCTATCCCGACTCCGACGCCCTGCGCCTGTTCCTGGCTCAAGAAAGTGGCTTTCTGCTCGACAAAACCACCGTGGTGCTGGCCTTTAACGCCCCCTACTACCTTGATGCCACCGAAGTTACCAAATTGACCGCCTACTACGGGGTTTACAGCAAAATCACGCCTCACATTGAAGCCGCCGTACGCGCCCTCTTTGGCGAGATCGATACGCCGGGCGCTTCGCCGGTAACGGTGGACGGCATTGGCTACGAGCTGGTTGATGTATTGGCCCCCGACCCGGACCAAAATCTACGGATTGAATTGGTCGAGGCCCTGCCGGAAAGCGGCGATCCACCGGTAACGGCCCGCGTCAACGTAGGGCCGGTGCTGGATACCAACGGCCATATTGTTCCCGACGGCACGCCGGTTGAAATTCAGGCCGCCTTGGGCCAGCAACTCCTCATCTCCCAAATCGTGCCTACCGCCGCCGGCTTGGTGGAAACCACCCTGACATTGAACGAACCCGGTCAGATTGAAATTATGGCTATCGCCGGACAGGCCACAACTACCGAAAATGTTTCGATTTTGGTGGCCGCGCCGCCCACACCGACGCCAACTATCACTCCCACCCCCCAAGAATCCATCAATACGCCAACGCGGGTGCCTGATGACACGCCCACCCCAACCCTCGCGCCAACCGAAACTCCACTGACGCCGGTCGAACCTTCCGAACCACCCCCTGCCAACCCATTGCCCACTCAACTCCGCTCGATTGACGGCGTCGATTTTATGTTGACTATCGGGAGTCTGGTGTTAGGCGGATGGCTGGGCTTTTGGCTGGGACAGCAATTCAAAAAACCGTTGTCGCAACGGGTGAAAACGGCCCTCCTGGCCCTCAGTGGCGGATTGCTGGCCTACCTGCTTTATGGCGCGGGCTGGCTCCGACCCGAGGTGTGGCTGTGGGAAAATCCCAGCCCGGTTATCAGCCGATTGGCAATGGGGGGATTAGTGTTTCTGTTCAGCCTGATCGCGGCTGGCTTGAACAGCCGGGGTGAACAAAAACCATCGACCTCTACTTAGCCAAACGTCATCCACAATGATGCCGCCAGCAGCACCGTCGCCAGGCCGATCAGCCACCAGTTTTCGCGTAAAACCAGGGGCCATTCCTGTTCAACGGTGTTATGGGAATTAAGGGGCGCGGTAAAAACAGAACTACGAAACATTTGCTGCCACTCGGCTATGGACGCAGGGCGATCCTTGGGATGAAGCGCCATCGCCGCCGCCACCGCTTCGGCCACGCCGGGGGAAACATCGGGGTTGATGACTCGAATGGAGGCTAAAGACTCCGGCGTCAGAAAACGCTCCTGCGCGCCGGCCGGCTGCACGCCGGTCAATAAATGATAGAGCGTTGCGCCCAGAGCATAAATATCGGAGCGGGCATCGGTGTGGCCCAGGTGGTTAACATACTGTTCCAGGGGCGCGTAGGGCAGGCTGCCAGCGCCCTGCAACCCGGTGAGTGTATTCGGATCGTCGGGATCAAGGGGTTTGACCAGCCCAAAATCAACCAGTTTGAGATGCTGTTCCGGCGTAATTTTGATATTGGCCGGTTTGATGTCTCGATGGATGACCGGCGGTTGGCGCGAGTGCAGGTAAGCCAGGGTATTGCAAAGTTGGTTCATCCATTCCAACACGGTTATCTGATCGAGAAAACAGCCTTCCCGGTGGGTTTTGGTAACAATTTCCAGTAAATCCTGGCCGGGCACATAATCCATTACCAGATAATCGCGTTCCTCAACAGAAAAGAAATCGTTCACCTTGGGCAGGCCGGGGTGATCGAGCCGGGCCAGGGTTGAGGCTTCTTGATAAAACTGTTTGCGCGCGGCCGTAACCACCGCCTCGCTGAGCGCGGGCGATAGCTGCGTTTCTTTAATGGCGCATTGCCGCCCGGTCAGGCGGGTATCGTCGGCCAGATAGACCGCGCCCATGCCGCCGGTGCCAATCAAGCCAACAATTTCATACCTTTCGCGCAAAATGTCACCGGGATGTAGATTTGTTGCCAAGGAATCCTCCACCGGATGCGTAGTATGGATGCACGCGTTCCCCATCCGCGCACAGCTACCATACTTGAGTATCTCACCATACGCGAGTATCATTAGAAATGAAAACGCATAACGCAAGACCCTAAGAGTATCCCAATCTCAAATTGATGTCAAGATGGAGGGATTAGATGGAGAACATACAAACTGAGCAGGCGCTCTTGATCTGGCGAGAAGATGATCTGATCAAAGACCAATGGGTGCTGCGCGACACCGAACAAGAGATTTTGATCGGGCGGTCGCCGGATTGCGCGATCAGCATTCCGGTGCGCTGGATTTCGCGCCAACACGCTATTTTGCGCCGCCAGGGAGGGCAATTTGTATTGGAAGATGCGGGCAGCAAGAACGGCGTCTTTCTGAACGGGCAGCGGGTCATCAAACCCCAGCCCTTGAATGATGGCGATGTGATCCAATTGGCGCCGGGGCTGGAACTTCTTTATGTAGACAGCGAAGCTACCGCTCCCTTGCCGGGCCGGCGCGGGTTGGGCCTGTTTGTTGATCGGGATGAACGGCAAGTGTATGTTCACGGCCAGATTATGGGCCCGCCCTTGAGCAGCCAGCAGTTCCAATTGCTGGCCCTGCTCACCGAGGAGCCGGGCAAGGTTTACAGCCGCGCCGAAGTGATCGAGGCAGCCTGGCCCGGCGAAGAAGCCGAGGGCGTTACCGACGATGCCATCGACGCGCTGGTTCGACGCCTGCGCCAGCGCCTGGCCGATGTCGATGAAGAACACAACTTCATCGTAACCGTCCGGGGTTATGGCTTTAGAATCGACAACAGCGTGGGCTAGTTTGAAATCTAAGAAACCACTTATATTTGCTCAATCCTATTTCAAGAGGTAAATTATTTGGGTGATGAGTGAAAAGTGACGATTTCAATACGCATCACTTCTCACTCGTCACTTTCTCTATTTATTTCATTTGCGATAAAATTTCTATCATTCTTTTTCATTTACAATGAGGTATTTGATATATGACTCTCAGCACGTTGGATTACCCCTCTTTGCAAACCACGCATCCTCCCCCATCGTTTCAAACGCTTGATGCAGCTATTCACACGGTTCACGCCAACAAAGAGCGGTGGGTTGCGGTAGATATTTCCAAACGCATCGAAATCTTAGAAGACCTCATCCAAAACGTGTCCACCGTGGCCGAACCCTGGGTTTCGTTGTGCTGCGAGGCTAAAGGGCTTTCCATTAATGAGCCGGCGGCGCTGGAAGAATGGCTGGGCGGGCCGTTTCTGGTGCTGCACAATTTACGGCTCCTCCAGCAATCGCTGCGGGATATTGAAAAATACGGCCATCCCCAAATTCCGGGGCCGGTAACAACCCGCGCCAACGGACAAGTGGTCGCCCGAGTTTTCCCAGATACGCTGGTCGACCGGCTGCTCTATCAAGGGATCAGCGCCGAAGTCTGGATGGAGCCGGGCATCAGCCGGGAAGAGATTCATCAAACTCAGGCCCTTATCTATCAAAATAAAAACCATACGGGAAAAGTAGCTCTGGTTCTGGGAGCCGGCAACTATTCCTGCCTGGGGCCAACGGATTTTATTTACAAATTATTTGTGGAAGATCAGGTAGTGGTCTACAAAAGCAACCCCATCAACAGTTACCTGGACCCCATCATCGAAGAAGGATTTCAGCCGCTGATTGAGCCGGGATTTTTACAACTGGTCTCCGGCGGGGTAGCGGAAGGCGTCTATTTGACCCAACATTCCCACGTTAAAGAAATCCACCTGACCGGCTCCGATAAAACTTTTGAAGCCATTGTATTTGGCCCCGGCCCGGGAGGCGCGGCGCGCAAAGCCCAACGCCGCCCGCTGCTCAACAAACGTATCACCGGCGAGTTGGGCAATGTCAGCCCGGTCATTATTGTGCCCGGCCCCTGGCAGGAATCTGACCTGAATTATCACGCCGCCCAACTGGCCTCGATGCTGGTGGTAAACTCCGGCTTCAACTGCCTGACCACCCGCGTCATTATTCAGCAGGCCGGCTGGCCGCTGCGAAACCGGCTGCTGGGCAAAACCCGGGTACAGTTAGCGCAAATTCCACCCCGCAAAGCCTACTATACCGGCGCTAAAGCGCGTTACCAGGCCTTTTTGTCCGCTCACCCGGAAGCCGAACGCATTGGTTACGCCGTAGACGGCCAGCTCCCCTGGACTTTGATTTCCGGGATAGACCCTAACCACAGCGATGACATTTGCTTTACCACCGAAGCCTTTTGCAGTGTCTTTGCCGAAACCACGCTTGACGCGCCCTCGGTGCCGGATTATATTGACCGGGCGGTTGAATTTGCCAACAATACGCTGTGGGGCACGCTCAACGCCACGCTCATTGTTCACCCGGCCTCGCTCAAAGATGCAGGCACCGCCGCCGCGGTGGAACGGGCCGTGGCCAACCTGCGGTACGGCACGGTGGCCCTCAACCAGTGGGCCGTGGTGGGCTACGGCCTGGGCACACCCACCTGGGGCGGTTTTGCCGGACACGATATTTACGATGTACAATCGGGCATAGGCGTAGTTCACAATACGCTGATGTTCTCTCGCCCGCAAAAATCGGTCATCCGCGCCCCATTCAAATGCTGGCCCACGCCGGTCTGGTTTGCAACTCATAAAACCGGCCACGAACTCGGCCCCAAATTGGTTGAATTCGAACGATCCCCCTCACCGTGGAAGCTGCCAAGCATCTTTTGGTCGGCGGTACGGGGCTAGAAAGCGGGTTGAGTATATATGCGAACAATTCTTTGTTATGTTTTACTGACCCTCATACTCGCCGACTGCGGCGGCTCCAATCAGACGCCGGCCCCGGCAGAAGGAGTGGAAACGATGTCTCTAAAATTAACCAGCCCGGTTTTCGATCACGAAGCGGCCATTCCCGTAAAATACACCTGTGATGGCCAGGATGTTTCCCCGCCGCTGGTCTGGGCAGAACCGCCCGCCGAAACCCAAAGTTTTACGCTCATTATGGATGATCCCGATGCGCCCGTCGGCACCTGGGATCATTGGATTCTCTTTAATCTTCCCCCCGATACGCGCCAACTGCCGGAAGCCGCCGCGCCGCCTCCAAACAGCACCGGCGGCAACAATAGCTGGCAGCGCGCCGGCTACGGCGGCCCCTGCCCACCCGGCGGCACGCATCGCTACTTCTTCAAACTATATGCTCTGGACACCCGGCTCGAACTGGCCGAAGGCGCAACCAAGGACGCTGTGCTCAAAGCCATGGACGGCCACATTCTGGGCCAGTCGGAATTAATGGGCACTTATACGAGGCAAAAATGAGTCGATTGACCAAACGGTGGCCGCTGCTGCTGTTGGGCGTCACGTTACTGACGATGGTGCTTCTGGCGGCGGGGTTGAACAAATCCACCCTCGGCCCCAGCGAACCGTTCCCGGTGTGGCTGCTGACCGACCTGGTACCGGATGAAGTAACCGACGAACGCGGCCCTTCCGGCTACCGCCCCGCCAACGGTGCAACCGATCTCCGGCAGGCTTGTTTTCTGTTATTGATTTTGCTGGTTTTTGGGGCCTGGCTTATCACCTTTATTATTCGCCCGCAGGCCCGCAACCGGATGATTACGCGGCTGCTCGGTTACATCCTCATCTTGCTGCTCATTGGCTGGGCGTATGGGGAGATCACCGTGCCCCAACCGGAAGACAGCGGAGGGGATGAGGGCGAAATCGGCTACGACGGCTCCTTTTTGCAAGATGCGCCGCCGCTGCCCAACGCGGTCACCCAACCGCCGGAATGGCTGGTTATCCTCATCACCCTGGCCGTTATCTCGGCGGTGCTGGCAATGGGCTGGTGGTTATGGGAGCGCCGGCGTCGAAGATTGCAAGCAGACCCGGCCCAACGACTGGCGCAAGAGGCAGGGCAAGCGGCTAAAACGCTCGAAGCCGGCAGCGATCTTAAAGATACGGTGCTGCGCTGTTACCGGGATATGAGCCGGGTCTTAAGCGACAGCCGCAACATCCACCGGGAAAAAGCCATGACGCCCCGCGAATTTGAACAACATCTGGCCGGCATCGGCCTGAGCGACGACTATATCCGGCGGTTGACCCGCCTGTTTGAAAGCGTTCGGTACGGCAGCCATACCGCCGGTGAACGGGACAAACGAGAAGCTGTAGATTGCCTCAACGCGATTGCCCGCGCTTATGGGGGTTCAACGGCCGGCTCTACCCCACCTGCCAGGGAGAACCTGGTATGAAAAAGCATTGGAAAAAAATTGCGATTATCCTGCCAGCGGCGGCCATTCTGTCCTTCTTTTTGCAGAGCCTGATGCGAGAAAGTATTGTCGAACCATTGCTGTATTTGGTGTGGATTGGGCAGCTAATTTTCTTGAGCATCCCCCAAGTGACCCTCTGGGCGTTGTTTTTGTTGATTATAGTGGTCGTTGCCTTGGGTAGCCTGCACAAAAAAGAACCGCCGCCGCCCCGCGTGCCGCCGCCCGATACCGGACGGGTGGAACGGATTGGCAAATGGACCACCGCCCTCCAACGCGCCGACGAGGATTTCTATTACCAATGGCAACTGGCTCAAAAATTACAAAGACTCACTGTTGAGGCGCTGGCCAACAATGAACGGGTTGATCCGTATGAAATCCGGCAGCGCCTTGAACGGGGAACGGATAAAATACCGCCCGACATCCTGACCTATCTGCAAGCCGGAATGACCTCGTTCAGCCACTTTGCCGGTAACAAAAAATCCCGCCTGAGATTTGGATTGAAAAAACAGGCATCCCCCCTGGACCTTGATCCAGAACACGTTATACAATTTTTGGAGGATACTCTTGAGCATCATACTAACTGACGTTGCCACCATTGGCAATCGCGTTATACAAGAAGTTGAGCAGGCCATCGTCGGCAAACGCGCTGCTCTGGAAAAAATTCTGGCCGCTGTGCTGGCCAACGGCCATATTCTGCTGGAAGATTATCCCGGCCTGGCCAAAACCCTGGTGGCCAAAAGCTTTGCCACCGCGCTGGGCCTGAATTTCAAACGCATCCAATTTACGCCCGATCTCCTGCCCGGCGACATCACCGGCAGCTACATTTACGACCGCACACAAAACAAATTTGTGCTGCGGCGCGGCCCCCTCTTCACCAACATCGTGCTGGCCGACGAGATCAACCGGGCCTCGCCCAAAACGCAATCGGCCCTGCTGGAAGCCATGCAGGAGTACCAGGTTACGCTGGAAGGCGAAAGCATGCCCCTGCCGGAACCGTTCATTGTGATCGCCACCCAAAACCCGATTGAGTACGAAGGCACCTTTCCCCTGCCCGAAGCCCAACTTGACCGCTTTTTGCTCAAACTGGCCATCGGTTATCCCGCGCCGGATGAAGAGCAAGAAATTCTGCGGCGGCGGCGCGAACGCCACAGCGATCTCATTACGCTGAATCAAGTAACCAATGCTGAAGAGCTACTGGCTATGCGAAACCTGATTGAAGAGGTGTTTATTCACAACGATATTGAACGATACATTGTTGATCTGGTACACAAAACGCGCGGCGACAAACGGGTGGCGGTGGGGTCCAGCCCTCGAGGCTCACTGGCCCTGCTCAAGCTGGCCCGCGCCCAAGCTGCGCTGGCGGGCCGCGATTATGTGATCCCCGATGATGTGAAAGCCTACGCCGAACCGGGGCTGGTTCATCGTTTGATCCTGGAACCCGGCCTGTGGATGAAACAAAACGCCGCCCAGGAAATTATGGCCGCTATTATTCAGGCCACCGCCGTACCGGTGATAGAAGAATAAAAATTGTGAAAAACATCCTGTTTGTAAGCCTCGTTCTCTACACGCTGTTTGTGGTGGGCCTGGCCACGCTAAACGGGCCGCTGCTGGCGCTGACCCTCCCGCTGATTGTGTACCTCGGGATGGCCTTTTTATCTCGCCCCACCGCACTCAACGTCACGATTGTCCGGGAGATGCAGGCCGACCGTATCTCGGAAAACGAGCCGGTTCCCATCACGCTGACCCTGACCAATCGCGGAGAAAATATTGCCGAACTCCTGGTTGAAGATTTACTGCCCGGCACGCTGCGCGTTTTAGAAGGCCGGCACCAGACTCTTGTACCGCTGCCGCCCAATGCTGTGATCGAACTCAAATACAGCGTTACCGGAACTCGCGGCCTGCATCAAATTTCCGGCGTGCGGCTCACCGCCGGCGAGCACTTTGGCCTGTTCAAAAAAGAAGAAATGATTGAGGCTCCCGACGAAATTCTCATTCTGCCCCAAATCACCCGGCTGCGGCGGGTTGAAATCCGCCCCCGGCAGACGCGGGTTTATTCCGGCCCTATCCCCACCCGGCAGGGCGGTTCCGGCGTAGAGTTTTTTGGCGTACGTGAATACCAGCCCGGCGACCCGCTGCGCTGGATCAACAGCCGGGCCAGCGCCCGCCATACCAACGCGCTTTTCATCAACGAATTCCAGCAGGAACGGGTCGCCGATGTAGGCTTGATTCTGGACGCGCGCGAACAGGCGGATGTGGTGTCAACTGAAGGCTCGTTATTTGAGCACGACGTTCGCGCTTCAGCCGCCCTGGCCGATGCCTTTTTGAATGCGGGCAACCGGGTGGGCTTGTTTATTTATGGCCGAACGTTGGATTGGACATTTCCCGGTTACGGCAAAGTTCAACGCGAAAAAATTTTCCGCGCCCTGGCCGGAGCCAGGTTAGGCGGCGGGCAGGTGTTTGAAAAACTGGAACATCTCCCCACCCGCCTCTTTCCGGCGCGCTCGCAGCTTGTGTTTATCAGCCCGCTATTGCCTCAGGATATGGAAGAACTGGTCAAGCTTTATGCCTACGGCTACCGGGTGCTGGTGGTCAGCCCCAATCCGGTTGAGTTTGAGAGAAAACGACTGTCGGAGAGCGAGGAGGTAAGAATGGGGATACGGATTGCCCGGCTGGAGCGAGAGGTGCTGCTCAACCAACTGCGGCACACGGGTATTCAGGTGATGGATTGGCAGGTTGACACCCCCTTCCAACAAGCCGCGCACATTGCGCTCAGCCGGGTGCCGCACATATGAAACTTTTTACGCTGATCTGCATTGCTTTGGCAACAACGGTGATAACTATAAGCTATGCCATGACCGTTACGGGTAATACGGCCATCCCCAATGCCGACGCGCTGTACGGAATCGGCAGCCTGGCCGCCATGTTGGCCGGACTCTTATGGCTGGCGGCCCAATGGCGCGGCTGGTCGCCGGTAATCGATTTAAGCTTTATCATTTTTGTGGGCCTGGCGGCGGGCGGCACATGGCTGGGTGTGCCGGCAACCTGGCTGATAGTTGGCTTTGCCGCTATGCTGGCTGCGTGGGATTTGGGAAATTTCTCGGATCGATTGGCGCGCCTTGAGACTGTGAAACAGCAACGCGCCCTGGAACAACATCACCTGCAACGATTGGGTCTCGTTATGGGGATCGGCTTGTTGTTGGGGGTACTCGCGGTGAGCGTGGAAATGCAATTAAATTTGTGGTGGGGCATCCTGTTAAGCGCGTTGGTGGTTGCCGGCCTCAGCCAGATAATTGGCCGGCTGCGGCGGGAGAGCGACTAAGTTTCTCTATTCCAGCGGAACATAAATTTTGCTTTCCAGCCGGGCGGCCTCTAACTGTGGAATCCCGGCTGGGTAGCGTTCAATCTCCATCAGACCGCCCAATTGCCGGCCCGATTTTGGCAGCCAGGTTTGGTAGATGTAATCGAGCGTTAACTGCCGCGTTGACCACGGCCCCGAATGCACAAAACGGGCATAGGTTGAGGCCGGAACGGTTTTTATAACAAGGTCGGGCGGGATCGCGTCCGACGTTTCAGTTTCTATCGCCGCCATATAAAAAAAGCTGTCCTGCCGGCCTGGGGGATACCAAACCACGCCGTAATATTTCTCTCCCAAAGCGTTTTTCTGCCCGATCTCTCTCCATAACTCCCAAAGTTCAGCCACGGGATTCAGCATGCCAACCTGCACCAGCGTCATCAAACCGGCCAGGTGCAGCGTGGATTTCTGGGCCAACACCGGCTTGAGAAAATCGCCCCGGTTGATGTGTTCCAAATAGGCCCGGCTGAAGGGAGGCAGCAAACAATGGGGCGGGAGGCAGCGCGTTTTTTTCCAGCGACTGGGCTGGGTGGCGAACATCCGCTTGAAAGCGCGGGCAAAGGTTTCGGGGCTGTTGAACCGGTAATCGAAGGCAATGTCGGTGATCTTTTTGTCGGTTTCAACCAGTTCCCGCGCCGCTTCCGACAATCGCCGCCGCATCAAATAATCGTACGGGCTGTGATGCGCCGTCTGAGCGAATACCCGGCAAAAATGGTACAACGAATAGGAGACCGCTGCGGCCATATCGGCCACGGCGATCTCTTCTTGCAGGTGGGTCTCGATAAATTCAATTGCCTGGTGCATAGCGCCAAGTTGCGACATGGAGGCATCCACCTACTTTACGGGCACGTACACATCAATGATCGACTCCGCAATGTTATCAACCCCCTTGAAGCGCTCATCATAATATTGGAAATTATATTGGTAGGCCGGCTCATAGCCGGAAGCGGGCAGCCATTCCTGGTAAATCTGTTGGGGCCAATCCGAGGTGATCTCTTCACCCTGAAAGGTGAACACCGCATATTTGGTGGAGGGAAGTATTTTGACCAACAATTCAACCGGCACCTCGTCCAGATTCTCTATTTCGAGTCCCACAAAAATATCAAACTGGCCTTTGGCCGCCGTCTCCTCATCAGAACTCCATACTTCATATCCCACGCCCCTCTGCTTCACATTTTTCATGCAGCCTGGATGCCGGCCCAAAAAGGCTTCCAGCCGTTTCCAGAGGCGACCAATTTCGTTCTCTTCGGTCCAGCCGGCCATGCCAAAGGGATCGCCAAAAAAATTAACGCCCATCAAAATGATGCGGCCTTTTTCAATGATGGTTGGTTCCATAACAATACTCCCCGCGCAAACAGGCAACTATCGGAATATAGCCTAACCCATGAAAATCTTGTTTTATATGCAAAAATTTTCGCGCCAAAACCTGTTTGGCTCCGGCTTGTTCGGGTTAGGGAATAATGCCCCTTTTGGCAATCGACCCAAGAAAAACGTAAACAAGACAAAAATTCCCTTCAAGGAAATTCCGATTTCCTTGAAGGGAATTGTAACTGCATTGGCTCAAGCACCGGCTGCTTCTACAGATGCCGCCGCTTTCACTTTTTTTATCGGCTGGAGCCGCCAATAGGTGAGGGAGCGCCACAGCCATTCTGCCGGACCAAAACGGAAGTAACGCAGCCACAGCGGCGAGACAACCAGTTGGAACACCCATACGCCCAACACTACCCCTACCTGCCCAATGCGCTCCATTTGACCAAACAGGCCCAAGCCGTGGCCGTAAAAAATGGTAGTGCAGATAAGGGTTTGCAGCAGATAATTGGTCAGCGCCATGCGGCCCACCGCACCCAGCACGTCCATCACCGGCGCAAATACAGGCAATTGGCACAGCCGCATGATGATCCCGATGTATCCGACGGACACCAGCAGGCTGCCCCAATAGTTGTATTGGTACCCGCCAAAGCGGGCCGCCTCCATTGTCCAGTTGGCCGCAAAATTCTGGTCAACGCCATACCCAACCAGAACCCAGCCCAATCCCAGGCCCAGGACGGCCAGCCAGGTGTAAAATTGCCCGGATCGTTCACCGGTGAGAACTCGCCATTTGTACAGCGCCATCCCCACCAGCATCAATCCGCCGGCCCGCCAGAAGAAGAAAATGAAAAACACAAAAAGCTGCATGGTCAACGCCGCCGGCACCCGCACCGACATCTGCTCCAGCCAGCCTCCCTGCAAGGCGGCAACTTCGTGGTTGATTGCTTCCGGCGAAGGCTGCCAGCTTTGCAGCATACCCTGATACGCTTCCGGCGGCATAGCAGGGATGGAGATGTGGAAGAAGAAGTAAAGCAGCGAAGAAATCGCAATTACCCCCAGCCCCACCAGAGCCAGCACCGTGGGCGACCATTTTCTGAACAGCACCACCAGCAGCGCGCAAAGCGCGTACGGCACCAGAATGTCGCCCGACCACAGCAGGTAGGCGTGCAGCAGCCCGATGACCAGCAGCCACAAGGTACGGCGATAATGCAGCTTGAGCGAACCGGCGCCTTTGGCCTCCGCGCGGGTGGTGAACAAGATGATGCCCGCGCCAAACAGCAGCGAAAAAATCGTCATGAACTTTTGATCGGCCAGCATGTGGCTGATGATCCAGACCCATTTGTTGAGGCCGGTCAAGTCGCCGTAAGCGGTGGGGTTGAAATACGCGGCTTCGATCATGGCAAAACTTTGGATGTTCATGATGAGAATACCCAAAATGGCAAAGCCGCGCAGCGCATCCAACGCCAAAATGCGCTGCGAGGGCCGGGTGGGTTGTGAGGTGGATGGGTTTAACATGGTGAACTATCTCCGTTGGTAAAATAAAGTAAGTCAATATGTAACAACTATCGTAGGGACGAATGGCCATTCGCCCCTACCTGGAACCAGAATCAATCTTCTACTCCCAAGCCTTCCTCCGGCAGCCATTCCGGCCATTCTTCGGCCCAGGGGGCTACAGCAACATCTTTGACCCGATCAGAAACCGGAATATAGGCTTTCAGATCGATGACCGGCGTATCATCATAGGCATCGATATTGTTGATCTCAACCCGCCCGGCCTCATGATCAATCTGGACAATTTTGGCCGGGGTCAGGGCGATGGGGTTGGGCCGCACCGGCGACCGGCAGGCAAACACGCCCAGCACCGGGGCATCGTACGGCGCGTGCTCCGATTGCGTAATGGCCCGGTAGTCATCGTCCTGGAACTCGCTGAACCACCAGAATACCTGAACGTGGCTGAACTGCTCCAACTCTTTGAGCGCGGGTGTAAATTCGGGCAAAATATCGATATACGTTTTGCCGTTATCGCGCCGCACATAACCAACAGGGAAAATTTTGAACGTTTGTTGCGATGAAGTTTGCATGATGCTCTCCTGATTTATTAAAAGTATCGTTCACTGCCATCAGGATAACACACCCCTGTCTGATTCTCTTGACGTTCATTGCGTCGATTTACCTCAATTTTACCCCATTTCTCTATGCGGTTGACACTTCTTGCGGTTGCCCAATTTAAACGTCAAAATGTGACGGCGTTCACCGTTTCAACAAGCAGCCCCACAATCTCATCCAACTGCTCATCCGATACAACCAACGGCGGGGCGATCATGATCTGGTCGCCTCGCCGGCCATCGGCGTTGCCGCTGCTGGGATAAACGATCAGGCCTCGTTCAAAGGCGGCATCGGCAATGGCTTTGGCTAAGCCTCGGTTGGTCGGGAACGGTTCTTTGGTGGAACGGTCAGCCACAAACTCCAGGCCCCACATCAAACCCTGGCCGCGAATATCGCCCACGTGGGGATGCTCGTCCAGGGCGGCCCGTAATTTTTTCTCTAATTTCTCACCTTGAACTTTGGCTGCTTCCACCAGATCATGCTGTTGGATATAGTGTAATACGGCCAGTCCCGCTGCGGCTCCCACCGCGTGGTGGGAAAATGTGCCGCCATGGGCAAAATCGCCATGGCCGGCGCGGATAGTTTGCACATCGGTTGTTTTAACGGCGGTGATCGACAACGGGAAATATCCCCCGCCCGCGCCCTTGGCCACGGTGATGATGTCGGGCGCTACACCCCAGCGTTGGATGGCAAACCACGCGCCGGTCCGGCCCAGGCCGGTCATCACTTCATCGGCAATCAGCAAAATACCGTACGCATCGCAGATTTGGCGAATCAAGGGCCAATATTCCGGCGGGGGCACCACCGCGGCCAGGCTGGCGCCGCTGATGGGTTCGGCAATGAAGGCGGCAATGGTTTCCACGCCGTTGAGTTTGATGGCGTCTTCCAAAGCGTGGACGCAGCGCAACCCACAATCCGGGTAGGTTAAAGCAAAGGGGCAGCGATAGCAGTAGGGCGGATCAATGTGGGGCGTATTCATCAGCATCGGCTGGTACAACTGGCGCATGCCGGGCCGCCCGCTCACGGCCAATGTGCCCAGCGTGGTGCCGTGGTAGCTGTGCCAGCGAGAAATGATTTGATACCGCTCCGGCTCGCCCCGGTCTACCTGCACCTGCCGGGCAAATTTGAGCGCGGTTTCCACGGCTTCGGAACCACTGCTCAAATAGAAGAAGCGGGGATTTTCCAGCGGTGTCACTTCGGCCAGGACGGTGCTATAATCTTCCAACGCCTGGCTGGTAAACATCGTGGCGTGGACATAGGCGGCGGTTTGCGCCTGCTGCGCCATTGCCTCAACCACTTCGCTGACACCATGGCCGATATTCACCAGCACCGGCCCGCCGGAGGCATCGATGTATCGTTTGCCGGCGGTATCATACAGATAAATGCCCTTTCCGTAGGCAATTACGGGGTGGTCAAACGCCGTGCGGCGGTAAAATACGTGTCCTTCCATTTCTTTGTACGGGGTCATTTTTTGCCTCGAAAAAATTACGCAAATTTTAACTGATTAAATCACTATTACGCAAAAAACGCCAGTCCAAAAGACTGGCGTTAGTTCACGTACAGCAGTTGAAGCTCTTAAAAATAGCGATAAAAAACGTGGTTGATTTCTTCAATGAGCCTGATCAACCGTACATCCAGAAAGGCATCTTTAAAAAGGCAATAGACAGGAACCTGCATATTTAAATCCCTGATGGTTTGGTAGATGTGTTGATCAGTTGACAATAAAACAATCGGAATTCCGTTTAATTCAGGTTCAGTTTTTAATTTTTGGCCAATAAGCGCGCCATCTTCCGACAGGTGATCCAGATCAAGCACAATTAAATCAAAATAATGTTCTTCCTGAGTTTCAAGATGCAAGGATTTAAGACCCGTACTTAATTGTACGTCGCAGCCATAGCCGGCTAACTTCTGTTTAAGAGAATAGGAGGTATGATTTCCTAAAATCAAAATAGCGCAATCTTCCACCATTGGACCAGGCCAAGCACTATCCGGCATTGCTTTCTTCCTTTATTATTCTTACATCACGATTGTGATTCTATCAAATATACGTTGGATTGTCTGTAAGAAAAGTTAGACAAAATGTAAAAAAGGCGGGCAGTTTCCAAAGTTGCCGGATGGCTCACGCAATTAAAGAGATGGTATGGCTATTTCAACAAAAACTTAAACAATCCCCGTCCTCTCTACCAATTTTTGTTGGGCAATATCTGGATCGTCAAAATGAAGGGCCTGCATTCCCACCTGGCGCGCAGCCTTTACATTTTCACTGAAATCATCAATGAACAGAGCCTCGGTTACGTCCACCCCCACACTTTCAGCCGCGAGGTGATAGATTCGGGGATCGGGTTTCATCAATCCCACTTCACTGGAGATAACAATGCCTTCAAAATGTTCAATAAACGGATAGACATCGCGCCACACCGGGCGGGCGTCATCGGCAAAATTGCTTAAGATGCCGGTTTTGTAGCCCGCGGCCCGCAATCGCTGCACATAGGCCACCAGCGGTTCGTTCATTACATCGCCGGCAAAAAAATCGCGGCGCATTTCGGCTACTTCTGCATCACTCAACTCAAAATGGCGGCCAACCCAGGCCCAATGGGCATCGTAGGTTTTTTGTCCCAACTGCGCCTGCCGGCCCGACTCGCCGGAAAAAATAAAATCCTCAAAGGCCCGGCTGTCCATACCAAAGCGGGCGGCCCATTTTTCCCGCCCTATTCTGCTTCGGGTCAGAATGAGCACCCCGCCAACATCAAAAATGATTGCTTTTAACATCATGGCTCCCTTTTTTACAAGTTGGTTACATTTGCATGTTGAAAAGTTAACACGTCTATAGTATGATAGGGTCTATCTGGTATGATAGGGTCTATCTGGTATGATAGGGTTTGTCTACTAAGAATTCGCTATTTTCAAAGAGAGGCATAAAACCGATGACAATTTCGCCTGGTGAAAACGTTGGCCCCTACCGGATTACAGAACAGCTTGGCAGCGGCGGTATGGCCACTGTGTACAAATCCTACCAGCCCGCCCTGGACCGATATGTAGCCATCAAAGTGATGCACGCTATGTTCAAAGGCAATCCCCAATTTTTTGAACGCTTTCAGCGGGAAGCTCGTATTGTGGCTAAATTGGAACATCCCAATATCATTCCCATCCACGATTTTAACGAACACAACGGCGAGCCATACCTGGTGATGCGCTATGTAGAGGGCGATACGCTCAAAACACAGATGGATGGACAAATTATGCCGGTTGACCAGCTCCTGCACATCATCCGGCCGGTGTGTTCCGCCCTGCACTACGCCCATGACCAGGGTATTTTGCACCGGGACATCAAACCCAGCAATATTATGATGACCAACGACGGTTCGATTTTTGTGACCGATTTTGGCCTGGCCCGCATTATGGAAGCCGGCGAAAGCACGCTCTCGCAGGATATGATGGTGGGCACGCCCCAATACATCAGCCCGGAACAAGCCCAGGGTGTCAAAGAGCTGGATGGCCGCACCGACATTTACTCGTTGGGCGTGATCTTGTACGAGATGCTCACCGGGCGGGTTCCGTTTAGCGCCGATACGCCCTTTGCCACCGTGCACGACCACATTTATACACCGCTGCCACCGCCCAGTTCCGTTAATCCTGAAATTACGCCCCAGGTTGAACGGATGCTGCTCAAGGCGCTGGCTAAAAACCCGGAAGATCGCTATCCATCGGCCAAAGATTTACTGGAGGCAGTAGAAACAGCTTTGGATGGGCAGGGTGGCCCGGAAGTTACACCGGCACAAATACCGCCCCCCGCACCGCAACCCCGCCCGGAAGAACCCACCACGCTCAGCACCCAAAAAAGCGCGCCAACGCCTTGGTGGGTATGGGCCGGTGGAGGCGGGCTGGTGATACTGCTGGTGATGGCTATTTTGATTGGCATACTCCTCTTGAGACGCGGGCCGCAAAATCCACCCCCACCCGCGCCGCAGGCAGGGCAAGCGGAACAGCCTGGGCAATTGCCGGCTCCGCCCGGCGTCGATCCTGACAGCCCGGAATTTCAAGAAGCAGTGGGGCTTATGCGGCAAGGACAAGATAACCTGCGTAATAATGATCCTGAAGCAGCGTTAGACGCCTTTTCTCAGGCAGAAAACTTAATCCCGGAATCGGCGCTGCCCTACGCGGGCCAGGCCCTCTCGTACCTGATGATGGATGAGGATGAGGCGGCCAAAGAGGCCATCGATCAGGCCCTGGCCATAGACCCCAACCATCCCGAAGCCCGTTTAGCCCACGCTATTTACCAGTTCAAACAGGATAACCGGCAAGAAGCGAGACAGGAACTGCGGGAATTGGCTCAAGACCCCAACGCGCCTCCATTTGTAAGAGAGCGAGCCGATCAATTCTTAAGACGTTGAGTCTTCTAAACAAAAAAGTCCCTCTGCTGCCAGAGGGACTTTGTCATAAGATCAATGTTTCAGGCAACCACATTAGCCGGCACACCCTCATCATCCTCGGGTTCCGGTTCGGCCAATTGCTGCCACAAGGTTTGGGCCATCTGTTTAATGGCTTGCGATGCAGGCGCGTTAGGGTCTTGTTGAATCACCGACATGCCTTTATACATCGCCAGATACAACCGGGAATCATCGGGCACCAGGTAAGGTTGTTTTTCCAATTTTAAAACTTTGGCAATTTGCCCCGGCCGGACCCCGCCGGGTTCGTTAGAGCGATTAACCAGCACGCCCACCTTTTCCGGTGGAAACTCAAGCTGTCCCGTCAACTCTAAAAATAATTTCGCGCTTTTGATCGCCGGCAGTTCCGGCACGGTGACAACCAGCACATAATCGGCTACTTCCAATACCCCCAGGGTTACATCATCTAACCGGCTGTTTGTATCAATCACCACTGTCTTGAACAGGTTTTTTAATTCTTTGATGATGTCCGTAACCATATCCGGCATCATCATATCGGCTAATTGCGGCTCCGGCGGGGCCAACAGAAGTTTCAGGCCCGTATCGTGGGCCAGAACCACATCAGACAACAATTCAATATCAAGTTCGCCGTTATGAACCATATCCGTCATCGTCCGCTGGGGCCGGGTATTGAGGTTGACGGAAATATCGCCAAACTGTAAATCGGCGTCCATCAACACGGCTTCTCCCCGATGCTGCTGCAAGGCTACCGCCAAACTGGCCGCAATCGCCGATGTACCCACGCCGCCTTTGGGGCTATACACGGCGATAACCGGCGCATCCCCTTCAGCAATTACTTTTTTGGTTTTGCTTGGCCTGGCCGCCGCCATCTGCGCTTTGGACTGTTCGGCGGCCTCCAATTTTTGATAGATAGGCCGCCCCATGCCATAAACCCGCCGGATACAACTGATCAACTCATTCGAGGTAAAAGGTTTGGGCTGAAAATCCCGCGCGCCGGCGGCCATGGCGCGTTTCATATAATGCTGCTCCGCCTGCACCGACATAATGATGACCTGACTGTAAGGCGTATCAACCGACATTTTTTCGGTGGCTTCAATGCCGTCCATATCCGGCATGTTGATGTCCATCAGCACGATATGCGGTTTGTGTTCGAGGGCCATTTCAATACCCTGCCGCCCGTTGACAGCCTGCCCAATGACTTCCAGGTCCTCTTCAAAATAGAGCAGGCGGCTCACATTTTCGCGGGTATCGGGATTGTCATCAACAACCAAAATGCGGATCTTATCGCCCGACACCGCCCTATCCCCAATTGGGCTGGGGCCGGCCGTTGAAGATGAGGGAGCAGCAGGTTGAGCTGGCAATGCCGCGGGCGGCGCTGCCGGTTGGGGCGGGGCCGCAGGAGACGGGGCAGAGGGTTCAGGGCGTTCCGAGCGTTCAGATGAAGGGGAGGAGGCCGTAGACTGCCCTGGTTGGGGCCCTGGTTGGGGCGCTGCTTTGCCTGATGCAGTAGCGTCAGGTTGATCGCCGCGCATGGCCGAGGGACGCTTGCGGCGCTGACCCTTTTGTTTAGGCCCTGCTTTTCTAGGCGGAGGCTTTTTTGGGGCTGCTCGTCGCCGGAGAAAAATAAAGATTCCACCCAGAAGCAGTAAGAACAGTAATCCACCCAGACCGAGTACAAGTATCAATTGTCCTGACATAGAACTCCTGACGGCAAACTATCACATCGTGATAATATTAATAAACATTGTAGCCATAAAAACAGATTACGCCAACAGTACCTTGATGCTATGAGGCTACTTCGCCTTTTGCGGCGGCTGTGGTAGAATTTCATCAACCGGCCAATACCGCCCGTAGAAAAATATGCAGCCCACCAAATTTATCAAGCATCTCAAACAACAAAGTTTTTATCAAGACCAACTCTCGCACGTGCAGCGCATTGGGGCGCGTCGCGCGCAGTACCAATCCTTAAACCGACCCCTGTTGCGTCCGCTGGTTGAAGCCATCAAGGCCA
The DNA here is from genome assembly GCA_964612485.1 of uncultured Caldilineaceae bacterium. Classification (GTDB taxonomy): domain Bacteria; phylum Chloroflexota; class Anaerolineae; order 4572-78; family J111; genus JAFGNV01. Next base: position 21,941 of record CAZTFF010000064.1, read on the forward strand.
GCGGTACGCCGCGCCTATACATTCACCAGGCTGAAGCCATCGACGCCGTTCGAGAGGGCCGGGATGTGGTAGTGGCCACAGGCACGGCCAGCGGCAAAACCTTGTGCTACAACATCCCTACCCTGGAAGCGATTTTGTTGAACGCCCAAAACCGGGCCATCTACCTTTTCCCCACCAAAGCCCTGGCGCAAGACCAACTGCGCGTGCTAAAAAATATGGTGGAGCATCTCAAAACCGCCGCCCAATCCAGAGCAAACGGGCCGGCGATCCCTATTCCCCGCTTTGGCACCTACGATGGTGACACCCCGCAGCGCAGCCGGGCGCGGCTGCGGCGGGAGGGCCACATCATCCTCACCAATCCCGATATGCTGCACATAGGTATTTTACCCAATCATGCCCTTTGGGGTCAATTCTTGAAAAATTTAAAATATGTGGTGGTCGACGAAGCCCACATCTACCGGGGCGTATTTGGCAGCCACGTGGCCGCCGTCTTTCGGCGCTTGACCCGGCTGTGCCAAATGTACGGCAGCGAGCCGCATTTTATCTGCTGCTCGGCCACCATTGCCAATCCCGGCGAGCATATCGAGCGGCTCACCGGCCACCAGCCGGTGGTGGTCAATAACGACGGCTCGCCGCGCGCGCCCAAGCAATTTGCCCTCTGGAATCCACCTTTTCTCGATCAAAAGAAAAGCGCCCGCCGCAGCGCCAACGGCGAGGCCGCCAACCTGTTTGCCGAAATGGCCCGGCAGGACATCCGCAACATCACCTTTACCAAAGCGCGGGTGGTGGCCGAACTCATTCTCAACTACGCCCGCCAGACGCTGGACCGCACCGACCCCGCCCTCAAAGACCGTGTAGCCTCTTACCGGGCCGGCTATCTGCCGGAACAGCGCCGCGAAATTGAGCAAGCCCTGTTTCACGGCCAATACATCGGCGTTACCGCCACCTCGGCCCTGGAGTTGGGGGTGGATGTGGGCGATCTGGATGCTACGGTTTCGGTGGGCTATCCCGGCACGGTGGCCAGCCTGTGGCAGCAAGCCGGGCGGGCGGGACGCAGCACCAACGGCTCGCTGGCCGTGCTGGTGGGGCTGGACAATCCACTGGATCAATATTTTATGAACCACCCGGCCCAGCTTTTTGGCCGGCCCCACGAACATGCCCTCATTGATCCCGGCAACGTGTACGTGCTGGAACAGCACCTGCCCTGCGCCGCGCACGAGTTGCCCCTGACCCCGGCGGACGAAGAACATTTTGGCCACGGCTTTGTGGAAGCGATGGTCAATCTGGAAAAACGAGGGCTGGTCAGCTACGAGGCCGACCGGGACAAGTGGTTCTACCGGGGCCAGGGCTACCCCGCCGATAGTGTCAATATCCGCAGTATTGGCGGCAAACCGGTGGCGTTGGTGGACGGCAGCAAAAAGTTCAAGCGGTTGGAAGAAATGGACGAGGTCTCGGCCTACAGCCGGGTTCATCCCGGCGCGGTTTATATGCACCAGGGCGAAAGTTACCTGGTGACGGATCTGAACCTGCAAAAGGGCCACGCCGTGCTGGTGCCCGCGCGCCTTGATTACTACACCCAAACCCGCGAGGTAAGCGACATCCATATTATCCGCTCCATTCATCACAAACGGCTTAAAATGTCTACTGTGTTTTGGGGGCCGGTGCGGGTCACGCAGCAGGTGGTCAGTTACAAGCGGGTCCGCCAATTCAGCGAGGCCAATTTAGGCGAAACCCCGCTGGAAATGCCGGTCAACACCTTTGAAACCCGCGCCCTGTGGTGGGATGTGCCTTTCGATTGGGCGCAGCACCTGGCCCGGCGCGGTTGGGATTTTATGGGCGGCCTGCACGCGGTTGAACACGCTGCCATCGGCCTGCTGCCCCTTTTTGCCATGTGCGACCGGTGGGACATTGGCGGGCTGTCCACTCCCCGGCACCCCGATACGGAACGCCCCCAGATTTTTATTTACGACGGCTATCCCGGCGGCGTGGGTATCACCGAATCCGGCTTTGGCCTGCTCACCGAGTTGTGGGAAGCCACCCTGGCCGCGGTGAAAGATTGCCCCTGCGACGACGGCTGCCCCAGCTGCATCTACAGCCCCAAGTGCGGCAACAACAACAGTCCCCTGGACAAAAACGCCGCCATCTGGATTTTGGAATCGTTGCTGCGATCATAAAATACGCAATAAGTACTCCGTATTCCGTATGGCGTAGCACGGGTGTCCTACTCTATCCATTTTTTAAGGTTAAGTTCTAGAAATCCCCTTGAAAAATATCCCAAAAAGCGGTATACTTGACTTGCTTTTGATACAAGATATTGTATAGTTACCGGTACTACCACTATATATTGTGGCTTATAACTCTTTTTTATGTTGAGTGGGAAATAATGAAGCGCTGTTGGCACGTATTCAAACAGAATGATCGGCGTAAAGGCAATGGGTGGCTGAATTGCCTGTTTCACCACTCCTATTCCCCCCAGGTATACATCCAAACTGTTATTTTTGTTATTTTCAGCTAGGTTAAGTGGGCCTTGACGCCTGCCGCCCACAGGTGACATCGGCTATTTTTTGACCTTGTCACCTTTTCTTATGTCAAACGCAGGCCAGAAAAGAGGATTTCAATGAAATGTCCATTTTGTGGCGCATCCAGTAATTCTATCCGGGTGATTGACACCCGCGAAGTGATCGACGGCATTCGCCGCCGCCGCGAGTGCGACCAGTGCCACCAGCGCTTTACCACCTACGAGCGCATTGCCAGTATGAACCTGCTGGTCATCAAACGAGACGGGCGGCGCGAGGAGTTCAACAAGGAAAAACTGGTTAAAAGCATGCGCATTTCCTGTTCCAAACGGCCCGTTTCCAGCGCGGCCATTGAGGGTGCGGCCCGGGAAATCGAAGCGGCCCTGTACGCGCTGGGCAAAAGCGAGGTCAGCCACCAGCAAATTGGCGAGTTGGTAATGGACCATTTACAAGATATTGACGATGTGGCCTACGTGCGCTACGCCTCCGTTTACCGGCGCTTCCGCGATGTTACTTTTATGGCCGAAGAGATCGAGCAGTTGCAGGCCCGCAAACGCCGGGAGGAAGAGTTGAGAAATCAGATACCACTGCCGATAGAAGGCGAGGCGTAGAGATACTTTCAAATAACATGTCATTCTGAACGAGCATAGCGAGTGAAGAATCCCTCGAACTGTGGTTAGAAAATGAGATTCTTTGGAAAAAGATAACAAACAACTTGGTATGGGCCATAGACTTAACTATTCATCGTACTACCATAGGGATTCTTCGGCCTACGGCCTCAGAATGACATGTCCGATACGCTTATTTGGAAGGTATTGAGCTTAGAGAAACCCGCAAAATGACGCTAATCAATCTATCATAGTTAGGGAGAAAGGGGCATATGACCATCAAAACCACAAAAAAAACACAAACCGTTCAAACCAATGGAACCCCCCAGTCAGGTCCGGCCAATGGGCGGCCTATAGACGGTAAAAATAATCTACACCCGCTCGGCGAGAAAATCTTTTTAGATCGCTACGCCCTAAAAGATGGGGCCAAAGAAACCATCGCGCCGGGCGATACCGTGATTGTGGCCGTCAACCTGGAAACCGGCCAGCGGGAAATCGGCACGGTCACGGCCCGCAACGATGGCCAGGTTTCCATCGAGCTGAAAGACGGCGAGATCGTGGAACGGCCCGTTCAACATATCGACAAACCGCTGGAAACCCACCCCGCCCAAATGATCGACCGGGTGGCCCGGGGCATGGCCGGCATCGAAGCCACGCCCGAAAAACAGGCAGAATGGGCCGATAACTTCCGCTGGCTGCTGGACGAGTGGAAATTTGTGCCCGGCGGGCGCATTCTGACCGCCGCCGGCACCGACCAAAACCTGACCTACTACAACTGTTACGTGATTCCCAGCCCAGAAGACAGCCGCGGCGGCATTATGGACACCCTGACCCAGATGACCGAAATTATGTCGCGCGGCGGCGGGGTGGGCATCAACCTGTCCAGCCTGCGCCCGCACCACGCCTATGTCAAAGGCGTGAACGGCCGCTCCAGCGGCTCGGTCTCCTGGGGCGAGCTATACAGCTTTGTCACCGGCCTTATCGAGCAGGGCGGCTCGCGGCGCGGCGCGCTGATGTTGATCCTCAACGTGTGGCACCCCGATGTGATGGAGTTCATCAACAGCAAGCGCAAAATGGGCCGCATCACCAACGCCAACATCAGCGTAGGCATCACCGACGACTTTATGGAAGCGGTCAAGGCCGACGCCGATTGGGACCTGGTCTTCCCGGATACCACCTATCCCGATTACGACGAAACCTGGGACGGCAACCTGGCCGCCTGGCAGGCCGCCGGCAAGCCGGTGGTGGTGCATCAAACCGTGAAGGCGCGGGAGGTGTGGAATTGCATCATCGAAAGCGCCTGGGCCAGCGCCGAGCCGGGGGTCTTTTTTGTGGAACGCTACAATAAATTGAGCAACTCCTGGTATTTTGCCCCCATTCTCTGCACCAACCCCTGCGGCGAGCAGGGCCTGCCGGCCTGGGGCGTCTGCAACCTGGGCGCGCTGAACCTGGCTAAATTTGTGAAGGACGGCCAGGTAGATTGGGATAACTTGAGCCGGGGCGTGCGTTACGCGGTGCGTTTCCTGGATAATGTCATCGACAGCACCCCCTACTTTTTTGATGAAAACAAACAGCAGCAGCTCAGCGAGCGCCGGGTGGGGCTGGGCACCATGGGCCTGGCCGAGATGATGATCCGGCTGAAGATCCGCTACGGCAGCGCCGAGAGCGTGGATTTTCTGGATAAACTGTACCAATTCATCGCCACCGAGGCTTACCTGGCCTCCGCCGACACCGCCGCCGAAAAGGGCGCGTTTCCCCAATTTGAGGCCGAAAAGTTCCTGCAAAGCGGCTTTATGCGCGGCATGCCCAACGCTGTGCGCGAGGCGGTGGCCGATAAAGGCATCCGCAACGTCACGCTGCTGACGCAAGCGCCCACCGGCACCACCGGCACGATGGTCAACACCTCCACCGGCATCGAACCCTTCTACTTCTGGAAATTCAACCGCACCGGGCGCATGGGAACCCACGAGGAACGGGTGACGGTGTACGACGAATGGGTCACGGCCCATCCCGATAAACCCCTGCCCGACTATTTTGTCACGGCTATGGACCTGACTCCCGAAGAGCACGTGCGGGCGCAGGCCGCCATCCAGCGTTGGGTAGATTCCAGCATCAGCAAAACCTGCAATACGCCCAACAACTACAGCGTAGACCAAACCCGCGAGTTGTACGAGTTGATGTACGAGCTGGGGGCCAAAGGCGGCACCATTTACCGCGACGGCTCCCGCAGCGAACAAGTGTTGAGCCGGGAAGAAGAGAAAAAAGAAGAGGCCCCACCCAAACCGCCCGAACCCCAATGGCGGGTGCGGCCCGGCACGCTGCACGGCAACACCTACCGCAAAAATACGCCCATCGGCACGGCCTACATCACCATCAACGCCAACGGCGAGGGCGATCACCAGCCCTTTGAGGTGTTCATCAACGTGGGCAAGGCCGGCAGCGATGTGGCCGCCGACGCCGAGGGCCTGGGCCGCCTGGTCAGCCTGATCTTGCGCATGCCCAGCCCCCTCAGCCCGCAGGAGCGAGTGCAGGACATTGTGGCCCAACTGCGCGGCATCGGCTCGGGCCGGGCGCAAGGCTTTGGCAAAAACCGGGTGATGAGCATGCCCGACGCCCTGGCCCAGGTCCTGGCCGAGCACGTGGGCATCAGCCCCACCGGCGACCTGCCCGGCCTGCCCGACGAGGGCGAAAGCGTGCAGCTCAAACTCGCCCTCAAAGGCGATCTCTGCCCCGGCTGCGGCCAGGCCACCCTGCTGCACATCGAGGGGTGTAAGAAGTGCCACGAGTGCGGGTATAGTGAGTGTTAGAG
>CAZTFF010000065.1:0-27761 GCA_964612485.1 uncultured Caldilineaceae bacterium
GAGCTTGCCGTTGGTTGAGCTTGCCGTTGGTTGAGCTTGCCGTTGGTTGAGCTTGCCGTTGGTTGAGCTTGTCGAAACCAACGGTCTTCGACAGGCTCAGACCTCGTTCCCCGAGACATTGAGAAGATACAGGTGTTGTTTGTAAACTGGAGGTAATCTGATGTTAAGAAATTATTGGAATCGTTTCAAAACCTTTCATTGGCATAAGTTTCAGGCCCAAAAAGGGCAAAGCATTGTTATTATTGCCTTTGCCTTTTTAGGGCTTATTGCCATGCTGGGCCTGGCGCTTGATCTGGGCCTGGTCTACATCGAGCGGGTGCGGGTCAGCCGCACCACCGATGCGGCCACGCTGGCCGCGGTGGTGGAACTGCCGTTTGAGGGCGAAACCATTGCCCGGGCCATCGAGTATATTGAACTCAACGGCTATCAGCCGGGCGTGGATACCGAGATCCGGGTGCGCGGCTGCGTGGCCGATCCCACCTCGGGCGCGGCGGCGGCGCCGCTGGCCAATATTGGAGAGGGCGGCATCTATGATCCCAACGCCATTGTCTCCATCAGCCCCGCCAATAACACCGCCGGCTATACCTATATTCCCGTGGCCGGTGGCGATACGCCTCGCGCCATCTTTGTGATCGATACCATGGCCTACCAGCCGGTGGAACGGGACAATACCAACGCGGTCACGTCTCGAAATAAAGATAATTGCACCGGCACCACGGGCGATTCTTCGGCGCTGTATGGCACGGCCACCAAAGTTCGCGTTTCGGGCCAGGTGTTGGTGGATATGAACTTTATGCAGTTCTTTGGCTTCGACGAGATGCCGGTAGCGGATCAGGCCACCGCCGAAAACGTGACCAACCTGGATGTGGTGGTGGTGTTTGATGTCTCCGGCTCGATGGAGTTTGAAACCAACTGTTACGGCTGCTGGGTAAAAGATAACAGCCTGGATGATAATCCAGCAGAAGTAATGGACAACCCCTATCCGCTGAACGGCGATTTTAATCCCCTGGATTACCGGGGCAGCGATACCTTCTGGTATGACGATAGCGGAACCCTGGAGGCGTCTAACAATATTTGCGGGCTTGCGCCCAACTCTTATGAATCGGATGGGGATCATTACCTGGTGCATGAAGCCGAATTATACTCCGCCGACGTGCCGCTGCACGGCTGGGAGTTCGACAAGCGCGCCTCGGGCCAGGGCTTTTGGGTTATTCAGCGCCGAAATAGAGGCTCCAACGATTCTTATATCCGGCCCCATCCTTTCCCCACTTACGGGCAGAGCAGCATGAGCTATTACCCCCGGCTGCAAGGCGGGTCCTATGACGCGCAATGTTTTGCGGGCGCGTTCTTGAGCGGCAAGTGCTGGGAAACCCGGGCCGATGATCTGGGAGAAGCAGCCCCCAGCAACGTGCCCTGGGTGGAGTACGATTTCACGCCGGATTGGGACGGATACACGCATATCTGGATCCGGGCCATTGGCGGCAGCGACCATGCCTACGAATGGTACGGGTACGATGCCGAGCGTTTGGTCAGAATGAGAGAGTCTATTTACTGGCAGGTTGATGGTGAACCTGTCCGGGGCGGCGAGTTCAATAATATAAAAACCGGGGGATGGGATGGCCCCAATAGCGATAATGATTGGCGCTGGGTAAAGCTGGGAGATGTGTATACCGGCGATGCCGGCACCCGCCACGTGCTCAAGCTGTACCAGGGCAGCGCCGGTTTTAATGTGGATAAAATTATTTTTACCGACAACAATGACGGCGCGGCCAACAGCGCGGTTTCCAATGGTGGTTCAGAGTATGGCACCTATATTGGCAATGATCTGGAAGACGTGCTCACCATGAACAACGGCCGAGGCCCGGACGCGACCAATGGATCGGCCACGCGCGAGGCCTGCAACAAATGTAATCCGGCCTTCGGCCAGATCGTTGATCCGGCGGAATGTACCTGTATGGCCGGCCCCTTTGATACCGGCCTGGGTACCGGCCTGGGCTGTACAGAGGTTTTAACCACCACCAATATGCTGCAAAATGATTTGTTCAACGGCCAGTACGACCCCATCCGCAGCGCGCAGGAAGCGGTTAAGAACTTCGCCTCGCGGCTCGATCCCAAGTTCGACCAGATTGGGTTTGTGGCCTATAGCTCTGGGATGCAATCTCCCCGGGTAAAATTGCAATGTTTGCGGTACGCCCAAAGCGCTTATGGCGATCAAAGCCGCTGTTACGATCCCAGCAGCAGCCCTATCTCGTTTACCAACGTCATCTGGGCAGTTGAAAATCATAAGCCCGGCGGCAGCACCAACATAGCCGGCGGGATGCGGGAAGGGTTAGAAGAGTTGGGCGTGGTTGTCAATGGCTATACCGACGAAAACTTCTCCAATTTTCAGAGCAGTTGCAGCGAGATCAGTAACTGGGGCGGTTATAAAAATGGCGATGGCCAGCCCTGCGACCGGCGCGGCGCGGCCCGGCGGGTGCTCATTTTAATGACCGACGGCTCGCCGAACCAATCTGTAAGCTGCCCCGGCAGTTATGAGTGGAAGGGAGAAGGTTCGGGTGATTCATACGACTGCGCCATGTACTTTTCCTATGTGGCCGCCGATAATAACGTGACCGTCTATACCATTGGGATTGGCTCCGGCGCTAAAGTTGACCTGATGACGGCCATGGCCACCGGCACCGACCCTTTTACCGGCGACTACTATTTTGAAGGCAGGGGCGGTCGTTATTATCCGGCAGCCCAACCCAGCGACCTGGACGCCATTTTTGAGGATATTCTATCCAACATCTTTGTGCGGATTGTAGGTTAGCGGCCTGTTATCAGACCTCAAAGGTTTCTAACGACTTCAGAAACCTTTGAGGTCTTTTTTCGACAAACTACGAGGTTGGAATAAATACTATCGCAGATGTATCTTCTCAATATTTCGGGGAAACGAGGCCTGAGCCTGTCGAAGGCCGTTGGTTTCGACAAGCTCAACCAACCCTGCTCCAGATCATTGAGAAGGTACTCGCAGATAGTATTGCAGCAGTTGAAAAGGAGGCTGTGGTATGGGCAAGAAGTTACTGGCACGTTTAAAAATATCAAATAAAGGGCAAAGCCTGGTTGAGATGGCCATTATTACGCCGCTGCTGATTTTTATGTTGATCGGCGTGTTTGAAGTAGGCTGGATGCTCAGAACTTATCTGGTGTTGGTTAACGTTAACCGCGAAATCACCCGCTTTGCCGTGCGGCCCGGTTACATGAACTTTTCAACCCAGACCAATGTCATAACCAGCTATACCCGTATCCGGGATTGGGCCAATAACAGCCTGTCCGGGCAACTCGAATTTGACTTTGAAAATGACGGCAGTACCACCCTGGTGATCTCGCACCTGGTCGTAGATACCGGCTTCCCTTGCGAAAATATGGCTACGTGTGACTGCGAGCAGGTAGAAGACCCTGACTACGCCAATTTGTTCAAACTGGACGACCTGATCGTTCACCCTGATCTACCCGGTATGGGCTACCAGGCCACCACCTTTGGCCCCTTGGTAACGGAAACCGGCACGCGCACCACCCGCATCAATTATACCGATCTGGTTTCCAATACGCTCATCCCCAGAAACAATCGTTTCAACTGCCAGCTTATCAAAAAAGGCGGCGTGCCGTCGGCAGACAACATCATCATCACCGAACTGTTTTTCGACCAGAACCAATTATTTGGGTTTCCCTTTATTTCCAATCCCTATACCGATCCGATCAATTTGTATACCCAAACCACCATGCGGCTGGTGGGCGCGGCGCGTAGTTCGGGGCTGGAAGGGGGTGATCTGACCGGCGGGATCAGCACTATCGGCCCTGTCTGCAATTCTTACCCCTTTGCCGTGCAAGATTCCACCATCGCCGCCGCGAACGTGGGGGACACCATCGATATTTTTGACGGCCAGGGAACCAACAACCACAACGGCTGGCTGGCCTGGAATCCGGCCAAAACCGGGGCCGATGATCTGGCGCTGGAGTTACAATATTCCACCGCCTCCCTGAACGATTTTATCGATGCCAGAGATGCAGGCGATACAAATATAGGCGTCAACGACTGGGTCGCATCCCTGCCGGGCACGCATGCCACCGTAGAAACAGACGATGGGCTGGTGAGCCTGCTGGTGGACAATACAATCCGGGTGCCGGTGTGGGACGATTTTGAAAACGGCGAATATCTTATTTCCGGATTTGCCTGGGTAAAAATCGAGTCGGTTGACGATATTGATCTGAATAACCGGATTGTTGAGGCTACCTATTTGGGCGATGCTTCTGACGCCTGCCCGTAATTGCACGCCCCCGCTATGAACGGATTACAGGGCCTGGTGGATGAATTTTGTCTACCGGGCCTTTTGTTTTTTGTCGAGTGGCTGGATTACGTAGAAAGCGTTTTATAGTATAATAGATTTAGAACATCAATTGCTATAGCTGGCAGCTTTTAAAACCAAAAAGGAAGCCTGCGATATTGTGCCGGAATACAACCTGAATGCCGTTCTCAACAGCATAGAAATTTTGACCTCGGAACTCACGCTCGACGAGATGTGTCACGAGTTTGTAAAAAAAGTTGTCCGGCTGCTGGACCTCGATGGCGGGACTGTATTTCGGTTTCAGCAAACCCGCAATTCGCTGAAAGTGCTGGCAGATTATTTAGCGCCCCACATTACCACGCCTTTTGGTGATACCAGCCATCTTGGCGCTGTTTACCCTTTAGACAGCTATCCCACCATCGCGCAGGCTTTGCAAGATCAGGTTTTGCTTACGATCTATATTGACGAATCAGCCTGCCATGAGGCTGAAGAAGCACTATTAGCCGCTTTTCAATGGTACGGCATGATGGTTGTGCCGATGGTTTGCCGGGGCAAGATCATCGGTTTGCTCAACCTGTATATCAGTGAGGAAAATGAACATCGTTTTACCAAAGCGGGGCTGGAACTGGCTCAGGCTTTGGCCAATCACGCCGCACTGGCAATTGAAGATGCTGAGCTTAAGCTGGATACCTATGAGGGCCAATTTATTGCCGAAGCTATGCAGGCTATTGGACGCATTCTGGCCTCGGAGTTGGATTACCACCGGGTTGTACACAATGTGGCCGAATTTGCTCACCAACTTATCAATGCTCAATTTGTCTATATTGCTGTGCCCGATCAGGACGAATTTCGGTTAGAGGCAATTGCCAGGCATGATCCAGATACTCCCATCCCTGTAGCTCGCATCAACGAAACCCTTACTTTGAATCATCCGCCTGTGGTTCAGGCGGTGCAGGAAAAAAGGCCGGTGGTTGAGGCCAATATCCAGGTCAACGCGCCATTATGGCCGGAAGAAGTGGTGAATAGCCCCTGGCGATCTGCGGTTGCTGTTCCCCTGCTGGCGCACGAGAGATTGGTGGGTGTTTTAGCCGCTTATGCTTATGAGCCGGATTCTTTTGGTTTCAGTGAAATCGCTTTGTTAATGTCACTGGCCAGCCAGGCGGCGATAGCCATTCAGAACGCGCGGCTCTTTTCAGAAATAGAAGCGCAGCGTGAAGCGTTACATCAGGTTTCGCTCCGATTGGTGAATGCCCAGGAAGAAGAGCGGCGGCGGATTTCGCGTGAATTACACGATGAATTGGGCCAGGCCTTGACAGCTTTAAAGATCAATCTGGATGTGATACGGCGCTCGTTGCCCGGCGATGTGCCGCATAAACTTGGCCGGATTGTGGGCGAGGCCGGCGCATTGGCGGTGCAAACCCTGGAATCGGCGCGTAATTTATCGCTCGAATTACATCCCGCTATCCTGGATGATTTAGGATTGGTGGCAGCATTGCGGTGGGAAATTGATCGATTTGAACAACGCACGGGCCAAACTGTAAATTTTAAGGCTGATCTGGCCGACGCCAATTTTCGCCCGGAACTGGAAATAACCATTTACCGGATTATTACCGAAGCCTTAACCAATGTAGCTCGACACGCCCAGGCCCAGACCATTACCGTGAGCTTGCGTGTAGACAATAACCAGCTATCGATTAAGATCAAGGACGATGGGGTAGGATTTGATGCTCAAGATTGGTTTAATTCACCTCAGAAACATCGGAGTTTAGGGTTAATTGGCATGCGCGAGCGGGCAGGATTATTAGGCGGCCAACTTGAGGTTGAATCCGCTATCGATTCGGGTACAATCATTGTGGCGCAACTGCCGTTAGTAAATCTAAATGAGTAAGGAGAGGCCGGAATGTTAAAGGCAAAAGTATTGTTGGTAGAAGATCACATTGTTGTGCGGCAGGGCATCAAAGCGCTTTTGTCTGAAGACCCTGATCTTGAAATTGTAGGTGAAGCCGACAACGGCCGTGAGGCGCTGAATCTGGTCTCGGATTTACAACCCGATGTGGTACTTATGGATATTTCCATGCCGGGGTTGAACGGCATCGAGGCCACCCGGCAGATTTGTCAAACCTATCCCGATGTAAAAATTGTTATTCTGTCTATGCACGCCAACGAAGAGTATGTGTTTCAAGTGTTGCAGGCAGGGGCGTGTGGCTACGTGCTCAAGCAGTCAGACTCCTCAGAGGTCCTTACAGCTATTCGGGCGGCTATTTCCGGGGGATCGTTCTTAAGCCCCCCCATTTCTCGAACCGTGATCCAGGATTACGTGCATCGCGCCGAAGCCCGCGGCCAGGGGGATGATTTGGATCTGCTTACCTCTCGGGAGCGTGAGGTTTTGCAATTGCTGGCCGAGGGCTTGCCCAACCGTAAAATTGCCGAGCAATTGAGTATCAGCATTAAAACAGTTGAAACCCATCGCAGCAATATGATGAATAAACTTGGGGTCAGCAATAAAACGGAATTGATCAAATATGCGCTCCGCAAAGGCTGGGCCATGCTGGAAGAATAACGGCCTTCTTGTATCTTCTCAATATTTCGGGGGAACGAGGTCTGAGCCTGTCGAAGACCGCTGGTTTCGACAAGCTCAACCAACGCTGCCCCAGTTTATTGAGAAGGTACGCCTCCTTTTTTTAAAACTAATAGGCGTTGTGAGAGAAACCCCTATCTGATAAAGATAGGGGTTTTTTCTTGGCTTTATGGGGAGAATCCTGATACTCAAACCTATTCAGGTATTGTACACTAAAACCATAAACAGAAGGAGTAGGCCATGCCGCGGCATCAACGCATTCTGGTAGCAGACAGCAGTAAATATTTTTCCGATACGATATGGCGGATGCTCATTCCAGAAACCGACTTTGAATTTGTAGGCTTAACCGAAGATACAGATGAAACTGTAAAAATGGCCCTTGTTCTGGCCCCGGACATTGTTCTGGTGGATTTGTCCCATTCTGAAATTCGAGGCTTGCAAACCGTGGCGGCACTGCGAACGGTGCAACCTCAAATTCCCATTGTAACGCTCATGCCGATACCCTCTTACGAATATATTCGCGCCTCGCTTGATGCCGGAGCAACCGCGTGTCTAACAAAATCAGAAATGGCCAACAAGCTGGCAAAAACGCTTAAAGATTTAAGGCCAATAAAATTACCTGTTGAACAGAAATTATTATCTTGTAAATCAAACCAATTATTTTGAGAAATGGGAGCAGCATGATGAGTTTATTGAATAATCAAACCAAACTATCAAAAATCGATGACTTCAAAGTTCACCCCGACACGTTTTTAGCCCAATTACCGGTTTATGTGGTTTGTGTTGTACTGGGCCTGTTTAGCGGTGCCGTGGGTGTGGCGGTGGCTATCGGTGCAGCTATTATCATTGAAATTTATTTTGTCGCAGTAAGTTTGGCCGCTGCAATTGTTCCGATGGCCCTGGGTGCCGTGGCCGCCGGCCTGGGCGTGGCCTGGTTATTAAGTAAGGTGAATTCCAAACTCTTTCATACCGATTACACTTCAAGACAAATGCAGGTGATATTTATTTTGAGTGCCTTAACCGCTATATTGCAAACATTCATTTATATGCAGGGCGTTTAGGGCCTAACCCGTGAGATTTTTGTTTTTTGTGCAAGAATTTTTGGTCGTATTTATCTTTTTGTTCCGGTTTAACCGGGTCAGGTTTAACCGAAAAAATCTTTGTTGTTTGTGCAATTTGATATCGGCTTGACCGGTCAGGTTGCAAGATTTTGTGTTTTGGAGCGGCATAGCCAGATGCTCCAAAGGAGGACTTATAAATGTTTTCGATAATCAAGAATCTATTTGATAGAATAAAAAGCAAGCCGGAGCAGGGTCAGAGTTTGGTTGAAATGGCTATTATTACGCCCCTGTTACTGTTTCTTTTGCTCGGCGTGTTTGAGGTAGGCTACATGGTCCGCAGCTATCTGACCCTGGTGAACGTGAACCGGGAAATAACGCGCTTTGCCGTACGACCCGGCTATCTGGATTTTTCTGAGGTCAGTACCATCGATGCCAGCTACCAGGCTGTGCGCGAGTGGGTTGACGTATCTTTGGGCGAGCAGTTGGAACTTGATTTTTCCGACACCGGCAATGCGACCCTGATCGTTTCTCACGTGGTGGTGGATACGGGCTTTCCCTGTGAAAATATGAATAATTGTGATTGCGACGATTTTGATGATCCGTCTTACAACCCCTATCCTGATGACGATATAATTGTGCATCCGGGCAAACCGGGCATGTGGTATCAGGCCAAACGGTATGGCCCGGCCGAAACCGTAACCGGGGAACGCAATAGCCGTATCGACTACGACGCGCTGGTTACGCAGGAATTGATCCCGCAAAACAACAAGTTCAATTGTGAGTTGATCAAAAAGGGCGGGGTGGCTTCGGCCAATAACCTTGTTATCACAGAATTATTCATCGATGAACCGCAGTTGTTTGGGTTCCCCTTTATCTCCAATCCCTATACCGATCCGCTTCTGCTGTACTCTCAAACCACCATGCGCCTGGTGAGCGGCGCGCGTGACTTGCTCAACAATATCGATACGGTTGGCCCGGTCTGCATGGCCTATCCTATTACTTTTAGTGAGGATATTTTTGCCGATCCCGATAATCCGTCGGTCCCGCAAGTGATAGACGCCTACGAGGGCAGTTCACCGGGTAACTTTGGCTGGATCACCTGGAATCCCGACCCCGGTAACAATAATGCCGGTTATGTGGAAAAAGAGTTAAAGATACCGCAGTTGTCGATGAACGATTACACCAATGTGCTTGATTCCACCGATCACAGTTTGAGCATTGGCGATGCGGTATCCACCAAGCCCGGGATCGCTAATTCAAACGGTATTGATGAGCAATTGCAGTTGTTGGTGGGCCAGGAAATCATCATCCCCGTTTACAACAATAATCCGGGGAATGGACAGAATTCATATTACGAAGTTTCTCACTTTGCCAAGATCCAGGTGAATCAAATCTGCTTGCCCCGCAACGGCAAAAAATGTGATGGTGAAAATAACAAACAGATCAAAGCCACTTTCCTGGGGTATGTCGATGACACCTGTTCGGATGCGGGGCCGGCTCCTACGGGAGGAGGCAACAATCCGCCCGCGGCGCAAAGCGATTTTGCTGCCACAAGCAAGGATGATCCGGTAACCATCGACCTGCTGGCCAACGATTCAGACCCTGATGGCGATGCGATTTCCATAGACCCCAACTCTATTACCGCGCCGGATAAAGGAACGGTGGTGGATAACGGCGATGGTACGGTGACATACACGCCGAAAAACAACAATTCGGGCCTGGGGACCTTTACCTTTGATTACACCATTACCGATGGCAACGGGAATACGGATAGCGCTACGGTTACGGTCGAAGTTACCGCTACCTCGCCTACAAGCACGCCAACCCCCACCGACTCGCCCACCGCTGCTCCTACAAATACGCCGCTGCCTAATGCCAATACGCCCACCCCAACCTCAACCCCGGTTTCGCCTACACCAACCAGTACTCCGCAGGCAACCAATACCCCAGCCCCCACCAGTACCCCTGCACCTACCGATACCCCCGTGCCATCGCCAACTAATACGCCCGCGCCGCCATCGCCCACACCGACACCTGTGCCCGTGTCCACAACCTTGCCATGGGTAGAGAGGTTCGATCTTGGTGACGGCACATCCTCAGACAATGGGTCTACGGCCTGGGATACCGACAAAAAGGGCGCCGGTGGTGAATTTGAGGTCAATAATAAAGTGTTTGAGATCAGTAATACGCAAAAATCATTTGGAGGAAGTTCTCCAACGTGGAAGTCTGAAGAAATTGATATTAATGGTGTTAATGATGTAGAAATAAGTATAGATGTAAAGTCTACCGGCAATATGACCCGTGACGAGGATTACATATATATATATTATATAATCGATGGTAAATGGGACGTCCTCGAAGGATATAATGGCAAAATTCCAGGGAACGGTTTTAAAACCTTTTCACAGAAAAACTTGAGTGGGCAGACACTACAGTTTGTTATTTTTGGCAGTACAAGTTCCAACAGCAAATCCTACTTCATCGACAATATTGTTGTAAATGGAGAATCAACAACCCCGTCCACACCCATAACGTATCAAGCGGAAGAGGCCAATATGGGGGGAGGAACCACGGTCGACGCGAACCACAGCGGTTACAATGGCAGTGGCTTTGTGAACTTCCCCGGCAGTGGGGGGTATGTGGAATATCAGAATGTGGATGGTGGTTCCGGTGGCAGCCGAACGTTGGTGTTCCGTTTTGCCTTGGGGGCGAGCGCGCGGACGGGCAGTTTGATTGTCAACGGCAATAGTCAGAACATTACCTTCCAGTCCACAGGCGCGTGGGATAGCTGGAGTACGATGAATGTGACAGTGAATCTGAACAGCGGCACCGGCAACACCATTCGTGTGGAATCGACGGGCCAGGATTTGGCTAATCTGGATGAAATGATGGTCAATTAAGCCGTTGATCGCTGAAAATGGGCGGTTCTCGGTCAAGCAGGTTATTACCATCAATCTCTGACTTTGCCGTCTATGATAAAAATTTAATCTACCAGTAAACGCGCAAGATAGCAGGGTAACAGAATCGCAAATTCTGTCACCCTGCTACCCTGCCACCTTGTTACCTTACGATGTTGGCCCTCTTTTTTACCCCTCAAATTTACATAAAATTTATCTAATTGACTTGACTTTTACTTATTCGGTGGTATCATGCAGGTGCTAGCGTCCTTTTCGTCTCACCTCTCGAAAAGGAGATGTTGATTATGCAACGTGGTCGACTTTTAATTATACTTGGCGTTGTTTTAGGTATTCTGACTCTGGGAGCAGTTGCCTTTCTTGTGCTGGGCGGCAGCGTGCTGGATGGCCTGGGCGTTTCCGAACCAACGCCTACGCCGGAAATTACGCAGCAGGAAGAACAAGAGGTTCCCACCACCGAAGTCATTGTCGCGCTTCAGCCGATTCCCCGTGGCGCGCAATTTGTCGAGGGGTCTATTGGCCGCCGCCCCTGGCCGGCAGAAAGCGTCCCCCCCGACGTTATCCAGGATGAGATCGAAACCATCGGCATGGTGGCCAAAACCGAGATCGTGCAGGGCCAGATCATTGTACGCAGCATGTTAGCGCCGCAAGCCGGCACGGGCGAAGCCTCATTTAGAATTCCGCCCGGCAAGGTAGCCGTGGCCCATCCCCTCACCCGCCAGTCGAGCGTGGCCTTTGCCATTCAACCGGACGATTTTGTGGATATTCTGGTTACGGCCAATTTCCTTGATATTGACGAAGAATTCCAAACAACGCTGCCCAACAAACTTAGTTTTATCTGGCCCGAACTGGATGAAGAAACCGGCGAACCGACGGGGTTTTTTAGTTTAAGTCCGCCGATCGAGGAAGGCCGGTTTGAGATTGCTTCGGGCGATTTCCCCGCCCTGGTTTATCCCCGCCATGCCCAGTATCCTCGCCGGGCCGCCCAGTTGACGGTTCAGGCTGCCAAAGTGATCAAAGTTGGCCCCTGGATTGAAGAGCCGCCGCCTCCACCACCGGAAGACGCGCCGGAAGGTGAGGAAGCGCCCACACCAACACCCAATGTGCCGGATATCGTAACCCTGGCGGTAACACCCCAAGATGCGTTGGTTTTGTTATGGTTGCGCCGGAACGGCATTTATACGGAAATGGCCCTTCGCTCCGCCAACGAGGAAAACGCCGATCACCTGACCGAAGCCGTGACCCTGCAATATATGTTGACCCGCTTCAATATTGCTGTGCCGCCCAAAATCGAATTTTTAATGGCTCCCTCTATTGGCGATATTGAAAGTCAGGATATCATTGTGGGTGAGGTTGAGGTGGGCCTTGGAGAAGAAAATCGCGCTGAATAAGTTTGATAAAAACTGAACTATATTTTATAACCATCACCAGAGCGATAATGATATTGCTCTGGTGAATTTTTAAAAAACTTCTTGCTCTACATCTAACTTCCCGGTATAATTTCATGAAGATGCGGTGGATCTTTTGAATTGGGAAAGTAGATAGCCCTTGCCAGATAAAATTGACTCCATTGAGACTCCATATCCGATTTTGAAATCTTGTAGTTCGTTTCAAAATAGGGAGACGACATTTTGCCAAAGCCAGCCTCCCTATAGGTATAAAATCCCATTTTATTAAACCCAAGTATGGTGAAAATAGTAAGTAGCCTGTCATAATTCTATATCTAGGAAGATAACTCATGTCACAACCTGTTGCCCCCTTGCCGGAAAATGCGGAAGAAGAAAAAATTCGTCTTTTGATTGTTGATGATATTCCTGAAACTCGGGAAAATCTGCGGAAATTACTCTTTTTTGAATCGGATATAGAAGTTGTCGGCGCGGCCATCAATGGTGAAGAAGGCATTGAAATGGCCGTCGAACTACAGCCCGATCTCGTGTTGATGGACATCAATATGCCCGGCGTTGACGGCATTACCGCCAGTGAAAAAATTACGCAAAAGGTCCCGTTTTGCCAGATCATCATGATGTCGGTCCAGGGAGAGGCCGATTATTTACGCCGCTCGATGCTGGCCGGAGCCAGAGAATTTCTGATCAAACCTTTTTCCAGTGATGAACTGATCAGCAGCGTTCGCCGCGTATACCAGCTTGGCGCCAGCCGCCGGCAGGCCATGCCGGCTGTTCAAGAGTCCACAGGAGATATTTCTACGGTAACTGAAGCCGGTCTTTCTACCGAAGGAAAGATACTGTCGGTTTTTAGCGCCAAAGGCGGGGTGGGGTGCAGCACTATTGCCGTTAATTTAGCTATTGCGCTGCAACAACAAGCCGCCGGTAAAGTGATCATTGTTGATACCAGCCTGCAATTTGGCGATGTGGGTGTTTTGCTCAATCTATACGCCAGCCGGACCATTGCGGACCTGGCCGTTCACGTCGATGAGTTGGATGATGAGTTGATCAGCGATGTGTTCATCCCCCACAGCTCGGGTATTAAAGCGCTCCTGGCGCCTCCCTCTCCGGAAGTGGCCGATACCGTTTCTCCCCAGTTGATCTTGGATGTTCTAGCCCGGCTGCGAAAAATGTTTGATATTGTTATTGTCGATACCAGCAGTATGCTGGATGATGTGGTCTTGAATGTTTTAGATGTATCTGATAAAATAATAGTAGTAACCACACCGGAAATTCCATCCATTAAGGATGCCAAGCACTTTTTTGAGGTTACAGAAGCGTTAGGCTATGATCGTGAACGTGTTGTATTTGTATTGAATAAGGCTGACAAACGTATCAATATCCGGGCGGAGGATATCGCCGCCAATATCAAATATAAAGTAGAAGGTCAATTGCCCCTTGATGAACGGGCAGTGACCACGGCCGTTAACCAGGGCGTGCCCTATGTTTTGGGGGATAAGAACAGCCTGTTGACCCAATCTACGATCAGCTTCGGCAAGCATATACTTGAAGTACTTAATCCCACAACCGAGGAAGTTGGAGCACCGGTTCGAGCGGGTCTTTTTGGCAGATAATCATAGCGTAAAGAGGTAGTGTTATGTCGTTATTAAAACGTATCGAAAAAAGTCAACAACCCTCCGGCGGCGGAGAAGGGTCGGGAAAGCCGGCAGCAGCACCTAACAGGCCCAAAATTCAGAAAAAAGCACCGGTTGGCCAAAGCCGTGATCCATTTAAGGACCTGAAAGAACGGATTCAAGATAAACTGGTTGCCGAGTTAGACCCCTCGATGGATGTATCGCGTACCGATGAAGTGCGCCGCACCATTCAGGATATGTTTGAGCATATTTTGAGCCAGGAAAACATTATTCTCAGCCGCTCAGAGCGGGAACGCTTGTTTGAAGGCATTGTGGCGGAAATCCTGGGCTTTGGCCCGCTTGAGGTCCTGTTAGCCGACGAGAGCGTTAGCGAAATTATGGTCAATGGGCCGGATAAAGTATTTGTTGAACGAAAAGGTAAGTTGACCCGCACAAATATTATATTTGAAGATAATGATCACGTCATGCGGGTGATCGACCGGATCGTGTCGCCGTTGGGACGCCGTATTGATGAGAGTTCGCCCTATGTTGATGCGCGGTTGCCCGACGGCTCCCGCGTGAACGCCATCATCCCCCCCCTGGCTATCAATGGCCCCACCCTGACAATTCGTAAATTTGAGAAAGACCCCCTCACTATCGACGATTTGGTCAGCTTTGGTTCAATGTCGTCGGAAACCGCCGAATTCTTAAAAGCCTGTGTAAAAGCCCGGCTGAATGTTATTGTTTCCGGCGGTACCGGTTCCGGGAAAACAACCTTGCTCAATGTGCTCTCTTCTTTTATTCCCGAAGATGAGCGTATCATTACCGTTGAAAACGCCGCAGAGTTGCAATTACGCCAGGAACACGTGGTTACGCTGGAATCTCGCCCGCCCAATATTGAAGGAAAAGGCGAAGTAACCATCCAAGACCTGGTCATCAACACCTTGCGGATGCGGCCCGACCGGATTGTAGTTGGTGAGTGTCGCGGCGGCGAAGCGCTCGACATGCTTCAGGCGATGAATACCGGGCACGACGGCAGCCTGACCACCGCTCACGCCAACAGCCCCCGTGATACGTTGTCTCGTCTCGAAACGATGTGTTTGATGGCCGGGATGGATTTGCCGGTGCGCGCCATCCGGGAGCAGGTGGCCGCCGCCGTCGATCTGATTGTCCAGCAGCAGCGTATGCGGGATGGCAGCCGGAAAGTCATCAACATCACCGAAGTTCAAGGGATGGAAGGTGATGTTATTGTTATGTCTGATATTTTTGCTTTTGAACAGCAAGGCATGGAAAACGGCAGGATTATTGGACGCTTAAAGCCAACCGGAATTCGGCCAAAATTCTATGAGCAGATTGAAGCGGCGGGCATTAACCTGCCCCCCAATATTTTTGGCGCGCGTGGCGGATTTTAGGTTGTCGGTGGCAGTAGTGGCCGGAGGTGTGTTATGGTTTTGTATATTATTATAGGCGTTGGCTTGTTTCTGACCTTGGGCGTTATTGCTGCCGGGGTTGTGATGACCCGGCGTGGTGATAGCGCTGCCCTGGAACGGCTGGAACAGGTAACCGGGGCCGATATGTCTCAGAGTGATGAAACATCAGGGAATGATGGGGCAGCGTCTACCTCCGAATCAGTTTTAACCCAGAAATTAGACCAGGTCATCGAAGAACGCGGCATAGGTCGCAGTACGGCCATAGACCTGGCTCGCGCTGATATAAAATTGACGGTAGCGGAATTCTTTTCCTTGACTGTTATTTCTGTTATTGCAACAGCGGGAATTGCCTGGTTAATTTTCCATAGAAACTGGATATTTTTGTTGATAGGCGCGGTTGTCGGATACTTTTTACCAAAGATGTTTGTAAAGATGCGACAGCGGAGCCGTCTGAAGAAATTTAACAATCAGTTAGGAGACGGCATTACGCTTATGGCCAATGGTCTAAGGGCGGGTTATTCATTGTTGCAGGCCCTTGATGCGGTCGCCAGAGAGATGCCGCCGCCGATGTCTATGGAATTTCGGCGGGTGGTTCAGGAAATCGGTTTAGGCATTGAACAAGAACGGGCCTTTAACAACCTGGTTCGTCGCGTTCCCAGCGATGACCTGGACCTGATGGTTACAGCCATTGGCGTTCAGTCTGAAGTAGGCGGTAACCTGGCTGAAATATTGGAAATCATCGGGTTTGTGATCCGTGAACGGGTCCGCATTAAGGGCGAAATACAGGTATTGACCGCTCAAGGACAAATGTCGGGCTATGTCATCACCTTTTTGCCCATTGTTTTAGGATTGATTTTGTACGCCATGAACCAGGAATATGTTGGCCGGATGATTTTTACCTGCGAGGCCAGAGGAATTGATCCAGACATATGCTCCCAACCGTGCGGCTGGATTATGATTGGATCCGGCCTGTTGTCGATTGCACTGGGATTCTTTGCCATTCAAAAAATTGTAGATATTGAAGTTTGATCAGGTTTCTGGTGGTGGAAGGAGTTTTTTGGATATGACTATTTGGATAATTGTAGGTGTGGTGGTTGTTTTAGGGATTATTGGAACTATTTTCCTGGTCCGGTATGGCATGAATGCCTCGGCTTCTTCCGGCGACCTTCAAGTTCGTTTAGAAGAATATGCGGGTAGAAGTGCGGCCCCGCTGACATTGGAAGAAATAGAACTCTCCCAGCCGTTTACCCAGCGAGTTATTCGGCCCATGCTGATTAAATTGGCCGATGCATTCAGCCGGCTCTCACCCAAAAATACCAAAGCTGAGATGGAATTGAAATTAGAATTAGCGGGTAGACCAAACAATTGGGGAGCCGCTGAATTTTTCGGGGTGCGAATTTTTGTGGCCCTGGTTCTGGCGGCTTTGATATTCCTTGTAGTTATGTTGAGCAAGGGATTTATGACTGCGCTTTTCTCAGGTCTTGGCGCTGCTGCACTGGGCTTTTTCTTGCCTATTTTGTGGCTGCGGTCAAAAACCCGGAGCCGGCAGGATGAAATTATCAAGGGCCTGCCCGACGCGCTGGATTTGTTGACCATTACCGTCGAAGCCGGGATGGGGTTTGACGGCGCCCTGCAAAAAGTGGCCGAAAAATGGGATAATGAGTTGAGTAAAGGGTTTTCCAAGGTTGTTCAAGAGATGCGGCTGGGCGTTCCCCGCCGGCAGGCCCTGAGAAATATGGATCTCACCATGGGGGTTTCCGATGTTACCACGTTTGTGGCGGCAATCATTCAGGCGGAAACATTAGGTGTGAGTATTGCCAAGATTTTGCGGGTGCAGTCGGAACAGATGCGCACCAAACGCCGCCAGCGCGCGGAGGAAAAAGCAAACCAGGCTCCCATTAAAATGTTGTTCCCGATGGTATTTCTAATATTCCCTGCTTTGTTTATTATTTTGCTGGGCCCGGCAGTGCTTATTTTGATGGAAACCAACTTTGGATAGGCGGGTTTGATACGTCTCTCCCTATCTGACTTTTTCTATGCGCGTTTTCAATCAGACTCGCCAACAGTTTTTAATTCAAAATGGGCGCTTAGCCAATACGTTTTGGCTCAGGCTCCGGGGACTTTTGGGCAGGGCCTCGCTGGAGCAGGCAGAAGGATTGGTACTGGTGGGGGAAAAGAGTATTCACACGCTCTTTATGCGATTTCCGATAGATGTTTTATACGTTGATAAAACTTATAAAGTTATTCGCATGGATGCCAATATGGCACCGTATCGGTTAGGGCCTTTCGTTACTCAATCGGCCTATGTAGTGGAAATGCCGGTGGGAACTATTGCTCAAACGGCCACCGAAGTAGGCGATCAGCTTGAATTTGATCTATAGACCAGGATTATGGTCTATTTGTTTTTATTGATAACCTCATCCACAAATATCACACAGGTGTGATGGTTCGTGCTGGAATATATTCAAAAATCTGGCCAAATTTTGCTTGATCTATTCTACCCCCCCCGCTGCGTTAACTGCGCCAGCCCAGAAGATTGGTTTTGTAAAAATTGTCTCAGTCGCATCACCTTTATCTCTTCCCCCGTATGCCCCCAGTGCGGAACACCCTGTACCCCAGCCGGCTGTAGGGAATGTGCCAACAACCCGCTGCGTTTTGTAGACGGCATCAGATCCGCCGCCTATTTTGAAGACAACCCCATCCGGCCCGCCATTCACGTTCTCAAATATCGAGATCATAAGGCTGTAGCAACTGCGTTGGGGAAAATATTGGCCGATGCGTACCATAATCATCACCTGCAAACGGATGTCATTGTTCCGGTGCCGTTGCATATCTCCCGTTTCGAAGAGCGCGGCTATAATCAAAGCGATTTGCTGGCCAATGCTCTGGCAGCCTGTCTGCATTTGCCGGTTGATGCCTCTACGTTGCAGCGTACTCGAATAACGGAGTCTCAAATGACCCTGGGAATTAAAGAACGTCATCAAAATGTTAAAAACGCGTTTGCCTGTCAAAGCCGGTCTCTGGCCGGTCGACGGGTACTTCTGATTGACGATGTCTGCACGACCGGTTCCACATTGGATGCCTGCGCCGCCGCCTTGAAAACAAGCGGTGTTGATGCTGTGTGGGGGTTGACCCTGGCCCGGGCGCGTTAAACTCGGTGGAGGTTTGCGGGAGATTGGCGCGATAGTTGCCCGGTTTCCCTGGCGATAAACCTAAATTCAATAGCCTTGTGCTAGAAAGGAAAGAAAAATGCAATTACTTCTTCAAGGTAAGAACTTTGTTATCTCTGATAGGGTGCGAGATTACGTTGAAAAGAAAATAGGCAAGCTCGACCGCTATTTACCGGATATTGAAGAAGCGCGTGTAGAGATTACCCAGGAGAAAACCAAAAGCTCCAAAGATAGAAACATAGTGCAGGTGACGCTGCGCGCCAACGGCACGATTTTGCGGGCCGAGGAACGCTCGGATGCGATTTATCCCTGCATTGATGCGGTGGCGAATAAAATTCACCGGCAGATTGTTCGATACAAAGGCAAACGCGTGGACCGCTGGCACGGCCACAATAAACGAGAAGTAGTGGAAGCGATGCCGGCGCTTGAACAAGAAGTATTGGATAGCCTTGCTGAAGAAGAAGGGCGTGAAATTGTGCGGGTCAAACGGTTTCAGGTGAACCCGATGAGCGCGGAAGAAGCCGTGGAACAGATGGAACTGCTGGGGCATACTTTCTTTGTTTTCTTTAATGCCGAATTAGGCCGCATTAACGTGATCTATCGTCGATCTGATAACAACTATGGGGTGATCGACCCGGAACTTGGCTGATAGTTTGTTAGAAATTTCAGGGGACGGATCATTTTTTCGATCCGTCCCTTTTTTGTTGCCAGAAAAGCTGACTAAGCTTGATACAGTTTTTTCAGTCGCACATACGTAATAAACATATACCAGCTCATCAAACTGCAAAGTTGCAACCCCACCCAGCCATCTTGATAGCCGTTCAATGAAACATACCGGCGGTAAAATTCCCGCAAAGGCATGCTGAGGTAGGTCCACGGTTTGGCCCGGACGCCTTTTTCTTTTAATATTTTGGCTTCCAGATCAATGTACCGGTCTTGTTTTGTTTTGAATTGAGCCAGCGAATCGTAATTGTAATGCAGCAGGTGTTCCTTCAGGTAGCCGGCTTGTCCATCTAAAACCACAATTTCGTGAACCTGTCGCTCCGAATCGTAGCGAGCTGCCTCTACCCGCATCAGGCGCAATTGGTGATCGGGATACCAGCCCCCGCCCCGCATAGTATGGCCCCACATAATATTGTAACGGGGTATCCACCACCCGGTGAAGTCCTGTTTATGGATGATATCCTGGATCTCTTCAGCCAATTCCGGCGTGCAGCGTTCATCAGCATCAATAAACAAAATCCAGTCGGCTTCCATCAATTTGGCGTTTTTGAGGGCCGTATTGCGGGCCACGGCAAAATTTACAAACTCGCTTTTAAAGATGTGAGCTTCCAGGCTGCGCGCAATTGCCGTGGTTCCATCATCGCTAAATGAGTCTTCTAAAATAACCTCATCAGCCCATTGCACGCTTTTGATACAATCGCCAATGTGGCGAGCTTCATTTTTGGTTAAAATTGCGGCAATAATTTTGGTCATGGCGTTTTTTCCTGCCAGATGCCAACCACTTTTTGATAGCAGTGCAATCGTTCGCTCAGTTGGGTTGGGGTAATTTGGCCCTGCCGAGCCGCCGTTTCTTCTTGTTTTGCTTTGCGCTGCATGCCGAGCCGCACAATTTGTCGCGCCGCCCAAATCATTGTGTTGTTGTAATATTTGCCATAAAAGCGGTACCGGCTGGCCCAGAGCGCGGTGAACATTTGGGTTTGTATTTGGCCCGTACTTTGGCCGCCAAAGTGGGTAACTGTAGCCTCAGGCACACAATAAGCCCGCCACCCCGCCGATACAATGCGTTTGCTCCAATCCACCTCTTCCACATACATATGGTAGCCTTCATCCAGCAGCCCTACCTGTTCAATTGCTTCACGCCGCACGGCCATGGCTGCGCCCAGGGGATGCCCAATCAGAAAAGGTTCTTTATGATGATAGCGCGCGCGTGGATACCGGCCGTTCAAAGTCGATTCAATTAACCGGCCCGGTACAGGCAGCAGTTCTATGGCCAGTTGCCACAAACCGGGGAAGGCAAAGGCGCTGTGCTGAAATGAGCCATCGCCAAACACCAGCCGCGCGCCGGCAATACCCGCCTGGGGCGTGCCGCGAAAAAACTCAACCAGCGTTTTCAGCGCGCCGGGATGCACTTCGGTGTCGGGGTTAAGCAGCAGAACCACCTGGGGCAGGTCGGTTGTGGCCGATTGGCGCGCCCCCGGCGTATCGGTAAAACCAATGGCGCGTAAAGCGGCGTTATTCCCGCCGGCAAAGCCCAGGTTTTGTTCGCCGGCTATGAGATAGGCTGAAGGAAAATCGTGCCGCACCATCTCGGCGGAGCCGTCCGATGAGGCGTTATCTACTACCCAGACTTCGGTTGATACATGGCCGGCGGCCATATCGGCCAGCACAGAGATCAGACAATTTCGGAGCAGTTCTTTGACATTCCAGCTAACAATGACAATCGCCAGCTCAGTCATCAGGCTAGAATCCAATCACAATGGGCTGCGGGTCCACGTGATCGTTAAACACATCAATGGCTACGTGCTCGTGGATGAGGCCGGCCCAGAAATTGATCCGGTCTTTGTTGGTAGGGTTATCCAAAATCTGGATAGAGCCGGTGACCAGCGCGCGCCGGCCCGGCATCAGGTAATACTCCTGGTTGCCGTTGATGACGCGCGTCTCCAACTCATCGAGATTGCCAATAGCCCAGCGATAGGGATAGGCGTAGCTGGGATTACCCTCAAAATCAATGCCTACCCGCCACACGCCCGAAGACTCATAAAAGCCTTTGGTATTGAAGTTTTCATCGCTGCGGTAATGCGTGCCGGAGTCCGGGCCGGTGGTGCGGATCGGCACGCTGCCGAAATTCTCAACCGTGAGGGTAAAGGCTAGCGTGCCGCCCAGCGGTACCACCTGATCCCCGGTTTCGGGGTTGTAAAAATCAACATTGGCCGAGACGATGTCGGCGCGCGGCACCCCGCCTTCGGAAATGGTCAGCGTATCGGTGATGATGGTGCGGTTGCCCACCCGGTCCACGGCTTCGGCGCGCACCGTGTAAACGCCGTTCGGGGGCGGGTCCGCGCCCAGGTCTACGCCGCCTTCGTAATCGTAGGTGTGAAAGCCGGGTTCGCCCGGTTCAACCTCGCGCTCAACTTCGGCAATGGGGTAGCGCGTATCGTTGTTGGGGCTGATGAGATAGACACTGACCTCGGCTTCTTTGGTGAGATAATAGTTGATGTCCACCCGGTCGTCGATCCCGTCTTGATTGGGGGTGAAGGTTTGCGGGTAAACGCTGAAGCCCTGCAATTCCGGCTTTTCCGTGTCCGCGTTTTGGATCACCAGCGGCCCCTGCTGCTGGTCGGTGTTGCCCTGGTCGTCAATGGCTTCGACCACCCAGGTGTAGCTGCCGTTGGGCAGCATCGCGCCGTTGACCACGCCGCCAAAATCTACCCGGTAATCGCCGGGCGAGCGGCGGCGATTGTCTCTAAAGTAATGCCGGTTGCCGTCCGGGTCAACCAGGTAAATAGACAGGTTGGCCGAGCGCCCCAGGCGATATTGAAAGCGGGTAACATCTTCGAGGCCGTCGGCGTTGGGGGTGATGGTTTGGGGGTTGACCTGCACATCGGACAGCAACCCGCTGCCGGCGCAGGCCGCCAGCCCGATAATGAGGCCGGTGGCAAAGATAATTAGGGTTAGGATAGATACTGTTTTTCGCATAGACAAGTTTTATCCAAATTTAGCGAAGCATTTTTCAGCGCATAAGCGTACCACAAATACGCGGAAGCGCAAGCGGCAAAAGCCATATTATACCCGAAGAATTTTGGTTTGACGAACCGGAAGAGGTTAATATTCCAACGAGATTTTTGCATAGAGTTTTTTGAACGCAAAGACGCAAAGGTTCAACGGCCCAAAGATTTAGATTCTTACAATGAAAAGGAATCATCAATTTCTAGGCGGTGATTTGTCCATTTCTAGGTGGGAATTTACCAATTTGTAGCCTGGAAAAATTTTTTTCCAGGCGGTGATTTGCCAAATACCAGGCAGGAAATTTGAGTTTGGCCGGACAGCCATGGAAATATTTGTCATTACGTCTTATCTGATCTCAACCTCTCCCAGCCGGAACTCGGTTTCTATCCCCTGCAGCCCCACCACCAGTTGGTAGGTGCCCGGCGGCGTAGCCGGGTTCAGATTGACATCCACGTCGTGGCGAATCAGTGGAGGATCGCCGGTTTCCGGCCACCAGCGTGAGGGGGGAAAGAACTTGAGCGCGTCGTTACCGCGTTCCAAACTTGCGCCCCACACCCCTTCCGGCCCCACCAGATGAACATACGGGATGGCGTTTGATAAAATCGGCTGATCGGCGGCCCAATACAACACCACGTGAAGCCAGCCGGAGGGGGGATGAAACAGCTCGTCGGTGGCGGCCACGGCTGTTTCAGCCTGATAGCCCGCCAGGCGCATGCCGTTGCCAAACGACAGGTTGACGGGCGTGGCGCCGGTCGGCAGCGTGTCCAATTGGTAGCCGGGCGCGTAGCCTTTTAGGGAGATGCCGGGCGGGTACAGTTCGGTGACCAGGGGGTAGCGGGCGGCAAACCACTCTTCCACCCGCCGGTCGGGGTCGGGGCCGTCCAGGTGAGATTGAATGAGCCAGATCACCGGATGCTGACCCACCACGCCTTGCAGCGGGCCGTCCAGGTTGGTTTCCGGCGTTACCGTGCTGAAAGCGGCATAGGTTTGGCCGGGGCCTTGAAAGTAAAATTGAAAAGGATGGCGCACCCAATCGGGATGGATAAGAATGCCGTGGTCCGGTTCGGCGTGGTCGGCCAGATACTTAACGCTTTGCCGCCAGGCCTCTTTGGCGGCGGGTATGCTCCATTGGCCGGGCAGGGGCAGCAGGGTAATCAGTAATAAGAGCAGATACGGCAGGTAGCGGATACCGGGCGAAAAGTTGGACCACCAGCAATCAATCCAATCATAACATTTGTCTGCGCCAACCGCGGCCAGCAGGAGCAGCCAGGGGGTCATCACAATAAAATAGCGTTTGCCAAAAAAGGCCAGGTGGTTGCGGAACAGGAGCAGGGTAGCGATGATGAAAGGAACGAGCAGCAGCAGGGTGATGAGCAGGCGTGGGTGCCGCAGGCGTACGGGCCGGCGATCTGTGGGAGCGGGAGAAGGAAGATAGGCCAGCAGCCCAAAAAGAGCTACCCCAGTAGAAATGGTGGTGGTGAGCTGCGACGAAAGCGGCGACTGCCACACGGTGAACGCTTCCAACAGCCACCACGCATGTGATCCAAGGCTGTTGATTGGGTCGCCGGGCGCTGCTTCGCCGGAAAAGCGCCAGATGGCCAGTAAAATGGGCGCGTAGGCCAGGCTGATAATGGCGCCGCTAACAGCAAAAGCCAGCCACAGCCGCCAATCGCGAGGATAGCTGAGGGCCAGCCAGAGCCCCAGCGCCGGCAGTAAAAAACCGGCGTAAAGATGGCTGTAGAGGCTCAGGATGGCGAAGAGAATGAAAAGAATAATGAATGGTGAATGATTGCCGCTTCGCCGGCGGGCCGGTTCACTGCCTTGCTGTTTTCTCGATTCGCTGATTCGCTTCTTCGCTGATTCGCTTCTTCGCTGATTCCCTTTAACAAATTGCAAAAATACCAACACCGCCAGCGCGCCAAACAACACCGCCGGGGCGTACATCCTCGCTTCCTGGCTGTACCAGATCAGAAAAGGGTTGAGCGCCAGCAAAAGCGCGGCAAACAGGCCCACCCGTCGATGAAACAAGAGCGCGATAATTTTGGCCCCAACCGGCACCAGCAGTACGCCCATCAATACCGACAGGCTGCGCACCCCGGTTTCGGTGAAGCCCACCAGGCTGCTCCAACCTTTTAGGGTAAGGTAGTACAGCGGCGGCAGGCGGTCTTCCATCAGCGTAAAGCCTACTTCCAGAATACGCGGCACGCTTTGTCTGGCCCAGTAGACGCTGACAGCTTCATCAAACCAGAGGCTGTGGTAGGTTAAATTATAAAATCGAACCCCGAAAGCGATGAGTATAATTGCGATGAACGGGGCGTAAAATTGGAAATGTTTGTTCATAGCGGCGGGCATGCTACCACAGGACCGGGGGAGCGGCAAAGATTATTCTACCAGAATCAATTGGGGCAGGATCACCCGGTTATCGCCGCCGGGCAGGGTCAGGCGCTGAAAAGTCGGGTCGGCGGCATCGTACAAGCCAATTTCGATGGGATAGCTGCCGGGCGGAAGGTCCGGCGGCAGAGTGATTGTGAATGAATCGGTTATGATCTCATTGGCAACCCAGGCCGGGCTGGGTTTGGGCGGCGCGTGATCGGCGTTGAGCAGCACAGTTTCATCCGGCCCCAGCAGGTGGGTGAACACGGTGTAGGCTTTGTCAAAAGGAGTCTCGGCTTGCCAATACAGGGTAAGCGTGACCGTTTCGCCGGGCCGGGCGGCGCACTGCGTTCCGTTCCAGGTGGAACAATTGATGCCCAGCAGGATGGCCGCGCCGGGTTCGTCGCCGGAGGCGGCAAACGTGGCATTGAGGGGAAGGTTGACCACGTCCGGCGGCGTAAAATTGCGCTCGGTGGGGTGGATATCGAGGCGGCCGATCGGAAAAACCTGCTCTGAGCCGCTGTTGGTGTTGGTGAGGCGCAGCCGGACGGTGGCCGGGCCGGGCGCGGTTTCGGGCGGGAGGGTGAGGCGGTGCTGGCTGCGGATCAGGTTGCCGGGGGGCAGGGCGGTCAGGAAGAGTTTTTTAGTGGAAGCGGCGCGGCTTGCTAAATTGTAATTGCTGCCGGTGGAGTCGAGAAGATCGAAAGAAATAGCCACATCCGAATCATTGGATTCTCCGGCTTGCCACAACAGGTTGATGTTTATCCGGTCGCCGGGTTTGACCGTTGCCGGCGAGATTGTTTTTTCAACGATGGCGACAACGGGCGACAGGTCAACCAGGGGTGTTTCTGCCGCTTCAAAATCAGCTTCAGGTTGAATTGTTTGGCTCAAGGTGATGGTCTCTAATAACGCCGTAGGGCGTTGGGGGCGGCCTTGTTCATCTAAAATATCCCAGCCGGTGAATTGCCCGGTGGTGGGGCCCATCTGCCCCACGCCGACTTCAACTAGGTAATCTCCGGGCGGGCTGCCGGTGAGCCAGGGCAGGGGATGGCGCGTCATCACTATTTGGCCCACGGGCCAGCGCGAGGGCGGGTAGAGATAGGCCCCGGGCCGGCCAATGGGGGTGGTTTGATTCCATTTGAAACCGGCGTTGTCGGTTAGGTTGAGCGTAACCAGTAGACCAGCCGGCAAGGGTTGGCGCGGCTGCCAGAACAGGGCAATTTCAGAGCAGGCGAGTTGGGTCATTCCCAGTAAATTGAGTTGGTTGGCAAAGTTAACTTGTGCCGGATGCCGAATGGGGTTTTCGCGTAGTGAGTTAACTGCATCCGGCTCAAGCCGCCAATGTTCCAGGCCCACCCCCCAGAAGTCGCCGGCATCGCCGGGCCGGTGACCGATGGTATCGAGCCAAAACGGCACAATGCCGTTGGGGTCAACCACCTCATCCTGCCAGGTAATCAGCCAGACGCCTGTTTTACCGGCGATGGCCGGAGCAATGTCGCGGGCAATCGTCAGGTTGGTCACGCGGCTTACATCGAGCCGTTCCATTTGCGGCAGGGGAGTCCAGTTATCCCAGCCGTAGTAGTAGGCCCACACCGGAAACAGGTGGCCGGAACTGAGCAGCACGGTTTCGTTAGACTTCTGGCGTTCTTGCACAAACTGGGCCATAGCTTTGAAATCGTCTTTGGAGAAATCGATCACGGCAAACCAATTGTAAAGGCTGAACAGGGAGCTGGCCAGAACGAAAAGAAACGAGGCCAGAAATACAGACCGTGAAACGTAACGCAGCAGGCGTGATTTTTGGGGCCTGGTGAGGTATGCCAGAGTCAGGCCGAGCAGCAGCACAAAGGCGGGATAAGCAAGCAGGGTGTAGCGAGGGTTGAATTTAGGTGAGCGGTAGGAGAGTGCCAGAATGAGGATAATGGGGATGAAGAGCCAGAGTAGCAGAAACAGAGTGGAATTGTGGATTGTGAATTGGGAATGATTAATTTTGAACGATTTTGTTTTAGTTTTTTGGATGAGCCAGGCCAGGATGCCGAGGATGAAGATTGCGCCGTAGCCCAGGGCCAGCCCCAGGCCGGTTTGTTCAAAGACGGTTTCGCCACCGGTAAAGTTGATGACCACCCGGCGAATTGCCTCGTTCAGTTTGAGCGCGCCGGGCCAGTAGCTGGGATCATCGCCCAGGCGCGCCAGCAAAATGGTGGCCCAGGGCGTAAAGAGCGTTACCGTGAAGCCAAAGAGGACGCCCAGCCGGGCCAACAACACTTTTATCCTCGATTGCTGCCGGAGGGCGATCAAGGCGTACAGGGCGTGGGCCACCAGTAAAAAAGCGGCAAAATAGTGGGTGTAAAGCGCCGTCGCAGCCGAAAGAATGTAGCCCCAAACCGGTGGGGACAGGATGAAGGTTGACATATTGGCGGCGGGAGTGAGGAGACTATTCTCAAGAATTTTGATGAGAAAGTAGCCGGCCAGAACTGCTTCTAAGACCAGCAAGGTGTACATGCGGGTTTCCTGGCTGTAATAAACCATCAGCGGGGAAAAGCAAAATAAAACAGCGGCCAGCAGCGAAGCCGTTTTTCCTTGCCGGATGGGGGGTGTTTTGAAAAGATGCCGAGCCAGCGCGTAGAGGAGCGGCAGGGTCAGGAGGTTAAAGAGAACAGAAGGAAATCGTAAGGCCCACTCGCTGTCTCCCCAGAGGCGGGTGGTGAGCCACAGGATGAGATAATAGAGCGGCGGCTGGATGTCGGCGGCGGTCCATTGGATGAGATGGGGTAGGCTTTTTTGGGCCAGCAGCCAGCTTACGCCTTCGTCGTACCAGAGGCTTTGTTCGCCCAGCCAGAGCAGGCGCAGGGCAAAAGTGACGAAAATGATGGCCATTAGATAGACGCGACGGTTGTTCATAGCCGGGCATGCTACCACGCCGGGGGTAGACAAGCAAGATGAGGGGTGCCAGGTGCCAAGTATCAGGTGAGAGGGTTATTTTGGGGAATAGTAAAGAAATTACATTCGCATGTGTCATTGTGAGGAGGAACGACAAAGCAATCTCCGCGTTTGGAATAGGAGATTGCTTCGCTACGCTCGCAATGACATTGCATAATTTAATGCTCTTTTATGTACCTTCTCAATAAACTGGGGCAGAGTTGGTTGAGCTTGTCGAAACCAACGGT
>CAZTFF010000066.1:0-27588 GCA_964612485.1 uncultured Caldilineaceae bacterium
CATGGCGGCCATCAGCATGGCGGCCATCAGCATGGCGGCCATCAGCATGGCGGCCATCAGCATGGCGGCCCTCACCACCATCATTGAGCATATGCGGCGATATGAGAAAAGGCGGCAAAACATGAAAAACAACGACCCTCAACAAAACGGCTCGAACCCAAATATGCCCGTCAGGTTTATTGAAACTACCTTTCACGTGCGCTACGCCGAAACCGACCAGATGGGCATTGTTCATCATGCCGCGTATGTAGTTTGGCTGGAGGAAGGCCGCAGCCAGTGGATGCGCTCACACGGCAGTTCGGTGGTGCAATTTGAACAAGATGGATTGCGGTTGGCTGTTTCGGAGATTTCTCTCCGGTATCACCAACCGGCGCGTTACGATCAACGGGTGACGGTTCGTTGTGGGATCACCTGTGTACGCAGCCGCCAAATACAATTCAATTATGAGGTTGTTGACAGCGATACCGGAGCCATAATTGTCAGTGGTTATACCCAACATATTTGTCTTGATGAGGCCGGGGATGTTACTAAAATACCGGATAAATGGCAACTATTTCTTTGCCAGGATTTGCTGGCGGTAACAGCGGAACCGGTGTATAAAATGTAGGCGGAAACGATGGCGGTAGGTTATCAAAAACTATATCTTTTGTGTGTGATAGTGGGGTTAATTTTAGCCGGGTGTATGCCGCTAAAAATGGTTACGTCACCGGATGGTACGGCCGCGTTACCCTCATTACCCGCAACCCGTATAGCCACGCCAACCCCAGAGCGCAACATCCCGACGGTAACACCAACAACCGGGGTTAGCCCGTCGCCGCTGTCTGTTACGCCTTCAAAAACAGCCACTCCGCTCCGGTCTACAGCTACGGCGACACCAACCCCAACGCCAGCCTTGGAAGCCACCTTCACTCCTTCCCCAACACCGATCCCACCCACCGCCACCGCGACGCCTACATTTACGCCCACACCAACGGCCTTACCGCCTCCACCAACGGTGGAACAAGAGGGTGAAACACATCCGAGCACGTATCGATATTTACCCCTTGGTCCGGCGCGGCCCGATTTATCACACCCCTGCCCCGGCTGCCCCCGCGCTCCGGGTTACATTACCGGGCGGGTGCTGGATGAGGCGGGTAAACCCTTGCCGGGGGTGCGATTGGTCTGCTATAACGATTGGCACCGCTACCCCGTGGTCGGCAGCAAAGGCGGGGGCGAGTACGATTTCCCGATTCTTCAGGCTGAAGCCACGTGGTACGTGGTGGTCCTCGACGAAGCCGACCAACCGCTCAGCCCGCCGGCTGCTGTAGAATTTAACCCGGTAGAAGCCTGCTGGTACCAGCTCGATTGGCAGCGGGTGGATACAAAAGAATAGACAGGGTTAAGGCAAACTTGTTAGCACAATCTTTTATTAACTCACCTTACGTAGTCCAGGATTTGACAAAAAGCAACGATGAGAGTAAGAGCAGGGTTTTTTTCGATAAAAAGGAAACCAAGATGGACAAAGCCCTGCTCGATTTGTATAGCGATTATCTATAACATCACGTAAAGAACCAGAACACGCATTAGTCGCGTCACTACCAAAGAATGCTCATCGTATCTGCAACACGATTTTGCCGATGTTTCTGTTATCGGCCATATATTGGTGCGCGGCTTCAACCTGCTCAATCGGGTAAACGGAATCGATAATGGGTTGAATCGTGCCGTCCAGCAACAGCGGCCAGAAACGGTCCACAAAACACTGCTTTATCTCGATCTTTTCATCCAAAGAACGGGAACGCAGCACCGAGCCGATCATCCGCAGCCGTCGCCCCATCAACGCGCCCAGGTTGATCTCGGTTTTGGCGCCGCTGAGCATCGAAATAAAGACCAGCCGCCCACGCAGTTTCAGGAGCCGTAAGTTCCGTTCCAGATAGGCCGCGCCAACCATATCTAAAATTACATCAACCCCCTCGCCTTGGGTGTATTCTTGAATACGCTCGGCAAAATCCTCTTCTTTGTAGTTGATGGCCAATTCCGCGCCTAACTCCCGGCAGCGGGTTGTTTTTTCACCGGTTCCGGCGGTGATGAAAACCCGGCAGCCGGCCTCTCGCGCCAGTTGAATGGCCGCCGTGCCCACCCCGCTGGCGCCGCCGTGAATTAACACCGTTTCTCCCGCCTGCAAATTGGCTTCCATAAAAAGGTTGACAAAAGCCGTCAGAAAAACTTCCGGGATGGCGGCGGCTTGCTCGTACGTCCAATTTTCCGGCACGCGCATCAACATCTGGTAAGGTACATCGACCTGTTCGGCATAGCCGCCGCCGGGCAGCAGCGCGCAGACCCGGTCGCTAACCTGCCACTTGGTGACGCCGGCTCCTACCGCCGCGATTTTACCGGCCATTTCCAACCCCAAAATTTCCGATGCGCCCGGCGGGGGCGGGTATTTCCCGGCCCGCTGCATTAAATCGGCCCGGTTGAGGGCGGCGGCATGAATATCAACCAGCACCTCTTCAGCGCCGTACGTAGGAGCGGCCACATCTTGCCACACCAGGGGATTGTTTTTTTGATCGTTTTGAACCACTATCGCTTTCATTACTTTTTCTCCAATTTTGCTAACAGACGTATTTTTAAGCGCCGGTCACTTCAACCTGGATGTGTCCGGTTTGTTCTTTATCTAAAAACGCGGCGCGCTTGCCCCGAATGCCCTCGTGTGGTTTATCTTGAGCCGCCGGCAGATTCAGCTTTTGCGTTTCGGCCAGGGCCGCGCCCACATCATCCACCGCCAGGCAAAAATGATGCAGGCCGGGGCCGTTGGCCTGGAGCCAGGCCCACAGCGGATGGTCATCAACCAGGGGCTGCACCAGTTGCAGGTGGGTATTGCCCAGGTCCAGATGCGTCAACAAAACGGCCTCGTGATTGACCCGCTCGCTGGCAACCACGGGAAAGCCAAATTTATCCCGCCATATTTTGAGCGCGGTGTCGGTGTCGGGTACCACAATGGCCAGATGATCCAGTTGTTTGAACACAGATCGTTCGCTTTGCTTTTTCATTTTTTCACTTCGATCCTTGTATATTGACGATAATCGATTCGGCAATTTCCGTGGTGCCGGCGCTGCCGCCCAAATCGCGGGATTTGAGGCCGGAGTCCAGAGTCTGGGCCACGGCCCGGGTGATCAATTCCGCGCCGTCGGCCTCGCCCAGATGATCCAGCATCATCGCCCCGGCCAAAATAGTGCCAATGGGATTGGCAACGCCCTGCCCGGCAATGTCCGGGGCGGAGCCGTGAACCGGCTCAAACATCGAAGGATATTCACCGTCCGGGTTGATGTTGCCGCTGGGGCTCAACCCCACGCTGCCCACCATCGCGCCACCCAAATCGCTGAGAATATCGCCAAACAGGTTGGTGCTGACAATCACATCAAACCAGGCGGGGTTCTGGATGAATTTCATGGTGGCGGCGTCAACATAGAGCATTTCGTATTCCACATCGGGATAATCATGGCTCACTTCTTTAACTACTTTATCCCAAAATACCATGGCGTGCAAGAGCGCGTTTGATTTGGTCACGTTGGTTACGCGCCCGCGCCGGGTGCGAGCCAGTTCAAAGGCGTGGCGCGCTGCCCGTTCCACGCCTTCCCGCGTAAATACGCTGGTTTGCAGGGCCACTTCGTTAGACCAGTTGGGATGAACCACGCCGCCGGGTCCGGCGTATTCGCCTTCGCTGTTTTCCCGCACAATCACAAAATCGATCTCGCCCACCTGCCGGGCCAGCAGCGTGGGCACGCCGGGCCAGGATTTGACCGGACGCAGGTTGACATACTGCTTGAAATTTTTACGCATGATAAAGATAAATTCCCAGGCCGATAAATAATCGGTCACATCAGGGTGGCCGGCGGCCACAAAATAGATCGAATCGAATTGGCGCAAAATATCCGCGCCGTCTTCAGGCATGATCACGCCGGTTTCCAGATAATATTCACAGCCCCAGGGAAATTGCTCAATCTCCAGTTGAAAGTTTCCCGTAGCGCCTGCTGTGGCTTGTAACACGCGCAACGCCTGGGGCATAATTTCTTTGCCAATGCCGTCGCCGGGGAGGGCGGCTATTTTGTAGGTTTTCATCAGTCAAGTCTCCTAAATTTGTTTTTTTGTGGGTCGATTAGAGCAAAACACCCATTTGCGGGGTTTTTGCCAACCCGTGGAAATGGATGGTTGAAGGCAGGGCGATCACGTGGCCGGTTTCAGCAGAATCGTACACGGCCTCCATCACCCGCATGGTTTCCAGATAATCCTCGCCGCTGTTTTCAAAGGGGCCGCCGTTGAAAAATTGTTCCACAAAATGGCTCTGCAAAAAATGCACCGAGTCGCCGGCAAAGCCTCGATCTTCGTGGTGATAGGGATGGCGGTAAATTTTGCGGCCCAGGGGTTTGATGTAAATCTCGCCATCGGCCTCCAATTGGAGGTGGCCTTTTTTACCGTCGATACGCATTTCGCCAAAGGTGTAGCGCTGGTTGGGCGCGGTCGTTTCGTTATACCGGTTGGCGTCGAGCAGGGCCGTAGCCCCGTTACCAAAGCCAAAGAGAAGCTGGCCGCTGTCTTCGCCCTTGATGACGGGATTCAACCGCCGCAGCCGGGCATAAACGGTTTCAATATCGCCCAATAAATAGCGGAAGGTATCAATAAAATGGCCGCCGGTTTCATACACCAGCAGGCGGGGATATTCCCTGAAATAGGGCTGCCGGTTGAGATAGGCGTCGTCGCCCCAGCCGTCGCCGGTGCGCATGCGGAAAAAAATCGAAAAAATTTCACCCAACACCTGCTTCTCAAGCAGTTTTTTGATTTCTCGATACCAGGGCTGCCAGCGCCAATTTTCATGCACCATAAAGCGTACGTCGGCGTCCCGAGTGGCTTTGACAATCTCCACGCTTTCCTGGTAGGTGGGGGCCAGCGGCTTCTGGCAAATGACGTGTACGCCCCGGTCGGCGGCAAATTTACACATTTCATAATGAGTTTCCGGCGGGGTGATGATGTCGACAAAATCGGGCTTTTCCTGCTCGATCATTTCCCGGTAGTCGGCGTAATAGGTTTGAACGCCATGTTTCTTCATCACCGCTTCGGCTTTGGCCTGATCCAGATCGGTCATCGCCGTGATAGCGACTTCCGGCAATCGATTCCAGGAGTCGAGCTGAAAATGGCTGAAATATCCGGCGCCAATCATAACACCTTTGAGTACCTGGTCACTTTCCATGGCACGGTTTCCTTTCAATTTTATGAAGGTAACGGAAGAGGACGGAGCAATCCTTCAGCACAGGAAAAAGCCACAGACCCTATCCAACAATAATGCTGACCGCCTGTGGCTCCTTCGACACGCACGTATGCCCCACTAATTTTCCCCCAAGGAATATTGGCCTACAATTATACTGTAACAGTCTGGCCCTGATATGTCAAACGGGTAAAATTTTGGGCCGTATTCTATAGCGCAGCCACACCACCCCCAGTACGCCCAACGCCAGTGAAACCAGTAAAATAGCCGCGTAAAAGAGACGAATAGCCCCGGAAGGCGACGAGCCGATGGGGTCCAACGGGTGCTGGATAAAGCCCAGCCCCGGCATCAACGCTAACACAATCCCGGCCACCACGCCAAACACGCCCGCCGAAAATCGAGCGTGGTCTACCAGCCCGGTGACGGCCAGCGCCAGCAGCCCCACCGCCGCCAGGTTAAAAGTAAAACGCGTGCGCGGCTCTCCCCAGGCAATGAAAACGCCCCAGGCGGCATACGTGGTGATCATACTAAACAAAGTGTGGAGTAGCCAGATGCCGATGGCCGTCCAGGCCAGAGCTTTGCCCCAGGCCAGCCACGAATCCCGGCCATTGATCGCCGCTACCAAATTTACCGGCAGCGCGACGGCAAACAAAATCACCGCCGTCCGCACCAGCGCGCCGTGCAGATAGACCAGTTTGACGGTCTGCCCCAACGTCTGTTCTACGGGCGACAGCCACAATAAAATCGCCAGCAGCAACAACAAAATCACCAGCAGCGGCCCAAACCAGCTTTGAAATTTTTTCAGGTTCATGATTTCCTCCTTGGATACCCCAGTATATCATACCCCCCCAAAATTGACGCAAAACGCTCGCGCCCCTATAGTATGGACACCCATTATTTCAAAAAATCAGCGACATAAAATCATGCTCACTCGACAAATCATCAACAGCCAAACCGAATGGGACAACGCTCTGCTCACGCTGCCCAACGCCCACGCCCTGCAAAGCTGGGCCTGGGGCGATTTCAAGAGCCGCTGGGGCTGGACGGCCCACCGCCTGTTATGGCTCGAAACCGGCGCACCGGTGGCCGCGGCCCAAATCCTGCACCGTCCAATCCCCCACATCCCGTGGAGCTTCTTATACGTCCCCAAAGGACCGGCTTTTGACTACGCGAATACCAGCCTGACCAAAAACATGCTGGCCGATTTGGAAACCTACGCCCGCCAATCCCGCGCCCTTTTTATCAAAATCGATCCCGATGTGATCCGCCGCTGGGGCGAACCGGCCCGGAATCAGCTGGACCTGGCCGAAGGCACGGCTATGGTCGATCTGCTGACCCGGCGCGGCTGGCGATTTTCGCCGGAGCAAATTCAATTCCGCAATACGGTGATGCTTGATCTCACCCCCTCTACGGACGACTTGCTGGCTCGGATGAAGAGCAAATGGCGCTACAATATTCGCCTGGCCCAACGCAAAGGGGTAGAGATTCGCCGGGGA
The DNA here is from genome assembly GCA_964612485.1 of uncultured Caldilineaceae bacterium. GTDB lineage: Bacteria > Chloroflexota > Anaerolineae > 4572-78 > J111 > JAFGNV01. The sequence goes on from CAZTFF010000066.1 coordinate 6,733, forward strand.
ACCACAGGTGATATTCCGGTGTTTTACCAAATGTACGCCCACACCGCCGCGCGAGACGGGTTCCTGATTCGGCCCCAGGCTTATTATGCCGATGTCTGGCAGCAATTTATGGCGGCGGATCAGGCGGAGATGCTGCTGGCGGAAGTTAAAAATCAAACCATTGCCGGTTTGATCCTGTTTTTCTGGGGCAACACCGCCTGGTACTTGTACGGCGCGTCTACCGGACAGCATCGCAAATTAATGCCCAACCACCTGCTGCAATGGTCGGCCATGCGCCGGGCCAAAGAACGGGGCTGCACCTGTTACGATATGTGGGGCGCGCCCGATGTTTTTGATGAAAGCGACTCTATGTGGGGCGTGTACCGCTTCAAACAAGGCTTTGGCGGGCAGGCGGTTCAAGGATTGGGCGCGTACGATTACCCCACCAACCGCCTTCTCTACGGCGCCTTCACCATTGTTTTACCCCGGCTGCGGCACCTTCTGCGCCGGTTGAGGCCATAGGCAAGGCTTTTGCCTTAATTGCGTATCATCCACGGCTTACAACAAACTTGACCACTCCGGCATCTCAGAGTAATATAAGACCTTGCGATTTATCGTGTTTTGAAAGAAGGATTTTCGGGAATGACCGCATTCGTCACGGAGCGGTTACTTTAACTATGGAGATGTGCTGTGTCCCAACAATTGGGAGATTTACTGAAAACAAGCCGCGAGCAACGCGGGCTGACGCTGGATGAGGCATCGAAAAATGTGCGCATCCGCAAACATTTGCTGGAAGCCCTGGAAGAAAACAAGTTTGATGAATTCCCCTCCCCGGTCGTCACTCGCGGGCTGATCCGCAACTACGCCAAATTCCTCGATCTGGACCCCATCGAAGCGCTGACCCTGTACGACGGCAACGGCTACGTGCCGGTCAAAGGGCAGCGGTTAACGCCCCACGGCATCGAATTTATGAATCTCTCGATGGCGCCCCGCCCGTTGATCACCTGGGATTTGGTGATCGCCGTATTGCTGTTTCTGGTAGTGGTCAGCGGCGCCGGTTATCTGGCGTACAGCACGGTCATCCAACCGGCTGTGACCCCCACACCGACCAAAACGCCGGCTGCCGGGGAGGCGGCAACCAACAATGCCGCAGAAGAAGACACCGCCCTGCTTCTGTCCACCGTAACCCCCACACCCAGTCGTACACCGACGCCGGTTCCACCCACCGCCACGCCGACGCCGCTGGTATACAATGCCGTCACCGTAGAGCTGATCGTCACCCAACCTTCCTGGACGCAAATTCTGGCGGACGACGTGAAAGTTTTTGAAGGCGTGTTGCAGCCGGGGGATAACCGCATCTGGACCGGTCAGCGCCGGGTGGCGGTGAGAGTGGGCAATGCCGCCGGCGTGGAAGTATTTGTCAATGGCCAGAGCCAGGGGATTTTGGGCGGCGAAGGCGAAGTAGTAGACCGGGTCTACGAAAAGGTTGATGATCCGGCCCAATTAACGCCCCAACCCGAACCTACCAACGAGGGAGAAAACGCCGAGGCCCCCACCGAAACGCCCACCCCGGCAGAAGAGCAGCCGGCTTCTGGAGAAAACGCGCCGGCTGAAGGTGAAGCGCCCGCCAACAGCGAAACACCCCTGCCGATTGAATCGGCGCCGGAAAATCAGCAACAATAACTTACAAATATGAATCCGTCAAGAGCCGCCAAGTAACGCTAAGAAAAATTTTAGCGTGACTTCGCGGACTCTATGGTTCTCCGGCTACTAAAAACTTAAATATAGCGCTGCGCTTAACAATTTTGCAAAAAACAATCAACCAGCTCGGCAGCCAGCCGGGCTGTTTTTTTGAGTTTGGCCGCTCGCTCGCCCGACGGCTCATCAAACGGCTGCCCCAACAACTCGAACCAGGCCCGGCGGCGCGAGGAGATTTCTACCACATCAAAGCCCCACACCTTTCCGGTTTGGGCCAGACGCTTCACCACCTGTAAAACAAACTCAGCCGGTAATCCTTTCTCCGCCGGCGCGCTCACGCCGGGCGCGGCCTGCGCCTCAACGGCGTCAATATCCACGCTCACGTACAAACCATCGGTTTCGGCCAGAACCGCATCCAACGCCTGGGCCGCCACCCGCGCCGGTTGGTCACACGCCGTATCCTCAATAATCGTCACCTGGTGATCGTGGGCAAACCGCTCCATCTGCCGGAAAACAGCCGAATCAGACCGATGAATCCCAATGGCCGCCAGCTGAGGCCCGGCCACCACTTCTTCTTCAATCAGCCGCCGGAAGGAATTGCCGCTGCTTACCAACCCGCCCACTTCCCGGTAAGTTTCCAACGGGCGCATATCCAGGTGAGCGTCAATATAAATCAATCCCAATTTTTGGCCCGGATGAGCCAGGCCAACCCCGCGACAGAGCGGATAGGTAAGCGAATGGTCGCCGCCAATGGCCACCGGCAAAAACCCGGCCTCACACTGCTGCCGGATTTGCGCGGTAATTTCGCCGTGCGCGGCATCGGTGGCCGCTTGCTGGATTTTGATGAATGACGGGGCATCAAGATTATCAACTGTGGTGGGGAGGTTGTGCTGGTCTAACGACAGCATCAGGGCCGGTATAGCCGGGTCAACATGCTCTTGGTAGTGGGCTATGACGGCTTCGGGGCCATCCGCCGCGCCGGTAATGCCCCGCTTGAAACGCAGCATCATCTGGATGCCGTTGTCAAAGGGGCAGCCGATCAAGATGGGTTTCATAAGACCTGTCCTTTTTTGATGACCTGCGCTACCAGATTATCGCCAAATTGGTAGGCCAAATGGCGGTAATCGGCTGTTTTGAGGATAAGGATGTCGGCCTGTTTGCCCGCTTCCAGCGATCCCAACCGGTAGCCCAGGCCCACCGCGTGAGCCGCGTTGATGGTGGCCGCATTCAGCGCCTCGGCGGGAAGCAGTTTTTGGTAGCGGCAGGCCAGGGCCATCACCAACGGCATCGACGGGCAGGGGGCCGAGCCGGGGTTGATGTCGGTGGCCAGGGCCAGGGCCGCGCCCGCCTCAATGAGCTGCCGGGCCGGGGCAAAGCGGGTACTGCCCAGGTTAAAATTGACTGCCGGCAGCACCACGCCGATGGTGCCGGATTCGGCTACCTGCTCAATTTCCGGCGGCGGGGTCACATCCAGATGATCCACCGAGGTAGCGCCCACTTCCACCGCCAACGCAGTGCCGCCCAACGAGACGAACTCGTCGGCGTGTAGTTTCGGCTTCAGGCCCAGGGCCAGCCCGGCTTCCAGCACGCGGCGGGACTGCGGAACATCAAATACGTTGTCCTCGCAAAAGACATCGCAAAAAAAGGGCCATTCCCGCCGGGCAAAGGGCGACGCGGCGTACCAATGGGCGGCAGCGGGCAGCATCTCATCAATCACCAAATCAAGATAATCATCCGGGCGCATTTTGTGTTCGGGCGGCAGGGCGTGCGCGCCCATAAAAGTGGGAACCAGCTCGCAGGAATGGGCCTGATCCAGGTCGGCCATAGCCTGAAGCATGGTCATTTCGGCGGCGGGGTCCAGTCCGTAACCGGTTTTGACCTCCACCGTGGTGGTGCCTAGGGTCAGCATCGCGTCGAGCCGGGGGCGCGTTTCGGCGGCCAGCTGGGCGGCGGTGGCCCGGCGGGTGGCCTCCATGGTGTTCAAGATACCGCCACCGGCCTGTAAAATCTCCATGTAGCTGGCGCCCCGCAGCCGCTGCTCAAACTCATCTACCCGGTCGCCGGCGTAGATCACGTGGGTGTGCGGATCGACAAAACCGGGGCACACCGCGCAACCGCCGGCATCGATCACCCGACGGGCCTGATAGCGGTCCTGCAATTCAGCAGAAGGGCCAATGTCCACAATGTCTGCCCCCTTGACCGCTACCGCGCCGGCCTTGATGAGGCCCACCTCCTGCATTTCGGCCCGGCGTTTGGGGCCGTGGGGGGCGGCACAGGTAGCTATTTGGGCATTGATTATCAACAAATCAATCTTCATGATCCAACTCCCACACATCCTTTACGTGGCGATTGGTGGCTCTAACCAATTCTTCCCCGGCAATCAGCCGCCGCACGGATTCAATGTAAGGATACATCACCGCATCCTGGGTGAGAAAGGGCACGTGCTGCCGAATCAAGTCGTAAGCCGGTTGGGTGCCACGCCCCAGACGCGCATCATCACTCAAGGTTTGTTTTCTGAAATCAATGCCCTGCGCCGCGCCCAATAGTTCCAGCGCCAGAATATGCTCTACATTTTGCACAATTTGACGGGTTTGCAAGGCGGCGGTACAGCCCATGCTTACGTGATCTTCTACATTGGCCGAGGTGGGGATGGTGTCGGCGCTGGTGGGGTGGGCCAGCACTTTGTTTTCGGCGGCCAGGGCGGCGGCGGTGTACTGGGTGAGCATAAAGCCGGAGTTCAAGCCGCCGTTGGGGGTGAGAAACGCCGGCAGCACGTGCGCGTTGCTGGCTTCATCGGTCAGGCGCATCAGGCGGCGCTCGGAAATATTGCCCATTTCGGTCATGGCCAGGCTCAGGTAATCCATAGCAATGGCCAACGGCTCGCCGTGGAAATTGCCGCCGGACAGCACGGTGATGTCGTTGGTGTCGTCATCGACAAAAATCAGGGGATTGTCGGTAACGGAGTTCAGTTCGATATCGATGACCCAGCGGGCGTAGGCAATGGCATCGCGCACCGCGCCGTGAACTTGGGGGATGCAGCGCAGGGTGTAGGCGTCCTGCACGTTGTAGGGATCGTGGTGGCGGGTAAAATCGCTGTCGCGCAGAAGCTCACGAAGGTAGGCGGCGCAATTAAGCTGGCGGGGATAGGGCCGCAGTTGGTGAATCCGGTCGTCAAAGGCCAGGGACGTGCCGTGCAGCGCCTCCAGGCTAAGGCAGCCGGCCACATCAGACACCCGGCTCAGGATACGGGCGTGGTGAACGGTGAGCGCGCCCAGAGCGCACATCACGGCGGTGCCGTTGGTTAAGGCCAGCCCTTCTTTGGCCGCCAAAATCACCGGAGCCAAACCCACCTGCTGCAACGTCTCGCCGCCCGGCAGCACCTGCCCCTCAAATTCTGCCTCGCCCAGCCCCAGCAGCACCAGGCTCATATGGGCCAGCGGGGCCAGATCGCCGCTGGCGCCCAGTGACCCTTTTTGGGGAATGATGGGGTGGACGCCCCGGTTGAGCAAATCCAACAGGCGCTGCAAGGTTTCCAGCCGGATACCGGAATGCCCCCGGGCCAGGGTGTTGGCCCGGATCAACATAATGGCGCGGGTGGTGGGGATGTCGAACGGCTCGCCCACGCCCACCGCGTGGCTCATCACAATATTGCGCTGAAGCTGCTCAACTTGATCGGGCGAGATCATCCGATCTTTGAACGCGCCAAAGCCGGTGGTGATGCCGTAGGCAATTTCGCCGCGTTCCAAAAGCCGCGCCACGGCCTGCGCGGCGCGTTCTACGTTTTTTTGCGCGTCGTCACTGAGTACGACGTTTGGCCGGCCCGGCTGGCCGTGGGCTACCGCCAGGACCTGTTCAATGGTGAGGTTTTTTCCGTCGAGGAGAATGGTTTCCATAGTTTTCCTTAATTTGATTTTTTTCGTGAAGACAATGATACCACCGAATGGAAGAAAAATCTACCAGTTGCTCTTTGGTAATAATCCTCCAGCGGGAATCTCACCCTCGACATTGAACCTTAACTTGTGCATATAAAGGGGGTATTGTAGAATTCAAGGTGGGCCGGGTCAATCAATATCTTTACTATACTTTCGCAGTCAGCAGGTATTATTTATGGACGCCTACGATAATAAACAAAAACAGATGATTCACCAGCTTCTGTCGGCTGTGTTTGAGGGTGAATCGTTGAACCAATTCATCCAGGTCTACTTTCCACCGGTTGCCCCATACATCACCCCGGAGTTGGACGATGCCACCAAGATCAAATATGTGATAGCCTACGCGGGGAAACAAAACCAGTTAGGGAAATTAGTAGGCTATGTGCAGCAGGCCGATCCTCAGGGCTACCAGAATTTTGTGGAGGGCGTTCAATCAGCCGGCCCCCCGGCCCCCGAGACAGCGCCGCCGGAAGAAGCGGCCCAGCCCGATACCGACGTCGGCCCGCCCAAAGAGGTGGTACCGGCTCGCCCAGGCTCACCCTCTTCTCAGGAAGCCTCAGCCACGCCCGAAACCCAGGCGTTGAATCAGGCCAAAGACTTGCTCAAGCAATCGCTGGCGGGCCGGTATCGCATCATCGAAGTGCTCGATACCAGCGGGCGTGGCGCAGTTTTTAAAGCTATCGACACCAAAAGCGATTTAGAGGTGGCCATCAAAGTCATCGACCTGAGTCACCTGCCGCTGGCCGTTCAAGAACGCATCCGGCAAGATACGCGGCTGGCCATGCAGTTGGATCACCCCGGCATTGTGCAGGTGTATGATTTTGGGCAGGTTGACCAGCTCTTTTACATTGTGATGGAATTTGTGCCCGGCGCTAATTTGCAGCAGGTGCGCCAATCGTTTACCGCGCTGGAGAAGAAAAATATTCTGCCCCAAATTATCCAATTGATGCACCAACTCTGCCTGACGGTAGACACCATGCACCAGCAGCAGATCCTGCACCCCAGCCTGATGCCCGACAACATCATGCTCAAACCCAGCAACTTCAGCGAAGGGCTGGCCTGGCAACCGGTGTTGATCAACTTTGCCCTGCTGCGTCCCCACCGCGAAACCCTGGCCACCGAAGAAGAACTTTCAACCGACCGGCTCACCTACCAGGTTTCGCCGGAACTGTTGTTAGGCCACGCCACCGATCTTCGCAGCGATGTCTACGCGCTGGGCGTTTTATTGTACGATCTGGTGGCCGACCAGCCGCCGTTCCGGCCCGCCAATTTGAGAGACGCCGTTCGACTGCATATAGAAGTTCCGCCCGCTCCTCTCCACTCGATCAACCCCGGTATCCCGGAAGACCTCGAAGCGGTCATATTAAAATCCCTGGCCAAAGACCCCGCCGACCGCTATCTGAGCGTCAAAGGATTGGCCCAAGAGCTGATCGAATGCCTGGAATCGCCTGAACTGCCGGAACCGCCGCCGCCGCCGGAAGCCGATGTGACCCTCTGGATGGATACTTCCCGCCAATTGATGGTTGCGCCCGGCTCCAGCGTGAGCGCTACCGTGACGCTGCGGAATGAGGGCGGGCAGGAAGATCACAGCCAGATACGGGTGCAGGGTGTGCCGCCCAATTGGGTAACAATTTCTCCCTCGACCATCACGCTGGCCCCGGATGAAACCCAGGAAGTTGAAATCACCATCCAGCCGCCGCTGTCGCCGTTGAGCCGGGCCGGCACCCACTCGCTGGTGATCCAGGTCATCAGCCAGCAGCATCTGGGCCAGAGCAACGATATTCAGCAAATCCTGACCGTGGTTCCCTTCAGCCGGTTCCAATGCAACCTGTGGCCGCAGGAACTGGAAGACGATCAGACTACACAATTGACCATTGAAAACCACGGCAACAGCACCGAAACTTTGACCATCCGCCCCCAACTCGATCAGGGCTTGGCCTTTGAGCCTGAACAAGCCCAGATTCAAGTTGCGCCCGGCGAAGTAGAAACGGTTGATTTTCGCGTGTTTCCCGAACGCCGCCCGCTGGTGGGCCGGGTTGAACAAACCACCTTCTCCCTGCAAATATCTTCGTCGCAAGGATATGTCGAAACGGTCAGCGGGCAGTTGACGTATCGAGCGATGCTGGCTACCCAGTGGGTGTTGGCCGCCGCTTTTGTGCTGATTTTGTTCTGCGTGGCCGGGCTGGTTTCTTACCGGTCGATCATTGCCGCCTTCAATCCCACCCCGACACCCACCCCCACTCACACGCCGGTTCCCACCATCACGCCCACACCCACTGCCACGGCCACGGCTACCCCCTTGCCTACCGAACCACCTCCCACGGCCACCTTTACGCCTTTGCCGCCAACATCGCTGCCCACCGTACCGGCTGTCACCTCGATCCCGGTGACAACGCCCACCCCGCAAGCGCCCACCGCCATCATCTCCGGCCCTAACCGGGGCATTGTGGGGCAAAGCGTTACTTTCAATGGGGCCAACTCGCAGGCCGGCGGGAGTCCCATCATCAATTACAATTGGGATTTTGGCGATGGCGTGCAAAGCAGCGGTATCACTGTCAGCCACATTTATCAGAATGTAGGATATTATCAGGTTACGCTCACGGTGATAGACCAACTGGGCAATAACAACAACACCCAAATTGGGATTCAGATTACCGCGGAATAACACAGGACGACTCCCGGGACAGTTTCATGGCCTTAAGACCCCGACATTTACGCCGCTACCGGCACATAGCCGAGGTATTTACCCGTCACGGGTTTGGAGCCATCGTGACCCAATTGGGCCTCAACCGCTATCTAGACTTGCCAGATCGCATTCTACGCCGCCCGCCGGACCCGGAAAAAGATGAACTGACCCTCTCCCGCCACATCTATCTGGCCCTGGAAGAGTTGGGGCCAACCTTCATCAAACTGGGGCAAATTCTCAGCACCCGCTCCGATATTCTGCCGCCCGATCTTATTCGAGAGTTAAGCCGCCTGCAAGATGAGGTGGCGCCCTTTCCGTGGGATGCCGTCAAAACCACTCTGGAAAAAGAACTGGGCCAGCCCATCAACCACGTTTTTAAAACGTTTGATGAAATTCCGCTGGCCGCCGCTTCGCTGGCGCAGGTGCATGCCGCCACCCTGCTCAATGACGAGGAAGTGGTAGTCAAAGTTCAACGGCCCGACATCGAACAGATCATCGAAACCGATCTTGAAATTCTCAACGATTTGGTGCAACTGGCCGAAGACCAGCTGAGCCTGGCCAAACGATACCAACTGGTTGATCTGGCCGAAGAATTCTCCCTGGCCCTGCGCGATGAACTGAACTACCGCCGTGAAGGGCGCAACGCGGATCGCTTCCGGGCTAATTTTGAGAAGGAACCTCACCTGCGCGTTCCCAAAATCTATTGGCAATACACCACGCACCGCATTATGGTGATGGAACGGCTGACCGGCATCAAAATCAACAATATTACGGCCCTGGATGCCGCCGGGTACGATCGGCGCCAACTGGCCTTGCGCAGCGCCCAATTTATTATTCAGGAAGTATTCCAAGACGGCTATTTTCACGCCGATCCCCATCCCGGCAACCTGATTGTGATGCCGGGCGGCGTGATCGGCGTGCTAGATTTTGGCACGGTGGGGCATCTTTCGGCCCGGGACCGCGATAATTTGGTGCGGTTGTTTGTGATGGTTATCCAACTGGATGCCGAGGGCGTGGTGGACCAACTGATACGTATGGAAGTTGCCCACCCCAACGTGGACGAAACCGCCCTCCGGCGCGATTTGCGTCGTTTGTTGATGCGCTATCACAGCGTAACGTTACAGGAAATTTCGGTGCAGGAGATTCTGGAAGACATTGAACCGATTATTTACAACCACCAATTAAGAATTCCAACCGACCTGTGGCTGCTCATCAAAACTCTGGTAATCATGGAAGGCGTGGGCCACGCCCTGGACCCCGAATTTGACATCTTTGAGGTGGCCCGCCCCCACATTCGCCGGCTGCTCTTTCGATTATGGCTGCCCTCAGATTGGGCTGCCACCAGCCTGCGCAGCATCACCACCCTGACCGACTTGGTCTTTGACCTGCCGCGCCAAACCACCCGAATTTTGGGCCAGGTTGAACGCGGTGACCTGGCCCTGCAAATCCACGTGCCGGAATTACGGCAGACCATCATTCACCTGGAAGGCATTGCCAACCGGATGATCATCGGGGTGCTGCTATCCGCGCTTATTTTGGGGCTGGCCCTGCTGATCCCTATTTTAGACCTGACCTGGCCCTGGAATCTCTTCACCTGGATCATTATTGCCGCTTTTCTGGCCGCCTGCGTGCTGGCTTTGTGGCTGATCTGGTCGATTTTACGCTCGCGGGGATAAGTACGGCCCCTCTTGTTTATGAAAAATAGGCCCCGTGATACCCAAACAACACCGGCTGGGGAAGTTCGGCCCGGCCCTGCTCCGTGAAGGTTTGGGCATCCAGCACCAGCAAATAAGAATTGCCGCGTTCCGCATCCAGCACCACCGACAGAATGACGCCTTCATCCTCACTTTTGCGGTGGGGCGCGGGCACAAAAATTGGCTCGCCGGGGTAGCTGTCCGCCTCAAACCAGGCCCGCGATTGCCCGGTTTCGATATCCACTTTGACAATCTGGTTGTAGAATCCCTGCCGCTGCTGCGGATTGACGCTGGAAGCGTATACGTAGCGATAGTCGCCCCGCATATTGTAATGATCGTAATCAAAACGGGGCAGCTCCATACAGACATCGGAAATGGTTTCATAAGTTGCGGTTTGCCCCTGAAGCGGGATCCGGTAACGCCGCAGGTTGCCAAAGGGCAATTCAGCGGCGGTATCTTTGAGCCGGTTGAGATAGAAAGCGTGAATAATATCGGCATCGGGATAGGCCACAATATCCACCACCAATTCGTCGTCGCGCTCAAAGGCGTTCACGTGGTGAAAGCCAAAGAAGGAGTCGCTCTCGTAACGGCCTACCAGCTCGCCGGTGTGGCGATTGAGCACCCAAAAGGGCGTGCCGCGTTCCGGCTTCCACTGAAAATTCTCGATGTAGGGCTTGAGCCAGAGCAGCAATTTTAAGGGATTGACCACCAGCGGAAATTCGGCCAGGATCATATAATTTTCGGTCATGCCAAAACTGTGGATGTAGGCCGGCTCTTTCACCGGGATAGACCCCACCATTTGGGGCGCGGCGCGGCCATTGGCCACCTTGTAAAATTGGTAATCGCTGACCCGGCTAAAGCGAGTGACCAGATTGTAAACTTCATCCCGCTCAAAATCAAATTGGGGATGAACCGTGGTCATATGGCCGGTGGTTTCTTTCTCGTAATCAAACACGCCCACGGATTCCAACGTATCTGGATCAAATTGAACCTGAATGGGGGTTTCGGCCAACGCCATGTACTGGTCGGCGATTTTGGCTACGCTGACCTTGGCGCTGTCGGTGATTTTGGGGTTGAATACGGCCATCACGCGGGCAAACAACGAGCGGCAGGGATCGGTGGCAAATTCGGAGTAGGAAATTTTGCCCGTTTCCATCGCCTCGCGATAGGCGCGGGTCTCCAGAAATTTGTTGGCATACGACACCCGCCCGCCGGCAAACGAGAATTTGTGCAACATGGCCAGGCCGTCGAACCAGTGGCGGTAGGTCTGTTGGCCCACTTCAAAAGTGCCGGGGCCGTTGCGGATGAGCGTGCCCTCGAGCCAGGCGGGAATGGTTCCCTGTACCGGCAATTGGTTCAATGAGATTTCTTCTTTGGTTTTGCTAAAGCCGAGTTCAAAAACGTTATCCATAGGATACTCCTTAATTATAGCCACACAAAAGCGTGACTGATCTCCAGAGAAAAGCCACGCTGCAATTCTTTACATTATTCGCTGGCTGCCGGCAGGCTTTGCAACTTGCCGGCAGCCAGTTTGAAAGAATCAGGCCGCCTGAGCGATTTCGGCGTACTCCGGTTGTTCAACGGGGGTGGGATCAATCAATTCGGCGGCGATTTTTCCGGACGAGAGTACAGCAGGGACACCGGCCCCCGGATGCGTGCCCGCGCCCACAAAATAGAGATTATCAAATTCTTCCGAGCGGTTGTGAGGCCGCAGCCACGACGATTGCAGCAAATTGGGCCGCACCGAAAAGGCCGCGCCTTTGTAGCTGTTCAGGGTGTTCTGGAAGTGCAGCGGGTCGATATAATGCTCGGCAATGATGTTTTCCTGTAAATCGGGCAAGTAATTCTCTTCCAGAAATTGCATGATCGCATCGCGGTACGGTTGGGCCATTTGGGTCCAGTCGATGTCCGCGTCCAGATGCGGCACCAGCGAGAGAACGTAAAAAGACTCGCAGCCGTCGGGCGCAATGCTGGGGTCGGTGAGGGTGGGCATGTGCAGGTAGAGCGAGAAATCATCGGGCAGTTCTTTGCCGCCAAAAATATCTTTGAGCAGGCCGGTGTACCGCTTGTTGAGGATGATATTGTGATGGTGCAGCTTGGAGTCGAGATAGCGACGTTTGGTGCCAAAATAGATTACAAATAAGGAAGTGCTGAGTTTGGTGCGCTCAATCCGTCGATTGGTGTATTTGCGGCGATAGCGGGCCGGGATGAGGTGGCGATAGACAAAAGGCACGTCGCCGTTACAGACCACCACATCGGCCTGCCGTTCGGTGCCATCGGCCAGGCGCACGCCGGTAACGCGGCGGGTGGTATCGTCAATCAGAATTTCATCAACTTCGGTGTTCAGATGAACAGTTCCACCCAGCTCGTCAAAAAGGCGGCCCAGGGCATCCACAATGGCGCCGGTTCCCCCCACGGCGTAATGCACGCCCCATTCTTTTTCAAATTGCACAATCAAAGTATAAATCGAGGGTGTATCCAACGGGCTGCCGCCTACCAGCAGGGGATGGAAAGAGAAAACGCGCCGCAAAAACTCATCTTTGATGAAGCGGGACACAAAGCTATAGGTTCCCCAAAAACCCTGCAAGCGGATCATGGCCGGCATGATTTTCAGCATATCCATGGCTTTGAGAAACGGGCGTTCGGTGTAAGGATGAAATTTCTGGAAAATTTTTTCGGTATGGGCTACAAATTTTTGGTAGCCTTCTTTATCATCGGGATTCCATTTCTCGATTTCGGCCAGCGCGTCGGGCATGCGGCGGCGGTAATCAAAAGAGCGGCCCTGATCGTCAAAAATGCGGTAGAAGGGGTCTAACGGCAGCAACTTGAAATAATCCTCGCGGTTGCGGCCGGCCAATTCAAAAATCTTATCAAACATGTAGGGCGCGGTGATGACAGTGGGGCCGCCATCGAATTTGAAGCCATTGACCTCGTACTGGTAGGCGCGTCCCCCCAGTTTATCGCGCTTTTCAAAAATCTCTACTTCGTGGCCCTTGGCAGCCAACCGGGTGGCGGCGCCCAGCCCGCCAAATCCGCTGCCGATCACAATAACTTTCTGTTTTTTCACAACCTTTTCTCCTTGGCCGGCGGCATAACCTTAAACCGGAATATGATTATTTTGACGGGTCCGCCACCACAAACCGGGCAGGCGTTTGATTTTACCCCATTTGGTCACGTGCGCCCGCCGGGTGAAGACATCGTAATCGTGCGCTTCGATATCATCCAGAATACCCCGGTAGAATTCGGCGGCGGCGGCAATGGCAAACCGGCCTTCGGGAGCCAGCATAGCAATACCCGGCCAGGCTTCGTCGTAAAGATGGCGCGCCCGCTCTATTTGAAAGCGCATAAAGCTTCGCCAGCGATCATCCACAATACCGTTGGCAATATCTGTTTCGGACAGTCCGAAATCGGTCAATTCTTCTTGCGGCAGGTAAACGCGCCCCCGGTCCCAATCTTCGGCTACATCGCGCAGGATATTGGTTAGCTGGAGGGCAACACCCAATTTTACGGCGTATTGAATGGCCTCATCGCCGGCAAAGCCGATGATGTGCATGCTCATCAAGCCCACGGTGGAGGCCACGCCGTAACAGTACTCGGCCAGGTCGGTAAAGGTTTTATAGCGGGTTTGGTGAAGATCGCGGGCCACGCCGGATATGAGTTGTTCGGCATAACGGGTGGGAATACGGTAGTTGGTGCGGGTATCGGTCCAGGCAATAGCGGTCAGGTCGTCGCACGGAGGATGGCCGTTTAATGCGTGCGCCGACCAGTCAGAGAGTTTTGACACAGTATCTGATGTGGGATGATCTACAATGTCATCCGTGGTACGGCAAAAAGCATACAACGCTCGCGCTGCCTGTCGTTTCTGCCCCGGTAACAAGGCAGATGCTAAAGAGAAAGAGCGGCTGTGAACTGAAGTTACAGTTTCGCAATGCGCGTAGGCTTCTTCCAACAGGCGCTTATCGTAGTCCAGAAAATCATCATCATGTTTATGAGACCGGATGGCCTCGTAAGCCAACGAAAGAATAGAGCTTTCCCAATCGTAAGTATTGAGCGTCATTATTTATTTCCTCCTTGCCATAACAACTTATCTGACAGCTTAAGTGATCTAGATTAAAGAAAGGTTAAATTTCTATATTTTGTAGTATATTTGTCTAAGTTTTATCAATAATCAATATCCTCCTCTTGCCCCTCCGGTTCGATTCACGCTTGACAACCCGTAAAAACTATGTTATAGTACATTTTGTAAGTTTATTGGACTTACTAACAACGGTACAGAGACATCCCATGAAAAAAGCAACTCGCCAGCATACCAAAACCCATAATAACCAGTTGGTTTTGCGGACGATTTACAACGACGGCCCCTTGAGCCGCGCCGATATTGCCCGCAGCACCCGCCTGACCCGCACCACGGTCTCGGATATTGTGGGCGATTTGATACAAGACGGGCTGGTTAAAGAAGTTGGCCTGGGCGAATCCGTCGGCGGGAAACCACCCATCCTGCTAGGCGTAGTAGATGATTCTCGTCACCTGATTGGCGTAGACCTGGCCAACAGCGAGTTTCGCGGCGCAGTCATCGACCTGCGCGGCAACATTGTCTATCGAGAAAGCCTGCCGGTAGACGACCGCAACGGCAACGCCGCCCTGAACCTGGCCTATACCCTCATCGACAAACTGGTGGAGGCAGCCACCGCCCCACTGCTGGGCATCGGTATCGGCACGCCGGGATTGATGGACCCCGCCAACGGCGTGGTGCGCAAGGCGGTTAATCTCGATTGGCAGGATTTGCCGCTGCGAGATTTGCTGGCCGGGCGTTATGGCTTACCCATCTACATTGCCAACGACAGCCAGGCCGCGGCCCTGGGCGAATATATTTTCGGCAGCGGCTCCGCTACCAACAACCTGATTGTGGTTAAAGTAGGGCGCGGCATTGGCGCCGGCATCGTGCTCGACGGGCGGCTTTTTTATGGCGACGGCGCGGGGGCCGGTGAAATTGGCCATACAGTGGTAACAGATAATAACGAGCAGTGTTTATGCGGCAACTATGGCTGCCTGGAAACCGTGGCCAGCAGCCGGGCGATTGTTAAGCAGGCTCAAGTAATTGCCCAAAACAATCCCAACACCTTTTTGCTCAAATTCGCGCCCACCATCAACGCCATCACCACCGAGACCGTGGTACAGGCTTTCAAACACGGTGATCCAACCGTCCGCCCGTTGGTGGAAAATGTGGGTCATTATCTGGGCGTGATCGTGGCCAATCTGGTGGGCGCCCTGAATATTGAGCGCGTTGTTATCGGCGGCAGCGTGAGCCGGTTTGGCGAACCACTGCTGGAGCCTATCCGCGAACAACTTCAACACCGGTCGCTGGCGGCGCTGGCCGAAAATACATCCGTCGAACTGGCATCGCTGGATAGCGACATCGTGGTGTTGGGCGCGGCCTCGCTAGTGCTCACCCACGAACTTGGCTTGATGTGATTTTTGCAACTTTCAGGAGAAAAATATGCCACTGCAATTAATCAAACCCAATCTGATCCCACCTCTTGATGAAAATTTCCGCCCGGCGGTGCTGGCCAACCGCGCTTTTCAACAAGCCGTGGCCGATTCCGGCGCGGGCATACCCCTGGTAATTGGCCTGGAACGGGCCCACGGCGCTATCTCCCGCTTTGAAACCACGGTGTTTGCCGACGACCATCCCAACGCCGAAGCCAATTTAATGTTTGCCGAACGGCTGGTCAAGTTCCTGCTGTGGCAGCGCGGCGGCTGGAGAGTATATGTGGGCGGGCCAAAACGTATTGGCAACTACCTTGCCCACTGTTACAGCCCATCGGGCAAAAACGCCTTTGATCACCAATTTATGGGCGAAAAGGTCTACCAAAAGCCCTTTACCGTCGTCACCTGTTCGCCTAACGACGTCCCCGCCGAACGGGAAAACCAGAAACCATTGGGGCGGCACCTGGACGGCTGCCGCATTGGCTTTGACCTGGGCGCGTCGGACCGCAAAGTCTCGGCGGTGATTGATGGCGAGGCCGTTTACAGCGAAGAGGTGGTATGGGAACCCCGCAAACACACCGACCCCGCCTACCATTACCGCGAAGTGATGGCGGCCCTAAAAACCGCCGCCGCAAAAATGCCCCGCGTCGACGCCATTGGCGGCAGTTCCGCCGGCGTGTATGTGGATAACCGGCCCATGGTCGCTTCCCTGTTTCGCGGCATCCCTCAAGATAGATTTGACGAGATCAGAAATATGTTCCTGCGCATCCGCGACGAGATGGGCGTACCGCTGGACATTGTCAACGATGGCGAGGTGACCGCCCTGGCCGGCTCGATGTCGTTAGAGGATAACGGCATTTTAGGCGTGGCCATGGGGTCCAGCGAGGCCGCCGGCTACGTCACTCTCCAAGGCAATATCACCGACTGGCTGAACGAGCTGGCCTTTGCCCCGGTCGATTACAGCCCCGATGCCCCGATAGATGAATGGTCGGGCGATAAAGGCTGCGGCGCGCTCTATTTCTCGCAGCAGTGCGTTTTCCGGCTGGCGCCCCAAGCCGGCATCGAGTTACCCGGCGGCGTTACCGACGCCGAGAAGCTGAAATCGGTGCAGGAGAAATTGGAAGCGGGGCACGACGGCGCGGTCAAAATCTGGCAGAGCATGGGCATCTACCTGGGCTATACCCTGGCCCACTACGCCGACTTTTACCATCTCAAACACGCGCTCATTTTGGGACGCTGCACCTCGGGACAAGGCGGCCCATTGATGTTAGAGGGCGTCAACAAGGTGCTAAATTCCGAGTTTCCCAACCTGGCCGCCCAAATCAACCTGCAACTGCCCGATGAAAAAAGTCGCCGGGTAGGCCAATCGATTGCCGCGGCCAGCCTGCCCAAGTTACATTGAGGAGACGCCCATGAAATTCAAACTTGAAACTGCCGAACTCTTCATTCCCGACGGCGTCCCGGAACAGGACGCCCTGGCGCGGACCACCCATATGGCCTTTGGCGCGCATCAGGACGATCTGGAAATTATGGCCATCGACGGCATTCTGCAATGTTTCCAGCAAGATGATAAATGGTTTACCGGCGTGGTTGTCACCAACGGGCGCGGAGCGCCCCGCAGCGGGTTGTATGGCGATTACACCGACGACCAGATGTGGGTTGTCCGCAACAAAGAGCAAAAGAAGGCCGCGGTGGTGGGCGAATTTGCCGCGCAAGTTTTGCTCGATTTTCCCAGCAGCGCCGTCAAAGATGGGGCCAACACCGATCCCATCGACGACATCTACCAATTGCTGCAAGCCGCCCAACCCCAGGTGGTCTACACCCATAACCTGGCCGACAAGCACGACACGCACATTGGCGTCACCCTTAAGGTGATCGAGGCCATTCGCCGCTTGCCGGAAAACGAACGCCCCCAACATTTGTACGGCTGCGAAGTCTGGCGCGATCTGGATTGGCTGGTGGACGATGACAAGGTGGCGTTTGATTGTTCGATGCTGGAAAATGTGCAAATGGCGCTGGTGGCTTTATTCGACTCGCAGGTAACGGGCGGCAAACGATACGATCTGGCCACTATGGGCCGCCGCCGCGCGCACGCCACCTACCACGCCTCGCACGATACCGACATCACCACCGGCACCGCGTTTGCGATGGATTTAACGCCCCTGATCAAAGACCCTACGCTAGACATTCAGGCCTACGTATTTCGCTTCATCGACACCTTTGCCGAGGATGTCCGCGTGCGTTTGGCCCGGATGCGCTGATTAGAAAGGAGCACTAATGTCAAAAAAAACTCTATCTCTCTTACCGCATCCCCAACACCTGACCTATCTGGAGGGAACATTTACCCTGCCCGACAAACAATTAATGATACTTAATGCTGCCGACCCGCAAACCCTGTACGTCACGGGCCGCTGCGTGCAGCGCGCCCTGGAAAATCATGCCGGGGTCAATTGGCCTTTAGTGGCCGGAACCACCGTGCCACACGACCGCGTGGGGATGCGAATCAACATCGTTACCAACGGCACGCTCCATCCCCAGGGCTACACGCTGACCATCGCGCCCGGCGGTATTTCAATTGTGGGCAGCACGCCCGCCGGCGTATTTTACGGCGCGCAAACGCTGATCCAGATCGTGCAGCAGCGCGGCCACAGCCTACCCCTGCTCAACATCCGCGATTGGCCCGATTTCCCCAACCGGGGCGTCATGCTCGACATCAGCCGCGACAAAGTGCCTACTATGGACACCCTGTACCAATTGGTCGATAGATTGGCCGGCTGGAAAATCAACCAGTTTCAACTCTACACCGAACACACCTTTGCCTACCAAAATCATTCCGATGTCTGGGCCGAGGCGTCACCGTTGACGGGTGAAGAAATCCTGGCCCTCGACGCCTACTGCCGGGAGCGGTTTCTTGAACTGGTGCCCAACCAGAACACCTTTGGTCATATGCGGCGCTGGCTTATTCATGACCGCTACCGTCCCCTGGCCGAATGTCCCCATGGCTGTGATACCGGTCATCCTGAATGGGGTTATTTTGACGAACCCTTCACCCTCTGCCCCACCGACCCCGGCAGCCTGGACCTGATCCGCACTTTGCTCGATGAACTGCTACCCCATTTCAGCAGCCGTCACATCAATGTAGGCTGCGACGAAACCGTCGAACTGGGCCTGGGCCGCAGCGCGGACGCCGTTGCTCAACGCGGCCAAGGGCGCGTCTATCTGGATTACCTGCTCAAACTCTACCGCGAGGTTAAAGCCAGGGGGCGCACCATGCAATTTTGGGGCGACATCATCCTCAACTATCCCGACCTGATTTCCGACCTGCCGCCCGACGTGATCGCCATGGCCTGGGGCTACGAAGCCGACGACCCGCTGGAGGCGCACAGCACGCACTTCGCCGCCTCCGGCATTCCTTTTTATGTGTGTCCCGGCACGTCAAGTTGGAACAGCGTGGCCGGGCGCGCCGATAACGCGATCAAAAATCTGCAAATGGCCGCCGAAAGCGGTCTCAGGCACGGGGCCATCGGTTATCTCATCACCGATTGGGGCGACAACGGCCACTGGCAGCCGCTGCCGGCCAGCTATTTGGGTTTCAGCTACGGCGCGGCGTTAAGTTGGGCTTATGAAGCCAATCAAGCGCGGGACATTATATCGATGCTGGATATTCACGTTTTTGACGATTTTAATGGTATAATGGGCCGGCTGGCGGTTGGGTTGGGTAAAGCCCACCACCCGACGAATGTTCAACTGCACAACAGCACTATTCTGTTTCAACTTTTGCAGGAAAATCCGGAAGAAATTCGGAAAAGGGAGACGATCACCCAAACCAACCTGGAAAAAACGCTGGCTCAGATCGATGAGCTTGCCGGCGATCTGGATAATCTTCAACTCAACCACGCCGATGGGGAACTCATTAAACGTGAGTACGCGTGGGTCATCAATATGCTGAAACATGCGTGTCGCCGAGGATTATGGGCGCTTGACCCCCGGCAACCGAATTTGCAGCCCCAACTGGCCGAGGAAGCCGACCACCTCATCGCCGAACACCGCGCTATCTGGCTGGCGCGCAACCGGCCCGGCGGGTTGAAAGATAGTGCGGCCCGGTTGGAGAAGATGCGGCAGGATTACGACGACTAAACAGAGTAGCAGGGTAGCAAGTAGCAAAGTCGCCACAGGTTTACACCTGCTACTCTGCTACCTTGATTACAATTTTGGAGACTGGATAATGCACAAATCACTTTTACAACAAGAAATCGAAGAACAGCCCCTGGCGGCGGAACGTTTACTCACCGACGAGTTAGACAATATTGAGAAAATAGCCGCAGCGATTCGCGATTATAATCCCCGCTACATTAGCTTTGCGGCGCGCGGCACGTCCGATAACGCGGCCCGTTACGGCCAATATTTGTTTGGGGCGGCCAACCAGCTCTCGGTGGCGCTGGCTACGCCCTCGCTGTTTACGCAGTATGAGCGCCCGCCCAGCCTGGAACGAGCATTGGTGATCGGTATTTCCCAATCCGGCCAATCGCCCGATATTGTGTCGGTGCTGGCCGAAGGTCAAAAACAGGGCGCGTTGACACTGGCTATCACCAACAGCGCGGATTCCCCCCTGGCCGAAACCGCCCGCCATACCATCAATTTACAGGCCGGGCTGGAGCAAAGCCTGGCAGCAACCAAAACCTACACCACCTCACTGCTGGCCCTCTCGCTGTTGAGCGCGGCGCTGGCCGAACATGACTCGCGCCGGCAAACACTGGCCGAAATGCCCCAATTGATGAAGCAGATCATCGAAACCATCCCGGAAATTCTCAACAAATCCGTCCGCTACCGCTACATGGACGCCTGCGTGGTCATCAGCCGGGGGTATAATTACGCTACCGCGTTTGAAATTGCTCTCAAGCTCAAAGAGCTAACCTACGTGTTGAGCGAGCCGTATTCATCGGCGGATTTTAAACACGGGCCGCTGGCGCTGGTAGAGTATGGGTTCCCCGTGCTGGCTGTGGTTCCCGAAGGGGATATGACCGGCGAAATGTTAGACTTTTTACGGCAATTGCGGGAGCGGGAAGCGGAGTTGGTGGTCATCTCCGCGCTGGATGAAGCCCTGGCCCTGGCCCAAACGCCCTTACCGGTTCCGACAAGCATGCCGGAATGGGCCTCACCCCTGATCAATGTGATTCCCGGCCAGATTTTTGCCTGGGGTCTGACCCTGGCCAAAGGCTACGATCCCGACCACCCGCGCGGCCTGCGCAAAGTCACGCTCACTCGATGAGCTACCAACACATCTATCTTTCGCCGCATTACGATGATGCCGCGCTGTCGTGTGGCGGAACCATTCATCGCCAGACGCAGGCCGGCGAATCCGTGTTGGTGATGACAATTT
>CAZTFF010000067.1:0-6576 GCA_964612485.1 uncultured Caldilineaceae bacterium
GACGGCAAAGGCTACCCGGCTTACAAAGACATCCGGGGCAGTTACGCTTTTGCTGACTTTACCCTGTTTATCGACCACGTGCAGGGCGACCCGTTTGCCGCGCCGTCGCGCCTGCGGGTACGACTGTCGATGAACACGGCGGCGTTTCCGGCGGATACCCACGCCAACCGCAGCCGGCGCATCGCCCTGCGAGATTTTCTGGCCCGGCAATTCTCCGCGCAATGCCGCCGCGCCAGCGACCCCCGGCACGGCTCCGGTAAAAGCGGTTTGATCACTATGGACGCCCCCGGCCAGGAAATTTTAGAACGCTCATCGATCATTGTGACCGATGCCTTGGTGGAGGCCCGCTTTGTGGTGGGGCTTCCGGCGCAGGGCCGGCGAGTGCGGGGGCGTCAGGCCGCCCAAATGCTTTGCCGCGATGTCCCCCAAATTGTGGACGCGGCCCTCAAATACTCCGCATTGGAGGCCAAAACGTTGATCGCCCACCTCAACGCCGCCGAAGATGCCGACGCCCTGCGCGCTCAACTGCCGGCAGCCGGGCTGGTAGCTTTTGTGGCCGACGGCAGCATCCTGCCCCGCCGTTCCGGGGTGGATGACCGCCCCCTGCGCGGCGAGAGGGTGATTCCCTTTCAAAGCCCCGCCGGCCTGCGGATAGCATTTACCTTGCCCCACGCGGGTCAGATGTCGGGGATGGGACTTTCGACCGGGGTCACGTTGATTGTGGGCGGCGGCTATCACGGCAAAAGCACACTGCTGTCGGCATTGGAGCGGGGCGTCTACAACCACATCCCCGGCGATGGCCGGGAGTTGGTAGTGAGCGACCCCACCACCGTCAAAATCCGGGCCGAGGATGGCCGCCGCATCGAAGGCGTTGATATTCGCCCCTTCATCAATCACCTGCCCGATCACAGCAACGCTGCCGCCTTCCGCACCGGCAATGCCAGCGGCAGCACCAGCCAGGCGGCCAACATCATCGAGGCGTTGGAAATCGGCGCGCGCGTACTGCTGCTGGATGAAGACACCTGCGCCACCAATTTGATGATCCGCGACGCCCGGATGCAAAGCCTGGTGGAAAAATCCGGCGAACCGATCACGCCTTTCATCGACCGGGTAAGGCAACTGGCCGCGCCTGGCTCATCGCAAAACAAGACTCAGGTCAGCAGCGTGCTGGTACTGGGCGGCAGTGGCGATTATTTTGACGTGGCCGACACGGTCATTCGAATGGACAGCTACCTGCCCCACGATGTCACCGCCGAGGCCAAAACCATTGCCCAAAACCATCCCACCGGGCGCAATGTGGAAGCCACGGAGGCATGGCCGCAACTCACCCGCCGCATTCCGCTGGCCGGCAGCCTGGACCCGCGCAAAGGCAAACGCAGCGTCAGCATCAAAGCGTGGGCGCTGCGGGCCGTGCTGTTTGGCACGGAAGAGATTGATGTGACCGCCGTGGCCCAACTGGTTGACGAAGGCCAACTCCGCGCCATCGGCCAGGCGCTCAACCTGGCCCGCGAGCAGTGGATGGACGACCGGCGCGATCTGGCCGCTGTAGTTAAGGCCGTAAAAAAGCAAATTGAACAGCAGGGCCTGGACGCGCTCGATCCCCGCCAAACCGGCGATTACGTGGCCTTTCGACCCTACGAACTTGCCGCCGCGCTGAACCGGCTGCGCACGCTGCGGGTCAAAACCTGATTTCTACCTGCACCCATAGACACCGCTTTTGGGAGTCCGCGAAGGAGCGCGAAGATACGCCAAGAAAAATTCTTTTAGCGTAACTTCGCGTATCTTTGCGGACTCTCTGATTTTTTAGCTGTAGCTTCCAATATCAAAGCCCTCCATTGCCGGAAAAATTTCTATTTTTTAAACGCAACTTCATCACCACAATATCGTATTACAACACCAGAAAGATCAATCTTAATTGACGAAACATTGGAAACAACATCTATGCCACAATTTGACATCATCATCGTGGGGGGCGGCGTGGCCGGGCTGAGCTTGGCCGTTCATCTGGCGGAGAGCGCGCTGCGGGATCGTTCCATCCTCATCATCGACAAACACAACCACCCCAAAAATGACCGCATCCTGAGCTTTTGGGCCAACCAGCCTACCCTGTTTGATGAAGCGGTATCCGGCTCGTGGGATCACCTCAACATCATCAGCAAGGAGTGGGCGCAGACAATTGACTTGCAAGAATACTGCTACCAGATGATCCGGGGAAAAGATCTTTATCGGGTGGCCCGGCAAAAGTTGTCTGCTTATCCCAACATTAAATTTCTACACGAAGTTGTAACCGGCATTGATGACGGCCACGAGTACGCCACCGTTCATACCCACAACCAGACAGTTACCGGCGGCTGGGTGTTCGACAGCCGTTTCAAACTGGCCGATCTGTATCCAGATACGCCGGAGCCGCAGCTTAAACTCCATTTCAAGGGTTGGGAAATTGAAACGCCGGAGCCGGTCTTCACCCCGGAAACAGCCACCCTGATGGACTTTCGGACGCCGCAAAACCGGGAAACCCGGTTCTTTTACGTGCTGCCTACCACCCAAAATCGAGCGCTGGTGGAGTACAGCCTCTTCACCCCCCGCCCCGTCAGCCAGAAAGAATTTGAGGCCGGTTTGCGGGATTACATCACTCATACGCTGGGTATTGCAAATTATCGCATTGTCTATCAAGAACGCGGCATCATCCCCACCACCCCTTGCCCGCTGCCCCGCCGGCCTGGCCGCCGGGTGATGGCCATTGGCACGCGGGGCGGGCGGGTCAAACCTTCCACCGGGTATGCGTTCTGGCGAATCCAGCAAGATTCGGCCAACATTGTGGCCTCGCTGAAAAAGAAAGGACACCCTTTTGACATCGCTGCTGACGCGCCGCGATACCGCTTTTGCGATCTATTGATGTTACAGGTGATGACGCGCCACGGCGAGCAAATCAAGCCGATTTTCACCGCCCTGTTCAAAAACAACCCGATCAAACGGGTTTTTCGATTTTTGGATGAACAAGGGAATTTGGCAGAAAATTTGAGATTGATCGCTTCGCTGCCGCCGCTGATCTTTTTGAAGACGTTGTTGGAGTGGAAAATTCAGGGGAAAACGGGTCGAACACCGGCCAAGCCTGCTATCACCCGACCAATTTAGAATCCGTGAAGTAACGTTGAGGGCCGTTAAGTTCGGGGTTGCATAGATTCATTCCGGGTTTTTGCTGGCTGAAGCAGAAAAGAATCCGCTAAAACGCCAAGTTACGCTAAAAATTTTCCTTTGCGTGACTTCGCGTATCTTAGCGGACTCTAAAATACGTTTCAAATGCATTTTTACATCAGGTTGACCTAAGGCCGGACGTGTCCCTGGCCCAACACCACCCATTTGTAGGTGGTCAATTCTTTTAGGGCCATCGGGCCGCGCGCGTGGAGCGGCTGGGTGCTGATAGCCACCTCCGCGCCCAGGCCAAATTGCCCGCCATCATTAAAACGGGTGCTGGCGTTGACCAGCACTGCCGAGGAATTGACCTCGTTGACAAAGCGCATCGCTGCCGAATAGTTTTCGGTGATAATGGCCTCGGTATGGCCGGTGCTGTGGGCGTAAATATGATCGATGGCCTCATCCAGACTATCCACTACCTTAACCGCCGCCACCAACGAGAGGAATTCGGTATCAAAATCATCCGGCCCGGCACTCTTTGCGCCGGGGTGATCTTTTAAGATTTCCAGAGCGCGGGGATCACAGCGCATTTCTACATCGTGTTCGGCCCACCCCTCGGCCACGCGCGGCAAAATCTGTGAGGCAACGACCTGATGCACCAGCAACGTATCGAGCGCATTGCACACTGAGGGGCGCTGTACCTTGGCGTTCACCGCAATCGGCACGACCTGAGTGAGATCGGCGGCTTTATCCACAAACAGGTGACAAATGCCGATGCCGCCGGTAATCACAGGTACGGTGGCATTTTCAATGGCAAACTGGTGCAGGGCCGCGCCGCCGCGCGGGATGATCATATCAATCAGGCCGTTGGCTTGCAGCATTTCTTTGACCATTCCCCGGTCGGTTGATTCGATCAGTTGGATGGAGGCCGGGGGCAATCCGGCGGCTTCACAGCCTGCGTTAACCGCATCGGCCAGGGCCTGGTTAGAGTGACGGGACTCTTTGCCGCCGCGTAAAATGGCCGCATTGCCACTCTTTAGACACAAGGCCGAAATATCAATGGTCACGTTGGGGCGGCTCTCGTAAATCACACCGATCACGCCAATGGGCACGCGGCGCTTGCTGATTTGCAGGCCGTTGGGCAGGCGGCGGCTCTCAAACTCCTCGCCTACCGGATCGGGCAGCGCGGCGATAGATTTTACATCGCCAGCCATCCCTTCCAGTCGCTGCGGCGTCAACAGCAGCCGGTCGATTAATGCTTCGCCCAGGCCGTTGGCCCGACCCGTTTCAATATCTTTGTCATTAGCCTCCAAAATGATCGGCTCGCGTTCCATAATTGTGTCGGCAATGACATTGAGCGCCTTATTTTTGGTAGCGGTATCCAGGGTAGAGAGGGTACGGGCAGCGGCTTTGGTGGCCTGGCCTTTGGTTACAAGTTCATCGTTCATCAGTCATATCCTTTTTAAGGTTTAGGGGTATCTTCTCAATATTTCGGGGAAACGGAGGTCTGAGCCTGTCGAAGACCGTTGGTTTCGACAAGCTCAACCAACGCTGCCCCGCTTTATTGAGAAGGTACGTTTAGGGTACGTAAACGCGCAATAAGGTTGATGGTTCGGTGACTTCAACGGTAAAATCGCCCAAGGCTGCGGGCAGCAAGGCAAATCGGATCGCAGACAATTCAAGCGGATCACCGCTCCAGGCAATCCGGCTATGGCCCGACATCACGCCCCAAATCTCAAACGTGCTGCCGTCGCAGTGGCCGGTGAAGAGGCCCGGCTGTTCAAAGAGCAACTTTTCGGCGCGGAAATAGGGGCAGTTCACCAGTAAATCGTGAGAAAATCCATCGATCCGGTTCAACGGCTGGGGCGTCACCGCATCGGGTTCAATCAGGTCAAAATTTATCACGTCCATGGCTTTGTCGATGTGCAGGGGCCGGGGTTTGCCGTCGTCGCCCACCCGATTCCAATCATAAACGCGATAGGTGGTATCGGAATTTTGCTGGATTTCGGCCACGATCACACCTTTGAGCAGGGCGTGCAGCGAGCCGGAAGAAACAAAGATCGTATCGCCGCTTTGAACCGGCAGGTAGTGCAGCCAGGTTTCTAACTCGCCGGCATCCAGGGCCTGCCGAAACAATTCCGGCGTTACGCCCGGTTTCAGCCCGTAAATCAGTTGGGCGTCCGCTTCGGCGTGCAGCACGTACCACATTTCGGTTTTGCCCAGTTCGCCCTGCTCGTGTTCGTTGGCGTAGGCATCATCCGGGTGAACCTGCACCGATAACGGTTTGTTGGCGTCTAATAGTTTAATGAGGAGCGGAAATTTACCTCGCTCCAACATGGCTTGCGAGCGGCGGCCAACCAAATCCAGGCCCAGCCGGGCCAAAATATCGGACAAGGTTTCTCCGGCCAAAGAGCCGTTGTCTACCTTGGTTGGGGATGAAGGATGGCCCGAAATTTCCCAGCTCTCGGCAACTTTGCCGGGGGGCAGTTCACGATTTAGTTTTGTTTCCAGGTTACGCCCGCCCCAAATATAATCTCTAAAAACAGGCGCAAAGGTGAGTGGGTAGATTTCTTTTTTCATTATTTCCTCCATGGGTATGGTTATGATTTTGACTCAGGATTGCAAATTGGGCAAATTTATGCCGGCGGCGGGCTGTTTTTTGCCATATCACGGCGTATCGTTTACTATTTCTGGTGTGGCACGTCAATTTCAAAATAAAAAGGAGCTTGTGATGAGTGATAACAAAGTTTTCAAGATCATTGAATTAACGGGAACGTCTGATACCAGCGTGGAAGAGGCGGTAAATCTGGCGCTGGCCAAGGCTTCGGAATCGGTGCGCAATATGCGCTGGTTTGAAGTGGTTGAAATTCGGGGCGCGATCAACGAGGCGCAAGTGGCTCAATGGCAAGTCACCTTGAAGGTAGGCTTTGCCGTAGAAGAATAATTTTCCGGCTGTAAAAACAAAAAGGGCGACGGCAAAATAGCCTGTCGCCCTTTTTTTGACTGCGCTTACGGCCTGGCAAACATATCCTGAAACTTCATAGCCAGCGAAACATCGCCTTCAACCTTTATTTTCCCGGCCATAAACAAAGACATCGGATTGGCCCGGCCATGGACCAGGTCCACAAAATCGGCGGCGGGCATACGCAAAGTCAGGTGGGGCGCATTGGCCTGCCCCTCCACAACGGTGGCGGTATCATTGGCAATGTTTATATGCCACTGGCCGCCAGTGTCACCATTCAAATGAAGTTGGATGGTTTTGTTCACGTCCCCTGCTTTTTCCGGCAAAAAAGCGTCCGGCATTTTCTCAAAAATTTCTTTCAGGTCATCAGCAACACTCATGGGTAAACCTCCGTTGATATAATAAGATAATGGGTTCAGTATAACCTAACGCGGACAAAGCCGCAACCAAACAGACAAATATGGCCGGAAATTCTTGCA
>CAZTFF010000067.1:6676-27313 GCA_964612485.1 uncultured Caldilineaceae bacterium
CCTAACGCGGACAAAGCCGCAACCAAACAGACAAATATGGCCGGAAATTCTTGCATAAAAAACAAGGATTTGATTGGTTAGGCTCTAACTTGCTTCGGCTGCCAATGAAAAATACCGAATTTGGGGCAATCCGAACCCAAAATACGCCACAATTGTCGTGCGCGGTTGACGATAATTGCGCAAAGCAGTAGAATAAACGCGATTAAAACACACAGGTTCATCAACGTTACCAGGAGACATTTATGGAATTGAAAGTAACCCCAGGGCAGCCCGATACACCCCTAAACGAAGCGGAAATTCGGGCCGACCTGGAAGAAGAGCAGCAACTCAAGGTTTATCGCTGGTCTAACGGGCCGGACGATGTTTACGCCAGCCACACCCACGGCTACCACAAAATTCTTTACGTGCTGGAAGGGTCGATTCGTTTCGAGCTGCCCACCCGCCATGAAGCCTTAAACCTCAAACAGGGCGACCGGCTCGATCTGCCGTCGGGTATCCGCCATAATGCGGTGGTGGGGCCAGAAGGCGTAACCTGTCTGGAAGCGCACATCTACTAACTTCAAAAAGATCAAATTTAGGAGGCGAGGGTATCATAATGACCACGGAATTAGAACCAACCTATCATCCAACCATTCCAGATTTTCCTGAGGATGAGCGCCCGCGGGAACGATTAGCCAATTTTGGCGCTGCGGCAATGTCAAACGCCGAATTATTGGCCATTTTGCTGCGCGTGGGCAACCCCGGCGAAAATGCGGTGGCGTTTGGCACAAGAATTCTAACGGAGTTTGGCGGGCTTCGCGGCCTGGCTAAAGCGAGTTTTCACCAACTTACCGACGTCAAAGGGTTGGGTTTGGCCAAAACCGCCCAGCTTCAAGCCGCGCTGGAGTTGGGCCGCCGCCTGCTGCTCGCCTCGCCGGACACCCGACCCCAGATCACTTCGCCAATGGATGTAGCCAACCTGCTGATGCTGGAAATGGGTAATCTTGAACAGGAAAACCTGCGCGTATTGTTGCTCGATACCAAAAACCGGGTATTGGGCAGCCCCACCATTTATGTGGGCAATGTCAACTGCTCGATCATCCGGGTGGCCGAAATTTTTCGGGAGGCGGTTCGGTTGAACGCCACGGCGCTGATCCTGGCCCACAATCACCCCTCCGGCGATCCCACCCCCTCGCCGGAAGACGTTCAGGTGACACGTAATATTGTAGAAGCCGGCACCATGATGGGCATCGAAGTTCTGGATCACCTGGTGATCGGCCACCAACGCTTTGTCAGCCTCAAAGAACGCGGGCTGGGGTTTGATTGTTAGTCAAAGCGGGTTTTGGGCTAACTTCGGTTTAGGGCCAAACCCTGTTTGCGCCCAAACCCTGTTTGCGCCCAAACCCTGTTTGGGGCATATTTTGCAAATCATAAGCCAGGTGCTATACTTTGCCCGGTTAGCCCACAACCGGCATCCCAGAGATAAAAGGATTAATTCTATGGCTTTTCCAACTAACAGCAATAATCCCATAACCTGGCGTATGGAACAAATGAACGAGCGCGTGCGCTCGGCCCGAGAGCAGGACCTGTATCTCTATATGCAGCCGGCTGAAGCCGTCGATGGCATGCACGTAACTATCAATGGCCGGAAAATGCTGCAATTTGCTTCTTACGCGTATCTCGACCTGTTAGGCCACCCCAAGATTCAAAAAGCCGCCCGATCCGCCCTGGATGAATTTGGCTCAGGAACCCACGGCGTCCGTATTCTGGCCGGAACCACCCGCATCCACACCGAACTGGAAGAAACAATTGCCCAATTTAAAGGCACCGACGACGCGATCGCGCTCTCCAGTGGTTACGTCACCAACCTGGGCACTATTTCCACTTTGCTGGGGCGCGGCGATATGGTTTTTTCCGATAAACTGAACCATGCCAGCATTGTAGACGGCTGCCTGCTGTCGCGCTCAAAATTTGTGCGTTTTGAGCACAACAACATGGAATCGCTGGAAAATGTGCTGGCCAAAGCGCCCAAAAAGGTGGGCAAACTGGTGGTAACAGATGCCGTGTTTAGCATGGATGGCGATATCATCAACCTGCCCGAAATCGTTCGGTTGTGCAAAAAATATGAGGCCCTGCTGATGGTGGATGAAGCGCACTCGGTGGGCGTGTTGGGCGAAACCGGCCACGGCATCATTGAATATTTTGGACTGGATGTTGACGATATTGATATTCATATGGGCACGTTGAGCAAAACCATCCCCAGTATTGGCGGTTACATAGCCGGGCAGGCGGACCTGATTGATTTTCTCAAACACACCATGCGCTCTTTTGTTTTTTCTGCCGCGCTGCCCCCGGCGGCGGCTGCTGCCGCCAAAGCCTCGTTTGAGGTTATTCAGGAAGAACCGGAACGGGTCCACGCCCTCCAGTCCAATGTGGATTACTTCATCAAAGGGCTTCAAGAGCGGGGCTTCAACACCCTCAACAGCGAAACGCCCATTGTACCCATTATTGCCGGCGACGACGAGCGGGCCTGGATGATGGCTAAAATGTCGCAAGAACGAGATATTTTTGTGCTGCCGGTGGTATCTCCGGCCGTGCCGGCCAATACCAGCCGGCTGCGGGCCAATGTAACCGCCGGCCATACGCAGCAGGAAATCGACCAGGCCATGGATATTTTTGAAGACGTAGGCAAAGCGATCGGTGTCTTGCCCGGCTAAACCCGTCGCAAGATAACCCAAAGGCCGTCTGCTGATTGTGGCGCGACGGCCTTTTTTGGTCAGTGAGAGTCTCGTGGAAAAATTGAAAGTTATCCTCAACCGTAGCAGCGGCCCTTTATCGGAAGCTGAAAAAATAAAAAGGGTCGAACAGGCGTTACAAACCGTTGGCCTGGCCTATGAGTTGGTGTCTACCCGCAGCGGTGAGGAAGGCACCCGGCTGGCTTATCAAGCGGCGCAAGCAGGCTGGCCCATTGTGGTGGCGGCGGGGGGAGACGGCACTATCAACGGTATTGCCAACGGCTTGATGCAAGCCGCCGGCTTGATGCAAGCCGCCGGCGATAATCAACCCGGCACGTTGGGCATTCTTCCCATCGGCACGGCCAACGATTTCTCGGATATGCTGGATATTCCCCGCGATCTCACGAAAGCCTGCCGCCGTCTGGCCCGACGGCAAACCCGGCTTATCGATGTCGCCAGCGTCAACGGCCACTATTTTGTCAACAACTCAGCCATTGGCCTGGAACCGATGGTCACGCTGACCCAGGATAAAATGCGCTGGATCAAAGGCGATATGCGGTATTTGGCTGCCGCTTTGAGGGTGATTCTGACCTCTGAAGGCTGGTCGGGGCATCTAACCTGGGATCATGGCGAATACAACGGGCCGATCACGCTGGTTTCCATCGGCAATACGCCCCGGACCGGCGGGGTCTTTTTTATGACCCCCGGCGCAATCCCGGATGATGGCCTGCTTGATTTTATCTACGCGGAACAGCTCAACCGGCGACAAATGCTCACCCTGCTGCCCAAAACCTTCAACGGCACGCACGTCCAGCATCCGGCTGTCAATCATCTGCAAACAACCACGCTTTCGATCACTATTTCCCCCGGCACCCCCATCCAGGCCGACGGCGAAGTTTTTGATGAAAATGCCACAGAAATCAATTACCGCCTCATTCCCCGTAAACTGCGGGTTATTATTTGATGATGTCTATGCCTCGTTGGCTCATAAAACTGGGCTTTCATCTCTTATACAATCAGATGGCCTGGACCTACGATGGGGTTGCCTGGCTGGTTTCCTTTGGCCAGTGGCCTGCCTGGCGTCGATTGGCGCTGCAATTTATGCAGCCCGGCCCCACGCTGGAACTGGCTTACGGCACCGGCGCTTTTTTTATCGACATGCTCGACCACGGCTACCGGCCCATCGGCATTGATCTTTCGCCCTATATGGCCCGGATGGCGGGCCGGCGGCTTTTAGAAAAAGAAGAAAACCTGCGGCTCAACCAGGGCCGGGCGCAAGCCCTGCCCTTTCCCTCCCACACGTTTACCAATGTCGTGGCCACCTTTCCCACCGAGTACATTTTAGAAGACGACACGCTGGCCGAAATCTACCGGGTTCTAAAAAATCCGGCTGAAGTCGATACGCCCGTGCAACTGATTGTGGTAGCCGAGGGACACCTGCGCGGCCCCTGGCCCCTCCGCCCGTTTATCGATTGGCTTTACAAAATAACCGGCCAGCGAGACACGCCGCTGGAAAAACCGATGACGCCACTTACGAAACACAACTTTGCGGCCCGGTGGGAATTTGTGGAAAAGAACGGCGCCGCGGCCCGTCTCATTATCGCCCAAAAACGTTTTACCGATGATTGAGCCTCGTTTTTCTTTAACCTCAGCCAATGGTATAATGGGCCGCTGTATCCGACGGATGACGGAGAATTAATTTTGAGCGAGATCACCAATCCTTATCGTACCGGCGAACCGGTGGCCGATGTATCCATGCTGTTTGGCCGGCAAGATGCCGCCGATTGGCTAGAATTGCAGCTCACCAACAATGTAAGAGCTTCGGTTTTGGTTGGCCAACCGCTGGTTGGCAAAACCTCATTTATTGCCCATGTGGGCACACTGCAACACCTAAACAGTTACAACCTGCGAGCCGCGCTGCCCACTCCCACAGACTTCCGGCAAGTCACCCCCAAACAAAAAGCTCATCGGTCCGAACTGGCCCAGGAGCGGGCCGCCAGCGATACGATTCTCCGGCAGCTTGTGGAACAATTGCTTCCCCAGCTACGCCAACTCAACCTGATTACGTCTGATCCCATCGATACCTCAATGCCGATCACAACGTTTTTGCACAACATGTTTTCCCAGGCCCAGCAGCAGGCCGGTTCCGCCAAACTGGTTTTCTATCTCGATGATCTGCATCACCTGGTTACCAACGACCTGGCTCTGGTTTCCACGTTTCTTTCTACGTTTATCCCGCTGCTGGATACCTGCCCCTCGCTCCACCTGGTATTTACCATCAACCAGGATAAACTCAAACAGATCAGGCACCCGCTCCTTGACGGCGCGCCCGCGTTCCAACTTGGCCCGCTCAGCGCGGATGCCTCGGCCAATATGATTACCCAGCCGGTCAGAAATATGCTGCGCTTCGATTACGGGATTCCGCGCCGCATTGCCGAGGTCAATTCGCACCATCCCTACTACCTGTGTCTCTTCTGCCACACCCTGCTCAACCGCCAAATCCACGATGGATGGGTCAACCAGCGAGATTTCGACTCGGCGCTGGGCGAACTGCTCAACTCTCCCATCACGCCCTTTGAGCAGATTTGGGAACAATCCAGTTGGGTGGAACGGGCCGTGCTGGCCGGAATGGCCGCCATGCAGGGCAAACACGGCCCCATGACCCAGCAGGAAATCACCCGTTTTCTCCAACGAGAAAACGAGAGCATTGACTCCGGCGTGGTGGTAGACGCGCTGCAATCGCTGGCCGGCCGGGGCGTGCTGGTGCCGATGGGCGCGGTCAGCTACCGGTTTCATGTGGAACTGTTCCGCTTCTGGCTCCGCGAGCACACCGATTTCACCGAAATCCTGCCTCAAGCGGACTGGAACCGGCTGGCCTCTCAAAAAGCTAAAGAAAAAAAGCAGGCCGCTCCCACCTACACCCCGCCGGCCACCACGCCCCAAAAACGGGCCTCCAAAGGACGGCTGCTTGGGCGGATAATGATTCTGCTGGCCGCGCTGGCGTGTTTACTGGCCGCCTGTGGCGCTTTTGGCGTCCGCTACCTGGGGCTAGATCTCCCTGTAGCCCTGCTTTTCACGACCCCTACCGCTACCCCCACGGCCACGCCTGAAAATCAACCGGCGGCTCCCGGCGCAGATACCGCCGAAGCCAGCCCCACCACCGCTCCGGTTGAACCCACCCCCACCGTCACGCCGACCCCTGCCCTTTTTGTGGCCCAAACCCTGCCGGCCATCACCTACATGGGCCGGGAGCCGGACCAAAGCTGGCGCATTTATGTGATGGAGGCCAACGGCAACAGCGTCAAGGCGCTGTCGCCTGAGGGGTTGGATGATACCGCGCCTACCTGGTCGCCCGATGGTCGTAAGATAGCGTTTGTATCGCAGCGAGACGGCAACCGCGAAATCTATGTGATGGACGCCTGGTGCGACAACCCCGAAGGATGCAGCCAGGACGCGGCCAACATCACCCGCCATCCGGCAGACGATTGGACGCCCGCCTGGTCGCTCGACGGCACGCAGTTGGCTTTCTCTTCCCTCCGCGAAGGCAGTTGGGAAATCTTTGTACTCGACACAGCCTGTTTGGACCTGCCCGACACCTGCCGCGACTCGCTGCAACAGGTTACAGCGGACGGTAATTTGAACATCTCACCCGTCTGGTCGCCCGACGGCAGCCGCTTTGCCTTTAACAGCAAAGCCTCCGGCAACTGGG
Source organism: uncultured Caldilineaceae bacterium (assembly GCA_964612485.1). Lineage (GTDB taxonomy): Bacteria > Chloroflexota > Anaerolineae > 4572-78 > J111 > JAFGNV01. Next base: position 13,100 of record CAZTFF010000067.1, read on the forward strand.
ACATTTACACCATGAACACCGACGGCAGCGCCATCCAGCAAATTACCACCGCCCCCGGCAACGATCTTTCGCCCGCCTGGTCGCCCGACGGCACAAAAATTGCCTATGAAGCCAACCAGGAAGGCAATGTTGAGATTTACGTCATTGATGCCAATGGCACCACACCGCCGCAAAATATTTCCAACTACTCAACCGCCAACGACCATGGGCCAACCTGGTCGCCCGACGGCCAAATGCTGGTTTTTTACTCCAATCGTGAAAATATTCAATGGGACATTTTTTCTACCACGCTCGATGGGGAAATCGTCAACAACCTGACCCAAACCCCTGATCGAGACGAACAAACCCCGGCCTGGCGGCCCTGAACATAATATCAACTTGTCACACCAACCGGATTGGTGCTATAATGAGTAGCAAAGTTTCAGTGGGGAGTAAACTGAATGCCAACATTAGATGAGGCCATCAATGTTATTAGAATGGGGGACCGAGAGCGAGGGCGCGAGCTTCTGGAAGAAATTCTGGAAGTAGACGAAGGCAACGAAGAAGTCTGGCTGTGGCTAAGCTCCGTTGTTGATACCGACGAAGACCGCGAAATTTGTCTGGAAAATGTTCTGGCGCTAAACCCGGATAACATTGTTGCTCAGAAAGGATTGGAGGCTTTACGACAAGGCACTTTTAACGTTCACAACATCATAGAAGAGGCGCTGGAAGAAACGGACGAGGATATTTTTGAAGAAGACGAAGATCTGACCGGCGCTACCTTTCTGGATGAATTTTCAAGGGCCGATGACGAGGAAGACGAAGAACTTGAGCTTCCCAGCACAATGAAGCCCAAGAAAAAAGGAGGGCTGAACATTCGGTTTCTGCTGATTGTTGTTCTCATCTTGTGTGTCGTTTTGGCGCTGGGTGGGGCCGCCGCTTACAATCTCTTCATTGATACAGGCGATGGCGGCACACCGACGGAACAACCCCCGGCGCAAGCCACGCCCGCAGAGGGCCAACAGCCGGAAACAACGGCTACAGACACGCCGGTGGCTGATACGCCAACCCCCACCAATACACCCTTTACCTTGCCCACACCCGAACCAACCACCCCGCCCACGCCAACCTCCACGCCGGTGGTCTCGCCTACAACGCCCAGATAACGGAGGGGCACCCCCTTTTTACAAGGAAGTCTTCATGGGAGACAAACCTGCTATTTGTCTCCCATTTTGCTTTAACCCGCGCCGGCTTGCTATCTCTCATCCGCTAGAGTATACTGCTCATCCAAAACACCTGACCCGACGTAACAGGAACCAGAAGATATATAAGTAGAGACACAGTAGGTCCAATTTTTGGTAGCAAGCCTCATCTTGCGATGAGGCGGCATCCCCATGCCTCTGCGGGCGGGCATAGGGATGCCCTTCCTACGGTAAATTTGGATCTACTGTGTCTCTTAAACAAAGAAACTCGAATCTATCTAATCAGGCTCTGATCAACCCAAAATTTGCAGGAACATCCTTTGAAAACACGCATCTTATTCGGTTTGATTTTAATATTGATCTTTATTGCTTTCCTGTCGCGGTCTACGCTGGCCCAAGATTTTCCCCGGATTTGCCTGGAAGACCCGGCAAACCTCATGCCCAACTGCAAATTCGATAACGGGCTGGACGGCTGGCAGCCTTTTACCGAAAGTGGCGGGGCCAATATCTCGTACCTGCAAGGCGGCGGCGAGTGTCACGCGCCGCAATGCCCGGCGGCTCATATTATTGTCGAAAATAATTTTGTAGGGGGAATCTTTCAACAAGTACCCGTTGCCGCCGGCAATACCTATTATACCAATATAAACTGGTTCGTTTTTGATTCTCTGGTGAACGACGCTTCGATCAACAATGCAGTCGGCGGCGGCATCGGCCGGCGTATTGGCATAGACCCGTTTGGCGGCACCGACTCCACCTCGCCCAATGTGGTCTGGTCAACCGATAATTGGCGCAGCGATTGTAAAACGTGCCAGGTCGAGTTTGTGTCCGCCACCGCCCAGGCCGATGTCATTACCGTATTTATCAGAATTGATGACACCTGGCGGCAGCGCGCTGCCGAAAAAGGCTTTGGTGTTCCCCTCAGTAAAGACCAATTCTGGCTGGATGAAGTGGGCCTCAAACAAATTTCCGGCGATGCCGCCCCGGCGATGGCCAATCCAACCGAGCCGCCGCCCACCAACACTCCCGAACCCGCTCAACCAACCGCCACCCCCCTGCCCCCCACCGATACACCGGCACCGGAAATAGAACCCACAACCGAGATCACGCCCACCCAGACTGCGCTCGCGCCAACCGAACCACTTTCCCCGGTCAGCACGCCTGTCGAAGAAGCCGCAACCATAGCGCCGCCCCCCACGCTCACCCCCACTATGACCCGGACACCCACCCCCACGCCCACGCCTCGGCCAGTGCCGCCGGCCACGCCAACGCGCCAGCCTACCATGGCGCCCGCAGCCGCTTCCTTTATGCCCGGCGGGGTCGCCGGGATAGCGGGAACGACAATTTGCGCCGGGGGGGTGATGGTGATAATTATGGCCGTGGCCGCTGCCGGGCTGGTCTGGCTTTATCGCCTGGGTTGGGGGAACGCTTCAAGCAATGCGGCAAATAAAGAAGATTTTGAAGACGACGACGCCCTTGATGGTGAAATCATTGAAAATTGAAGGATAAGAATTGATGACCGCAAACGACTCATCCAAACCACCCTCTACTATTTCTTTGCAATGCCTCACCTGCCAGAAATCGTACCCCGCCAACGAAGTACGTTACCTCTGCGATTGCGGCGGCCTGCTCGATGTCTGGCACGATTTAGAAGCGCTGCGCCCCCAGATCAACCGGGGATTGTTTGACGGCCGCTTGTCCGGCGCGCCCGGCCCGCGTGTGGCCCCCACCGTAAACTCCGGCGTATGGCGCTACCGCGAGATCATTCTGCCCGCGCTGATGGACAACATTGTCTCCCGGCCCGAAGGCAACACGCCCCTGTACGAACATCCCCGCCTGTCCGAATGGGTGGGATCAGAGTGTCTTTTCCTCAAACACGAAGGCGAAAACCCCACCGGCTCCTTCAAAGACCGGGGCATGACCGTGGGCACCACCCAGGCCAAACTGATGGGAGCCAAAGCTGTGGCCTGCGCCTCAACCGGCAATACCTCGGCCTCGCTGGCGGCCTACGCGGCGCTGGCCAACATCCCGGCGCTTATCTTTATCCCCGAAGGAAAAATCTCCGCCGGCAAACTGGCCCAGGCCCTGGCCTATGGCGCGTGCACCATCCAGATTCAGGGCGATTTTGACGATGCGATGAACCTGGTGCGGGAGGTGTGCAACCAGTTGGGCATCTACCTGCTCAACTCATTAAATCCCTTCCGGCTGGAAGGTCAAAAGTCCATTGTCTTCGAAATTCTGCAAGGATTCCGCTGGCAACCGCCCGACTGGATCGTGCTACCCGCCGGCAACCTGGGCAACACTGCCGCCTTTGGCAAAGCCTTGTACGAAGCCCAACACCTGGGTCTCATCGACCGGATTCCCCGCGTGGTCTCGGTTCAGGCCGCAGGCGCCAGCCCCTTCTACCAGAGCTACCAAAACAACTTTGCCAAACGCAAAACCGTAAAAGCCGACACCATTGCCACCGCCATCCGCATCGGCAACCCGGTGAGCTACGAACGCGCCATCCGCACCCTGGGCTGGACCGACGGCATGGTCATCGCTGTCACCGATGATGAAATTATGGATGCCAAAGCAATGGTTGACGGCGTCGGTATCGGCTGCGAGCCGGCTTCGGCCGCCTCGGTGGCCGGAATTCGCCAATTGATTGCAGATGGCATCATCAAACCCGAAGAAACCGTGATCAGCATTCTCACCGGCAATCTGCTGAAAGACCCCGCCGCTACGGTTGATTACCACACCGGCGGCTGGGCCAACGCAACATTTGCCAACAAACCTATTCAAATTCAAGCCAATTTGGATGCCGTCAGAGATGTCTTGGCGCAGCGGCTATAAAAATTCTAAAAACTATCTTAGGATTAGAAATCAAACAACTTCCGCATTTAGAAAATTAGAGATTAGAGATTGGAAGTTTAATGCGAAATCTCCAATCCTAATCTCCAAATTACCTGTACAGAAAAGGGGGAGCTTATGTACCTGAGAAAAACCGTAGCCGATTTTTTAGAAGATCGAGTCATCTATCGCAGCCTCAACCCATCAGACCCTGATCTGCCACAATTATCCGACATCTGGCCGGAGATTGGCCTGGAGAGCTTCAGAATCCCGCGCAAAACCGAACCGGTGTACGCCCGCGCCGCGCTTCGTTTTCTGCAAGCCGCCCAGCAAAAACGCGGCCTGCCGCCGCTGGCGCGCTTACTGTTTATTGGCGATACACCGATGAATGATGGAACATCGGCCAAAAATTTGGGCCAGCACCTGCCTATGCGCGGTTTTATTGGCCACGATAAGTTAACCGAAGAAAAATGGGTTAACGTGGAAGGCCCGCTCATGCTGGCCAACCGCTGGCAGGCGCTGCCAGACTTTCTGGCGTGGGCAGAAAAGGAAGGCTTTGTGTTTGACGAGCAAACCGCGCTGGTGCTGGACCTGGATAAAACCACCTTTGGCCCTCGCGGGCGAAATGATAAAGTCATCGACCGGGCGCGCGTTACCGCCGTGGCCCAGACGGTGGCAGACATTATGGGCACCGATTTTGACGAAACCGCGCTGAATGATGTTTATACCGAACTCAACCAGATCAAGTACCACCCTTTCACCGGCGATAACCAGGATTACCTGGCCTACATCAGCCTGATGGTAGTCAGCCAAATCTTCCCCGCCGACCGCCTATGGAACGATCTGAATGAGGGACGATTGACCGGCGCGCGCCAGTTTGTTACCCTGTGTGATGCCCGCCAGGCCCAAATGAGCGAGAACCTTCAATCCGCGCATCGAGAAGTAACAGCCAATATGGCAAAAAATGATCCCACCCCCTTCAAACGTTTTCGGCAGCAAGAGTATCACGCCACGGTCGCCCTCATCGACCACCTGCCCAACGATACACCGGAGTCCGATCTACTGGCGCAGGAAATCACTATGACCGGCGAGGTAGTAGCGATCACCGAACAACTGGCCGCCCAGGGCGTGCTGACCTTTGGCCTCAGCGACAAACCGGATGAAGCCTCGATTCCGCCCGCCGAAGCCGCGGCCCGGGGCGCGCTGCCCCTGCATCGAATGGGCATGAAGGTTGTTGGCAGCCTGTAACACAAATACATAATCGGAGGACAATGATGACTCAAGAAGCCAGCATTGAAAAACCCACAGCCGGGCCGGGCAAGGACCGCGCCATTTGGGGATTCGTGCTGCTGGCGCCAGCGCTTCTCTGCTGCCTCACCGAATTGCTAATCCCCACGCTGCAAACCTTCAGCCTCAGCCTGCAAAATGTGCGCCTACCGGGCGAAGCCGGAGAATTTGTGGGGTTGGAAAATTATGGACGGCTTTTGCAAGATGAAAGATTCGCCGGGGCGTTGGGGTACACGCTGCTCTTGATGGGCGCGCGGCTGCTGGTGGTGGCTATTTTTCCACCGCTGCTGGCGCTGGTCATCAACCAATTTGGCCGGGGTGCCCGCCTGCCGATGCGGCTGCTGTACACCTTTCCGCTGGTATTCTTTCCGTCCGTGGTGGTTGCCCTGATATGGGCCATGATTTTAAACCCCACCTCCGGGTTGTGGGCCGGAACGGTGCTGGTTGATGCCCAACAGGTCAGGCCAACCCTGCTGTTCATCGACTCGCTCTATACGCTGGGGTTAGCTGCCGGAGTCGGATTGATCGTCTATCTGGCCGCGCTGCGCGTGGATAAAGAAACACCAGCCTCAAAGCAGGCACTGATTCCGGCGGTGTCGGCCTGGTTGATTGGCCTGTGCGCCACCGCCGCGCTCTCTTTGCAATCCTTCAGCCTGATCTATACCCTCACCGGCGGCGGGCCGGCGGGCCGCACCATCACCCTGGGCATTTACCAATATATGGTTACGTTTCAACAATTGAGATTTGGATTAGGCGCGGCCATTGCCGGCCTCAACCTGATCGCCGCCATGCTGCTGGGCATCATCACCGGCCTCATTGTGGTCTGGGCCGGGCTGCGCCTGAAAATTGTGCCCTGGGATCGGGCCAGGATATTATGGGGGTCTATGAAAAAGCCGCTGGCCGTCGCGTGTTTGATTCTGGTTGTGCTGGCAAGTTTAGGCGTGGGGATATTCAGCGCCATGCCTCTACTGGCCGGTGCTTTGAACTCCCTGAAAGGCAGCGCCGACTTAACAACATCTTCAGCCCTCTTGCCCGCAAAACCCACTCTGGACGCGTACAGCCAACTCAGAGAGTCTACGCCCCTGCTCCGCATTCTGATGAATACTATTGTGCCCGTAACCGGCGCTGTTTTGTTGATCCAGCTCCCCCTGGCCTATCTGGGCGCCTTGGGCATCGGCGCTTTTCGCCCGTTGGGCCGCCGCAGCGAGTGGCTGTTGCTGCTTTTCAGCCCGTGGCTCTTCATCAGCCTGATTCCGCTGAGTATGACGCTCAGTATTCCCGTTTTAAACAGCATGCGTGATGCCGGAACGCTGAACACCTTGATGGGATTGGCGCCGCCCGTGCTTATGAGCGTGCCGCTGTTATTCATCCTGACCTTGTTTTTCAAGGGGCAATCAGCCCGGTGGGACGCCGCCCAAGCTGAAGGCCAGGCGGCGGGACGGGCTTTTTTTCGCCACCTGATCCTGCCGTCGCTGCCGCTGGCTATTTTGCTGGCCGGCGCTATCATTTTGATGGGCTTGCAAGACCTGTGGTGGCCCCTGATTGCGGCCAGCACCCCCAACCGGATGACCCTGATGACAACGCTGCTCCGGCTGCATTACGAATTTGGGCCGCAAGCCATCCCGGTACTGGGCGCCGCCATCACCCTGCTCTGGTTGCCCCTGGCCGCATGTCTTTTTGTATTTTTTGCCATCTTCCAAACCTTCTATCTGGATCGATTATCCTTGAGCAAGTAAATCAAAAAAACCTGGATTTACAAAAATGGAGAATTTGACTTTATGCACATTCAATCGCTGAAGGGACAATGGCAGTTCCGCGATACACAAACCGAAGAATGGCTGCCCGCTACCGTACCCGGCTCGGTTCATACCGATCTGCTGGCGTTGGACCGAATTCCCGATCCCTTTGTGGCCGATAATGAACTCCACGTTCAATGGGTGGCGGAACGCGATTGGCAGTACCAACTCATTTTTCGGCCCACCCCGCAACTTCTGGCCGAGGAGCAGATTGTGTTGATCTGCGACGGATTGGATACCCTGGCCGAAGTCAGCCTGAACGGCCAACGGCTTGGACACGCCGAAAATATGTTTCGACGTTACCGGTGGGACGTGGCCCGCCTGCTGATCGAAGGCGAAAACACCTTGCAAATTACATTTTCCTCGCCGGTAAATTACATTCAGCAGCGCCAGGCCGAACAGCCCCTTAACAGTGTAGACCAGGCCATTCCCGGCGGGCCGTATATACGCAAAGCGCCCTGCCACTTTGGCTGGGATTGGGGGCCGCAGTTACCCGCCACCGGCATCTGGCAGGATATTCGGCTGGAAGGCCATACCGTGGCCCGGCTCAACGATGTGCACCTGCGCCAGCGCCATATTGATAACAACGTAACCATCGGTACGCAAATTACGGTTGACCGGTGGCAGCAGGCGGATCTGGAGGTCATTCTGCGGCTGATTGCTCCCAACGGCCACACCCAGGCCTCGCAAAGCCTTCTGCCGGGCGATACGCTCATTGGCGAAGCGGCGATTGTGGTGGAAAACCCCCAACTGTGGTGGCCCAACGGCTACGGCGCGCAGCCGCTTTATCAGGTAGAAGTCGAATTGTATCAAAATAATGCCCTGTACGACAAACGAGAGTTTCAACTAGGATTGCGCACGCTGGAACTACGCCAGGAGCCGGATTCGCACGGCACATCCTTCACTTTTGTCATCAACGGCATGCCTGTTTTTGCCAAGGGCGCCAACTGGATCCCCGCCGATTCCTTCCCCACCCGCATCACCAACGATCATCTGGAACACCTGATCCGCAGCGCGGCCCAGGCCCATATGAATATGCTGCGCGTGTGGGGCGGCGGTTTTTATGAAGAGGAACGATTTTACGATTTGTGCGATCAATACGGCCTGCTGGTGTGGCAAGATTTTATTTTTTCATGCGGCGTGTATCCCGATCATGAAGCATTTGTAGCCAATGTCCGCACCGAAGCCATCGAGAATATTCGCCGCTTGCGCCACCGGGCCAGCCTGGCCCTCTGGTGCGGCAACAACGAGATGGAATGGCAGGCCCGCTGGACGGCTCAAGACGACCGCCAGCGATACCGCATTGCGTACGACCGCATTTTTCACAACGTTTTGCCCGAATTGTGCGTTACGGAAGACCCCGACCATCCCTATTGGCCCAGTTCGCCCTCTTCCAACACGTTGTTTGAAAACGCCAACGGCCAGGAACGGGGCGACGCGCACTATTGGGATGTATGGCACGGCCGCAAACCCTTCACCGCCTACCGCGATCAATATCCGCGCTTTATGAGTGAATTTGGCTTCCAGGCGCTGCCGCCGCTGGACACCATCCGCACCTACGCCGCCGAAAGCCAGCAAAATATGACCTCGTACATTATGGAACACCACCAGCGCAACACCAAAGGCAATGGGCTGATTATTGCCCAGATGGCCGAAACCTTTCGGATGCCCAAAGATTTTCCCTCGCTGGTTTATTTGAGTATGGTGCTTCAAGCGGAAGGGGTGCGCTACGGGATAGAACATTGGCGGCGCCACATGAACCGGGTGAGCGGCGCCCTGTACTGGCAGCTTAACGATTGCTGGCCGGTCGCCTCCTGGGCCAGCCTGGATTATTTTGGCCGCTGGAAGGCGCTGCACTACGCGGCCCGGCGTTTTTATGCCCCTATCTTACTTTCTGCCGAAGAAAACGGGGCAGCCATCAACCTGCATCTCACCAGCGACCTCACTGAGGAATGGCGCGGCGTAGTTTTGTGGTCCTTAGAAACACTCGACGGCGAAGTGTTAGCTTCGGGGCAGCAGGCCATCACCGCTCCTGCGCCGGGGTCGGTTCAGGTTTGTCAACTTGATTTTTCAGAACAGGTGGCGGGGGGGGCATCGAACACCCTCCGGCCCAACCTGCGGCGCGATATTGTGTTGGTCTATGAATTATGGCAGGAAGACCACCGGCTCAGTCTGGATGTTATTCCTTTTGTGCCCAACAAACATCTCCAACTGTCTCCCCCTGATATTCAACATGTGGTGCGAGAAACCGATGACGGCCTGAATATCGACCTGACCGCCAAACAATTGGCCCGCTTTGTTGAAGTGAGCCTTAAAAACACAGACATCGTTTTTAGCGATAATTATTTCGATCTCCCGGCAGGCCGCATGGTCACCATCAGCATACCGCCCCTGCCGGGTTGGACGGTGAAAAAAGTACAAGAAAATTTAAATATTGTCTCGTTGATAGATACATACTAAAAATCTTATGACCTCTTTAATGCTTATTTTTGTAACCGCGCTATTTTTTGCCGGCGTGGGGACCCCGCTGATCAGAAAAATTGCCATAGCCTCGGGCTTTATTGCCATCCCTAAATCGGATCGCGCGCACACCGAGCCGACCGCCCTTATGGGCGGGCTGGCCATCTATACGGCGGCGATTGTGGCCCTCTTGCTTATAACCATTATAGTCATCCGTTTTTTTGGAAACCCTTTCAGAATTTCGGAGTTTATCAGCATTATCGCCGCCGCATCGTTGATGGCCGTTGTTGGCCTGTGGGATGATCGCCGCGCTTTACCGCCCTTCATCAAATTGGCCGGACAATTTATAGCAATCATCATTGTTTTTTGGGCCGGCGTAAGAGTCAATTTACCATTATTGGCCGTTCCCCTGGCCGATAATACGATCAACTTTCTTATTACCACCATGTGGATAATGTTCATCACCAACGCCATCAACCTGCTGGATAATGCCGATGGAATTGCGGCGATGACCAGCGCCACGGCCAGCGCCATTTTTATGCTGATTGCCGTATTGAATGGCCAGCAGCTTGTTTCTACCCTGGCCGCCGGAGTGTTGGGGGCCAGTCTGGGCTTTGCCCGGTATAATTTGCCGCTTCCCAAAAGCACTATTTTTATGGGGGATGCCGGCTCGTTGTTTTTGGGGTTTCTGCTGGCTGTGTTGGGGATAAAGATCAGAATACCGGCCAACGATATTCAAATTACGTGGATGGTTCCCATTTTTGTTCTGGGGCTGCCTATTTTCGACACCATGCTGGTCATCATCTCGCGCATCCGCCGGGGCGTATCTTTTTTCCGGGGCGGCATCGACCACACCACCCACCGCATGAGCCGGCTGGGGATGGATAAATTATCTCTGGCGTTGGGGGCCAGCCTGGTTACCGGCGCGTTGGGGCTGGCAGCTATCTTTATTACGCAAGCCTCTCTCATGGAAGCCTACACCGTGGCCCTGGCCCTCATCCTGCTGGCCGGTTACATCTTATGGAAAATCGAATTCAGGGCCTCGCGCCAATTTATAACGGGCCATCCCAAAGATCAACTGTAAGAAACCGCCAGGATCAAAAATACCTACCTAAGCGGCAGGTATGAATCGGCCAACCATTTGTAAAATTATTCCTTCACAGATTCACCGCCATTGTTCAACAGAGGCAGCACCATCGTAAATGCGCTGCCCATCTCCGGTTCGCTTTCTACCCAAACTTCGCCGCCGTGCTGTTCGGTGATGGTCTTGGCGATGGCCAGCCCCAAACCGGTGCCGGGAATCTCATCATCGGTTTCGGCCCTGGCCCGGAAGAATTTTTCAAAGACACGGGGTAAATCTTTGGCTTTAATACCGGGCCCGTTGTCAATCACAGAAACCAACGCCTGATTATCTTTCTGGCCCATTTTGATACAAACCCGGCCCTGCTTGGGAGTGTATTTGATGGCATTATCCAAAAAATTGCCAAAGGCTCGGGAGAGCAGCACAGAATTTCCCTCAACCCACAATTGGCCGCTTTTTTCAACCACCAGTTCCACATTTTTAGAGCGGGCCAGGGGCCGCATCGCGTCAATGCTGGCTTCAACCGTTTCCTGAAGATCAAGCTGCTCGCGGGTTAACTCTTCCAGGCGTTCCAACCGGCTCAACTCCAACAAATCTTCAATCAGGGCCTTCATCATATTGGCCGCGCGGGTGACGCCCTGCAAATCCTCCTCCTGGCGCGTGGTCAGCGGCCCGTCCATCCGGGCCAGTTCCACGTAGCCTTTAACGGTTGCCAGGGGGGTTCGCAAATCATGCGTGAAGGCGGTAACAAAATCCCGTTTCATCTTATCCAGTTCTTTGTAAGAGCTGATGTCGCGCAGCACCATCACCCGGCCCAGTTCAGGAATTTCGGTCAGGCTGGCCCACATCGTGCGGCCATCGGGCAGGGGAACTTCACCCGTTACCGGCGAGTCGGGCGAAAAGAGTTTTAACAAATCGGCATTGTTGATCAGTTCGGCCAGCTGCCGCCCCTGCCAGGAGCGGCCATTGAGCGCGATAACTTCCTGCGCGGCGGGATTCAACAGCAGCACTTCATGCTCCGGCGATACGACCAGCACGGCATCCTGGGTGCTGTTGATAATGGCCGATAATTTATGCCGCTCTTGCTCGGTTTCTTTGAATAGTTGCGCGTTTTCCAGCGCAATGGCCGCCTGCCCGGCAATGGCGTTGACCAGGGGTAATTCATCATCCTTAAATTTATGCGGTTCATCGTGAACAACCGTCAGCACGCCCAATACCCGCCGGCGCCGTTTGAGCGGCATAGCAATCACCGAACGGACATCATACGGCTGGTTATCATACACCACCCAGCGGCTGTCTTGATGCGTATCGTAAATGATGCCGCCTTCGCCATGTTTTAACACCCAACCGGCAAATCCTTCGGTGAGCACTTTGCCCACAATCCGGCTGGCCCGGTCGTCGCTCACTTCCTGCTGCAAAATAAACGCCGAAACCCGGTTATCGTGATCAAACAGCATAATACTGCCGGTGGTGGCATTGAGGTGCGAAACGGTCAGGTTCAGCACCCGCCGCAGCATTTTGTCCGGGTCAAGGTCCTTGTTAAGCTCGTCGCTGATCCGGTTGATTAATTTAAGCCGTTCCAGTTCTTGCATTATCTTACCTATCTGGGACGATTTTCCTACATTTTCCAATTATAGCATACTTTGGGAAAGAGTTACAATGCTTCATAAAAATATTATGTCGTCATGCGGCTCAAAAAAATCAGAGTTACTCTTCCTTAAAGATATGGGGGGCAGGATGCGGATCAGAAAAACGTAGAAAAGACCGCCATAAACCTCAAAAGCCCGTACACACTCGTGCGTACGGGCCCTGAGACACAAGAACGGCCTCATCCGTCGAATTTAGATGACGCCGGTGGCGGATAATAAAGACTAAGAATTGGCTACAAGATAGTTGACGGCTTCGCCAACCGTGGTGATTTCTTGCGCTTCCTCGTCGGAGATTTCGCCCCCAAATTCTTCCTCAAACGCCATAATGAGTTCTACCAGATCGAGGGAGTCGGCTTCCAGATCATCCCGAAAGCTGGCCGCCATGGTAATGTCATCTTCTTCAGCACCGAGTTGTTCAATAATAATGTCCTTCACTTTGGCAAAAACTTCATCTTTAGTCATAAATTTATCTCCTTGGTGGATTTATTTTTTAGGGTTCAGCCTTGATAGCCCACGGCAAAAGTTGGAGTGCATTTTACCAACGCCCGGCAAAACTGTCAATAAAACTGGCGTAAGAATGATTGCATTGCATCCAGAGGTTTGACTTGGATTTACGACGCTGGTAAACTGCCTGTAGCTGCCGGGGTTATGCTATTATTAACCATATGTATAACCCTTTCCCGCCAAAAAAGTTACGCCTTTCAGCCGTTAAATTAAAATTCGAGCGAAAAACCACTATGCACGAACAACGGAAATCAGACCATATTCGCATTAATCTGGAAGAGGACGTCAACTTTCGCCACTTGACCACCGGCCTGGAGCGCTACCATTTTTTACACCAGGCCATGCCGGAGTTGGACATGGCGGCGGTAGACACCTCGCTATCTCTATTTGGCAAAATGCTCAACGCGCCGCTGCTTATCTCGTCGATGACCGGCGGGACCGAACACGCCCAACTCATCAACCGCACCCTGGCCGAAGCCGCCGAAATTGGAGGTATTGCTATGGGCGTTGGCTCGCAGCGGGCGGCCATCGAAGACGCCGCGCTGGCCGAGAGTTTTCATATCCGCCCCCTTGCGCCGACCGCCATCCTGCTGGCCAACCTTGGCGCGGTTCAACTTAACTACGGGTACGGTGTTGACCAGTGTCGGCAGGCCGTGGAGATGATTGAGGCCGACGCCTTGATCCTCCATTTTAATGCCTTACAGGAGGCCGTGCAGCCGGAAGGCGACATTAACTTTGGCGGGTTGTTATCCAAAGTTGAAGAAGTCTGCCGCAAACTCTCCGTGCCGGTAATTGCCAAAGAAGTGGGCTGGGGCTTTGCCGCCGACACGGTGCGGCAGTTGGCCGAGGCCGGCATCTCGGCCATTGATGTGGCCGGCGCGGGCGGCACCAGTTGGAGCCAGGTAGAAATGTACCGCGCCGATACCGAAATCCGGCGGCGGGTAGCGGCCACCTTTGTGGATTGGGGTATCCCCACCGGCGAGGCGATTGTGGCCGCCAAAACCGCCGCCGCCCACCTGCCCATCATTGCCAGCGGCGGCCTGCGCAACGGGCTGGACATTGCAAAATGCCTGGCCCTGGGCGCGAGCATGGGCGGCATGGCCGGGCCGTTTCTCAAAGCCGCGGTCAAATCGTTGGAGGCGGTGCTAACCGAAATTGAAATTGCCAAAGCCGAAATCCAGGTGGCAATGTTTATGGTTGGGGCGGCTTCCATTGCCGAGTTGCAGCAGACGGAGCGGCTGTTAAAGCGAGACCCCGGCTGAACGAAATCTTACCGGCGTTCTCATCCCATCATTTCTCGCGGATAAATGATACAATCAGACCCTACCTACCGCCTGTTGGCCCTGTGCGCGCGAACGCCAGGCCATTCAGAACAGTACGAACTTCTCAAACAACAAGCCGGGACGTTGGCGGATTCGGATTGGAAC
>CAZTFF010000068.1:0-26573 GCA_964612485.1 uncultured Caldilineaceae bacterium
ATCATTCGACCCTTTTCACAACCAAAGAACCATCCCTTAATTTAACATTGTCAAGCTAATTATATCACTGTAACTTGACTCCGTTTGTTGTCTGGTATAATCTCCCACAACCATTAAATTTAGCTTCGATGATGAGGTGAAACGATAGATGAACACATCCGATTATATCCAACTGGAAGATCAATACGGTGCGCGCAACTACCATCCCCTTGATGTGGTGATAGAAAAAGGCGATGGCATTTGGGTGTACGATGTTGACGGCAACAAGTACATGGATTGCCTCAGCGCCTATTCAGCCGTAAACCAGGGCCACTGCCACCCGCGCATTGTGCAGGCCATGATTGATCAGGCCCAACAACTAACGCTGACCTCGCGGGCCTTTCGCAACGACAAACTGAGCCTGTTTTACCGGGAGTTATGCCAATTGAGCGGCTACGAGATGGCTTTGCCCATGAATGCCGGGGCCGAGGCGGTTGAAACGGCTATCAAAGCCGCCCGCAAATGGGGCTATCAAATAAAAAATGTTGAGCCGGACCGGGCCGAAATCATTGTTTGCGACGGCAATTTTCATGGCCGCACCACCACCATCGTGGGGTTTTCATCGGAGGCCCAGTACAAAGCAGATTTTGGCCCCTTTGCGCCCGGTTTTATCATCATTCCCTATGGCGATAGCAAAGCGTTGGAAGCCGCCATCACGCCCAACACGGTGGCGTTTATGGTGGAACCCATCCAGGGCGAAGGCGGCGTGCGGGTGCCGCCCGACGGTTATCTTCAGGCCGTTCGCCGCATTTGTGATAAGCACAACGTACTCTTTATGGCCGACGAGATCCAGACCGGCCTGGGCCGCACTGGCAAACTCTTTGCCTGCGATCACGAAAACGTGCGGCCCGATGTGATGATCATCGGCAAAGCCTTGTCCGGTGGGCTGTACCCCGTGTCGGCGGCGCTGGCCTCCAAAGCGGTGTTGGGGCTGTTCAAGCCCGGCGATCACGGCAGCACTTTTGGCGGCAATCCGCTGGGCGCTGCCGTGGCCACAGCGGCCCTGGCCGTCCTTGTAGAAGAAAAGTTGATCGATAAAGCGGACGAGCTGGGCACGTATTTTCAGGAGCGGCTGGCCGAAATACCCAGCCCGCATATCAAAGAAGTGCGGGGCAAAGGCTTGCTCATTGGCGTGGAACTCAAAGCCGAAGCCGGCGGCGCCCGTCGATTTTGCGAGGCGTTGCAGCAGCGCGGCATCCTGTGCAAAGAAACCCACCAACACGTCATCCGTTTTGCGCCGCCGCTGGTTATCAAACGAGAAGAGATTGACTGGGCTTTGGATCACATTACGGACGTGCTGAATATGGCGTGAGATCGCTGTTTTTATCGACTTTGACTATCATTTGAAATCGACTATACTCAAAGCTTCATCTTATTTAGAAACTTCCACAACAACCTATGCGGTTAAAATCTCTAGAAGTACAAGGCTATAAATCATTTGCCAGCAAAGGCACCTTTATTTTTGATGATGGCATTACCGCCGTTGTTGGCCCCAACGGCAGCGGTAAATCCAATGTGGCCGATGCCATCCGGTGGGCGCTGGGTGAGCAAAGTTACAGCACCTTGCGCGGCAAAAAAACCGAGGATATGATCTTCTCCGGGTCCGATGGCCGCGCCCGGCTGGGTATGGCATCTGTTACCCTGGTTTTGGATAATACAGAGAAATGGATCCCGCTTGATTTTTCTGAGGTGACAATTACGCGCCGGGCCTATCGCTCCGGCGAGAACGAGTATTACCTCAACGGCAGCCGGGTTCGGCTGCGCGATGTCAGCGAAATTTTGGCTAAAAGCGGGCTGGGCCGGCAGACGTATACCGTGGTCGGCCAGGGTATGATCGACCGGGTGCTGTCGCTGAATTTTGATGAACGTCGCAAGTTGTTCGAAGAGGCCGCCGGCATCATCTTTCATCGTCAAAAACGGGTCGAAACCCTCTCCCGACTGGACACCACTCGCGATAATCTTGTGCGCCTCAACGATATTGTTAAAGAGATCGAACCTCGCATCCGGCGATTGGAAAAACAGGCCGAGCGCGCCGCCGAACATTCGCGCCTGATTTCTCACCTCGATGGCCTGCTGCGGGTCTGGTATGGTTACCGCTGGGGGCAGGGCCAGCTCCAACTGCGGGAGTCTACGGCCCGGCTGCGAGAACATGAAGCCGTCGTTCAAACCCAGCGGCAGCAATTAAAAACGCTGGAACAAAGCATCAGCCGGCTGCGAGAAGAACACACCCACCTGCGGGCCAAGCTGGGGCGCTGGTACGCGGAAAACAACGAGCTTTATACCCAGGCCGAAACGCTGCAACGCAAGCTGGCCGTGAATCAGGAACGCGCCCGGCAATATACCGCCCAGCGAGAAGAAATTCTGGCCGAGTTGCAGGAGCTGACGCAAAAAGAGGAAACACAGCAGCAGTTGGTGGCTGAAGAACAGGAAAAATTGCAGGGTATCGAGCAGGAACTGCAAGCGGCAGAAGCTGCCCGCCATTCGGCGCAGCAGCGACTCGATGCTCACCAGTCGCAGCGCCAGAGTTTGCTGGCCCGCCAGACCGTGGCCGAAAAACGGGTGCGGGAATTAGCCACCGACTTGACCGAGCGCCAGGTCCGGCTCACCCAGGTGAACGAACGCCGCGAAAGTTTGCAGGCCGAACGGGAAACCCGCGAAATCGAAATTTCCCGGTTAACCGGGCAGCAAGCCGAATTGCAGGGCAAACAGGCGCAGCTTCTTGAAAAGCTGGAAAATCTGGATCAAACCCTGGCCGATGTGCAGGACCAGCAGGCGCAGCAGCAGGAAAAATTGACCCAACTCACCCAAACCGCTGAAAATCACCGCTCCGACTTAAATGCCTTGCAGCGCCAAGAAGACAGCCTCAAAACCCGGCATGATATGCTGGGCAAACTGCGGTCGGAAATGGCCGGTTATTTTGAGGGCGTCCGCTCGTTGTTGCAGGCGGAAAGCGAACTGACCGGCATCATCGGCACGGTCAGCCAGGTGATGAAAGTGCCGCCTGATCTGGAAGTGGCCGTAGAAGCGGCCCTGGGCAGCCGGCTGCAAGATGTGGTGGTGGACAAGTTTGATCACGCCGAAGCCGCCATCGACTATCTCAAAACAAACCGCAAAGGGCGGGCCACCCTGCTGCCCTTGGATACCATCCGGCCCGGTCCGGCGGTCGATGCGCCCCAAATGCCGGGCGTCATTGGGTTGGGATCGGAACTGATCAAGGCGGATAAGAAACTCCAGCCGGTGGTTGAATTGACCCTCAACCGCACCATTATGGTTGAAGATTTGGCCGCCGCCCGCCGCGTTTTTGCCAAGACCAAAGGTGGCTTTCAAATCGTCACCCGCGAGGGAGAGTTGATGCGCTCCAGCGGCGCGGTAACCGGCGGCAGCAGCGCCGCGAAACAGGGGCAGCAGGGCACGCTCTTAGCCCGCGAGCGCGAATGGCGGGAACTGCCCCAACAGCTTGAAAAAGTTGCCGGGGCGCAGCAGCAATTAAACCAACAGGCCGAACAAACGCAGCAGGAGTTGGAGGCCGTTCAGCAAAAAATTCAAGCCCTGGCTGAAGAACATCAACAAACCAACAGCCGGCGCGTCGAGGTACAATCGTTGGCTGACCGCATGGCGCGCTCGCTGGAACAGGTGGCCGACAGCATCGGCTGGCAGCAAGATCTGCAAACCAAAGCCCAAACCGAGTTGGCCCAGCTTGATCAACGTCAGGTAGACATTGAGCACGAGACGGCCCAATTGGAGCAGGAACAGCGGGAGGCCGAAGAAACCGCCCGCCACCTGGCCCGCGAGGTCAGCGCGCTGTCGGCGGAAAATTTGCTCACCGAATTGAACCAGGCCAAAAACGAGGTGGCCCTGATCCAGGGGCGGCAGAAGAGCCAGCAGGCCATTTTAGAAAATCACCAGGCCGGCTTGCAGCAACTGGCCGCCCAGATCGAGAGCAAGCAAAATCGGGCCGATTCGCTGGGGGTTGAAAGCGAGTCGTTGGTGCAGCAGCAGGAATCGCTGCAAACCGACAGCCGGGATTTCAACCAACGGTTGGGAGACATTTCGTCGCAGATCAAAGAAACCGAGAAAAACCTGGCCGATGTGGAAGCGCGCCAGCAAGAGCAGGAGCAGGCCGAAACGCACCTGCGCCACCAGTTCCAGCGGCTGGAAGCGGAACACAGCAAAGCCTCCCTGGAAGCGGCCCGCCGCCAGGACGAACTGGACAATTTGCTGCGCCAGATTCAGGATGATCTGGGGCTGGTGAAACTGGATATTGCCGAGGAGCAGGTGGGCCAGCACGTGCTGCCCATGCGGCCTCTGGTGTCGGACCTGCCAGTGGTGGAGGAACTGCCGGACGGCGTTGAAGAGGATGTCAAGCGGCTCAAGGTGCAGGTTCGCCGGCTGGGCAACATCAACCCCGAGGCACCCCGCGAGTACGACGAACTCCGCGAGCGATACGAATTTTTGACCGGCCAGATGGCAGATTTGGAGCAGGCCGCCGCCGATTTGAAAGAGGTCATTGCCCGGCTGGATGAAACCATGGAGCAGGCGTTTGCCGAAACCTTTGAAAAGGTGGCCAAAGAGTTTCAACGTTACTTCAAACTTCTGTTTGGCGGCGGCGAGGCCCAGCTTCTGCTGGTAGACCCCGATGATTTGATTGAAACCGGCGTAGATATTGTGGCCCGCCCGCCGGGCAAACGGCTGCAAAGTTTGGCCCTGCTGTCCGGCGGAGAACGCTCGCTTACCGCGCAGGCACTGATTTTTGCCCTGCTGCGCATTAGCCCCACCCCCTTTGTTATTTTTGATGAGGTAGACGCCATGCTGGACGAGGCCAACGTGGGCCGCTTCCGCGAGGCGTTGAGCAACCTGGCCCGCGATATTCAATTTATTGTGATTACCCATAATCGAAAGACTATCGAATCGGCCAATACACTGTATGGCATTTCTATGGGCGAAGACTCTGTTTCTGAAGTGTTTTCGCTAAAAATCGATGAGTGGCTGGAAGAAGAGAATTATTAAGTTGACAATTTATTAGCCGTCGCCTAATCCCTCTCGCCGTGAGGAGAACTTTACTCCCTCTCCCTCTGGGAGAGGGCCGGGGTGAGGGCCATGCCTCCTGATTTAATGACATTGATAAGAAATTCTATGTCCACATCGACTGATTCCCCAACAACCGGCCTGCGTCCCCGCCGCACCCTCTACCCGCTGGTGTGGGCGCTGCTGGGCGTGGCCTTTGCCGCCGCCGGCCAATATTTTTTGAACCGCGACTCCCTCTGGGATGGCCTGCTTTTTTACGCCATTGGCGCAGTGCTGTTTGTGAGGGCGTTGTTTCACCAACACCCCATCCTCAAATCTCAAACCGAATACGCCGCCCAATTTCATAGAGAGGCGCTCTTTTTACGGGTCGGCTGGCGGCGCAACCTGGGTATCTGGCTGATGGTGGCGGCTTTGGGAATTTCGATCATCGCCTTCAATCTCTTTGGCAATTCTCAGGCCCGGCCCCAGGCGTGGTGGTTTTATTTCGGCAGCCTGACGCTGTTTATTACCGCTGGTTTGCTCCTCACCCGCAGCGATTCCTGGCGCGAAACGTGGCGCTTTTACTTCCCGGCGCGTTACGTGTGGATCGGCCTGCTGCTTATTGTGGGGCTGGCCGCTTTGATGCGCCTGTACAATTTTGGCAGCCAGCCTTTTGGCATCTGGTTTGACGAAGCCCAGGCCGGCCTGGAGGCCCGCCGGATGCTGCAAGAGCCGTCGTACCGGCCAATCTTGTTTGCGCCCATCAACATTACCGGCCATTTGCTGGGTCTCTACGCCCTGGCCCTGCGCTATTTAGGTGACACCATTTATTCGATGCGGCTGGTCAGCGTGCTGTTTGGCCTGGGCAGCGTGGCGGCGGCCTTTCTGTTTGGCCGGCAGCTTCGCGGTCCCCGTTTTGGCCTACTGCTGGCCTTTTTGGTAGCCGTGATGCGCTGGCACGTCAATTTCAGCCGGATTGCGATGACGGGCATCGACGCGCCCTTTTTTGAATTTCTCAGCCTCTTTTTCCTCACCCGCCTCTTCCAGCGGGGCCGTCTCCGCGATGCGATGTGGGCCGGCCTGAGTTTGGGTCTGGGCCTGGTATTTTATACCGCCTTCCGCTTGTACGTGGTGGCCATTGTGGTGTTTGTCGGGGTTTCGGTTATTTTGTGGTGGCCCTGGCTGGTCAGCACCTTCCGCAACAAAGGCGGGTGGGCGCAGTTGCTGCGCGTTTTAATGCTGGTGGTGGTGGTCTGGCTGGTGGCCATGCCCCTGGTTAAATTTGCCCTGGATAACCCCGACGCCTTCTGGTATCGCACCAACCAGATCTCTATTTTTGAACGCCGCGACCAGGCGGTGTTGACCCGGGCCGTGGCCCAAACCACCGCCAAACACCTGCTCATGTTCAATTACCAGGGCGACCGGAATGGGCGGCACAACCTGCCGGGGGAACCCATGCTCGAACCTGCCATGGCTGTCTTTTTTGTGTTGGGCATCGGCCTGGCGCTGGCCCGGCCCCGTTATCCGGCCAACATGTATTTCTTGCTGCTGGGGCCAATTGCCCTGGCCGGCGGCATTTTTAGTGTCGATTTCGAAGCCCCGCAATCGCTGCGCTCTATCGCCGTGATCCCGGCGGTGATCTATTTTTGCGGACTCTCGCTGGCCGCCCTGGGCCGGGAGGCCGAACGGCTGCTCAAACCGCTGCCCCAAACCTGGGTAATACTCCCGGCGGCGGGGCTGTTGGGCTTTATGCTGGTTTCCAACGCCGCCACCTATTTTGGGCCGCAAGCCCACAATTTTGCCTCCTGGAACGCCTTCTCCAGCCCCGAAACCATTGTGGGCCGTAAAATGGCCGAGTTGGGGCCGGACTACACCTACTTTATGTCTCCCTTCCTGGCCGATCATCCCGTGCTTCATTTTCTGGCCCCCAATGCCAACGACCGGCAGGCGCTGACCCTGCCCGACGCCCTGCCCATCCGCCTGCCGCCCGACCGCCCGGTGATGCTCTTCATTCATCCTGATGATGCCTGGGTGTTTGAGCAGGCCGGCGACCTCTATCCCAACGCCGGCTTTGACGTTGCTTATGGTCAAGATGAAGAAGGCAACGGCCCGCCGGTGGTTTATATGGTCAACCTCCAGCCGGCCGATCTGGCCATGATCCAGGGCCTGGAACTGCGCTACTGGCCCGGCAATCCTGATGAAATACTGTCCGATGGCCCGCCGACCGACATGGCGCCGCTGCAAACAGGCCGCGCGCTTCAGATCAACACCCCCTTCCCGGAGGAGCTTGCCTCTGACGCGGTGGTGGCCGAATGGGACGGGATTCTCTACGCGCCCCGCTACGGCCTCTACCGTTTTCGGCTCGATGCGCCCGCTGCCGCCGTGCTGGAAATTGACGGTTTTCAAATTTTAGAGGGTAAAGGCGAGCAATCAACCAGCCTGATCTTGCCTCAGGGCGACCATACGCTCCGTTTGCGCGCTGCCGGGGGCCGGGGCCAGGTAGCGCTCTACTGGCAGCCGCCCGCCGAGGCCGAAACCCTGGTACCCCAATGGGCCTTGTACGCCCCGCCGGTGACCAATAACGGCTTGCTGGGTATCTTTTACCCCAACGGCAACTGGGCGGGCGATCCGGCCTTGCAGCGGGTGGACCCGTTCTTGGATACCTATTTTCATTTTATTCCGCTCCAGCGGCCTTACACCGTACTCTGGACAGGCTGGCTCGATGTTCCGATCAGCGGCGTCTACCGGCTGGGCCTGCGCGCCGTGCCCGAGGCCGAATTGATCGTGGATGACCAATCCCTGCTGACCACTAACGCGCCCGACCAATACACCGAGGTCACAGTGGCGCTAGATCAGGGATTACACGATATTTCCGTGCGCTACAAAGATAATGTAGACCGCTCCCGGATTCATCTCTATTGGGGTCGGTCCGACAGCGGCAAAGTAGAACCGATTCCCAGCGAGTTTCTCTGGCCGCCTCAAGGCCGCGAACCGGAACGCCCGGCGTCAGCAGCGCCGCAGGCAGAGATGCAGCCGCTTACGCTGGAATGGGTCAATACCCTCGGAGACGGGATGTTTCTGGAGCCGCGCGATGTGGCCGCGCTTTCCAACGGTAATCTGGTGGTGGCCGATACCGGCAACGATTGGGTGCAAATCATCGATCCGCAGGGTATTTTTATCCAGGGATTGACCGGCGATGAGGCCGATGCGGAGGCCTTTGAAGAGCCGCTGGCGGTCGATGTCAACAGCCGGGACGAAATCTTTGTGCTGGACTCAACTTTGCAGTGGGTTTACCGCTATGATGCCGCCGGCAATTTCATCAACCGTTTTGGCGGCCCCACCGCCTACCTGTTCCATCCCCGAGGCATGAATGTTTTTGAGGACGACTCCGTGGGAGTGGCCGATACCGGCAGCGCCCGCATTGCCCTTTTTAACGCCGAGGGCGCTCTGAGCGGCAGTTTTGGCCAGTTGGGCGATGCGCCCGGCCGGTTCAGCGAACCCACTGATGTGATCCGCGGCCCGCAGCAAACTTACTGGGTAGCGGAAGCGATGAACAACCGGATCCAACAGCTTGATGCTACCGGTAATCCCCTAAACCTGTGGGCCATTCCGCCGGCCTACGCTCACGACGGCCCGCATCTGGCCCTGGGCCCTGACGGCTCTATTTTTGCCACCGAATCGCAAAGCCGCTCGCTGCTGCGTTACGCCCCGGACGGCACCTTGCTCGATCAATGGCAGGCCATTGGCCCGGTTACGTTGGCCGCGCCCGTGGGCGTTTATTTTTATCCGGCCGGCAGCCGCCTCTACCTCACCGATGTAAGAACCCACCAACTTCATATTTTCGAAGTGCGGTTGAATTAGTCACTGCGATCATCCCTCGTCAAATTTTTTCTTCTAACTTTATTCTCATGCAATTTCGCGCTACAATAGGGATTGTCTGGCAATACCAATCATTATTATTTTTATGGAGGATATAACATGACAGACAAAAAAGAAGGAAGCAGTGGGAACAAAAATCTAATTTACATCATTATTGGCGTTATTGTGGTCGTTGCCCTGGGGTTGGTTTTATTTTATTTCCTGGGAACCGGTGGAACCGGCGAGGATGGCGAAACGGTGGAAGTAGAAGCCCTCACCAATCTCAATCAGCGCCAGGGTCCCGGCACTAATTATGGCGTAGTGGGCAGCCTGCCGCAAGGAGAAACGGCAACGGCGGTAGGCCGCAACGAAGACGGCTCCTGGATTTTGGTCAGAACCGAGTCGGGTGATGAGGTCTGGATGTCGGCCAGCGGTGAATTTATCCAGGCCAATGGCGATATAATGTCGCTTGCGGTGGTTGAAGCCTCGGCCCCGGCGTACGATGCCAGCAATCCGATGGTCAACAAAGTGTTGAATGAGATCCCGTTGGTGGTTCACCATCCTGATAGCTTTACCTGCGCCTCTCACGGCGGGTTGAACAATCTGGAAGCCGACGTGGCCGAGGGCAACGTGATCGGCCCCCACTCCGGTGATTTCGTTTACAACGGCAACAACGTGTTGTTCAAAAAAGTAAACGGCTCGATTGTGTTGATCAACGAAAATCCCATTGCCCGCTTTGAAGGCGGTGCGGAAACCATGCCGCTGGCCCAGGCGTTGCAGCGCTTTGCCGACGGCCAAATTGTCTGGAACGGCACGCTGGGCGACTGGCCCGCGCGCGGCGTAACCGGCTGTGATCCGGCTGCCGGCCAATAGCCGTGGTTTGTTTCCGGCGGCCAGACCGGTAAGTCTGGCCGCCGGACGATCAATCAAGCTCACTATGATGACAAACGGGTGAACAATGGCCAGGTTTTGGCGGAAGAAAAACGTTGACCGGGCGGCGGAGGTCATACAAGATAGTGATGATGTTTCAGAGAATGAGGCCAAAACATCATTCGATTTTCCCACCGAACAGATAGCCTATGGCCGGCTTTGGAAAGTGGGGTTGGCTGCCGCCCTGTTGCCCGCCGCGCTGAATACCATGATTTATGGCCTTGCTGTTGGGTTAGGAATTCCGATGGCGTGGCCCAGGACAGCGGGTTCCACCGAAATGGAATCCGTTTCCGTTTTTGACGTAATCGTGGCCAGCACCTGGCCGGCTGTCGGCGCAACCGTGCTGTTGGCTTTCTTCGGCATTCCGTTTTTGAGCCGGCGTTTGCCGCGCTCAACCCGGATTTTGTGGGGCGTGGCTTTTTTTGTGTTATTATTCTCGCTGGTTGGGCCGTTAACTTTACCGGCAGACGACTTGACCAAATATGTGTTAAGCCTGATGCACGCCGTAGCCGCCGTGATGATCGTGGGCGTGCTCACATTGTTTGGTCCAAGAAAATAGAATGAACTGGGTATCGGTGCCTGTAAGGGAGCAAACGAAGAGATCTGATTTGGGCGATTAGTAAATGGGAGATTGGAGATTGGGAGATTTCATATTAATCTCCCAATCTCTACTCTCTACTCTCCAAATATTGTATCAGGCCATTTGAAGGTTGCGTCCTGACCCATTTCTGCTACAATCCGTATTTCGTAAGGAGATACAGAAACCCATGACCGAGACAAACAAACCAACCAGAAATCTGTGGCCCAGAAATTTCTGGCAGCGTATGAGCGGGCCGCTTAAAACCGGGTTGATTTTTGCCGCGCTGGGCATTATTCTAACCATTGTCGGCATTCTGCGAGACCAATCCACCCCGATCACGGCCTGGTCTTTGATAGTGGGCAGTTTGATTTCCGGCGTAACCTGGGGATTGGTCAGTTGGGCCATTGCCACGGCGGCGGTGGAGGTTGAAAATGATGTAAGCCAGGCTCAATCATCTGAAAAAGTGGACCCGGAAGCCCATGAGTCGAATTAGCCTCACCTTAACCGGCTTGGTCGGCTTGATCGGAGCCGTTTTGCTGACGGCTTTTTGTATGTATGTGATGGATCAGGGCTGGATTCCCGTCCTTATCACCAATTCCACGGTGGTGCTGGGCGTGTTTCTATTTTTGGCCTTTTTTTCGGTAGCCGAAATCCCGGTCATGATTTTTGGGATGCGCCGGATTTTGGATCGTCCCAATCCCAAAGCCAAAATTCTGGTGTGGATAACCAATGGCGGCTATACCTTTTTTGCGGCGGTCTATGCCGCGCCTTTTATTCTGCTGACCGGAAGTTTATTGGCCGGGGCGGCGCTGGCCGCGTTAAGCCTGGTGCGATTAATTTCCGCCGTTACGTTTGTCCCCTTAAGAAAATAGGGCCTAACCGGTGAAATTCTTGTACAACGAACAAGTGTTTTTCCAATAGTACATTTCTTTTTGGGTCCGGCCTTGTCCGGGTTAGGAATTGGTATGAAAAACTTAACAGGTCTCGATTTAAAAAACGTCCGGGCGCTGGTGGCGGATATGGACGGCGTTTTTTGGCGGGGTGATACACCGGTACCGGGGATGGCGGATTTTTTTGATTTTATTCACCGCCGGCCCCTGCCGTTTGTGCTGGCTACTAACAATGCCAGCAAAACGCCGGATCAATACGTGGAGAAGTTGGCCCGCTTTGATGTCACGGTGGATCGCAGCTATATTTTGACCTCGGCGCTGGCCACGGCGGAATATGTGCGCCAGCATTTTCCTGCCGGCGCGCCAGTTTACGTGGTAGGTCAGGATGGGTTGCGGGTGGCCCTGGGAGAGGCCGGCTTTGAAGTGGTGGCCGATTCCAGCCGGCCGGTGACCGCCGTGGTGGCCGGCATAGATTTTGCGTTGACCTACGAAACGCTCAAACATGCGGCGCTGCTGATCCAGCGGGGGGCCGAATTTGTCGGCTCCAACGGCGACCTTACTTTTCCCATTGAGGGCGGATTTGCTCCCGGCGCCGGTTCTATTCTGGCTGCCATCCAGGCGGCAACCCAGGTTGAACCGGTGGTTATTGGCAAACCGGGTCGCTTTATGTTTGAAATTGCCCTGCAAAAAATGGACGCAACGCCTGAAGAAACTGTGATGGTGGGCGACCGCCTGGAAACCGATATCTTGGGCGGCCAACAAGCGGGACTCCACACCATCATGGTAAAAACCGGCGTTGATAACGAAAACACGATGGCTGAAAAAGGTGTTCAACCGGATATGATTTTTGAGGGAGTTCAGGAGCTAACGGCGTATTGGAAAAAATTGTGAATGGTGGATGAGTTCATCGTTAAGGGGAAGTTGGAGAAATTGATGAGTGATAAGTGACGGGTGTTTTACTCCTCACTTATCACTCATCATTATTTGCCTATTTCTTCTCAAAATCCAGCGATGCGGAATTGATGCAATACCGCTGGCCGGTGGGTTCGGGCCCGTCGGGAAACACGTGGCCCAAATGGGCGTCGCACACGTCGCACAGGACTTCGGTGCGGTGCATAAAGTGGCTGTGGTCATCTTCCATCTTTACATTTTCCTGGGTGATGGGGTCCCAAAAGCTGGGCCAGCCCGAACCGGAGTCGTATTTGGTGTCGGATGAAAACAGTTCGGTGCCGCAGCACACGCAGCGGTAAACCCCCTCTTCTTTGTTATTATAATATTCGCCGGTAAAGGGGCGTTCGGTTCCTTTTTCGCGGGTGATGTGGTACTGTTCCGGCGTGAGTTCTTCTTGCCATTCTTCTTTGGATTTTTTTACTTTTTCTTTGGCTGCCATGGATGTCTCCTTTTCTCCAACAAGATGATTAACCATTTCAATTTATGGTATCGCGCTTTCCTTATGAAAAGATTAATTTACTCGATCCACTCCACCGGATCGCCCACCGCGATGTCACCATCATCCAGCACTTCGCCAAAGGCCCCGCCGCCCCAATCATCGGCCAGAGCGTTTCTGAGGCCGGGCAGCGCTTCATCCAATATTTCGCAGGGTTTTGTTTCGCCATAAATTCGGATGCGGCAATCGCCGATTTTAAGAATACGGTGGCGCGTATCGGCCAATCGAATTCCGCTCAACATCATATTGGCCCGCCGCACCGCCGGATCCAGCGACGCGCCTAACTGATCCATCACCGCCTGCCACTTTTCCTGTTCGATCAGCGTAACCTGCCGTTTGCCGCCCTGGTTGGCATTGCCCACTAGCCCCTGAGCCGTTTTGAACGTAGCCTGCTCTACCGGATCCATGGGGCCGGCCTTCATTCGTTTGAGCCAGATTGCTTCCAATTTTCCCACGATTTTACCTCCTCGATTTTCGCAGCATTTATTGATTGTAGTTATTTTGTACCTTCTCAATATTTGGGGGGGACGAGGTCTGAGCCTGTCGAAGACCGTTGGTTTCGACAAGCTCAACCAACTCTGCCCCAGATTATTGAGAAGATACGATATTTTGGGGAATGGAGGAAATTCTACCTCAAAATTTGTTGGCGTCAAACAAATTTCCAATTTTACCGCCAGAAGGCCAGACATTGTTGACCACGCCCGCCCGTGCTATACTTGAACTATCTTATATTTTCCTCGCTAATGACGAAAGGGGCCTATGAAACACACCATCCCATGGGGGCGCAATGCAGGCATCGTTCTGGCCTGGATCGTAATTCTATTGGGTTTTTATGGGATCAGCCTGACCAATTATCTCCTTTTCCACAGCCTGGTAGAGTTATTCAGCATCATTGTGGCCGGCGGCATCTTTATGCTGGCCTGGAATTCGCGCCGATTTTTAGACAACAATTATCTCTTGTTTGTAGGGATCGCCTATTTGTTTGTGGCCGGGCTGGATTTGCTGCATACCCTGGCTTACAAAGGCATGGGCGTTTTTCCTGATGAGGCCAACCTGCCCACCCAGTTATGGATTGCGGCCCGTTATTTACAAAGCGTCTCCCTGCTGCTGGCCCCTTTATTTCTTCATCGTACGCTAAAACCTTATGTTGTTTTCGTGAGTTACAGCCTGGTGATGGGATTGCTGCTCGGCTCTATTTTCTACTGGCAAAACTTTCCTGCCTGTTATATCGAGGGCGTTGGCCTGACCCCTTTCAAAAAAGCAAGTGAGATCATCATTTCGTTCATTCTCATTGGCGCCATTTTCCTGCTGCTTCGATATCGAGATGATTTTGACCTGGACGTGCTGCGCTTGTTGGCCTGGGCTATTCTGAGCACCATTGTAGCCGAGCTCGCTTTTATCTTTTATGTAGACGTTTACGGCCTGTCGAACATGATCGGCCATATCTTCAAGTTGATCTCCTTCTATCTGGTTTACAAAGCCATTATCGAAACCGGGCTGGTCCAACCCTACAGCCTGTTATTCCGGCGCGTCAAGCAGAGCGAGGAAACCCTGCGCGAGTATACGGTTGAACTCCAGGCGCGTAATGAAGAACTTGATGCCTTTGCCCATACGGTGGCTCACGATTTAAAATCCCCTATTTCTAATGTCATTATCTGCGTCAACCTGTTTAATGAGGATGATACCAGCGCGTTGAGTGAGGAACAGCGCGAGTTATTAACTGCGATTGAAGACACCGGCTACAAAATGAACAGCATTGTGAGCGAGTTGCTGTTACTGGCCGAGGTACGTAAGGTAGATGTTGAGGTTGAGCCGCTGGATATGGAGTCTATTGTGGCCGAAGTGTATCAACGATTGCTCCCCACCATAAAAGAGTCCCAGGCCGAAATAATTCTTCCCAACAAATGGCCAACTGTGTGGGGCTATGCCCCCTGGATTGAAGAGGTTTGGGCCAATTACCTCAGCAATGCGTTAAAGTATGGCGGCCAACCACCCCGGATAGAATTGGGCGCAACCGTACTGCCGGAGCAACAGGTTAAGTTTTGGATTCGGGATAACGGCGCGGGGCTTTCGCCCGAAAAACAAACGCAGCTTTTCGACATTTTTACCCGGCTCAACAAATTGAGAGCCACCGGCCACGGCCTGGGGCTTTCCATTGTCAAACGTATTGTGGAAAAATTGAACGGTCAGGTTGGCGTTGAGAGCGAGGGCATACCAGAGCGGGGCAGCACGTTCTACTTCACTTTGCCCACCCGGGCCTGATTTGACGTTTCCCATGTTTTCCTCAATCATGTCTCTATTCTCAACAGGGGGAAACAAAATTGATGAGTTTGACCAATCCCGCCGCCGGACCTCACGGCGGCCAAGCTATTTTAACCGCCGGTGAACCATTAGAGGCGGCCACCGCCGCTATGATCCTGGCCCATGGCCGGGGCAGCAGCGCCGATGATATTTTGACCCTCACCGATTATTTTGATGCGCCCGGTTTTGCCTACCTGGCGCCCCAGGCGGCCAACCATACCTGGTATCCCTATCCCTTTTTAATGCCCACCACGCAAAACGAACCCTTTTTATCCTCGGCGCTGGATACGCTGGCCCAATTGGTGGACCACCTGGTCCGGGCCGGGCTTCCTACTGAAAAAATTATGCTGCTGGGATTTTCCCAGGGAGCCTGTTTGAGTGTAGAATTTGCAGCGCGTCACCCGCAGCGGTACGGCGGCGTGGTGGGCCTGAGTGGCGGCTTGATCGGCCCGGAAGGATCATCGTTTGAATACGAGGGATCGCTGGCCGGCACACCTGTTTTCCTGGGATGCAGTGATGTGGATTTTCACATTCCCCAGGAACGGGTGCAGGAAACCACCCGCGCGCTGCGTCAAATGGGGGCCGATGTCACCGAACGGTTCTATCCCGGCATGGTCCACACCATCAACCAGGATGAAATCGATACCGTGCGAGAGATGATGGCTACCTTGTTGGCAGAAACCCGGTAGACTAACCTGCCGGGCCAATGGCAGTAACTCACTGACTAAATAGTAGTAACTCACTGAGTTAATATCATTTACTCAGTGAGTCAGCAATATTAACTCACTGAGTTAGAACATCAAACCAACCGAGGTAAACAATTGTGCATGCAGAACTGGTGATGATTGGCAGCGAACTGCTGCTGGGAGAAATTGTCGATACCAACGCCAACCGCCTGGCTAAAATGCTGCGGGACATTGGCCTGGACCTGTACTACAAAACCACCGTGGGCGATAACGAAGCCCGGATTACCGAGGTACTCAACCTGGCCCTGGATCGCTCGGATGTGGTGATTACTTCCGGCGGGCTGGGGCCAACGGTTGATGATATGACCCGCCAGGCCGTGGCCAACGCCACCGGACGCCCGCTGGTTTACAGCCAAAAGCTGGAGCGGCAAATCGCCGCCCGCTTTCGGTCCTTTGGCCGCCAGATGGCCGAGAACAATAAACGGCAGGCCAACATTCCCGAAGGCGCCATCCCCTTACGCAACCCGGTGGGAACCGCCCCCTGTTTTCTGGCGGAAGACATCACCGGGCGCGGTTTCATCATCTCCCTGCCCGGCGTGCCCCGCGAGCTGGAATATATGATGACCCACACCGTCATTCCCCTGCTGGTGGAACGGATGGGCACCACCCAGCTTATCAAAGCCCGCATTTTGCGTACCTGCGCTGTAGGCGAGAGCGATATAGATCGCGCCATTGGCGATTTAATGACGATGACCAATCCCACGGTGGGGCTGGCCGCGCACCCCGGCCAGACCGACGTCCGCATTACAGCCAAAGCCGAAACCGAGGCCCAGGCCGATGAGTTGATCGCGCCGGTGGAAGCGGACTTGCGCCAGCGGCTGGGCGTGGCCGTGTACGGGGTCGAAAAAGAAAGCGTGGCCGAAGTAGTAGGGCGGCTGCTGGCCGAAAAAGACCTCAAGCTGGCGATTCTTGATACACTGACCGGCGGCCAGGTGGTACAGGAACTGGCTGAAGCCGGCTACAGCGGCGTGATTGCCGCCGATATGCAGCCTCCCACGCCGGAAGAGGCGCTCCGGCTGGCCGGCTTGGAACTTGAATCTGATTTTAAGGAGGTGGATGGCTTTTCATTGGCCGCCGCGCTGGCCCGTGCGATTGCCCCGCCGGATGGGATCGGGCTGGCCTTACTGGGGCCGCTGGCCGATACACAAAGCGATCATCTAACTTTTATTGCCGTGTATGGCGATTCTTTGAACCAGGAAGTGCGCCAGCGGGGACGAACGCGGCGGTTCCGAAATCGGGAGCAGGAGTACATTCGCCGCTGGCTGGTGATCCAGGGGCTGGATTGGGTGCGCCGCGCCGTGTTGGGGCACTTAACCTCCCCGGTCGATTGGAAATAATGTCGGGTTGAATAAAATTGACTCATCAAGATGGCAGGACTATATTTGGATTGATGGAAAATAGTGGAGGCTCTGTAGAACGTGTTAAGAATAGTTACCATAGGCGGGGGAACCGGCGCGCCCATTGTCTTGCGCGCTTTGATCAAATCGGGGTTTAAGGAGATTGATGCGATCTCCGCTGCCATGGATTCAGGCGGGCAGACTGGCGTTATTCGTTCGGATGAACGCGATCAGGTGATTGCTGTTTCTGATCTGCTCCGTAATTTGATCGCTTTGATCCCGCCGGAACGCAGCCGGCTGGGCAATATTACCGCCTTTAACGAAATTATCAGTTTTTCTGATGGCCGCAACCGCAATTTGGGGTATACGCTTTATTACGGCTTGCTGGAAAAATATGATAACGATTATTTGCAGGTGCAGCGAACCCTGGAGCAATTGTTAGACCTTCAATTTTTAGGGCGCGCCATTCCGGTCACTACTCGCCCGGCGACCATTTGTTTTCAGTCGGAAGGGGGGATTGTCTATTCCGGCGAGCATGAACTGGATCGCTATTCGATGTCGCAGGATATGGTTGGCAGGGTGTGGATCGAGCCATTGGTGCCGGCCACTCCCGACGCGGTTGAGGCCATCACCCAGGCCACCCATATTATTTATTGCCCCGGCAGCATTTATGGCTCGGTCATTGCCAATTTGTTGCCCAAAGGCGTCAATCGGGCATTAAATCAAACGACGGCCAAAAAGATTTTGATCAGCAATCTGGTATCGGTGCGTAATGAAACGCATCACTTTGCCCTGGAAGATTATTGGCAACTGTTTCAAAAGTATACCCGGCTGGAACGGCCTTTTGACGTCATCATTGTGCCTGATCTATCCCGCGAAGCGTTTGAACAACAGTTTTCGAGTATTGCCAATCATTATGCCAAACACCACTCCTATTTTTTGGGGTGGGCAGAGGAAGAGACAAAACCACTGCGTGATCGGGGCGTGCAGGTAGAGATGTGTAATCACTACTCGTTTACCCACCAATTTGGCCGTTTGCGCCACGATCCCGATAAATTGGCCAAGGTATTAAAACGGATTATACCTTAGCATAAACACGTTTGCAGCGCGCTTTGCTTTGACTCTCAACCGGCTCTGGGTTATAGTAAGGTACAACTCCCTTACAAACAGAGGCAAAAAACACCCGATGACTCATCAAAAAATATTTGGCACCGATGGAATCCGGCGCAAGGTGAGCGATTTTTCCGTGACGTTTCTCACTCATCTGGGCCAAACCATTGGTTCTTGGCTGCGGCAGAAACATCAAAACCCCAAAGTTCTCATTGGCCGCGATACCCGCCGCTCCGGCGAACTGATCGAGGCGGCCTTGACCACCGGCTTGCTGGCCCAGGGCGTCAGCGTGAGCGGTTTGGGCGTGATTCCCACCCCCGGCGTGGCCTATCTCACCAAAGAAACCGACGCCCAATTGGGTATTATGTTGTCCGGTTCCCATAATTCCGCCGCCGATAACGGCATCAAGTTTTTTAACGAGCAGGGCTTCAAAATAACCGAAGCCGTTGAACAGGAGCTTGAAGCGCTGCTGCGTCAACAGGAGGTGTACCCCCTGGTTCCGTTTGACCAACTGGGCCATTTGGAGCCGGGCCGGGCCTATACCGGCCGTTTTGCCCAACATCTGCAATCTTCGTGGCAGGGCGAAAAAGATCTGTCCGGCTATAAAGTGGTGATAGATTGCACCCACGGCGCAACCTACCAACTTGGCCCGGAAACATTCAAGGCCCTGGGGGCCGAGGTGATCGTGCTCAACGATCAGCCCGATGGTTTGAACATTAACCCGGATTACGATACCATCAACTATGATTCTCACAAACCCGCCGGGGTACCCGAGTTGGTTGTCCGGGAAAAGGCCAATTTCGGCCTCGGTTTCGACGGCGATGGCGACCGCCTGCTGCTGGTAGACGAACAGGGCAGCTACCTGGACGGCGATCACATTTTGACCATGCTGGCTCAGGATATGCTGGCCCGCAACTCGCTCACTAACAATACGGTCGTCACCACCATCATGCGCAACCTGGGGCTGGATATGGCCTTTGAGCAGTTGGGCGTCAACCTGGAAGTAACCCCCGTGGGCGACAAATACGTTACCGATAAAATGGTGCAAAATAACTATGTCTTGGGCGGTGAGCAGGCCGGCCACATCATTGTCTTTGAAAACGGTCAAACCACGGGCGACGGTATTTACGTGGGCCTGCGGGTGGCCGCGCTGCTGGTCAATTCGGGGCAACCCCTGTCTGAACTGGCCGGTTTGATGAAGCAGTATCCCCAAAAAATTGCCCACGTCCGCGATGTGCCCCTCACCGGATCGCACGCCGAGATTACCGGGCTGGTGGAACAGATCAAAAAATCCGAAGCCCGGCTGGCCCGATCCGGCCCGCAATTTATCAATGTGCGTTATTCGGGCACGGAAAAAGGGCTGGTGCGGGTTACCGTAAAAGGCATTGTGCCAGAAGATGTTGAGCAGGAAGCAAGTAAAATTGCTCAGGTCATTTCAAATTGGAAAGAAGCGCAGTAACAAAACGGAAGCGGCCTGTCTGCGGGGCAAAACTTGAGCAGGCCGGGGCTATGACTTCTATTGAAATTAACTTGCCGAGGAGGTAAACTGATGAAAGTAAACCCAGATATTTTTAGAGCCTATGATATTCGCGGGATTTATCCTGATGATTTGAATGAAGAGGCCGGCTATGCTATTGGCCGCGCCTTTGTAACCTTTCTGAACGTTGATACCGTGATTGTGGGGCGCGATATGCGATTGTCCGGCCCGCAAATGTTCGATGCCGTCACGCGCGGCATTATGGATCAAGGCGCGGACGTCATCAACATTGGTATGGTCAGCACCGATCAATATTATTACGCCTGCGCCACTCTGGACGAGGCCGGTATTATGGTTACGGCCTCTCACAACCCGGCGCAGTACAGCGGGCTGAAAATGGTTAAAAAGATGCCCCAACTGTTGAGCGGCGATGGCGGTATTCAGGACCTGCGCCAGATTGTAGAAGACGATGCCTACGCCAAGCCCACCCGCAAGGGCGCGATGTCGGAACAGGATTTGAGCGAAGATTTTGTCAATATGGTATTGGGGTTGGTGAATGTGAAAGGCCTGGCTGATCTCAAAGTGATTGCCGATACCGGCAACGGTATGGTCGGCCCAATTCTATCCCGAATCTACGCCAAGCTGCCGTCGATTGACCTGACCGGCATGTACCTGGACCCGGACGGCAGCCTGCCTAACCACGGCCTGGATCCGCTCCAGCCCGAAAACCGGGCCGAACTGGAACAGCGAGTGGTGGCCGATCAGGCCGATGTCGGCTTTGCCTTTGACGGCGATGGCGACCGCTTCTTTACCATTGATGATCGGGGTAAATTTGTTTCCGGCGATTTTTTGACCGCGTTGATGAGCCAATATTACCTGGAAAAATATCCCGGTTCCAAAATTTTATACGATGTTCGCGCCTCCTGGGCCGTGCCGGATCTGATCAACGCCGCCGGCGGCACGCCCATTATGGAACGGGTGGGCCACGCCTTTATCAAAGCCCGCATGGCCAAAGAAGACGCGGTCTATGCCGGCGAAGTGACCGGCCATTACTACTTCAAAGATTTCTTTTTTGCCGACAGCGGCATCATCCCCTCGCTGATCATCATGGAAATGATGTCGAAAAAGAACGCCAGCCTCGCCGAACTGCTGGCCCCGCTGGAAGCCAAATATTTCATCTCCGGCGAGATCAATACCCGCATTTCGGGCGATCCCAAAGCCAAGATGCAAGAACTGGCCGAAGCCTTCAGCGATGCCGATATTCACTGGCTCGATGGCGTATCGGTGAACTATGACGATTGGCACTTCAACGTGCGCCCCTCTAACACCGAGCCGCTGTTGCGCTTGAATCTAGAGGCCAAATCAAAAGTATTGATGGAAGAAAAACGGGATCAGGTGCTGGAGATCATACGCAGTTAGCGTTGCCGGTGGTACAAAAACGCAAATGGATCGGATCAATCGATTTAAGGAATGGTGGGGGCGATTAGCCGCTCCCACCGAACATAATCCAGAACTGGCCTGGCGCGGGTATGTGCTCAATACCCTATTGTTGGGCCTGATTTTTTTTACCGGCCCCTTTTTCCTGCTCAATGTGGTTTACTGGTTTGTGGGCTTGGACGACGGCACCGCCCTGTTGGCGTTCATTAATCTTTCTACCTTTGTTTTTATCTTCTGGTTGTCCCGTGTAAAAAGCGTCAGGCTGGCTATTTTTTTGTTCAGCATTGCTTTTGTTTTTATTAGTTTTTCTCTGAGCGTTGGCTGGGGCGTGTCGGATATTGCCACCAATGCGGTTTATGTGATCGCCATTACCCAAACCAGTCTCCTGTTGCGGCGCTGGCGATTTGTCCTGATTTTGAGTATTTTGTTGATCGGCTACCTGGTCTTTGGCTGGGCTGAATTGAGCGGCTGGTTCACGCCCTTTTTCTTTACCGAGTTGCGGGCCAATTATATCAATGTTGCCATATTTCTCATCTTCATCACGTTTATCGGTTATACTACCTCCCGGTTGGTTGACCGGGTGCTGGAGGCCCAGATTGCTGAAGCCGCCCGCCGGCAGGAACTGGAAAGCCGCACCAAAATTGCCGCCGAAGTGCAGATGAGCATGCTGCCCGCGGCTCCCCCGCTCTACACCGGTTTTGATATTTCCGGCCACTCGATACCGGCCCGCGATGTTGGCGGCGATTTTTATAATTTTCACCAGTTAGCCACCGGTGAGCTGGCTATTATTATTGGCGATGTCACCGGTAAAGGGATGTCGGCGGCCTTGCTGATGGCCGTCACCACGGGCATGATCGAGAGTTTGATCCCCACCACCGCTAAACCCACCGAACTATTGGCTTTGACCGCCATCCGGCTCGAAAAACACAGCCAGCGCAGCGGCCTCAACGCTGCCTGCCTGGCCGCTTTTCTCAGAGAAGACGGCGTTTTGTGCGTGGCCAATGCCGGCTGCATTGCCCCGGTGATCCGCCGCAATAATCATCATTTGGAATGGCTCAATGTTCAGGGCCTGCCGATGGGGGTTGATCACGACCTGGTCCGGTACGAACAGGTTGAAGTGGCTCTGGCTCCCGGTGATTTGATTATTTTTACTACCGATGGCGTGGTTGAAACTCAAAACGCCCAAAACCGAATTCTGGGGTTTGAACGGTTAGAAAATATTATTGCCGCCGGCCCAACCACCAGCGCCCAGGCCATGCAAGCCCATATCCTGGAACACGTGCAGGCCTACCAAAATTCAACCGAACAGGCCGATGATATGACGGTCATTGTGGTTCAGGTCAAAGAAGATATTTCCCCGGTTTGATTCAACGGAACTGGCCGGCAAGTCAAGGAGGATTTGCCATGCTACGAAATTTTTTACTCAGACTCTCGGCCAGCCAAACGCTGCGCCGGATAGTGACCCACTTTGGTCCGGCCCGGCGGGTGGCGCGTCGTTTTGTGGCCGGTGAAACTTTGGATGAGGCCGTTGCGGCAGCCAAAGACCTCAACCGGCGCGGCATCAAAGCTATTCTCAATGAAGTGGGTGAAGCCGTCACCACCCGCGCCGAAGCCGGGCAGGCGGCGGGCGATATCCGGGTATTGTTGCAGCGTATTCACACCGAAAATCTGGACTCAACAATTTCTCTCAAACCCTCGCACGTGGGCATGGCGTTTGGCCCGGATTTTTTCTATGAAAATGTGGCCGGTATTGTGAAAACGGCCCGGCAGTTGGGGATAACCGTAGAAATCGACATGGAACATAGTTCTGATGTGGAAAATACCCTGGCCGTGTACCACCGTCTGATCGACACCTTTGGCGGCGGGGTCCGCCTGGCAATCCAATCTTATTTGCACCGCACCCCGGTGGATTTGCCGCGGATGATTAACCGGGGCTGCAGCGTCCGGCTGGTCAAAGGGGCGTACAACGAGCCAAAAAGCATTGCCTTGCAAGACAAAACCGAAATCCGGCAGGCGGCCAAAGACCAGATGGCCCAATTTCTAACCCCACAGGCACAAGAAACGGGCGCGTACCTGGCCCTCGGCTCGCACGACCCCGATTTGATCGACTGGCTCATCGAACAGGCTGAAATTTACGGGCTGGCCAAAGATCAATTTGAATTTCAGATGCTGCTGGGCGTCCGCCGCCGAGAGCAGCAGCGCCTGGCCGACCTGGGCTATCAGGTGCGGGTGTATGTGCCCTATGGCGTGGCCTGGTACCCCTATTTTATGCGCCGCCTGGCCGAACGTCCGGCCAACCTGTTCTTCATCCTGAGAGCTTTTTTGGGAGCGTGAAAATGATTGAAGATTATCTTACCGGCAAAGTGGCCCTGGTCTCCGGCTCGTCGCGGGGCATTGGCCGGGCCATCGCCCTGGCTCTGGCCGGGCGCGGAGCCGATATTGTGGTGCATTACGTTCGTAAAAAAAGCGCGGCGGCGGAAACCGTCACCGAGATTGAGGGCCTGGGCCGGCGGGCCATCGCCATCAAAGCCAATCTGGCCGATGCATCGGCCACCAACGCGCTGCTGGATGAAGTTCAAGCGGTGTTTGGCGTGTGCGATATTTTTGTGGGCAATGCCGCCAGCGGCACACCCCGCGATATTTTGGATGTGAACGACAAGCATTGGGACTGGACCATGGACGTCAACGCCCGCTCGATTCTGCGCATTGTGCGGCGGCTGGCCCCGCAAATGGAAGCGAAGGGCTGGGGCCGCATCGTCAACATTACCAGCCCCGGCAGCACGCGGGTGTTGCCCCATTACGGGGCCATTGGCCTTTCCAAAGCCGTGGTCGATGCGCTGACCCGTTACCTGGCGGTTGATCTGGCCCCCAAAGGCATCATCATCAATGCGGTATCGCCCGGATTGGTTAGAACCGGCGCGGTGGCCGCTTTCCCGGTCGATCTGCAAGAAGTATTTGATTACGCCGCCGAGCATTCGCCCGCCCGCCGGCTGGTCACGCCGGAGGAAGTGGCTCAAACCGTGGCCTTTCTCTGTTCCGAGGCGGCGAGTATGATCGTAGGGCAGACCATCACCATGGATGGGGGCTATGGGTTGTTGTTACACTAATGCGTGGCCGGATGCGGACTCTCTGCCGGATGGATTCAAGCGCCGGATAATTTCGGTGTGGGGAGAAGCCGGGCATGAATGGCTGCGCCGTCTCCCTCACATTCTCAATACGTGCCGGGACCGATGGGGCCTGTCGCTGCCGGCGCCGGTGCCCAATCTCTCCTACAATTTGGTGATGAAGGTGGTGCGGGCGGACGGCACGGAGGCCATTTTGAAAGTCGGCGTTCCCAACCAGGAACTACTCACCGAAATTGCAGCGCTGCGATGGTACCGGGGCCAAGGAACCGTGCCACTGCTGGCCGCCGATCCCAAATTGGGCGCGCTGCTCTTGAAACGGATACTTCCCGGTAGCCCGCTGTCTGAATTTGAAAATGATGAGCAGGCCGCGCTTATCGCCGCCCAACTGATGCGAGATTTGCCCGTCCCCGTACCGGCGGAGCACCCCTTTCCCACCCTCGACCATTGGGCGCGCGGTTTCAACCGGCTCCGGGAATGACTAACTCAAAACTCGATACTTCATCTCCATCTATCAAGCCTTCAATCTCTATCCGGCCATTGGCAAAGATAATAACCTTCTCACAAACGGCTTCGATTATCTTCTTTCGTTCGGTTAAAATCCATTCTTGTTTCTCCTCTGAAAAGGTCTTAAATTGCTCTGGCGTGAAATCTATCTCCGGCATTTTGGCCTGAATGTTAGATAAAAGCTCTTGCGCGTAACTCATTGCATTTTGGACCTTGCGGCTATTGTCTCGTAACTCTATCGCGTCTTGTAAATCCGTTTGAATTGTCACTATCGCTTGATTAGATTCGGCTATGAGAGTGTCAAACATTTCTTCTGTGATTTGCCCTCTGGCCTGCTGGCGAGTGTAGGCAAGTTTCTCTTGTTCTATTTGGCTCAACCGGGCTTTCATTCGGCTGATTTCCCCATCCAAGCTATCTCCCTCTTGTTGTAAATTCACTTGTCTGGCGTGAACTTGCTGCATTATCAATTCGGGGTTAGCTACAATGACATCAGCCACGTAACGCCAAACATTATAATCTAATTTTTCACCAGCAAAACAATGGGGGTTTGGGTGGGCTTCGTGTTTGTAATTATTGGCGCGAATACACCGATAATTAAATGGCTTTGTTTTGTATTCGTACCTTTTTCGTGTCCCATCGGCCAACGTTTTGTAATAATAATATCGGCGTCTTACCCCCATTTTGCTGTTACACTCACCACAATACAACAGATTTTGCAGTAAGTAAATATCCTTTGTGTTACGCCGTGAATTGGGTTTCCCGTTATCCATCCTGCGTTGTACTCTCCCGAATTGAGCAAGGTTGATTATTTGGGGAATTTTAATAGTGTACTGCTCATCATTGCCAAAATTCCAGGTAGCTTTACCGGTGTATGCTTCATTGCGCAGGAGTAGCGCGATAACCGCACTAGACCATTCGTGCCGCCGATTGTTGTTTGTTAGCTTCTGCGTGTAACCGTTGGCGCGTAATAATTCGCCTATTTGAACGATTGACTTACCACTATCATACCACCTAAAAATTTTTTTGACAGTTTCCGCTTCGTTTTCGTTCAAGAAGATTTCCCGGCCTCGCTGGCCCTGCTCTCGACGTGTATCGTAGCCCAAACAGTCAAACGTACCGGGCCACCTGCCCTGTTTCAACGTGCCGATTTTTCCCATTTTGATGCGCCGGACTCGTGCCTCATTTTCCTCTTGCCCGATTGTGACCATAATCCCTAACTCAATCCGGCTTGCCATTTTCTTAAACGCGGCTTCCCAAATTTGGATCGGCTCCTTGCGTTTTTTGTTGGCTTCATCAATGGACGTTAAAAAAGTGCCCAAAACCCGGTGGTGGCGGCCAAAGCGATAAAGGTCATAATAGACTACCACGTCAACGATTCCGGCTTCAATCTCTTTGAGCATTTCCACAAAACCGGGCCGGTCATCATACTTGCCGGACGGCTGCACCACACTCCCGACGTTTGGCGGTTTTGTTTTTTTGTACCTTTTGTTGTCGATAAACGTTTTCAGGACGTTCCAACCCTGCTGCCCGGCTAATGTTTCCATCATTTCCATTTGGTGGCCGATACTCACTTTGTCCGGGCCATCTTGGGCTTCCGTGCTAACTCTGGCGTATAAGACACAATTCATTTTTGTACCTCTCTTTTTTCTTGCTCAATATAGTCAATCACCTGATAAACAATATCAATATAAATCTGTTCTCTTTGTTTCTCCAATTTCCGCCTATGCTCCCATAATGTTTTTATTAAAATAAAACAGCACCAGTAGAGCCAAAAATATTAAGCGAAAA
>CAZTFF010000069.1:0-26390 GCA_964612485.1 uncultured Caldilineaceae bacterium
ACTACCGCTTATCCATCAAAAAAATACCCATTCAGAGCCATTCTACTCGAAAATTTGAGGAATCAAAACGAATTGTTCTCTTATAATACCACACCTTAAAAGGGAGTTCAAAGTATATTTGTGGGATATTCTTCTCATTTTAAAGTATGTTGTTTTTAGCTTGTTTGTTTGGCGGCGCTCCCCCTCAATGCTATAATTCTCCATTATGCTCAACATAAAGGTTTCACGTCGTGTTTTTCTCAAAGGGATGGGCCTGGCGCTGTTTTTGGGTGGCTGTTCAGGCACAGAGTTACCGTCGCTAACGGTTAAGCCAACCTCTACGCCGCTGCCGACGCCCACGCCCACCCCCCTGCCCAGCGCCGATGGCGTGGCGCAAACCTATCTGGATGCCTGGCGGGCCGGCGATTATGAAACGATGCACAGCTTGTTGACTCCAGACTCCCGATCCCGCATCATGCCGGAGCAGTTTCAAGCTTTTTATCGCAGTGCGCTGAACACGGCCACGGTAGATCAAATCGATATCCAATTGCAATCGCTGCTGCACGATGGCCCGCGCGCGTCGGTGCTGTTTCATACCGCCTGGCAAACGCGGCGGTTTGATGTGATTGAAGCCGATAACCAGATGCAATTAAATTTTTTGGCGAATCGATGGGGCGTGGTTTGGCAGCCCACGTTAATCCTGCCGCAGTTGGGCGAGGGCCTGTCTCTGGCATTTTTAAATGAAAAGCCACTTCGGGGCAATATTTATGATAAAAGATTCCACGCGCTGGCCACGCAGGGCCAGATGATCACGGTTGGCGTGGTGCCTCAATTTATGAAAGAGCCGGATCAGGTTGTAGAGGTGGTATCTCGCATTACCAAGGTTGAACCGGGCAAAATTCAAACCGCTATTGCCGCCGCCCGCCCCGATTGGTTTGTGCCTGTGGGCGATATTACCTTTGAAGCCAGCCTGGAGTACGACAATCTGCTGCGCCAGTTTCCCAGCATTGATCGCCGGGCGCACGATGTGCGGGCGTACAATGATGGCGAGACAGCGTCTCATATTGTTGGCTATGTGGGCGCAATCCCGGCGGAACAAAAAGAAGATTATATGGCCCAGGGCTACCGGGCCGATGATCTGGTTGGTCTGGCCGGCGTCGAAGGTTGGGGCGAGCCGTACCTGGCCGGCCAGCGGGGAGGCCGATTAGTTACGCTCTCCCCTTCAGGAAATATCATGTCTGAAATTGCGGCTGTGTCTACCCAACCCGGCAGCAGTATCCACCTCACCATTGATACGCCTTTTCAAGCCACGGTTGAGCGATTGTTGGGCCAGCGGATTGGCGCGGTGGTGGTGATGGAGCCGCAAACGGGCGCCGTCCGCGCCATGGCCAGCTATCCCCGCTTTAACCCGGCAATCCTGTCTTCCGGTTTTGATGTTGACGCCTGGACCGATCTCTACACTGATGAAAAACGCCCGTTGGTGAATCGACCCGCGCAGGGTGTTTATCCCCCCGGTTCTATCTTCAAGGTTGTGTCTATCAGCGCCGCGCTGGAATCTTTAGGGATGCAGCCTCAGGATACCTTTGTCTGTACCGGTAAATGGTCGGGGTTGGGGCAGGAGTTTGAAAAAGATTGCTGGCTGGAACGCGGGCACGGCACCATCAACCTGGTAGATGGATTGACCCAAAGTTGCGATGTGGTTTTTTACGAAGTTGGCCTGGCCCTGTACCGGCAAAATCCCAAATTGTTGTCTGATTGGGCGCGAACCTTTGGCCTAGGCGAGGGCACCGGTATCCAGGGGGTGGCCGAAAGCGCGGGTGTGGTTCCCGATGATGCCTGGAAGCGAGCGCAGTTGAACGAGCCGTTGTTCCCCGGCGATGCCGTTAACGCTGCAATTGGGCAGGGCTTTATGCTCTCGACCCCCTTGCAGGTGGCCCGCATGCTGGCCGCTATCGGCAATGGCGGGCGGCTGATAATTCCCCGGCTGGTTGATAGAATTGTCGATGTTGAGGGAAACGAGCAGGTCTTTCCACCGGA
Source organism: uncultured Caldilineaceae bacterium (assembly GCA_964612485.1). Classification (GTDB taxonomy): domain Bacteria; phylum Chloroflexota; class Anaerolineae; order 4572-78; family J111; genus JAFGNV01. The sequence continues at coordinate 2,017 of CAZTFF010000069.1, forward strand.
AGATGCCGGCACCCTGCCCCTTTCATCCCAAAATTTGGACCTGATCCGGGGCAGCCTGGAAGCGGTGGTCAGCGGCGCGAGAGGCACCGCGCGCGCCGCGTTTGAGGGTATAGAGTATACGGTGGCCGGAAAAACCGGCACGTCGGAATCGGGTCAGGAAGAACCGCATGCCTGGTTTGCCGGATACGCCCCGGCGGATGAACCACGGGTGGCGATTGCCGTAATTTTAGAGCATGCGGGTGAAGGGTCTAAGGAAGCCGCGCCGCTGTTTCGGCAGGTGGTGGAGGCGTTCTTTGTCTGGGAGTCTGAACAGGCCTGATGCATGCATCAGGCCTGTTGCATGCATTTTGCCTGCTGATGCTATCGATTTGAGAGGTTGGAACAACCGTTATTGCCCGCCGGCATTGATGAAGTTCGGTGAGGTTCCCCTAAAGCGTGGTTACGGGAAAAATCGGGAAAGAAAATGAAACACCAACTTTCAGTCAGAAACAGGTACCAAATTTAAAGTTTTGTTAGTTACCAAAATTATCCTTTAAACCAAAAAACGTAGAGCTTTCAGGAACAAGTGGGCCTGTACCCCACTTGTTTGTTCTATTCTTTAAAAAGTAGGGAAAACGTCGGTTCTTTAGCGTTATGTTGAATTTTTTGTCCCAAATTTAATATTTTTACCGCGTTTTTTATCTCACTTTAAATTTAAGAAACAACCCGGAGCCACATTGACATAGACTACCTCTTGTGCTATGATGAATTTGCTTATCTTAAAGTCATTATGTTACGTTTTTGTCTGATCAAGATTATCTATCCTTTTTTGAAAGGAGAAATGCGCAAACATGGCATCTCGTACAGAACAAATGGTAGCCCGTTTGAGGGATTTGCAAGCCGGCACCGCCGATATCGAAGCGTCGGCGGTGGTGAGTGTTGACGGCTTGATTATGGCCTCCTCTTTACCGGCTGATGTTGAAGAGGATCGTGTTTCGGCAATGTCGGCGGCGATGCTCTCGCTGGGTGAGCGAATTGCCAGCGAGTTGGGCCGGGGCACGCTGGATCAGGTCTACATCCGGGGCGACCACGGCTATGTCATTTTGATGTCCGTTGGTGAGGAAGCTGTGCTGACCGCTCTGGCCCGGGGCGATGCCAAACTTGGCCTGATCTTCCTCGATATGAAACGCGCTGCTGAAGATTTGACCAAACTGGTTTAATTCGTAATTTTCCAACAATAAAGCCGTCCATGGTTTAATGGACGGCTTTTGTTGTGTTTAAATTTCCGATAATCTCCCTCTTGGGTGCTGTTGCCAAAATCTCAAAAAAGCTCTGCGAACTCGGCGCACTCTGCGGTAAATTTCCCTGCCGACACTCAAAAGGGGACACTATCAAAGTTCCAGGGGAATAAAATTATCTCCATACGCGCCCATATTGGGGCCTAACTGTTTTTCGTAATCGGCTCGAAACGCCCATTCCTCATCGCAGGCATTGCACTTCAAACAGCCTGCCGGCGGGCAAGCCGGAGATAAATCATCCCGCATGGCCCGGCGTAAATCCCAGGTAAAAAAGGCTTTGCTCACGCCGGTATTGACCACTTCCCACGGCAACGCTTCATCCATAGCTCGTTCTCGCAGAAAATCTTCCTGGCTCAAGCCTTCCGCCTCCAGGGCGCGCTGCCAGGCGCGTAAATTTGTTTTCTTCATGCGCGCCAGCACACGCCCCAACCGGCGGTCGCCGCGAGCTAGTACGCCTTCAACGGTGGCCCAGGCGGGGCTGTCGCTGCGCACGGCTACGTCGTGGGACTGAAGCCGGTCTTGTAAATATTTGATACGGGTTTCCAGCGTTTCCACCGGCAGCATCGCCGCCCATTGGAAAGCCGTGTGGCTTTTGGGCACGTACGGCGTGGCATTGATAGCCAGGTTGCGCGGGAAAATTTTTCGCGCGGTCAGCACCATATCGGCAATAGCGGCAACATCTTCCTCTGTTTCCGTAGGCTGGCCGATCATAAAGTACATTTTTAGTTGGGGAAAGTTGTATTTGGCCGCCAGTTCCACCGCGTGCAGAATTTGGGCATCGGCCTGGGGTTTGTTGATGACCTTGCGCATGCGCGCGCTGCCCGCTTCCGGCGCAATGGTCAGGGTTTGGTTGCCGCTTTCGGCCAGCCCTTTGATGAGCGGTTCGCTGATGGGGTCTACCCGCATCGACGAGGCCGTCAGCCGGGCGTCCATTTTTCGCAATTCAATCGCAATCTCATCAATCCAGCTATGGTCGCTCACCGCCGCGCTGACCAGCCCAATCCGGTCGCGGTGTTTGAGCGCGTGTTGGGCTACAGATAAGATCGTATCCAGATGCATCTCGCGCATAGGGCGGTACACATAGCCGGCCATGCAAAAACGACAGCCTCGGCCACAACCGCGAGCAATTTCCACCAGGGTGCGGTCGCCAAATTCGGTCGATTCGCTGTAGATTTGCGTGGTGGTGGGGCGGGTATCAATATCTTTAACCCAAACGCGGGGGACCGGCCCGTTGTTGAGGGCGGGCACGTACATTCCCGTCACCTCCGCCAGCCGCTGGTAGGCTTCAGGCCGGGGCGCATCATTTACATCCCACAACGCATCGATCAAAGGCGGTACAATGGCTTCGGCCTCGCCAATGGCAAAGGCATCAAAAATATCGGCCAGGGGTTCGGGGTTGGTGTAAACTGCCGGGCCGCCCGCAATCAGCAGCGGCCACGTTTCATTTCGCTCCGCCGCAAAAAGGGGAAAGCCCGCCCGCCGCAGAATGTGGATGATGTTGAAGTAGTCCATCTCGTAAGACACGGTAAAGGCTACTGCGCCGAAATCATCCAGCGAACGCTGCGATTCCAGGGAAATGATTGGTTCGTCGGAGCGGGGCGCTTGCTGGTAGCCGTAAAACACCCGCTCGCAGACCACATCCGGTTCGTCGTTAAAAATACGGTAGAGGATGTGCAGGGCCAGGCTGCTCATGCCCACCCGGTAGCTGTTGGGCCAAACCAGGGCGATGGGCAGCTTTCCGCCCCAATCCTTGCCAATCACGCCCTGTTCTCGGCTGATGATCTTTTTAGCCTGATCAATATAACGATACTGTTGTTTCATCGGTTCCTGGTAATTTTTATAGTAACTCTTATAAAAAATAGATTATAGCGGGGATAGCTTTAAAAGCAAACGGCCCGGCTGTATAGGGCCGGGCCGTTAGGGGTGAATATATGGAAGAAAACGTGAAAACAAAGTTGGTAGAGGTCAGGCCATCTGTTTCATGGCTTCCGCCATTTCTTCGGGCGAGACCTCGCGGATTGTTTTGGCAAACGTCAGTTGATAGCCATCCGGGTCTTTGATGCTGAACGTGCGGTCGCCCCAGAATTGGTCTTCGATATCTTTTACAATATTAACGCCTTTTTCTTTCAACGATTCGTAATAGCCATCAAGATCATCATCTTCTCCGCCCAGAATATAGAAATCTACCCCGGTGCCGCGGTAAGGGATCAGTTCCTCCGGCATCCATGAAGTGGGGCCGAGCATAATATGAACATCCTTCCAAACCAGATTGGCATGGATTAAATTCCCGTCTGGGTCGGGCATCTGAAACGTATTCTCAAACCCCAGGGTTTGGGTATAAAACGCAAGGGACTTTTCCATATCTTCAACAATTAAAGTTGGCGACAGCATCGGTATCGACATTTTGATTCTCCTTTCATCTCGTTAAATGATTTATTGGGCCGACGTATCAGATTCCATCATTCCAAATACCACCCCTTCGGTATCCTGGCAATAAACCAGATACCCTATCCCGGGAACCGCCATCTTGGGCACAACCACCTTGCCCCCGGCAGCAACGGCTTTTTCCGCAAATTCATCCACCGACGATACATCAACCGTATTTACCGCCATGGCCGCCCCCCGGCTTTTGGCAATTCCCCCATCAATGCCGGGCGAATCTTGGCCGGTGGATACAAGCCAGTAATCTTCCGGCCCGTCCCACTTATGGATCTCCCAGCCAAACACTGTTTGATAGAACTTCACCGCCCTGACCGGATCTTCGGCCATCACTTCAAAATGAACTACTCTGGACATTGTAGCCTCCTCGAAAAAAATATTGATTTGTAGATTGATATGGAACACCCGTTATTTTAGAACACAAGTTCTGTTTTGTCAAATAAAATTTTGAATCTATGAGATAAATAGCGCAAAGCTGTTTGCTTCACATCCACAGGTGGATTATAATAGTTGCGGTTATCACCTGGAGTCTTGTTTGCCTTCCCAGATATCTGACTAGAATCTTCTCCACCGGCAATAACCTCAGTTAAAATATTGTATCAGCCTATTTTTGTAGACATTTGTGAAAGGGGGTGGGGCGCAAAATTCAAAAAAATTAGTTATTGATTGTGAAGTGTGGTAATTAACACAAGTTTTGTTAACACGTGTTAACGTTGTATCCCATAAAACTATATTTAGGAAAAAGGAGTTTTTCTCATGCGGAGAATGTTAGGTTCCCTATTGCTCTTAGTGTTGTTGCTCACTCTTGTTAGCTCTGTGGCTGTGGCCGCGCCCCCGCCCCAGGATGAAGGTGAAACTTACGTAGTGCAGGCAGACGACTGGTTAAGTAAACTGGCCGACAAGTTCCTGGGTGATGTCTTTGCCTGGCCGGCCATTTGGGCTGCCACCAACGAGAAGGCTGAAACGGATGATACGTTTGAGCGGATCATCAACCCCAACGTGATCGAAGTGGGCCAAACTCTCTACATCCCCAGCGCCGATGAAGCTGCCGCTTACCTGGCCGGCCCGCAGCCCGCCGAAGGTGAACTGGGTAGCGAAACCAATCCCATTATCTGGTCCTTTGTGCCTTCCGGTGAAATGGAAACCGTGGCCGCCGGGGCCGAGTCTGTGGCCGACCTTCTCTTTGAAGAAACCGGCCTGGTCTTTGAAACCAACGTTGCCACCGAATACGCCGGCGTGATCGAAGCCATGTGCAGCGATCCGCCCAAAGCCCATATGGCCTCTCTGGCAACCTTCTCCTATGTTTTGGCCGCCGAACGAGGCTGCGCCGAAACCGAGCTGGTTTCTGTCCGCTTTGGCAGCCCCACCTACAACGGCCAGATCATTGTCGGGGCCGACACCGGTATTACCGACATCACCCAGTTGGCCGGAAAAACCTTCTGCCGCCCGGACCCGCTGTCAACCAGTGGTTGGATCATCCCCATGCTGACCATGCGCGCCGCCGGCCTTAATACCGATACCGATCTGAAAGTAGTAGATGCCGGCAGCCACGATGCCGTTGTCTCTGCCGTTTATAACGGCGAGTGTGACGCCGGAGCTACCTACGTGGATGCCCGGTCTGCCATTGAAGATGACAACCCCGATGTGATGGAACGCGTGAACGTGATTGCCGTGAGCGCCGATATTCCTAATGATGGTGTCCAATATGTGCCCAGCATGCCGCGCGCCCTGCGCGATGTGATTAACCAGGCGTTGCTGAACATTGCTGAAACGGAAGAAGGCGTGGAAGCTTTAGAAACCGCCTACAGCTGGACCGCTCTGGAGCCGCATTACGACACCTTCTACGATCCGTTCCGCCAGGTGCTGGATGCCTCCGGCATGGACATTGAAACGCTCCAGTAAACTTTACGGATTGGTTTGATCTAGTCTATCCGGGGGGACGTAATCACGTCCCCCCTTTTTTGGTCATCAAAAGGAGCAGTTATGCTGGAAATCAAGAATTTAACCAAGGTTTACAACGACGGCACCGTAGCCCTGAAAAACGCCAATTTTCAGGTGGAAGATGGCGAATTTTTGGTGGTGATCGGGTTGAGTGGATCCGGAAAATCAACCTTGCTGCGCTGCATCAATCGTTTGATTGATCCCACCGAAGGTCAGATCATCTGGGATGGCGTGGATGTAACCGCCGCTCAACCTGCCGAGTTGCGCCGAATCCGGCGAAGAATCGGCATGATCTTTCAACATTTTAATCTGGTCAAACGTTCGCCGGTCATTACCAATGTGTTGAGCGGTCGATTGGGATATGTGTCGCCCTGGAATAGCCTGTTTAATCGTTTCCCCCGGTCAGATCATCAGCGCGCATTGGAAGCGCTGGAGCGGTTAGGTATTGCCGATCAGGCTTACAAGCGGGCCGACGAATTGAGCGGCGGCCAGCAGCAGCGGGTGGGGATTGCCCGCGCCCTGATGCAGGACCCCAAAATGATCCTGGCCGATGAGCCGGTAGCCAGTTTGGACCCCGTTCTGGCTCACTCGATTTTGGGAAATCTGGAGAAATTAAATCAGGAAGACGGCATCACCGTAATTTGTAGCTTGCACTATTTGGATCTGGTGCAGCGGTACGCCACCCGTGTAATTGGGTTGCGTGACGGCGAAATTGTTTATCGAGGCACTCGCGAAGAGATACGCCAGATGACGGACGAACAATTTAAGGACATCTATGGCCAGGAAGCCGAGCGTGTGGGCGTTGGCGCGGGCCTGGACTCTGAGTTTGGAGCATAGCAATGAGAAAACAACGAAAATCTCAAGAACGTTCTGGCCTGGGGTGGGTTGCACCACCTATTGCCTCGCTTTTATCGGTCTTTGTGCCCGGTTTGGGCCAGATGCTGGTGGGCCAGATTCAGCGAGGGTTGATATTGCTCTTTAGTTTCTTAAGTGTTGCTGGTTTGTTGATCTGGCGTATGAGCCTGGTTGGCCGGCGGGAAGAAGGGGCCTGGGACATTGTGAACAAAGCCCTTGAACTGGAACCGTTGTTAGGCGTCATCACCGTGGGCGTTGTATTGCTCTGGTTATGGATTATGTGGGATGCATTTGTCCAGTCTCGGAATGTCAGGGCCATGAAAAAACCCAGGGCAGCAATTAGCGTTTTTGCGTTAGTCTTGCTGCTCTTTTTTGGCCTGGGCTGGCAAATTGTTGAAATAAATATTTACCAACTCATCACCGGTTTTGATCAGGCTGTGCCCGCCATGCAGAAAGTACTGTGGCCGTGGGAAAAGGCCACGGTGAGGGAAGAACGGGTGGTGAGCGCCAGCGCCAAGATTGAAGTGTCCTGCAGCGATAATCCCCCGCCTCCCCCGGAAGAGGAACCGGGTGAGCCTTATATTATGGCTGATCCAACGTGTGGTACAATGTCGGAACGGGAGGGAGCCGAGGTTATACCGGGCACCACTTTGCATGTAGTGGGACGAAATTTCGAGCCGAACACGATTACGGGAATATGGTGGGAAGACCCCATTGGCAACGAGTTTCGGATTCGCTTTCAAGGCGAGTATCTGACCACTACCACAGATGCTAACGGCGCTTTTGAGATCGATGTCATCATTCCCTACCGGCTGATCCCCCCCAGTGCCGGCGAAGGCCCCCAAATGCATGAACTACAGGCCCGGCAAATCAGCGAAATTGGCCCCTTGCTGCCCAGCCCCGAGCTGAAACTGGCCATCGAAAAGATGATCGAAACCATCTTCTTGGGAATGATGGCTACTTTGTTTGGCATTATTTTTGCGATGCCGGTCAGTTTTTTGGCCGCTCGCAATCTGATGGCCGGCAGTTGGATCACCATGGTGCTTTATTACTTTGTGCGTACGATCCTGAACATTATCCGCTCGATTGAGCCGCTGATTTGGGCCATTATCGCCGTTTTGTGGGTTGGCTTAGGCCCGTTTGCCGGCGTCATTGCCCTGACGCTGCACAGTGTGGCCGCGCTGGGCAAACTCTATTCGGAAGCCATTGAAAGCATTGATTCCGGCCCCATCGAGGCGGTGCAGGCAACCGGCGCCAACCGGCTGCAAACCATTGTTTATGCGGTGGTGCCGCAGGTGATGCCGCCCTTCATTTCTTTCACCATCTACCGCTGGGATATCAACGTGCGCATGTCTACCATTATCGGTGCGGTTGGCGGGGGCGGTATCGGTTTCCTGCTCATCCAGTGGATTCGCTTGCTCGATTACGAAGCCGCCGGTATTGCCGTGTGGTTCATTGCCGTTACCGTAGCTGTTCTCGATTACGTCAGTTCGGAAATTCGGGAGCGGTTTGTGTAAGGCAAAATCCTTAAAATTTACCTGATCAGTTTCTGAGGGGGATCGATTCTACTTTTCTAAGATCTCCCTCTTGTTTTTTGGTGTATAATACAAAATACGCCGCCACAACTCCACCTCCTCAAAATCCGCCGGTCCTATAAAAAGTTTACGAAAATTCGTAACATGACTACGAAAATTCGTAACGAATCTATGGTAAACTATTAATAACGGTTTTGCTCAGGCGGTTTGGCCGGATCCAACGAACCGTTAACCATTAAATATTCACAACTCACAATTTTAATAGGAGGCACTATGCAAAACGTACAATCTGTTCTTAAAACTGCCGCAGAAGTGGCCGATCAATTCGAAATTGATCCCAAAGATTTTCTGCCGGCACGGGGAAAAACCGGGGCCGGAGGTACCCAGATTGCCCAGTTATCCGCCTCGCTGGTTGATGCGGCGCAAATCCTGAACCGTAGTTTTGCCCAGGATGACAGCGCCGGCGGGCACACCAACATCATCTCCCCGGTGGTGATGCCGAAGGATTCACGCTCTATCACCTGGATATTTGGCGCATTTATCTGGGGCGTTATTTTTGCGATGCTCTCGGTAGGATTTTGGTTGATGGACGTGGCTTATCTGGCGTTTCCGCTGTGGTTATTCTGGTTGATGTATGTGTTGTTCAGCGCCTGGCGTAACAGCTTTGTGATGATCCCCGACGGCTGCCAGGCGCTCATTACCAAATACGGTAAGGTTGAAGAGATCGTGGGGCCGGGCCGCAAAGTATTGATCCACCCGATGAAAAAAGTGGGCTACATTGTGAATGTGGTCAAAGAATATCCCTACAATGCGCCTATCCGGCAGGCCCCCACGCAGGGCCGGGTGGAAGCCTCGGTGGACCTGTTCTTGCAATTTCGCATCGAAAACCCCAGCGATTTCATCTTTGTGCTGGGCGGCGCGCAGGGTTTTTCGGAGAAATTAGACAACGTCATCAGCGAAGTCACCCGCTCGTTGATTTACGAGCAAAAGGCCGAGGATATTTATGATCTGGTAGGCGAGAGCACCCAATCGTTGCTCGACAGCCTGAACCGCCAGTTTGCGCCCGCCGTGCGTTTTGTCAACGCCAATATCACCCACGCCGAACCTTCGAGCCAGGAGTATCGGATGGACCTGGCCGCCCCGGAAATTGTTCGCGTAGCCAAAGAAGCCTACACTTACGAGTACGAACTGAACCTGCGCAAAGAACAAGACGAAGGCGATTTGAACAAAGAATTGGCTTCGCTGCGGGAAACGCTGTCGGAGATCCACGCCGAAATTGCCACTTACCAGGCCCAGATCGACACGGCCAAAGAGAAGGCCGTGAACCGGGCCAATGCCTATGCCCGCCAACTGCTCATCGAAGCTGAGAGTGGGGCCAAAGCCAACGCGGCTCAACTGGAAGCCCAGGCCTTGGACATCCGCGCGCTCAACAGCGCCCGTTACCCCGAGATTCTGGAATATCGTTTTAGGCAAGAGTCGCTCGATAAAATCGAGGCTGTGGCTGATAAATTACCGCAGGTCATCAACATTGGCCCACCGGAGGACAATAAAGTGAATTTTATGGAGATTGCCCGGCAAATGCTGGGGGCCACCGATGAAAAACTTTACACGATGGAAGATATGCAGGCCATCCGGCAAAAAATGGCCGAAATCGAGCAGCGCATCGAAAGCCGTTCTCAGGAAATAACCGGGCTGGTCGAGGATGAAAAAGTGCAAGAAATCACCACCGAAACCGAAACTGCGGATATTTAGGAGGATAAAAAAATGGCAACTGAACTGAGACAAGAGTTTTCAAAAGTAAAAGAAGTAGTCACTGCCTGGAGCAATGTTCGGCAAATGCTACGCTCCGGCGATCAAGGATTTCTGGTGCCGGTGGTGATTCCCAAAGAAAAACGAACCTTTGCCTGGCTGGGCTGGTTTGGCCTCTCTGTTACGGCCTTTTTAGGGCTTTTGCTGGCCGTGATTATGGGGGATGGGCTGATGGGCGTGCTGCTGTTTTTGGGCGCGTTGTTTTGCGCCTTTGTTGGCGCGATTTCCTGGTGGACCAGCGCTAAAATAGAAATAGAAGAAGGGACGACGGGGGTCTATTCCCGTTTTGGTAAAATTGAGGGGGTGATGAATCCGGGCCGGAACTTTTTGAAATGGCCCTGGGAAAAAGTGGAATTTGTGGTCGATACCTCTACCGAAATTCCCTATACCGCGCCGGTGCTGTCTAGCCCCACGCGGGAAAATGTACCGCTAAAATCCATTGAGTTTTTCCTTAAATTCCGCATTGTCGATCCGGTGAAATTCGTGCAGCGAATTGGGGCCAGTAATTTTGATATAGTCCTCAGCAGCGCGGTGCAGGATGCGATTCGCCGCCGCAGCCGCGAGGTGGAAACATCCCTGGCCTACGACCTGCGGGGCAGTAACGTGGAAAATATGCAGCAATACCTCAACCGGCAAATGGAGCGCTACGGCGTGCGCATCATCGGCGCTAACATTCCCGATGTGCAACTGCCCGACCAGTACCGCGAAAACCTGGCCACCCGCGAGCGTATCTCTAAAGAGCTGGCCGCGTATGAAAAAGAGTGGGACCTCATCAAAAAACGCCGCACCGATACCATTTTGTTGGAAATCGAAAAAGCCAAAAAAGAACGGGATGAAAAGATCATTGCGGTGAAAGAAGCCATGAACAAAGCCCGCGAGCAGGTAGCTCAAATGCTGCAAGAGCGGGAGGCAGAAGCCGAGAAGATCCGGCTGGAAATCGAAGCCGAGGGCCGCGCCCATCTCAAATCTGCCGAGAATGAGGCCCGCGCTATCAAGAGCCTGGGGCAATCGTACCAGGATAACCGGGCTGTGCTGCAATACGAGCTGCATATGCGCGGCCTGAAAGTGGCCGAAGAATTGCTGCAAAAAGCGCCGCGCCCGCTGGTCGTCAACAGCCAGGGCGAAGGTGAGTCGGCGCTATCGATTTTGTTGATGGCCCAAATTCTGCCCCAGTTCATGAAACAGGCCGGACAAGAACCCGACGGTAGCCGCCTGTCGAGCCTGTCAGGCTCTTTCCAGTCTGCGTTAGAACAAGAATAAGGCACCCCTGTCCAGACCGTTGGTCGTCACATCGTTAACGAAATGTGGCGGCCAACGGCCAATAACGTTCTGGTACTTGTACTGTCTTATAATTGGTCGTATAATTTAGAAAAATCGCAGTTCTGTAAAAATCGCATAGAATATTTTTAACGCAAGGTCGCTAAACCGCAAAGACGCCAGGAATGGAATAAAAAATTTCTGCGTCCTTGCGATTCTGCGCCATCGCGTTTCCTGCCTGTGTTACTTTTACAGTTTGCGAAAAATTGTTCATCCGTATGGAGGCTGACATGGCCGAATTCGTGGAATTTTTGAGTTTACTTGACACCGCCTACCTGGTTTTTGTGGCCATTGGCTTTATTTGGGCGGTACTGATCCTATTGGGTCAAGGTGCCGGCGGATTAGATATTGGGGCGGATGTTGATGTTGATACCGGCGATGTTCCATCGTTTGATCACGGTGAAGTGGGACTCCCATCCATCAGCCCCATGAGTATTGCCGGTTTTATCACCGCCTTTGGCGCATTTGGCATTATTTCTCGCCAGCTTTGGGGCGCTACGCCGGTAACCAGTTTGATTTATGCCGTGGTGGGTGGAGTAGTGGTGGGCGTGGCGGCCCAACTTCTCTTTATCTTTGTGTTTTCTCCACAAACGTCCAGTTTACGAAGCCGGAGCGATATTGTGGGCCTGACCGCCGAAGTTACGATTCCAATTCCCGACAGCGGCGTGGGACAAATTGCGGTAGTTTCTCGCGGTACCAGGGCTACCTACAGCGCGCGGGCCAAAGCCGGCCAAACGTTTAAGCAGGGAGAACTGGTGCGGATAGTTGAACTAGTAGGCAGCGTTGTTTTTGTCGAGTCCAGGTAGCGTTTTTATTCTTAATCCATAAAAGAGAGGACAAAATGGATTCTTTAACCCTTATTGCGATCTTTGCGGTTGTGTTTGTTTTGTTTTCGTTTGTTATTGTCTATTCGTCGCGGATCAAAAAAGTTGGTCCCAATGAAGTGCTGGTGGTTTCCGGGTTTCGGCATAAGATTGTGATCGGCCAGGACGAGGCCGGAAACCCAATGATTGAAGAACGCGGTTACCGCATCATCACCGGGGGGCGGGCGTTTATTTGGCCAATCCTGGAACGGGTCGATTATCTATCGCTGGAATTAATGACGATTGATGTGGCCGTCAAAGAGGTCTACACCGTGCAGGGGGTTCCGGTGATGGTAGAAGGTGTGGCCCAGGTAAAAATCGGCAGCGATGATATTTCGGTGGCCACCGCGGCGGAGCGTTTCCTCTCCAAATCGCAGGAAGAAATTGAACACGTGGCCCACGAAACCCTGGCCGGACACCTGCGGGCCATTTTGGGCACGCTCACGGTTGAGCAAATCTATAAAGACCGGGAGACATTCGGCCAGCAGGTGCAAAGCGTTTCCGCCGACGACCTGAGCAATATGGGGCTGCGGATCGACTCTTTTGTTATCAAAGATATTCAGGATGAGGAAGGCTATCTGGATGCGCTGGGCCGCAAGCGCATTGCCGAAGTGAAACGTGATGCCACCATTGGCGAAGCAGAAGCCGAGCGCGATGCGGCCATCGCTTCGGCCAGAGCGCGGCAGGAAGGTGAAACCGCCCGTTTTGAGGCCGAAACCAAAATTGCCGAGTCGGAGAAAAGTTATTCGGTTCAAAAAGCTACTTATGATGCGGAAGTTAATCGCAAAAATGCCGAAGCGGAACTGGCCTACACCTTGCAACAGAATATCACCAACCAACAGGTGCGGGCCGAGGGCATTCAGATTGAAGTGATTGAAAAGCAAAAACAAATCGAAGTGCAGAAACAGGAAGTCAACCGCCGCGAACGGGAGCTTGAAGCTACCGTTCGCAAGCCCGCCGAAGCCAAACGGTATGAGATTGAAACCCTGGCCAACGCCCGCAAATTCCAAACGCTTACCGAAGCCGAAGGTGAAGCCGAGGCCACCCGCTCCATTGGTAAAGGCGAGGCCGATGCGTCCAAGGCCAAGGGTTTGGCCCAGGCTAATGTGATCCGGGAGCAAGGGGTAGCCGAAGCCGATGCGATGTTGAAAAAAGCCGCAGCCTGGCAGGAATACAATGAGGCCGCCATTATTCAGCAGTTGATCGACCGCCTGCCGCAGGTGGCCGAAGCGATCTCTGCCCCGCTGTCCAAAACCGAAAAAATTACGTTGGTCAGCACCGGGGATGGTGACGGCGCCGGCGCCAACAAAATTGCTCAGGATACGGCCAAAATCATCGCCCAGATTCCGGCCATCATCGAAGGATTGACGGGCGTTGATCTGGTTGAAACCATCAAAAGCTTGCCGGTTATGAAGCGAACCGGCGAAGATAGGCGTCCGGCTGCTGACGAAGCAATTTCCGCTGAAGATACCGCTGCCAACGATGAAGTGGATGAATCACTAACAGAGGCGTGAGGGGGTGAGTGTTCGCAATTGGGCAATCAGGCTCACTCCTTGCAATGGAGTGGGCCTTTTTTTGCTTCTCAAAACCGGTGTAAAATTTTGAAAAGCCTCTCTTAATGTGCTACAATTCAGTTGCTTTCAGCAGAGATTTTTTACGAGGCGTGTAAAGCTTCACCCCTCTATCTGGAAAAACAACTTCAACAGAGCTGTCCAAATTATAATTTTGATTGAAAGGATGCTCACCTGGCGGACGTTTTTTGTCTCGTATGGCCAAGCTGACACCATTTTGGAGATGACAATGACGTTACCCCTTTATTGGTTTTTCTATCAAATCCCTCACACCCAACGTTCAAACTACATAACTTTTCGATTCAACGTCTGATCCATACCGGCGGTACGTTAAACTGTTTTTATTTTTTGATTTTGGTAACGCGTTTTATCATCATGAAAGTTCGACCTGTGCAATAGGTCGAAAAATTCTCCGAAGGGGCGGGGGGAAATTCCCCCCATAAACCCCTTCCCTGTGCGGCTATTGCACAGGTACTGAAAGGTTAACACCTATTCGGGTTGGAAAAAAACTTTTTATGAAAGGGGGTGATAGAATATTCAGCACAAACAATATCGGTAGTGAGTCTTTTTGTTGGGATATGCTTTACACATCAAAAATTAACCAAGTGAAGTAAAGGAGGACGATCCAAATGAAGAAGAATTTGTGGAGTCTGTTAGTTTTACTGTTGGTAGTGGGAATGGTATTGGCTGCTTGCGGCGTAACAACCCCGGCGGAAGAACCCGTCGAACAACCGGCTGCTGAAGAACTGGCCGCCGAACAACCCCAAGTCGAGGAGCCGGCTGCCGAACCGGTGACCATTTCCATCTGGCACGGCTATACCGAAACCGAAGAACAAACCTTCAAAAGCGCGGTAGAAGATTTCATGGCCGCTAATGCTGATGTAGAGATCGAGATGCTGGCCGTTCCGTTTGATGAACTGCAAAACAAGTTCCAAACCGAAGTGGCTGCCGGCGGCGGCCCCACCCTGGTTACCGGCCCGCAGGATCGGATGGCGGGTTACGCCGAAGCCGGCCTGCTGGCCGAAATTGATCCGGGTCTGGGATTCCTAAGTGCCCTGGTTTCGGCTTCAGTTGAAGGCGGTAAAGTAAATGGCAGTTTGGTGGGCGTGCCTATCAACAACAAAGTGGTCGCCCTATTCTACAACAAAAGCATGGTTGATACTCCCCCGGCTGATTTTGATGAACTGCTGGCTGTGTCTGCCGAAAACGGCATGGCCATCACCGCCGACTGGTTCCACAACTATATGTGGGGGCCGGCCTTTGGCGCGCAATTCTTTGACGATAACTACAAAGTTGTCATCGACAGCCCGGAAGGAGCTGAAGCCTATGCGTACCTGAAGCAGGTTTGCGAGTCTGACGGTGTAACCTGCGACGCCAACGATGGTGATATGGACACCCTCTTCCGCCAGGGAGAAGTTGCGTTTCGTATTCAAGGCCCGTGGGCTTCCGGTGACTTCATTAATGATGTGGGGGCCGAAAACGTAGGCGTTATGGCGGTGCCGCAAATTCCCGGCGAAGAACATCCCCGCCCGTGGAACCAATCCGAAATGATCTCGCTGAACGTGGGCGCTACCGATGCGGAAAAAGCCGCTGCGGCTCGCTTTGTGGAATATCTGACCAGTGCCGAGGTGCAGAAACAGTTTCTGGATGCCGCTAACTGGATTCCGGCCAATGCCAGCGTGGATACCTCCAGCAATCCGGTGGTAGGTGGTTTCCTGGAGCAAGTTCCTTACTCCGATCCCTTCCCGGTAGCCGCCGAACTGGGCGCAACCTGGGATCCTATGGGCAACGCCATCACCGAAATTCTTGA
Source organism: uncultured Caldilineaceae bacterium (assembly GCA_964612485.1). Lineage (GTDB taxonomy): Bacteria > Chloroflexota > Anaerolineae > 4572-78 > J111 > JAFGNV01. The sequence goes on from CAZTFF010000069.1 coordinate 17,434, forward strand.
AGGCGTGGCCCCGCCGGAAGAAGCGCTGGCCACCGCTGCCGAGTTGATCAACACAGCAAACAACAAGTAAGTGCTGCCTCTAAGCTGGTGGGCAACTAAAACTGCCCACCAGCTTTTTTTTACACCATTTTTTGTTATCCCACGGCCCTGATTACCTGAAAGGAGCGAGTCGATGGCTGTAGTTACTCCAACGATGGAAAAAAAGAAACTAAGTTTTAAGGCGCGTTTCCCCGAGGCGCGATTGGCTTTCCTCTACATTTTGCCGGCCCTCATTATTATGGTGTTCATCACCTTCTACCCCATTCTTTACCAGATTTGGATGTCCTTTACCGATTTTACCCTTAAAAACCTGCGTACGATGGATCCTAACTGGGTCTGGTTGAGCAATTACGTGAATGTCATTGTTAAGGGCCTGCCGGTTACTAACTACGATTTTTTGCGGATTCTGGTTTTCAACCTGTTCTGGACATTTGTGAATGTCTTTTTGCACGTAGCCATTGGCATCGCTGTGGCGATAGCCTTGAACACCAAGGGTTTGCCGGGGCGGCGTATTTACCGCAGCCTGTTTGTTATTCCCTGGGCGCTGCCGTCGCTGATTTCCGGGATGGTCTGGGGCAATATGTGGCACGATAAATTTGGCGCCATTAACCTCTTGCTTCAGGAGTTGGGCTTTGCCGGCGATACCCGCTGGCTGTTGGAAACAGACCCTATTGTCAACCTGCCCCAAATTGGCCTGGTGTTACCTCTCTCCTTTATCGCTGTGCTGGTGGCCAATGTCTGGTTGGGCTGGCCTTTTATGATGGTGATCGCTACCGGCGCGCTGCAAAGTATCCCCACCGAATTATATGAAGCGGCTGAAGTAGACGGTGCCACCGGCTGGGAGCAATTCTGGAAAATCACCATTCCTCTACTGCGCCCGGCCATGGTTCCCGCCATTATGATCGGCATCATGATGACATTCAACCAGTTCAACGTGATCTTTTTTGTCAGCGGCGGCGGGCCAAGAGGTCTCACCGAAATTTTGGTAACTCAGGGGTTCAAGCTGGTGAATCCGCAGGGATGGTATGGCGTGGCTTCGGCCTTTAACATCATCGTCTTCTTCATTCTGGCGATTATCACCCTGATTACCAACCGTGTTTCTCGGGCCACCGAACCTTATTACGCCTAGAAAGGAGCGCAACGATGACAACAGCTGTAGCACCACCCAAACCGTTAGACGTTGGTACGATCCTGGCCATGATCTGGGCCGTGATTATGTTTGTTTTATCCTTTGTCATTTTTGGGCTGGGCCTCTATTGGGGAATTACGGCTTTAGCTATGATGGGCGATCTCACCCAGGCGGCCCCACGGATGGTTTCCGGCATTGTGGCCGTGCTCCTGGGGATATTTATTTTTCGGCGTTATTTGAGAGTTTTACCCAGAACGTTCCGGGATCGAGATTACAAACTGGCTCGCGATACGATGCGGCTCGATGTAATTCAGGCGATTTTGTTATTGATGTTGATAATTGTTCTGTTTCCGGTATTGTGGATTGTCTCCATGTCGCTGGATCCGCGCGATTTTTCTCGACCCAGTGGCTTAACCTTGATTCCGCCGGGCGCCTCGTTGGAAGCTTACCGCCAGGTGCTAATCAAACCTTCGCCCAACGATGTTACCTTTTTTCAGCTTCTCAGAAACAGTTTGCTGGTGGCTGGCGGCACAGCGCTGGCCACGGTGATCATTGGCACCTCAGCCGCCTATGCCTTTGCCCGGCTCAGGTTTCCGGGCCGGCAGGTGGGCATGCTGGGCTTTGTTCTGGTGTTGATGATCCCGCCCGGCGGCACCCTGGCCCCGCTGTTTGTGCTGCTCAATGCGGTCGGCCTGCGCACCACCCTGTGGGGGTTGGCTATTGCTTTTACCTCCACCGCGCTCCCCTTTGCCATCTGGAACATGAAAGGCTTCATCGACGCCTTGCCCTACGATCTGGAAGAAGCGGCTCAAATTGATGGCTGCACCCGCACCCAGGGCTTTTTGCGCGTGATATTGCCCCTGGCCGTGCCCGGTATGGCTGTCACCGCAATGTGGGGGTTTCTGACGGGGTGGTCCGAGTTTATTCTTTCCTGGACCTTTTTGATCGACCCCTCCACCTTTACCTTGCCGATGGTCTTGCGGGGCATGACCGGCCAATACGCTGCCGGCACCTCCTGGTCGCAATTTGCGGCGATGTCTATTTTGATGTCCATTCCGCCGATGTTGATCTTCTTTTTCTTGCAGCGTTACCTGGTGAGTGGTTTGGCGGTTGGCGGCGTGAAGGGATAAGTCAATCGAGTACACTGCCCAGGCCCGGTAATAAATCTTCAAGGTATTCAATGGGCTGGGCGGTGTTAAAGAGCAAATATTTTGCTGCCGCATGGGGGGTAGCGTGCGGGCCGCTGGCCAGGCGTAGATGGTTGCGGTTAATGATCTGGCTGCCGCTGCGGGTGGGGATATGGCCGGCCACTACCACGTGTTGGGGAAAGAAACCGCTACTTATTTCTTTAAGCATCGCGGCCAGAAAAATACCGTAATCGGTAAAGCCGTATTCAACTTCGCAGCGGGTAAAAAGAGCGGGCCAGACAAGCGCATCAAATTCGGGCTGGCTGCTGGCAAAAAAACCGCGCAGCAGGTCATTATAACGGGTATCATCCGGCCCGGAAACGGCCAGAAAATGTCGGGCCATGGTCTCATACGAGCCGCCGCCCTGAAAATGGGCGTATCCCTTTTGCAGGCTCTCAAGATCTTCGGGCCGCAGAATACTATCGGCCCACGTCAGAAGTTCTTCGTGGCTCCAGTCAAAGAGTTTGGCGGCGTTGGGGGGTGTGGCAAACGGCGTCGATGCCCCGGCGTGGGTGATGGTAACGCCAGCCTGGGTGCGCACGTAAAACGGCAGCGATGCAAAGAATTTGATAACCTCGTTATGCCGCCCCGTTTGATTCAACGCCGCTTCAAAGGCCGGGGTGTACATCCGTTGCCCTTTAGACAGGGTAATCCCGTAAATATGGGGCAGTTCGTGGTTGCCGCACAGGTAAATAACTGCATCGCCATATTCGGCCTGCAAAGCCATCACATCTAACACAATCTCCACTGATTGGTCCGGCGCGTCGGGGTTTTCACGGTGGATCAGATCGCCGGTGAAAATCAGCACATCTGCCTGCCCGGCAGCGCGTAAGTCTATAAAACGGTCGCGGTACCGTTGATAGAGGTCCCAATTGCCGTGTAAATCGGTAACCACCATTGCCACGCCCTGCTCCAACGACCAGAGGCGGGGAAACGTTTTTTCAAGCTTATAAGACACAGGGAATATCCTCCGATGTGTTAAGGAGATTGATTGTAGCTAATTTACGCGTTGGTGTCAATCGGCAATGCAAATAAAAAAAGCGCCTTCTTCAACGAGGCGCTCTTTTTCCCAAAATAGATTCCAATCAATCGTACACAATTTCATAAATACAGTCCGTTTTTTAGAGTCCGCGAAGAAACGCGAATTTACGCCCAGGAAAATTTTTAGCGTAACTTGGCGTCCCTTCGCGGATTCATTCCTGTATCAATTGCCAAGAACCCGGAATGAATTTACAAACCCCTGTACTTAGTGCAAAATCTGGCTCAAAAACCGCTTGGTGCGTTCATGTTCGGGATTGGTGAAGAAGGTGTCTGGATCGTTTTCTTCCACAATCTGGCCCTCGTCCATAAAAATGATCCGGTCGGCGGCGTTGCGGGCAAATCCCATCTCGTGCGAAACCACTACCATCGTCATTCCCTCTTTGGCCAGCGTCAGCATTACATCGAGTACTTCTTTGATCATTTCCGGGTCCAGCGCGCTGGTTGGCTCATCAAACAGCATAATTTTGGGCTGCATAGCCAGCGCGCGGGCAATCGCCACCCGCTGCTGCTGCCCGCCCGATAATTGCGCCGGGTAGCTGTCTTCTTTTTCGGGAATGCCCACGTGCTGGAGCTGCTGGCGGGCCATTTCAACGGCTGCTGACCGCCGGCGTTTGCGAACAATACGTTGGGCCAGCACAATATTTTCCAGGGCGGTTAAATGGGGAAAGAGATTGAACTGCTGGAACACCATGCCAATTTCAGCCCGGATCTTATTGATGTTCCTGGCTTTTAGCAACGGTTCGCCATCAATGATGATCTCGCCTTCGTCTATCGGCTCTAGCTGATTAATGCAGCGCAGCATGGTTGATTTACCGGAACCGCTGGGGCCGATCACTACCACCACTTCGCCGGCCTGAATTGTCAAATCAACGCTGTCCACCGCGTGGATGTGGCCGAAGCGTTTGTGAACATTGTTCATTACAATGATGTCTCTTCTGCTCATAATTAGTCCTGACCTCCGGGCAGTTTGGCTTTGCGTTCAATATACCGGACCCCCAATGATAGCAGTAGCGTCATCACCAGGTAAAGCATGGCCACCGAGTTAAAGCCTTCGAAGGCGCGGAAATTGCGGGAAATCCACAACCGGCCTTGTTGCAGCACTTCGGGCAGCGCAATGACCGAGATAAGCGCGGAGTCTTTGAGCATCGCAATAAAATCGTTGCCCAGTGGCGGCAATACCACCCGAACGGCCTGGGGTAAAATCACGTGGCGCATCGATTGAAAATAACTCATGCCCAGCGAGCGGGCCGCTTCGGTTTGCCCTTTGGGGATCGATTGAATACCGGCCCGGAACACCTCGGCCAGATAAGCGCCGTAGCCAAAGGCCAGGCCGATGATAGCCGCAGGCAGGCCGCGCAGGTCAATCGACCCATCGCTGGCGTCGCGCAGCATGGGCGTAATGGCAAAACCCATATACAAAATAATCACCAGCATTGGCACGCCGCGCACAATTTCTACATAGAGGGTGGAAAAGGTATAGGGCATGACCGGAAGCAAGAACATGATGATCTCGGTGATAATAACCACCCAGATCATCGACGTAAAGCCCCGCCAATCGGGCACAACCACCCAGATCAGGGCAATGAGCGGCAGGCCAAACAGGAGCCGCCGCCCGGCATTGATGCGTAGATCGGGCGATTTGCTGGATACCCGCATAATGCCAAATAACAGGCCAATGATCAGGGCCACAATAAACGAGATTACCGTCACCCGGATGGTGAGGAAAAGGCCTTTGGCCGTCCACATCCGGTAAAGAATGCGGAGCGGTTTGTTGCTGAAATCGTCAATGACCGCTACCGTAGCCCCTTCCGGGCCGGTGCCGGCAATAGTGGGGGTGGTGGTATCGACTTCAATGGGGGTTTCTGAGGGGGTGGTGATCGGTTCGGCCTCTTCGGCTTCAGCGCCCCGCACAATTTTAATTGTATAAGGACCAATTTGGTCTACTACTTCCTCCCCTTCATCCAAGAGTTCACCGTACAGGGTGTAGGTTCCTGGCGATAGCGGTGGTTTAGCGGTGTACGACCACGTGCCATCGTCACCAACCTTCGCCTTGCCCAGTTCTTGTTGGTTCCAGGGGAGGTCGAGAATAAAATAAATGGCGTCGATGTAACGCGCATTGGTAAGGATAGAATAACCGACAATAACGCCAACGATGAGGATGATGATGCCCCACCAGGGAATAGTTTCCCACGAAATGGCCAGGCCCATCCGGCCTCGCCGCCGGGCCTTGGGGTCCAAGGCCGGATCGGGTGGGGGCGCGCCGGGTTCTTTGTTGGTCATGGGGGGTCTCCTTATTATTTATTTTTAAAGGTAGGCCGCGAGATTGGTTTCGCGGCCTACCTTGGGATGGGTGATTATTCAAACCACTCGTTGTAAATCTCGTCGTACTGGCCGGATTCTCTCACCGCGGCCAGGCCCTTGTTGATGGCTGCCAGAACGTCGGGGTTATCCTTGTTCACGGCGATGCCGTACAACTCATCGGTGAAGGGTTCGCCCACCAGGGTGGCGCCCATTTCGGGGTTGGCCTTGATGATTTCGGCGGAGGTGGGGCCGTCGTTGACCACGGCATCCACATCGCCTTGCGCCAGGGCCTGGAAGGCCAGGGTGATCTCATCGTAGCGAACCATTTCGGCGGTGGTGTTATCACTGGCCCAGATGTCGCCGGTAGTGCCCAACTGCACGCCCACGCGCTTGCCGTCCAGGTCTTCAACCGAGGTGATGTCGCTGCCTTCCAGCACGGCAATTCTCTGGCCCGCGTTGAAGTAGGAGTCGCTGAAATCAACAGTTTCCTGCCGTTCCGGGGTGATGGTGGCGGCGGAGATCACGGCGTCAAATTCGCCGCTGGCCAGGGCTACAAAGATGCCGTCCCAGCGGGTGTTGACAAATTCCACCTCAAAACCGGCGGCATCGGCAATGGCGTTCATCAGGTCGATATCGAAGCCGGTGATGTTGCCCGCGTCATCAACAAATTCAAAGGGCGGGTATTCGGCGTTGCTACCGACAACTACGGTGCCGATGTCGGCCATAGCTTCTTCTTCCATCATCGCTTCTTCGCCGGTGCCAAACCATTTGTTGTAGATTTCATCGTATTCGCCGGAGGCGCGCACGGCGGCCAGACCCCGATTGATCGCGGCGCGGACTTCGGGGTTATCCTTGTTCACGGCGATGCCGTACAACTCATCGGTGAAGGGTTCGCCCACCAGGGTGGCGCCCATTTCGGGGTTGGCCTTGATGATTTCGGCGGAGGTGGGGCCGTCGTTGACCACGGCATCCACATCGCCTTGCGCCAGGGCCTGGAAGGCCAGGGTGATCTCATCGTAGCGAACCATTTCGGCGGTGGTGTTATCACTGGCCCAGATGTCGCCGGTAGTGCCCAACTGCACGCCCACGCGCTTGCCGTCCAGGTCTTCAACCGAGGTGATGTCGCTGCCTTCCAGCACGGCAATTCTCTGGCCCGCGTTGAAGTAGGAGTCGCTGAAATCAACAGTTTCCTGCCGTTCCGGGGTGATGGTGGCGGCGGAGATCACGGCGTCAAATTCGCCGCTGGCCAGGGCTACAAAGATGCCGTCCCAGCGGGTGTTGACAAATTCCACCTCAAAACCGGCGGCATCGGCAATGGCGTTCATCAGCTCGATGTCAAAGCCAACGATTTCGCCGGCATCGTTCACATACTCAAAGGGCGGGTATTCGGCGTTGCTGCCGACAACTACGGTGCCGATGTCGGATACGTCAGACAGAAAAGCCGTGGCCTCTTCGTTGCTGGGCAGGTAAATGACCCAACCAACTTCAATCAGGTTGGCGTTTTCAATGGTGGCATACGTGCTGTCTTCTTCCGCTTTGAGATTGGTGTAATGCACAATGGCCGGATAGGCCAGCGCATCGCCATACTCTTTTTCAGCCAGCTTACTCAGCCAGTCGTCGGCCTGAACCGTATAATCCGTTCCTTCGGTTTGGGCCGGCGGCGCGGCAACGGCGGCCATCGGCAGCATGGTTAAAACCAGCACTGCCAGTACAAAAAAGCTTAAGAATTTTTTACTCATGATCTATCTCCTTTTCTACGTGATTAATAGAGTAAATTAATTTGAATAAACGATACTTACGAAGCGTTATCGTTTGATAGGCCTCCCCCCTTTCATTGTTGGGATAGAGCATATTTTTTGCACATAATTTTTGAGTTGGTGGGGGAACAGTTGCTGCATTGAATGCTGTCTGATACCCAATTCTACTGTTGGCAGGTAATTTTTGCAAACTGAACCCCGGCCAAATGCACATAAAGTTTGTCCGGTTTTTTGATGATTGGGCGTGTTGATAGCAGGAGCGATTGGCCATTCGTCTTTACTGGTGAATAAGCCGATTTTGCAGTACAATCAATTGCCAATAATTTTCCAAAGGAGTCATCCTATCATCAAACTAACCGTTGAACCTATCATTTTGAAGCTCAAAACACCGTTTCGTATTGCTCACGGACGCAGCACCACGCGAGATAGTGTATTGATTCATCTTGGCGAGGGCGTGGGCGAGGGCGCTATTATGCCTTATTCGGGCTATCGTGTGGCGGAATTAATGGCGTATTTGCAAAACCTGAACCTGGAACCGTTTCTCAAGGATGAGCCGGTGGCGCTGGAAGATGCGCTTGATGACCTTCCGCCGGGGCCGTCGCCGGCGCTCAATGCCGTTGATATTGCCTTGCACGATTTATGGGGCCGGCAGTTGGGGCAGCCGCTTTATCGTTTGTGGGGCCTGAATCCGGCGCGCGCGCCTGCTACATCTGTCACCCTCAGCATTCCCGACGATGAAACGACCTTCAGACAGCAAATTCGCGCTGTGAAAGAAGTTCCACTGATCAAATTGAAGCTGGGTGCGGGTGATTTGGAAACGGATGAAGCTGTGGTACGTGTAGCGCGGGAGGAAACATCAACCCAATTATGTGTTGATGCCAATAGCGCTTATCCGGTGGACGAAGCCGCCCGCTTTATTCCCCGGCTGGCGCAATATGATCTGCGCTTTATCGAGCAGCCGATTGGGGGCGCTGCTATTCAAGATTGGCATCGCCTGCGGTCTCGCCTTCCTCAAGATATGCCGCCCCTGATTGCCGATGAAAGCATGCAGCAGATCAGCGATATTTTTGCGCTGGCAGGCGGGGCTGACGGCATCAATATCAAATTGACCAAAGCGGGCGGGTTGCGCCAGGCGCGCCGGATGATCACCCTGGCCCGTGCCCTGGGCTTGCGGGTGATGCTGGGCTGCGCGCTGGAAAGTTCGGTTGGTATTACGGCGGCGGCTCATCTGGCGCCGCTGGTGGATTTTGCCGATCTGGATGGGCACCTGTTTTTAGCCAACGATCCGTATGTTGGCGTTCGGGTAGAGCGTGGGCGGCTCTATTTGCCGGAGGGGGCGGGGCTGGGGGTTAGCCGTCAGGCTGAGTGAGCGGCTTTTTATCTTGGTGATTGGGTGAATTCGTTCCAATGCGATTGGTAAACTGTTTTCTATGCGGTGCCAACCCTGTTCAACTTAGTAAACATCTAAAAATTACTTCCCGATTTTCTGGGGTGAATAGTATA
>CAZTFF010000070.1:0-26037 GCA_964612485.1 uncultured Caldilineaceae bacterium
TTTGGTTTCTTTACCTATAAGGATAGACGATGTACCACCTCTTTTTCAACCCCCCCTTGGTTTATCGACGAGGGTTTTGGGATAGGCTCTAAGTTTTTGGGCAGGACTCACGTTGAATAAATGACATCGGCCTGATGGGGGTAAGCAACCCTCTGCGATGGTAACGACAACATTTACTTCTCTTCTGGTTCATTCTCAGGAACTGCATCCGTGTTGTTGTCTGCGGCTTCAGACGGCCCTATGCTTTCAGCGGAAATTGCACCGGTCAGTGTCAATTCGCGGAAGACCAACGTCCAGACGACGGAGCGGAACGTGAGATACAGGCCCTTGGCAAAGACCATCGGCACCATAACTATCACCATAAACGGCGCCATTCCAACCAGCAAGCCAATCCACCAGGTTTGGCTCAGCAAAAAGGCAATCAAGCCGGGGATGATCCCCACCGCCAGGCCCAACAACATCAAAACAATGAACAAAATGATGCTGGCTAAAATCCACACCATAATAATGCCCGTCAACAGCAGTAGGATGATAGCCACATCTTTGAAATTGTGGCGAATAAGCGCATAGGCGGCCTGCACGCTGTCAACCGCTCCCCTTTGGTGCAGAACAGCGTAACGCCAGCCAAACTCCAGCAATGGGGTTACGGCAATGGTAACGATGATAACGGCCAATATCCACAACAACATCAGGCCCGCTACCCCGGCAATGCCAACAAACGTTAAGACACCGTTTTCCAGGAAAAGAAGCAGCAGCGGCAGGAGAAATAGCGCCAGCAGCACGCCAAAGAGAACTATCAGCGGCGCGATAATGATAAAACTCACCGCAAAGACTGTCCAAGCGCGTTTTGACCAGCCCATACGCCAACCGTCTCGGACGGTAACGGCCTCGGTTTCCTCAACCTGGTCAACCATCCCAATGAGCGCCGTGCGCGTTACGGCCCGGACAATAATGCCAATCACAACGAAAACAAGGATGAGACAGAGGATCGCTGCCACAATCCCGGCTACGATCAGCCAGATATTGGCCTCGGGCATTGCGAAAGATTCGAAGGGAACGTCAAACTCGCTTTTATCGAATCCGTTACCACTTTGATCGGGGCCACCCGAACCGGAGCCGCCATTTCCCCCTAAATTGCTGCTGGCGCTGCACAGGGCCAGGAAAAAGCCAAAAATCCATAAGGCCCGGTATTTGATCGTAATCCGAAAAGCGCGTTGTAAAATCGTGATATAATCCATCATTAACTCCGCATTCTATGAGGCCGGCCAGCCGCCAACGTCAGGCTCAACCAATTGAAAAACAAAATCACAATCGTGCCAATGGCCACAACATAAAGCAATACCGGCAGTATGAAGGCCAAAATCAGCCCGATCCCTTCACCCAGTTCACCCAGATAGGCCAGGAAAAAGGGGCGAAATTGAAACACACGCCATAGTTCAATCCGTTCATTAAAACCCAACAGCGAAGCCAGGTTGGCCAACCAATTGAGTTGGCCGCTCAACCAGAAAATCGCTCTGATCAAAACAAAAAGCAACATCACGCCAAGACCGGACATCCAACCGATGAAACCGGGGTTGAGTTGGCGTCTACCCGTTTGGGTCGGCAGCAACACCGGTTCATCTAGTTGGCTAAGTTCGGGCGGTAAGGCCCAACTTTGCAAAAGTTCCGATAAAGCCTTCGCCTGGGCCTGGAGATCGTTCAGCCGGGTTCGGCAGGTTGAACACCCGGCTAAATGTTTTTCTATATTGACCCTTTCGACAGGGGCAAGGGCGTTATCCAGATAGCGCTCTAAGTCTTTATCCTGACTATGCATAAACATTTTCCATCAAAGGCTGCAAACGTTTTTTCAATAGGGAGCGGGCATAATTGAGTCGTGACATCACCGTTCCCAGAGGAATATCCAGCGTTTGGGCGATCTCTTGATAAGAATATTGATGATATTCTCGTAAAATCAAAGCGGTTCGGCTCTGCTCCGGCAGGCTCTGAACGGTCTGTTTGACCAGTTCGGCTTGTTGGCGGCGGCTTACGTTGTTTTCCAGATCAGCCGTCTGATCGGCGAGCGGCAATCCTTCCAGATCAACCGTTTGTCGCCGTCGCCGCCAAAAATCAATGGCGGTGTTGCGGGCAATTTTTAACAGCCAGTTTTTGAATTTTTGGCGATGATTGTATTTTCCCAGGGCTAACCAGGCTTTGATGAAAGTTTCCTGAGCTAAATCTTGGGCCGTGTCTGTTTCGTTGCCCCAACGGTACAAGAAGCCCAACACAACAGTCTGATGTAACTGCACCAACGCTTGAAATGCCGCTTGATCCCCCTGCTGCGCCGCTTCGATCAATGTTTTTTCAGTTTCAGGTGAGGGTGTAACCATCAACCTCTTTCCATCTTTCGGATGACAGGCAACTTTCGTTTCGCAAAAGTTCACAAGTATCGGTCATCCGTGCTTTACTATAAACAACGTATTGAAATGTGATTTTATTCGGAAGTTTTTTGCGGATTTTCAAGCAAGGGCTAATTTGTCTTGATTCTTTTTGCCATTATACCCTCACAATCCGTAATTGTGGATTCCGCAGTGCGTGGGCCTACTTTTCTCTGTGAATTCCGGGTACTCAGTGGTTATTTTTCAAACTTGTCTCAAAAGTGAAATACGATGGATGCTCGACTCCGACGCCGGGATGCGGTATACTGAAAAAGAATTCCTGGTTTGCTCGAATACATCGTCCCACTCTGCCGGCAGGCGGACGAACCGTTGCTGCCATAGATTGCTTGTGAGGTAAAGAAAGCGATGGTCAACATGAATATTGAGAATGATGTAACCACCACGATTGAGAATAATCAAACGTTTGCCCTGGCGCTGTACCAACAAGTAAGATCTCAAGAAGGGAAACTCTTCTTCTCGCCCTACAGTATCTGCACGGCCCTGGCGATGACCTATGCGGGCGCGCGCGGCGAAACCGCAAGACAGATGGAAACCGCCTTGAATTTTTCCCTGGGGCAAGAACGGCTCCACCCCGCTTTTGCCGCCATTGAAAAAGGGTTGAATTCGATCCAGGACCAGGGCCATATCCAACTGAATGTGGCCAATTCCCTCTGGCCCCAACAAACCTATCCTTTTCTGGACGAATTTCTCACCCTGCTCAAACAATACTATGGCGTGGCTCTTGAACCGGTTGATTATCAGACCCATACCGAAGGCGCGCGCCAACAGATAAATGCCTGGGTAGCGGAAAAAACCCGGGGCAAGATCAAGGATTTGCTCAAACAGGGTGTGTTAGATACCTTAACCCGCCTGGTGCTGGTGAATGCTATTTACTTCAAAGGGGATTGGCTGCGCCAATTCGATAAGTCTCTCACCCACAACGCGCCGTTCCGGCTGAACAACCAGGAATCAGTCAACGCCCCGCTGATGGCCCAAACCCACAGCTTCCGGTACGCCGAGGCTGATCAACTACAGATTCTGGAATTACCTTACGTGGAACATAGCCTGTCGATGGTGGTGTTGCTGCCCCGGCAAATAGACGGTTTGGCCGATCTGGAAATCCATTTGAGCAAGGAGAACCTCGAAACGTGGCTCAACCGGCTCACCCAAACCGAGGTCGAGGTATTTTTGCCTCGCTTTGAAATGAGTTCGGAATTCAGGCTCGACAGAGTTCTCCAGGCGCTGGGGATGACGGATGCGTTTGACGCCTCCAAAGCCAATTTTGCCGGCATGGACGGCCAGGAAGCCTGGTTGTACATTGCCGCCGTTATCCACAAGGCCTTTGTTGAGGTCAATGAAGAGGGAACCGAAGCGGCGGCTGCCACGGCGGTAGTCATCAATGCGCGCAGCGCGATGCAGCCCCCACCCACGCCCATCTTCCGCGCCGACCATCCTTTTGTCTTCCTGATTCGAGACAACCACACCGGCAGTATTCTGTTTATGGGCCGGGTGACAAACCCTGTTCAATAGCCAACAAAGCGCAAGCCTGGGAGAAGAGGTTAGTAAATAGACAGGGCAAGCCCTAAAAAGAACACCCCCAAAGGTAAAGTTGGGATCAATCCCCAACCTTACTTCAAATCATACCCGCTCTAATGCTGAGAATAGAGCGGTGCGGCCTCGCCAAAGCCTAAGAAACCGGCGCCAACAACCGCAGATCGAGCCACTGCCTCTCGCGCTATTTTTGGCAGGGGGTATTGTTCTGTCACCAGTTGTTCCTTTACCGAGAAGGTAAGCACAGAAAATAGGTTGAATAACTCGCTGCTGCGGGTAGACCACAAGCGCGCTTGCTGTTTTAATAAAGGCTTGCCAGCCGGATGTTGTTGGGCGGTGGAATAATGGGTCAGATTTTTTGTGACCAGTTTTGAATCCACCCCCACGCCTCGCAGCGTAGCCGACGCCACCGAGTGCTGGCGCGGTAAACCCACGTAATACAACCCCGGCACGGTGGTGCTGGCTCCATCTTTTTGCTGAACTCGCCCGCTTTCATCGATGGCATTCAGCCCGGCCAGATAGGGCAGGTGAGGCCGGTAACCGGTTGAAAAGATCACCGCGTCCACGCTTTCGTGCCGGCCATTGCTCCAGATAACGCCATCTTCGGTAAATCGCTCGAACATGGGTTGGCGATCAGGATTGCCGGCGATAATGGCCGCCCTATACGCGCCCGTGTCGTACACCGGATTGCTCAGATCACCTAACCACTGCGTGCGGTCAAGGCCGCTGAGGGTGAGCCAAAAATGGACATCCTGGCCCAAAACACGCTGCGGCATATAGCGAATGGGGCGGCGCGTTGCCAGGGTTACCCGGGCCGCCTGAGCCAGCTCAATGCCCACCTGTACCGCCCCATTGCCCCCGCCGACAATGACAATGCGTTGTCCTTCGAAGGGGCCTGGTGTGTGGTAATCGGCCATGTGCAGCATTCGGCCCTGGTACGTGGTGCGTCCGGCAATATCGGGGATGTAGGGCCGGCCAAAAAATCCGGTCGCTGCGACCACGGTTTGGGCGATGTAGCTGCCTTTGTCTGTAGTGGTTACCCGGAAAAGATGCCCCACTCGCTCAACGTTTTTAACCCACGCGCCGGTAATCACCGGCAATTGGAAGTGGTGGGCGTACTGTTCCAGATAAGCCACCACTTCATCTCGAACGGGATAGTGATCGGGGTCGCCGGGAAAAGGTAAACCGGGCAGCGCTGAATAGCGCGCGGGCGAGTTAAGGCTCAAGCTATCGTAAAAGCGCGGCCATGAGCCAACCGGATGGTTGTTGCCTTCTAAGATCACAAAGCGTTGCCCAGCCTGCTGCAAGCGATACCCTGTGGCCAAACCAGCCTGCCCCCCACCGATAATGACCGCATCGTAGATTGTGTTCATCGTTGTTCTCCTGAACTTGCTGTAAACTGCCCGGTCAACAAGACCGCAGTTCATTGTTTTGATAGCTTCATTTTAACAACAAAGCGAAGCAAGGTCATCGGACAAAGGTAAAAGATAGGGGGTTTAAAAGGGGGAGAGCAAAATGAGCAGCCGGTTGATGAAGCCACGTATAACCACCTGCCAAAGAGAAGTTTGGAACTGAATTATGACGCCTGCTCTTATGCGCCGTAAACTTCGCGCATGACCCCGGCCAGGTCGTGCAGTGCGCCGGCGCCATCTCCATTAAAACTGGAACCGTGCATCACGGCCAGTGTTTGCGGCCTGAGCGCGGTTAATTGGCGCAGCAAGTGTTGGGTCTCGGTTGTGTAGGGCATATACGCCAGCAGGGGGCCGGCCTGGAATTCCAGCAAAGACTCACGCGATCTTTCCACAATGTCGGTGTCAACGAGCGCGGCCACATTGCCGTTTTGATGAAACAGGTCGGAGCAGAACAACGTTTGCTGCGTTTCCTCAAACAGCATAGTGGCGTCCCAGCCGTGCGGCAGGTGCGGCGTGGCATAGAGCCGAAAATGATGACGCCCCGTGCTGAATACTTCGTCCACGTTTATCACGCGCGGCGGGCGTGGGGCAAAATCGTTTAAATTGACCAGCGCCCCAATTTCCCCGCACACGGGCTGAGTGTGCGGCGCGACTTGGAGCCAATTGTTCAGCGCGCCCCATTCGTCCACTTCAAAATGGCTGCCCCCAACCCAGCGAAGGTCCGCCGGATCAAGCACTTGAGCTATTGCTTGGTACATCAGTGGAAACGTGCTCCGCATGCCGGTGTGGTACAGCAGCGGTTCATCATCTTTGATAAGAAATGAGTTGAATTGAAGATTGAATTGGGCCATATAGACGGACAGGCGGTACACATCCGGCGCAATTTCGGAAACTGAAATCTCGTTTTGAGCCATACCCTTCGCCTCCTGTGGGTTAGATCAGATTGAGTTCTCTGGCGCGGGCAATGGCCTGGGTGCGGCTGCTCACGCCGAGTTTGCCGTAGATATTGCTGCTGTGCGCTTTGACCGTGCCAATCACCACCGTCAGCCGTTCGGCAATTTGCCGGTTGGATAGGCCATCAGCAATCAGGCGCAATACCTCCAGTTCGCGTTCGCTGAGCGGCTCAATCAAAGGCTGCTCGATGGCGGAAACAGCCGCGCCTGCCGCCTCATCAACCAATATGGCGGCGGTGGACAGTTGCGCCAGCAGGGTGGTGACCAGGGTGTCCAACTCCAAATCGGTCACATCCGCTTGCGGAGTGCGCTGGTGGGTTTCCAGCAATTGATCGATGTGGTTTTTCATCATCTGATCTGCGGCGGGATGTTGCCGGACAAAGGTCAGCATAGTGACGCCCTGTTCCTGCTCGTCACTCTCCAAAAAACATGTACCAATGCCCACCAGCACCGACAAAATCAGCGGCGCAAGTTGTGTTTCTGCCGCTACCTGTAACGCTTGTTGCAAGTGACTCCGGGCTGCCGGCTCGTGGCCCAGGCCGTGGCTCGCCATCCCCAAACCATACGCCGCCCGAACCCATCCGCCCCGGTCGCCAATTTTTTCGTAAATTGCCAGGCTTTGTTGGTACAGTTCCTGGGCCTGCGGATATGCTTTCTGGGCCATCAAGGCAATATCACCCTGATAGTTCAGCGCCAGCGCCATCCCTTCCGGGTCATTAAGTTCTTTTTTTAGGGTGTAACTGGCCCGGTAATAATTTTTGGCCTCGTTCAGTCGGCCCGACGCCTGGTTGATCTGCCCCAACTGGTTGTAGATGTAGGCCATGAACCATCGGTTTCCCGCCGCCTCGGTCAAGGCCAGGGCCGCCTGGGCGTGTTGCCGGGCGCTTTCATAATCGCCCTGGGCCAAGGCTCCGGCGGCCAGCCCGTGGGCGGCAAAGGCCATATTTTTGCGGTCCGATTGATCCTCTGCCCGCTGCATGGCCTGCCGGCCTAAATGCAGAGCTTGTTTGTGATCACCACGGGTGGCGGCCAGCAGCGATAAGGCGGTGAGGGGATCGGTGCCCTGGCCGGGGGCGGGCAGCAACTTATGCGACTCAAATAGAGCCAGCGCTTTCTCCTGCATTCGGGTTGCTGCCTGAATCCGGCCAAAACGCATCTCGAACCACCCCGCGCAGTTGAGTAATGCCGCCAAAGCCCGGTCTCGTTCCAGAGACGGCGGGGCCGCTTCTACAGCCCTAACCGCCGCGGCAAACGTATCCACACCCTCGCGGAAATGGCCGCGATATTGATAGAAGGTGTGCAAGCCCATCGCCGCATATTCCAATTCAGCCTGAAATCGCTGCTCAACCGCCCGTTTCCACGCGGCGCGGATATTGCCTAATTCAACGCCAATCTCAGCCAGCGCCGTTCCCTGCCGCGCTCCGGCGAGATCATTAAACCGGTCGCCAAGAAACGTGGTGTAATATTTGGCGTGCAAATCCTGGGACTGGTTTTGGATTTCCGGCGCCTGCGCCAGTTGCTGCTCGCCAAACTGGCGGAGAAGTTCGTGGGCGTGGTAGCGCCGGCTGTCCGATTCCCAGTACAGCAGCGATTTGTTGACCAGCGTGGACAACATCGATAGACCGGCTTCCGCCACGGCTTCAGCAGCCTCGCGGGTAAAACCGCCTCGAAAGACCGACAATTGTCGAAAGGCATTCTGTTCAGCCGGGGTGAGGTGTTCCCAGGTGTAATCAAAAATGGCCCGCATGTTTCGATGCCGGGCGGGAACATCCCGCAGCGGAGTGGATAGAAAATCAAGGCTGCGCTGAATTTCATCGGCTACATCGGCGCAGGTCATAGTTTTGGTCCAGGTGGCGGCCAGTTCCAGCGCCAGCGGCATGCCCTCCACCAGCCGGCAGATGCGCCCCATATCGGCGGCTTCGGCGTCTGCCGGAAAATCGCGGCGAACCTGCCTGGCTCGTTGCACAAAGAGTTGGGCAGCCTCAACGTTGGTCCAATCACCGGCAGCCGTGTCGACGGGAACAGCCAGGCCCTCAACCGGGAAAAGCCACTCGTTTTGCAGGTTGAGTACTTCCCGCGAAGTCACCAAGAGTTTGACCGCCGGCGCAGCCTGGAGCAGGTCAGAAAGCAAATCGATTGTTACTTGGCCTGTTTCAGCCGATGGCAATGCGGGGGCAGCCAGTAATTGCTCTATATTATCCAAAATCAGCAGCAGGGTTTTGTCCCGGAGATAATTGAGCAGGGGCAGCATCGGGTCATCGTTGCCGGATAATTTCAAACCCAGCGCATCGGCAATGGCGGGCGGCAGAAATTCGGGCGAGGCTACGGCCTGCAACGGAACAAAATAGACCCCATCGGAGAAGCAATCGGCCAGCCGGCTGGTGGTTTCAATTGCCAGGCTGGTTTTGCCGATGCCGCCCGGCCCCACGAGGGTTAGCAGGCAGCAGCCTGGATCGCACAGCAGCCCGGCGATCTTTGCCAGTTCCCGCTGCCGTCCAATGAATGGCGTAAACTGCCGGGGATGTTGATGCTCTGTAAGATTCAATGATGACCTCTTTCTAAAAATCTCCTTTTATCCCTAACCCGGACAAAGCCGCGCTGCTTCCAAAGCCGGAAACAAAAAGAAATGTGCTACTGGAACTTCTTGTTTGTTGTACAAGAAGTTCACGGGTTAGGCCCTAACTGGTTAGGCCCTAACTGGTTAGGCCCTATACTACAATCGTATAACTTATCTGTCAGATGGTCAAAAAATTTGGTACTCCCGGTAAAGTTTGGTTTTGGCTGGCAAAAAATATCGACCTGTGGTATACTTTACATAAATTTTAATGTTATGTCTAGTCAACCTCCTTCAATGTTGCCGGAGAAATATCTTGAGCCAACCAACGCTGCCCCTCGATCAAATTATCCAGGGCAACTGCATTGAAATTCTGGAAACCCTGCCGGAAAAATCCATCGATCTCATTTTTGCCGACCCACCCTATAACCTGCAACTCCAGCAGGAATTGTGGCGACCCAATATGACCAAAGTGGACGCTGTGGATGATGCGTGGGATCGATTTGACAGTTTGGCCGAGTATGACCGTTTCACCCACGATTGGCTAAACGCCTGCCGCCGCGTGCTCAAAGAGTCCGGCACCATCTGGGTGATCGGCAGTTACCACAACATTTACCGGGTGGGTACCATTTTGATGGATTTGGGCTACTGGCTGCTCAATGATGTGGTGTGGGTCAAAACCAATCCCATGCCTAATTTTCGCGGCGTACGCTTTACCAACGCCCACGAAACCCTGCTCTGGGCGCAAAAACAGAAGGGCGCGCGATACACTTTCAACTATCACCCTATGAAAGCTCTCAATGGCGATGTGCAGATGCGCAGCGATTGGGAAATCGCGCTCTGCACCGGCAAAGAGCGCATCAAGGTGAACGGAAGCAAGGCGCATACCACCCAAAAGCCGGAGGCGTTGTTGTACCGCGTCATCCAATCCAGTTCTAACCCCGGCGATGTGGTGCTGGACCCCTTCTTTGGCACCGGCACCACCGGCGCGGTGGCCAAAAAATTGCACCGCCGCTGGATTGGTATCGAGCAGGACCCGCTTTATGTGGACATCGCCCAACAACGGCTCGATGCGGTCGCGCCGGAAACTTACACCGAAGAGATTTATACTTTCCCCAGCAAACGCGATCTGCCTCGCGTGCCGTTTGGCAAATTGTTAGAGCGCGACTTGCTGAAACCGGGCCAAAAGCTTTATTTTGGCCGCAACAGCACTATTGCGGCCACGGTACTGGCCAACGGCCACCTCAAATGTAACGGCGTCACCGGCTCTATTCATCAAGTAGGCCGCGAGATCAGCCACGCCCCCTGCAACGGCTGGGAGCAGTGGTACTATGTTGATCCCCAAACCGGGCAGCGTGTGGTGTTAGACAAATTGCGGGAACTGGTGCGGCAAAATAAACCGGCCAATCTCTTGAAAAAGGCGGCATAGCCATACGATAGCAGGAACACAGAGAAACACTGAGGACCCGCAGAAAACTAAAAATACTCTGTATTACTCTGCGTATTCTCCGTGAATCTCCGTGTAACTGCTTTTGGAATATCAATCTTACTTACTTTCCAAATAATCCGTATAGCCGCCCAAATATTCCACCAACGCGCTCTCATCGGGGTTCAATTCCACGATTTTATCCACCACTTTATCCAAAAAATACCGGTCGTGCGAGATCACCAGCACCGCGCCGTTGAAATCATCCAGCGCCTGTTCCAGCACTTCGGCGGATTGAATGTCGAGGTTGTTGGTGGGTTCATCGAGCAGTAAAAAATTGGGTTCTTGCAGCATCAACAGCGCCAGTTGCAGCCGGCTGCGCTCTCCGCCGCTCAGGCTGCCGACGGTTTGGGTGGTGGCCTTCTGGTACGGGAACAGAAACTTGCCCAAAAAGGCCACCGCCTGGTCCTCATACATCGGTTTGACATCCCGCACCGAGGCCACCAATGTTTTGGCATAATCCAGATTTTGATGCTCTTGCGTGTAAATGCCCATTTTTACGCTGGGGCCAATTTTGATGGTTCCGCCGCTGGGCGTTTCTTGCCCCGTAATACAGCGAAACAGCACGCTTTTGCCCGCGCCGTTGGGGCCGATCAGACCTACCCGCTGGCTGTGCCACAAGGTGAAATTCAAGCCCGCCAGGATCAGATCATCATCAAACCCCTTGAACACATCGATCAGTTCCAGCACTTTGTCCGAGCCGCGCCAGCCGTTGAGTTGCAGGTTCATATTTTTCTGCTCCAACGGCCTGTCCACTTTATCCATCTGCTCAATCTGGCGGCGCTTGTTGCGGGCCTGTTTGATGTGGCGCTCGTCGATCACCAGGCTGGCCCACAGTTCAAAGCGGGCGATGGCGGCTTCCAGCCGGGCAATTTCTTTTTGCTGGGCCGCGTATAGTTGGGCCTGACGCAATTGGCGCAGTTCTTTTTCGGTTACGTAGGCCGAGTAGTTGCCGCTGAAAAACTCCAGCTTGCCGCCGGCCAATTCCACGATGCCGTCAACCACCTCATCCAGCAGGTAACGGTCGTGCGACACGATGATGACGGCTCCATCATACCGATGGATGAACGCTTCTAACCGCTGTTTGCCGTCCAGATCAAGGTGATTGTCCGGCTCATCCAGCAGCAGAACGGAAGGCTGATTGACTACCAGTTTGGCCAGGGCCAGCATCTTTTTTTGGCCGCCGCTCAAAATGTGGGTTGGCAGTTCAAATTCTTCATCGGCAAAGCCCAACTGCCGCAGGGTGGCCTTGACCGTTTTTTCATAACTCAACCCGCCGGCTTCTTCGTAGGCGTCCAGCAAGGTTGCTTGCCGTTCCAGCGTCTGGGTCAGGGCAGTTTCATCATTGTAAATAGTCGGATTGGCCAGAGAGGTTTCCACCGTTTGTAATTGCGCTTCCAATTCCGCCACCCGCTGCGAGGCGGTGAGCGCGTCGACGAGCACGCTTTTTTGGGGATCGGCCTGGATCTCTTGCGGCAGGTAGCCCACGGTCACGCCTTTGGCTCTGAAAACAAAGCCATCGTCCGGGATTAGTTCACCGGTGAGCAGTTTGAGCAGCGTGCTTTTGCCGGCGCCGTTGGGGCCAACCAGGCCGATTTTTTGGCCGTGTTGGATGGCCCAGTTGATGTTTTCCAAGACCAACCCTGCGGGATGGCTGAAGGTGAGGTTGTCTAATCGTAAATTGATCATCAGAAAGTCTCCTTTAGAAATAAAAAACCGTGGACAGGCAGCCGTCCACAGTTACAGGAGATCTCCAACAAAAAACCGTGGACGGCGTACGTCCACGGTTTGGTTTACATAAAATACAGCGAGTGGACGCACTACGATAAAGCGTCCACGGTTGTAGAAGTTTGGCAGCTTCTATTCAATCTGGTGTTGAGGGCCGGATTTTGAAAAAACATTTTTACCTCGACCGAAATTATAATTCAAGTTGGGAATGCGTCAAATTTGTTTGGGGCTTCTTTCCGGCTAGGGTTTTATAATGATGGGCAGGTAAACATTTTTGGCAGGCCAGAAGGCGTTGTTCGAGAGGGCCGACATCCCTCCCTCGCCTTCGGTTTTGAGGGCGAAATAGCGGATGCCGCTGCCATAGGGCACAGTCGCGGTGTAAATGCCGATGCTGCCGGAGAGTGTACCGGTCAATTCGAGGGCGTTGTTCCAGGCGCTTTCGGTGATGAGGCTATCGCTATAACGGAGCGTGGTGGTCAGCGCGGTGGCGGGCGGGGTCCAGCGCAGCGCGGTTCATAATTTTTCCTTAAATCAAACCTTGCAGCACCTGGTTCAAATGCTGTTGTTCGCACGCTGTCAGCGGTTTGGGCAGGGCCGGGTTGGCGGTGGTGATGGCGGTTTCAATAAGATCCGGGGTCAAAGTTTGCCTTTCCAGCCGGTGTTCGATGGCTCGCAGGCGAATAGGGATGCGGGTTGGGCTGCTGGCGGCGATCCTGACGTGGCCGGCCACGTGAAGTCGCGGGTGAAGGTCCAGCCGAATGGCCGTGCAAAAACCATCGTTGGACAACGACAGAAAGTAATGGCCATCAGTGTTCAAAGGCGGCACGCGGATTGTATTCAAAGGAAATTTGTCGGGCGAGAGTTTAGAGCGGTAAGTGATAAAGCCGGGCAGCGGAAACACGGGTTGTTTATCTTCTACCACAGCATTGACTTCGGCATCCAGAATGAGCAGGGCAGTGAGGAGAGGATAGGTTTGCGGGCCGGAGTGATGAAGCAGGTCGGCCAGCGTCCATGAGGCGTCATCGTAGTACAGCGCCATAGGAATCAGCCCATTGGCAAATTCTCGTAAATTTTCATCCTTGGCCAATTGCGGCCACGGTATTTGCGCCGACAGGTAAAGTCCTTCGATACATGCACTAATGTTGTTCATGCAGAACTCCTCCCTAATGATGTTGATGACCGGCCTTACCCCGCCGGTGTGTTATGAAGATTATTTTCTTCTCAATTATGTGTCTGGAAATCAAGAAGTATGATACGGGGCGGGTGAAATTTTAACCTTTAAAATTTGAAATCGGCGGCGTTTATTTGCAATCTTGGGGATTGATGGTGATCGGCAGCGTTACTTCGCCAAAGGTGGGAAATTGATCGCCTTGAACTTGGTACAGATTGATCACCAGCATCACGCCGGGGAGAGCGGTGGGTCGGCGGATACGCAGGTCGATCTCATCCCGCACAATTTCGCCGGGGCGCATTTGGGAGGTGGGCAAATAGCCGCGCATTAGAGCCAGGTGATCGTTTTTATCCAGAACGGTTTCTCCACCCAGGGGTTGCACGGCAACGTAATAATCATCGTCAATGTATTTTTCTGCCCGCCAGAAAAGGGTCAGCCGCAAAAAACAGCCGGTTCTTTTATGAACCGGCTGCTGATTGTAGGCAATGATCGACAGTCGGCCATCGAGAAACTGTTCCGGCGGAATTTGCTGCCAGTTTTCTTGGGGCGGGAGCACGTTGCTCATGGGGCGGGGCAGCAGTTCCCACAGAAAAGGGTGGCCGGTGGGCGCCTGGAAAATTTGCCCGGACTCAATCGCTTCTGTGAGCCAGGGAATCGCGCCTGATTCAATCGTCTCCAGGTCGGCCAGAATCCGGCGGCCCTGCTCAAAGCGGTTTCTCAGCAGGGCGATACTGGCTGTTTCCGGCATCCGGCTTACGCGCTCGGTGGAGAGAGGTTCCACCGGCTGCTGGTTGATGATCTTGCTGTAAACTAAACTCGGCAGCACGCTTTTGGCCTGGCCGATGATGGTCAAGGGGGTTCCGGCCCGGGCCATGGCGGTTATTTCTTCCACCAAATCCACGGCCTGCCAGTCGTCGCTCTGATCTACGGTGTGATAATTTGCCTGCGCCAGCGGGCGGAACAGAAAATAAGCGCCCACCAGCAGGGCCAGCGAGAGCGTGATCCGAACCCCGGTGATCAAACCCCTTCCTCTAAAAACTTCGTCTCGAGTTCTGAGCAATCGCACCAGATGGAAAACGGCAATTTTATAGACAGCGGCAAGGCTCAAACCTATGCCGATGCACAGGATCAGGGTAAGCGGAATAAGTATTCCCTCAATCGGTGGAGCCGGGTAAGCTATTCCCCATAAGACAAAGGCCGCCAATGGTAATCCAAACAGCCACAAATTTTTTTTACGGGAGAAAAGGCCGGCGATGCCAACAATCACGCCAACAGCCGTTAGTTGGCGGGCTTGTTGTTCAAACACAATTTTCAGCGCGTTGAACCAGCCGTTAAAAGAATCAGGCAGCGCTGCCTGGCTCCAGATGTCCCATCCCAAAACTACCGCGCCCCATTCTTCCCAGCCGGAGATAGCGGGAGAAAGCCAGGAGGTTTCGGGCCGGTATTGATTGGCCCAGGGCAGATAGAGATAGGCCAGCAAGGGAATCAGCATCGCACCGGCTACAATCAATACGTGACACACAAGGCTCCGGCAATACTTTGTCTTTTTTTCTGCCGGTGGATGTTGAATCGCCACCCACAGCGCCATCGTAGGAATCAGAATAAGAGCGGTACTGTGATGAGCCAGGCCGGCGCCCAGCGCTACTCCCAGGCCCAACAGCCATCGTTTTTGCGGGGTCTGGCTCCATTTGATAGCCAGCCAGTAGGCCAGTGAAAAAATCAAAACATTGAAACTGTAGATTTCGGCTACAATGGCTGCTTGCCAAAAGGTAACGCTGATGCCCAACAGGCTCCCGGCAATCAATGCGCTCGCGCGGTGGCGCGTTAACCGGCGGACGATCAAATACACCACCACCAACGTCAGCAAACCGGTAAGCGTAGACCAAAAGGTAACTCGCCACACCATGGATGTGCCGGCGATGCCCGGCAGCAAACCGGCCAACCGCGCAAAAATGTTGGAGAACAATGTGTAAAGCGGATAGCTTGGGGCGTAGGGCACGCCCCAGGTACTGCCCGTAATCTGCAAAATGGCCGAATGCCACCCTTCGATTTGCCAGGAACTGAGGCCGGGCGACATCGTTTGGGTATATAGTCGGCTAAACAAAAACAAAAAGGGGATGAGTTCCCAGGGCCATTCTAAAAATGGCTTGAGCCGCATCCAGAGGGAGGATGAAGTTGTCTGCTTTGAACCGGTTTCTATCGCCATGGTTTTTGTATGATAAGCCAGAGTGAGGGCTTTGGCAAAAGCTTGAGAAGCAAACGTGTTTGACAATCAAACGCCTTGTTCCGAGGGCCACTGCTGGCACGTAATGGGAGTTCATAGTACAATAGAGGCAGCCTTAATATAGGAGAAAAATTATGCCTCGTCTTGAAGAGCAGATTGAAATCTCAGTTGCGCGGCCTCAACTGTTTAAGTTTTGTCACGATGCTAAAAAGCGGCCTGAGTGGGATGAACAGATAGAACGCATGGAGATATTGTCTCCCGGCCCGCTGCGCCAGGGCGTGTTGATCCGAGTTGATGCCCGCCAGGGTAATTCCGTGTTCAGTTGGGATGGTGAAGTATCCACCTATCAGTTTCCACAGCGTTCCCGGATGCAAATACTCGATCCGGCTAAAACCAGTCCCTTTGGGCGGGGCAGCGAATTTATCTGGGATTTTGATGCGATGGGCAGCGATACCAAGGTAACCTGGGTTTGGGATTACAAGCCCAACGGTTTTATTGCCCGGATTCTGGATGCGCTGGGCCGTCAGATTGCCATCCGTCGCACCATGAAACGCAGCCTGGCCAACCTCAAAGAGATGGCTGAATCGGGCCGGCGGGCCGGTTTCTAAATTATTTTACCTTCTGCTTAAACTATATTTCTCAGAAAGGAATTTGTGATGAAATTTCTTGTCAGCAAATTAGGCACGTTATTGTTAGCGGTATGGTTGATTTTGTATGGGTTGGCAGCGCTCAACGTATTTACGCTGCCCGATTTTCAAATGTTTCTGGCCATTCTGGCCGTGGTGGCGGGTATCTTCATTCTGTTAGAAATCCGCCAGCAGCCCACCAAAAATCTGGGCCGGTTACTGCTGGCGCTTTTTCTCATTGTGGTATTGGGGCTATTTCCCTTGTTAAATGTTTCATTTGCCGCCAAAGAGATGGTGGCGGCTATTTGGGCGATTGTGGCCGGCGCTTTACTTTTATTGGGACGCTGAGGTCTAACCAATGAAGAATCTGATCATTGTACAAGAATTTTTGGCTACATTTATCTTTTTGATCCCGGTATCCGGGTTAGGTTAGGGAGGCATCATTGGCTGAAATTATTTCTATTCAAAACATTGCCGATCATATTGGCGAAGAAGTGACCCTGCAAGGCTGGCTGTATGCCAAAACCGGCAAGGGCAAAATTCAATTTTTACAGGTACGCGACGGCACCGGTATTATGCAGGCGGTGCTGTTCAAACCCAACCTACCCCTTGAAACTTTTGAAGCCGGCAAACGGTTGACCCAGGAGTCGGCCTTAAAAGTGACCGGCGTGGTCAAAGAAAATGAGCGCGCGCCGGGCGTACCGGGCGGTTATGAGATTGACACGGCTGATCTGGAGGTGATCCAGGTGGCGGAAGAGTATCCCATTACGCCCAAAGAACACGGCATAGAATTCTTGCTCGATAACCGCCACCTCTGGATTCGCAGCCGTTTGCAATGGGCGCTGCTCCGCCTGCGGGCTACCGTTATGCGGGCCTGCCGCGATTGGCTCGATGATCACGGCTACGTCGAAATGTCCACGCCCATTCTTACCCCCGCTGCCGGCGAAGGCACCAGCACGCTCTTTGAGGTAGATTATTTTGATGAAATCGTGTATCTGGCCCAAACAGGCCAGCTCTATAACGAAGCCAATATCTACTCCTTTGGCAAGGTTTACTGCTTTGGCCCCACCTTTCGGGCGGAAAAAAGCAAAACCCGCCGCCACATGACCGAATTCTGGATGCTGGAGCCGGAAATGGCCTATTGCGATTTGGATGGCTTGATGGCCATGCAAGAGGAATTTGTGAGCTACGTGGTGCAGCGCTGCCTCGAAGAACGGGCCGAAGAACTGAAGGTGTTGGAGCGCGATACTACCATGCTGGAAAAGGTGGTGGCGCCCTTCCCCCGTGTTTCTTACGATGACGCGTTGGCGCGGCTTCAGAAAATCCGGGCCGAAACGGATGATCCGGACTTAAAGGAATTGTTGGAGATTGAGTGGGGTCAGGATTTTGGCAGCCCGCACGAAACCGAACTGACCAAACAATTCGATCAGCCTATTTTTATCTACGGCTTTCCCAGCGAATGCAAAGCCTTTTATATGGAACCGTGGCCGAATCGTCCCGAAGTGTGTAAAAGCGTTGACCTGCTGGCCCCCGAAGGATACGGCGAGATCACCGGCGGCAGCGAGCGCATCAGCGATCCCGATCTGCTGCTAAAACGCATCCACGAGGAAAACTTGCCGGAAGACGCTTTTACCTGGTATCTTGACCTGCGGCGTTATGGCAGCGTGCCTCACAGCGGCTTTGGCCTGGGCGTCGAGCGCACCGTGGCCTGGATTGCGGGCATTCACCACGTCCGCGAAACCAATCCCTTCCCGCGTACGCTGGGCCGGGTTTATCCCTAGACAAAATGCAGCCCATCTGAGGCTGCATTTTGTTTATACGCAATATTATGGCGACGCCTTACTAACAAGGCGTTTTTGTAAATATTGGTAATGGGGCTGAAACTTTAGCTTTCTTCCGGGGGTTTTTCGTCGGCGGTGTCGGAGGTATCGGCGCTTTCTTCGCCTTCCTCTTTTTTCTGACCACCGGAAACGCCTTCGCGGAATTCACGGATGGATTGGCCCAGGGCCTTACCAACACCCGCTAACCGGCTGCCACCAAAAAGGATGATCACAATCACCAAAATGATGAGCCATTCCCAGCCACCTAGTCCAGCAAATCTCATAGTTTTCTCCTTAATAATCTGAGCAATTTCAGAAAAAATAACTGCCCGTATTATAGCATTGGGCAAATCCTTCGGCAAAAAGTAACAGCCCTTGTCATTTCGACGCGGGCGGTTTATAATGCGGCAACCTGTCCCGGCGAGCAACAGGTAAACTTTGCCAATCAACCAAAAATTATTTGGGGCAGACAATCTCTACAGGTGGTGTTTTGATGAAAAATGTATATGAATCCCAGCATCCGCTGGTCCAACACAAATTAACGCACT
The DNA here is from genome assembly GCA_964612485.1 of uncultured Caldilineaceae bacterium. Lineage (GTDB taxonomy): Bacteria > Chloroflexota > Anaerolineae > 4572-78 > J111 > JAFGNV01. The sequence continues at coordinate 18,488 of CAZTFF010000070.1, forward strand.
TACGTGATAAGAATACCGATGCCCGAAAATTCCGCGAATTGGTGCGGGAAATTTCCTTGTTGCTGGCCTACGAAGCCACCCAGGATTTGGAGGTGGAGCTAATCCGCGTTGAAACCCCACTGGCATCTACTGGCGGCGCTACGCTCAAAGAGCGCATTGGCCTGGTTCCCATTTTACGGGCCGGTTTGGGCATGGTCGAAGGCGTGTGGGAGATGATGCCCGGCAGCGAGGTATGGCACATTGGCCTCTTCCGGGATGAGCGAACCTTGCAGCCGGTGCAGTATTACAATAAATTGCCGATTTCGCCTACTGTCCAAATCTGCATTGTGCTGGATCCCATGCTGGCCACGGGGGGGTCCGCCGCTGCCACCATCGATATTCTTAAAGATTGGGGCGCGCAAGACATCAAATTTATGGGGCTGATTGCCGCGCCGGAAGGCATCAAAGCCTTACACGATGCCCACCCGGATGTTGACATCCATTTGGCTGCTGTTGATGAAAAGCTCAACGAGATTGGCTATATCGTGCCCGGTTTGGGTGATGCCGGAGACCGGCAGTTTGGGACGGGATAAAAAAAAAGCCCCTCGTACCGGAGGGGCTTTTTTTTTTACGCCTTTACTTTTAAATCGGATTTTGTGCCCCCGGTTACCCGCGCCAATTCATCCGGCGCAATATCGAACACCGCATTGGGGGTACCGGCTGCGGCCCAAATAACCTCAAATTGCCAGAAATCCTCATCGATGTAGGTGGGCAGGGGCGTGGCGTGCCCAAAGGGCGGCACGCCGCCAATGGCAAAGCCAGTGGCTTGGCGTACAATATCGGCATTGGCGCGTTTGATCTTTTTCTTGCCAACCCCGCACAACGCTGCCAGCTTTTTTTCATCCAACCGGTTCGGGCCGCTGACCAAAACCAACGTGGGCTGGCCGTTCACTACAAACAGCAGCGATTTGACAATTTGCCCCACCGCGCAGCCAATTGAGTTGGCCGCATCTTCTGCTGTCCGGGTGCTGGTCTCGAATTCTTTGATGGTGATGCTCAGCCCCAGTTTTTGGGCCGCATCAGCAACTTTCTGAGCCGTAGGATGCATTTTGTTTTCACCTTTGAAAATATAGACAGGGCCGGCCCATAAGACCGGCCCCGGTTTTCTTTATTGGAGTTTTTGGCCGTTAAGCAGCGCGTATTCCATACTATCAACCAGCGCGCGCCAACTGGCCTCGATGATGTTGGTATGAGCGCCAACCGTGGTCCAGATGTGGCCGCTCTTGTCATCGTGATAATCAATCATCACCCGGGTATAGGCGGCGGTGCCGGAATCGCTGTCTAAAATACGAACTTTGTAGTCGGTCAGATGCACATTTTTTAGCTGTGGAAAATCCTGGTACAGCGCCCGGCGCAGCGCCACATTCAGCGCGTTCACCGGGCCGTTGCCTTCGGCCACGGTGTGCCGAATTTCATCCCCCACTTTTATTTTTACCGTGGCCTCGGTGAACAGGCCGCGTCCTTCCCGATTTTCGGTGATCACCATAAAATCAACCACTTCAAAGGGAGGCTGGTAGCCGTTGGCTACCCGGCGCAGCATAATGTCAATAGAGGCCGAGGCCCCTTCAAAGGTATACCCCTGGTTTTCCAGCGTTTTTACCTGCTCCAGCACCTGTTTGGCCTCGTCGCGGCTGGCGTCCAACCCCAACTCTTCCGCTTTGTGCAAAATGTTGCCCCGCCCCGACAACTCGGAAATGAGGTTGCGTTTCTGGTTGCCCACCAGCGTGGGGTCCATATGCTGGTAGCTTTCTTCAACTTTGCGGATAGCGGCCATGTGGATGCCGCCTTTATGGGCAAAGGCCGCATCGCCCACAAAGGCCTGGCGAATGTTGGGCACCATATTGGCCAGTTCGTCCACGTAGCGGGAAATGGTGGTCAGGCTTTTGAGCTGCTCCTCGCTAACGCACTGGTAGCCCATTTTTAGCTGTAAATCGGGAATCACGCTGATGAGGTTGGCATTACCCACGCGCTCGCCATAGCCGTTGACCGTGCCCTGCACGTGAACCGCGCCGCCGCGAACCCCGGCCAGCGTATTGGCCACGCCCAACTCAGAATCGTTGTGGGCGTGGATGCCCAACTGCACACCTTCAAATTTTTCGGCCACGCGTTGGGTGATCTCTTCAATTTCCCAGGGGGTGGCTCCGCCGTTGGTATCGCACAGCACCAGGCAATCGGCGCCGCTCTGCACGGCGGCCTGCAAGGTAAGCATGGCGTATTCGGGATGAGCCTTGTAGCCGTCGAAAAAGTGCTCGGCGTCGTAAATCACTTCTTTGTTTCGATCTTTGAAATATTTCACGCTCTCGGCGATCATATCCAGGTTTTCTTCGGGGTCAGTTTCCAGCACGTGGTGAACGTGCAGGTCCCAGCTTTTGCCCACCAGGGTCACGACCGGCGTATCGGCTTCAACCAGGGCCTGGATATTCGGATCGGTATCGCAGGTGTGGCCTTTGTAGCGCGTGCTGCCAAAGGCGGTGATCTTGGCGTTTTTTAGGTCCAGTTCGCCCTGCCGGGCAAAAAAATCGGCATCTTTAGGGTTAGAGCCGGGCCAGCCGCCCTCGATATACTTCACGCCAAACTCGTCCAGTTTCCGGGCAACTTTTAATTTGTCGTTACAGGAAAGGTAAATGCCTTCACCCTGGGTGCCGTCGCGCAGGGTGGTGTCGTATAAAAAAATTTGCTTACTCATTGGAACCTCCGAATAGCTCTCTATCAATGCTCTTGAAAATCAATGTGATCAAAAAATGTTTTACGCGCTATGCCCTTCGTATATCATTCAGGCGCGTTTCATTTCAGTTGAAGCAAATGGCGCGTGACAAGTGATGAGTGAATTATGCTTCACTCGTCACTCATTTCTCAACATACCGTATTCGGTTCCAATGCGACGGGCGATGGTTACAAAACTGACCATCGCCCGTGAGACGCCTCTGTCGACACCCTTATTAGGTTGGTGTGCTTGCATAAATTTGCTGCTTCCTGTTTGTGAAAATAAGTGACAATGCGAGGAGCATAAAACCCCTCGCATTTGTCTAAAGCCTCACCCGACTAAAAATGTTTAGGGGTTAGGCACTATCTTATCAAACGGTTGTCGATTAGTCAACATCCAGATCGAGGGTATTGATATTGTTTAATTCTTCAAACGCCTTCATCATGCGGGCCACAAACGATTCCTGGCCGGCGCGCAGCCAAGCGCGGGGATCGTATTTCTTTTTGTTGGGCTTGTCTTCGCCTTCGGGGTTGCCAATCTGGCCTTGCAGGTAATCTTTGTTGGCTTTGTAGTAGCTGTGAACGCCATCCCACGTAGCCCACTGCAAGTCGGTGTCGATGTTCATCTTGACGACGCCATAGGAAATGGCTTCACGGATTTCTTCGGCGCTGGAGCCGGACCCGCCGTGGAAGACAAAGCTCACGGGTTTGGGGCCGGTATTGAATTTTTCCTGCACGTGATTATTGGAATTGAGCAGAATCTTGGGCGTAAGTTTGACATTGCCGGGTTTGTATACGCCGTGAACGTTGCCAAAGGCAGCGGCAATGGTGAAGCGGTCGCTGACTTTGCCCAGTTCTTCATAGGCATAGGCCACTTCTGAGGGCTGGGTGTAGAGGCGGGAACTATCGATGTGGGTGTGATCCACACCGTCTTCTTCGCCGCCGGTCACGCCCAGTTCGATTTCCAGCGTCATGCCGATTTTGCTCATGCGTTCCAGATAACGTTTGGAGGTTTCGATGTTGTCTTGAATGGGTTCTTCCGACAGATCAAGCATGTGGGAGCTGAACAACGGCACGCCGTGAACTTTGTAGAATTCTTCGCCGGCGTCGAGCAGGCCGTCAATCCAGGGGAGCAGTTTGCGGGCGGCGTGGTCGGTGTGCAGGATCACGCGGGCGCCGTACAGCGCGGCCACATCATGCACGTGACGCGCGCCGGAGGCGGCTCCGGCAATGGCGGCTTTTTGGCCGTCGTTGCTCAGGCCTTTACCGGCAAAAAATACCGCGCCGCCGTTGGAATACTGCAAAATAACGGGCGCGTTGGCCTTGGCCGCCGACTCAATGACGCCGTTGGTGCTTTCGGTGCCCACTACGTTGGCGGCGGGTAGCGCAAATTCGTTCTTTTTTGCAACTTCAAACACTTTCTGTACATCATCGCCGGTAACAACACCCGCAGCGATGACATCTTTGAGTTTAGCCATCTGTGTATCTCCTATAAATTAATTGATTTGATCAGTATATACTCAAAGATGGGGGAAAGGCTGCCGAAATTCCCCCATCGTTGATTTCAGGTTTAGGTTGTGGTTTTGCGGTATGTAACCTATCTTTAGGTTCCGTAGTTTATCATAGAGTAATTGATTCAGCCAACACGCGCCGCCCCTATCAGCCGGCCAGGGTGTTGACCCGGTCGGGGTAGGCCGCTTCGTAAGCTTCTACCGCCTCGGCGTGATTTTGCAGGTAGCCCAGTTGATCGACTCCGTTGAGAATGCAGGTTTTGCTGAAGGTATCGATGGGAAAATCAACCTGGCGGCCATCGGGCAGAACCAGTTTTTGCCGTTCCAGATCAACGGTGATTTCGGTGTCCGGCTCTTCTGCCACCAGGCTTTTGATCTGCCAGTGGGTTTCTTCGTCTACAATCACCGGCACCAACCCCAATTTGAGCGAGTTGTTGCGGAAGATGTCGGCAAAGCCGGTGGAAACCACGGCGCGGAAGCCGTAGCTCATAATGGCCCACGGCGCGTGTTCGCGGCTGGAGCCGCAGCCAAAGTTATCGCCCGCCACCAGAATTTTGGCTTTGCGGCCCTGCTCGGTGTTAAGAATAAAATCTTCTTTGGGGCTGCCATCTTCATTGTACCGCCAGTCGAAAAAGAGCGCGTCGCCCAGGCCCTGCTTGTCGGTCACTTTCAAAAAGCGGGCGGGAATGATCTGGTCGGTATCGATATTTTCGGTAGGAACCACCACCATCGTGGCGGATAATTTAGTGAATTTTTCCATGATGTAACCTCAAAATCTATGGTGTATCGCGTGTTACGTAAACATTGATTTGTTGCTCTGCTACCTTGCTACCCTGCTACCCTGCTCCAACATCGTTCTCACATCGGTGATTTGGCCATTGACCGCCGCGGCCACAGCCGTGAGCGGGCTGGCTAAAAAGGTGCGCCCGCCTTTACCCTGGCGGCCTTCGAAGTTGCGGTTGCTGGTGCTCACCGCGTACTGCCCTGGTGCGAGTTGATCGCCGTTCATGGCAATACACATCGAGCAGCCGGACTCGCGCCATTCGGCCCCGGCTGCTTTGAAGATTTTGTCCAGGCCCTCGGCCTCGGCCTGCTGTTTGACTTGCTGGGAGCCGGGCACTACCATCATCCGTACGCTGTCGCTTACCTTGCGCCCGTTGATGAGTTGGGCCGCCGCTTGCAAGTCGGACAGGCGGGAGTTGGTGCAACTGCCCAAAAAGACCACATCCACGTTTTGGCCCAGAAGTTGCCGGCCCGGCTGCAAGTTCATATAGGCCAGCGCTTTTTCCAGCGTCTGCCGCTCGCTGACATCTTTGATGCTCGTAGGATCAGGAATAGCCTGGCTGATTTTCATGCCCATGCCGGGGTTGGTGCCGTAGGTGATCATCGGCTCCAGCGCGTCGGCGTCAATCGTAATTTCGGTGTCAAAAACAGCGCCCGCGTCGGTGGGCAGGGTGCGCCAGTGGTCCACAGCCTCGTCCCAAGCCCGCCCTTGCGGGGCGTGGGGCCGGCCGGTGATGTATTCAAACGTGGTGTCATCCGGCGCCACCATCCCGGCCCGCGCGCCGCCTTCAATGGACATATTGCAGATGGTCATGCGTTCCTCCATCGATAAACTGCGAATGGCGCTGCCCGTATATTCAAACACGTAGCCGGTGCCGCCGCCAATGCCGATGCGGGAAATGAGGTTGAGGATAATGTCTTTGGCGGTCACGCCTGTTTTGAGCGTGCCGTTCACCTTTACGGCGTAGGTTTTGGGTTTGGTTTGCAGCAGGCATTGCGTGGCCAGCACGTGCTCAATTTCGCTGGTGCCAATGCCAAAGGCCAGCGCCCCAAACGCGCCGTGCGTGCTGGTGTGGCTGTCGCCGCAGACAATGGTCATGCCCGGTTGGGTCAGGCCCAGTTCCGGCCCAATCACGTGGACAATGCCGCGATTGGGACTGTGCATGCCGTGCAGCGGAATGCCAAACTCGGTGCAGTTCTTTTCAAGCTGGCTGATCTGTTTGATGACCATTTCATCGGAAATGGGCACATCCGGCGGTGTGGTGGGAATGCCGTGGTCCATCGTAGCCACGGTTTTGCCGGGGCGGCGCACGTTCAGCCCCTTCTCACGCAGCCCGGTAAACGCCTGCGGCGACGTGACCTCGTGGATCAGGTGCAAGTCGATATACAGCACCGAAGGGTTGTCCGGTTCGGCCACGACTACGTGGTCGTTCCAGATTTTTTCAAATAATGTTTGGGGGTGTCCGTTGGTTGACATCTACTTCTTACCTCACTCGCAAATTCGCATTGCTTTAGCAACAAAGGCGAAGCATGTTCGATCCGGCTGCTTCGCCCTTGTTGATCTCTTAAATTTGATTGGGGACGGTTAGTTTAGCACAGCCCCAGGATTTTCGCTAATGGGCCAGGTATATTTTTATAGAATCTTGCTCAAATTGTAACTTTAACTTATCATAAAGATAGAACCCAACAAAAAAGTATATTGGATGTGTATGTTTTGAGTGGACGCCTTGTCTGATTAATCGGACGCTTTCTGTTTGCGTTTTTGCACGGACTTTTCAGTCAGCATAGTCAGGCGGTTTACTTCTGCTTGCAGGGTTGTGATCGTTTTTTCAAGTGTATCTACCCTGCCTCGTAATTCATATCGATTGATATTGACAGTAGCTTGCAGGTCGTAAAGTTTATCAAGATGTTGCAAGGTATATCCCATCGCCATTTCAACCGTTATTCTGTTATTTGCATAATCCGATAGAATTTGTTTGTGGTCGTAAGTGCCCATAGTGATTCTACCTTTTTAAGATTTTGTAAAGCTATAGGTTTACAAAAGCAATAATATCACATTTCTTGACCAATGTCAAATTAAAGGTGTGTATGCAAAGGTTTGGCGAAAAATTGCGTATTTTGCGTGACAAGCATGGTCTAACCTTACGTCAACTCGGCGCTATGCTTGAGGTCAGCCATACTTTTGTAGCGCAATTAGAAAAGGGGGAAAAAACTCCTAATGTAGCGATGGTGTTAAAAATCTCTCAGGTTTTTGATGTTTCTACGGATGTATTGATCAAAGATGAACTGGAGCTAGAGGACTAATATAAAGCCGATTTTCAGTTGTTCCACAGAAACTCATCCGGGGGAAAGGGGATTTTTTGCACTCGCTATGCTGCTTTGGCTTTTAGACGGCTAAATGAGAGCCGCACCCGGAAGACTTCGCCTCTACTTGGCGCATTTCTGCCGGCTATCCAAATGGTATCCTGAGCCGATGGATTGTATCTTTCTTGTAGTAATCCATTTGGAACAGCC
>CAZTFF010000071.1:0-12795 GCA_964612485.1 uncultured Caldilineaceae bacterium
CCCCACCCCCACCGTATCCACCCAGCCGCGCCTGGTAACCAAAACAGACCTCAATGTGCGCGGCGGGCCGGGCACGGAATATGATCTGTTAGGGCTGCTGCCTACCGGTTCGGAAAATGAAATTGTCGGGCAAGACGGCACGCGCCAATGGTGGCAGATCCGCTTTAATCCGGCGGTTGACGGCCTGGGCTGGGTCTCGGCAGACCCGGCTTACGCCGATGCTTTTAATGTTGATACCGTACCGGTGGTTCAGGCCCCGCCCACCCCCACCGGCACGCCTACCGAGACGCCCACTCCCACCCCCACGGCCACGCCGGTGCCGCCCACTGCTACACCTACAGAAACACCCACCATCACCCCCACGCCGACATCCACGGAAGAAGCGGTGCTGCTGGAGTTTGATGTGACGCCAACCTCTATCCAGGGCGGCGAGTGCGTGACCATCAGTTGGAATGTGAGCGGGGTGCGGGAAGTTTATATTAATGACGAAGGCGTGGGCGGCAACGGCTCAATTCAGGATTGCCCCGACGAGACCACCACCTACCGCATGCGGGTGGTACAGCGGGACGGCTCTGAATATACCGAAGAGATCACGGTGCAGGTTATTAACCCCATTGTTTCTAACGGCACTATTACCATTTCTCCCAACCAGACGGTTGACCTTGACCAGGGCATCATCCCCGGCAATGATTTTCTGTGGAATGTCCAGGCCATCACCCGCACTTTTGAGATACAGCCGGGGGTACAGTTGGCTCCGATGGGTGAAGTGGACGATTTGGACGATCTCAGCCTGACCGAATGCGCCAACGCCAATTTTGGCCAATATACCTTTATTGATGCCAGCGACGAAATTGATGATCCCAATAATGCCCTGGTTGATAACCGCTCGGCCTGTTACCGGACCAGCGAGGGGCGCCTGGGTAAATTACGGTTTCCATCGTATAGTACGGGCGCGCTTGATGTGGAATGGCTTACCTGGGAATAGTTCAACAAACCAGTTTTTAGGAGGATAGACCAACCATGTATGATAACGAACCCACAATGATGGGCCAACCTCAACCTACTGCTTCGCTGGTGGTGCGGCAGGGCGCGCAAGCCGGCATGAACTTCTCGATTACCGGTAATCAAGTGGTGGTAGGCCGGGAAGAGGGCGTGGACATTATTTTGCAAGACCCGGAAGCATCGCGCCGCCACAGCCGCATTAGCTGGCAGGGCAATCAATATGTAATCGAGGATATGAACAGCACCAACGGCACCTTTGTGAACGGCGTGCAGATCACCACGCCCCAAATACTGAACCCCGGCGACAGCATTGGTATTGGACAAACCGCCCTGGTCTTTCAAATGGCCGGCGGGCAGCCGGGCGGCTATCCGTACCAATCGCCGCCGCCCCAGCAGGCTCAATCTTACGCGCCGGTGTCCGAAACGAGCAGCGCCAAATCTGAAGAAAGTAAAACCACCCAATATATGCTCTACGGCTGCGGCTGCTTACTGTTGATCGGCATCTGTATTTTGTTGATGATTGCCGCAGCGGTGCTGGTGGCCCCCGAAGTGGTAGAAGATATGACCGGCCTCGACATCTCTTCCCGCACCATTCAATCCGTTTTGAATATCGTCTAGCAGTTTGTTGAAAAAAGACCTCAAAGGTTTCTGAAAACACTTTGCCCAGCCGAGTTATTTTTATCATCAGGTTGATTTGGCAGGAAGATCACACATTGAAAACCTTTGAGGTCCCGGTTTCTCCGACAGCTTGTTGGCCGGATCATAAATTATAAATCGCGCGGGTTGTCAAGCGGCAGCGTAATTTCAAAAGTGGTGCCTTCGTTGGGCCGGCTGGTCACGTGGATAGCGCCGTTGTGCCGCTCAACAATATTATGCACCGAGTATAGCCCCAGCCCCAGGCCCTTGCCCACCGGTTTGGTGGAAAAGAACGGACGGAAGAGCTGCTCCTGATTTTCTTCCGAGATACCCACCCCGTTATCCGCCAACGTTACTTTAACTTTTCGCTCCGAAATCATGGCCGTGGCAATGGTAATTTGCGGCTGCCCGCCATGGCCGGTGATGGCATCGCGGGCGTTGAGCAGCAGGTTCATCCACACCAGCTTCAGATGGCTGATACTGGCCGAAAGTCTGGGCCGCGCCCGATAATTTTTTTCCACCTGGGTATTCACTTTTTTAAGCGAGCGCATCACCAGCGCCAGCGCATCCTCGATGGTGGCGATCAAATCCGTTTCTACAAAAAAGTAGGTTTCCTGGTTAGAGAACTCCAGCAAGTTTCTGACAATGCTCTGGATGCGTTCGGTGGCTTTGAGCGTGTCGGTGGTCAGCTCGTGGGTTTCGCTGCCGGGCGGGGCCTCAAGCAAAATTAACTGGCTGTTGGCCATAGCCACGGTTAAGGGATTATTGATCTGGTGAGCTACACTGCCGGCCAACTGCCCCACCGCCACCAGGTTGGCCGAACGAAAGAGCGAAGCCTGTAACCGTCGCCTTTCAGATACATCCTGAGCAAAGATCACGGCCTGTTCAACCTGCCCCAGCCGGTTGCGGATGGGATAAATCCGAAATTCACGATCTTTGAGGTAGGGCTGGGCCTCTTCCTTGGGCGGAATCCAGGTTGACTCCCGGCCGGTTTTAAACACACCCTTGATCTGTTCCAGTAACTGCGGCGCGGACCGCGCCCAATCGAGCGAAAGATAGCTCTGGCCCACCAGCGTGCCGCTTTCGGGGACGGTTTGATCGGAATGGGGTTGGTTGAGCGCCTGGATGGTCAACGCCCGGTCAACAATGTAAAGATCGTCGGTAATCCCCTCAAAGAGTACCTGCAACGTATTGCGGCTGTGCAAAATTTCTTCCCGGCTCTGCGCCAGATCAATATAGGCCGACGAAAGGTCTTCAAACAAGTTGGCATTTTCAATGGCAATGGCGGCCCGGTCGCAGAAAATGGAGAGCCACCGAGTCTGGTCATCGGAAAAGGCGTTGGCCTGCCGGCTGCCCAGCACCAGCACTCCAATCAATTTGTTGTGGGAGATCAAGGGGATCGTCAGCGTGCTCTGGAGGTGTTGGTGCTGCCATTCATCGCTTGCTTTTGGCGGATGGCCAATGATCTCGCGCTTTTGCGCTACCTGTTGGGCCAGCGTAAACAACAGGGTATCTTCTTTTGAGGCCTGGCCGGGTGAGAGGCTGACGGCTTGATCCCGGCTCAAACACTCAGCCCGGTCGGCCAGATAAACTTTGGCCAACGTGGCCTGGGTCAACTGTTGGGTCATCGAGAGAATGATTTTCAACACCTCATCTCGTTGCAAAGAGTGGCTGATTTCCCCGCACGCCTGGAGCAGGGCCAATAATTCCGTGCTGCCTGCTTCCGGCGGCGGCGTGGATTTGAGCGCTTGAAGTTCTAACAGGCGTTCTACTTTTATTTGCAACTCCCATTCATCCACCGGCGTGAGCAGATAATCGACGGTGCTGTATTCAAGCTGCCGGATGGCCGCCTGCCGCCGGTTGGGAGCGGCCAATAACAAAACCGCCGGATGCGGCGAGTGCCGGTTCAGGCGGCTGAAAAATGTGCCGGAATCGTCGGGCAAAAAAGCAAGATCGATAATGAGCAGGCTGTATTTTTGTTGCTCCGGCAGCGCAAAGAGTGAGTCAGAATCGGTGTCAACATCAATCTTAATTTGCCTGGAGGCAGTTTGAAGCATCACCTGCACAGCCGGCCCTTGCTCGGAAACAATGAGGATGGAGTCCATAGTTCTTTACCACACCGTTGTAAGGTCTGTTTTACTATACCATTAGCTTCTCTAATTTTCAATCTCCGCAGGTACCTTCTCAATAATCTGGGGCAGAGTTGGTTGAGCTTGTCGAAACCAACGGTCTTCGACAGGCTCAGACCTCGGTCCCCCGAAATATTGAGAGGACACCTCCGCAGCCACTTAAGTTACTTAAACTTCAACAGGTTGGGATGCAAGTACTATTGGAGCAGCGGCAATAAAATGATACATTTTCTATATACAGAAACAGGAATTTTATGATGCCGCCGCTGCAACCTCCCACCAAAGAAATTGATATTGAGTTTTTGGTTTTTGTAGAACGCTATGCCGGTGATTTGTTGAAGTGGGATATCCTGACCTACTTTGCCCAAAAACCGGATGCCCTGGTTCCGGCTGCCACGGTCGCTGACCGGATAGGCCGGACGGTGACCTCGGTTCGCCCCGAAATTGGCGACATGGTTGTGCGCGGCATTCTGGAACAATCCACCGCTCCCGATGGCTTGCTGGTATACCGTTTAACGCAGAATCCCTCCCTGCGGAAAATGGTTCTGAAATTTGCCGGCCAGCGCCCTACGCCTTGAGCCTTCCTCTCTGTCTCTAGCAAGAAAAAATCGATAGGGTTTACAGGATCAGTAGATCCAAATTTAGCCCCCTCTAACTCCCCCTCACGAGGGGGGATTGAGGGGGCTAAATATCCGAAGGTAACTCAAAAATTGGATCCACTGAGTCTTTTTTTGTTGACTTATGTCAAGTACAAATACGAATATCACATAATAGATACAAAACATAAAGACTGTTACTCTTACCCCCGGTGAGGCCCTCACCCCAACCCTCTCCCAGAGGGAGAGGGAGTAAAACCCCCCTCCCTTTGGGAGGGGTTAGGGGAGGGCCAGACATACTTGCACCTGTTCTGAACATGGACCAAAGTTCAATCTGTGAAAATCTGTACTCATCTACGAGTTTCAATAAAACTTGTTGAATAGATACGTAAGGAAGTCCCTTCCCCATTCTCTATTTATGTTTAGTTGTACTCTATTTTGAATCATGGTAAAATTGAAACCACATCAAATTGAGCATAAGGATCAAAATAAAAACTATGGATATTACCTGGTATGGTCACGCCTGTTTTCGTTTGAAAAGCCGGGAGGGCACGGTAATCACCGACCCTTACGATAAAAGCCTGGGCCTCTCTCTTTCACCGCTCAAGGCCGATATTGTTACGGTGAGCCACGCCTCGCCCCACCACAGTTACACCAAGGCCGTTAAGGGCGCCCCCTACATCATCAACGGCCCCGGCGAATATGAGGTGAAGGATATTTTTGTGATCGGCGTGCATATTGCCCCCAAGAATACCACCAAAGAAGTGCGCAACAACGTCTTTGTGGTTGATCTGGACGGCATTACTACCTGCCATCTGGGCGATCTAAGCCACGTGCCCAGCCAGAAACAGGTAGAAGATATGGGCAATATCGATGTGCTGCTGGTGCCGGTGGGCGGGCAGAACGCGCTCAAGGCCGCCCAGGCCGCCGAGGTCATCAGCCTGATCGAGCCGCAAATCGTGGTGCCCATGCATTATAAACTGCCCAACATCACCATCAACCTGGACCCCGTTGATAAATTTTTGGCCGAAATGGGCACGGCCAAGGCCGAAACGGTTGATACGTTGCGCGTGACAAAAACCACGCTGCCTGAAGAAACCCAGGTAGTGGTGATGGAACCCAAAGGGTAAGTGCTATGGATAACGAGCCGTTTGATCCTGAAACCCCGGAACGCCAGCCGATGGCCGACGACATTCCTCCCGCCGGTAGCGAGATCGAGCCGCAGCGCAGTATCGGGCTGTGGTGGCGTGTTCTGGCGGTGGCCGTCGCCTTGGTGGTGATCGGGGCGCTGGCCTATCCGTTGATCCAACAGCAATTCGATGCGCCGGAGCAGCCCGCCCCCGCCCGGAGTCCGGTTCAAACCCCCACCTTTGCGGCCACGGTAATCTTGGCCGAAGAAGCCACCACGCCGGAAGGCTGGTTTGAACTGGGCAAAGATTATTACCGGCAGGGCCGGTGGGCGCAGGCCGCCGCCGCTTTTGAAAAAGCAATTGAACTAGACCCCGCCTACCAGGCCGCCTACGCCAACCTGGGGGCAGCGTATCATCGTCAGGATAAACTTGATCTGGCCGTGGCCCAATATCAAAAAGCGTTAGAGTTGACCCCCGATGATGGCGAAGTAGTTTACAACCTGGCCGCCGTTTATATTCAGCAGGCGGCCCAGAGCGGCGGCCAGCCGGACCCGGAACTGATGAACCAGGCCCTGGCGCAGCTAAATCGCGCCCTGGAACTCTCGCCCGATAGCGCCGAACCTTATTTTGGCCTGGGCGTGGCTTATACGGCTCTTAACCAACCTCAAGACGCTATCATGGCCTTTGAAACGTTTCTGGAGCGCGATACCGGCAGCGATCCCCGCGCCCGGCAGGAAGCGGAGCGCTACCTGGAGTTCTTACGCAGCCAGTCGCCCGAACCTTAAAACGCAATTGTAAATGCCCCATTCCCGCATCCTTTTGGCTTTAGGTCAGACTTCATTAATACGAATGCGCAGGTTTAACAATCATCCTCGTTGGCCCCAAATATGTTTGTGTTCCGGTTTGCAGCCCATCGAAATTTATATGATCTGGCAGGTTTCTCTACACCGACCGCCGACTACTGACGACCGGCTGCCAAATTGTTACGGGGGTCTGCTGCCTGTCGTCGGTGGTCTGATTGCCAAAAGGCGAGAGTTAGCCAGAGGCGACAAAAGTGATTATCACCTTGGGTGCAAAAAACATTGATTTTTGGGGTGTTATTTTCCATAAAGTGCAGGTAAAATAGTTATGTTGAGGTAGTGTGCTATGAATAGGCCGCAACGTGCTAGGTTTGCCTGATCGATCCGTTTTGATAGGGGGTTAACACCCCGGCAGCAAGCAAGGAAGCATGAATTCTCCGATGCGCCACGTGGTCTGTAGTTTCATAATTGTTCTGGTTGTTCTGCTCGCGTTTGGGCTGAGCAGCAGCCTGATCTTGGCCCAGGAAACGCCCCTGGATATTCGCCTGATACCTCAAATTGAATATGCGGTGGCCGGTGAGCCATTTACTTATACCCTGGCGGTAACCAATGTCAGCCAAATTGCAGTAGACGACGTACTTGTATTTGCCCAAACACCCACCGGCACTACGTTTATCCGGGCCGGGGCCGCACCCAACTGGGCTGTCAGCGGCCTGCCCGCCGGCGAAACCGGTAATGTACTCTGGACGCCGCGCGCGCCGGTGCCGCCCGGCGAAGCGATTAATTTTGATCTGGTGGTGCAGGTTCCGCCGGAAATGGTTGACCGGCAGCTCGTCAGCAGCCAATATGGTTTTGCCCTGGCCGGCAGCAGCGAGGTCAGCCTGTCGGGCCGGGTGGTAAAAATTGATGTTTTAGCAGCGCGGCCTACGCCAACGCTTGTTCCCACCGCAACGCCGACCACGCTCCCTACCGCTTCTCCAACGGCAACCCACACCCTCCAACCAACAGCAACGGCAACCACCACAGAAACGCCTGTCCCCACAGCAACCCGACCGCCGGAGGCTGCTGCCAAAACACCGGTTTCATCACTCCGCACCGGGCCGGAATGGAGCACGATTCTGGCGGGATTGGCTCTGGCGGTTCTGGTAGTGGCCGGTGTGATCTTTTGGTATTTTCGCCGGGGTCGTGCAGGATAGATTTTAGAATAAATGGTAGCAAAGCGAGTTGACTTATGAAACATACTCACCCCATCAAAACGCAGGTGGCTGCCCACCATCGAGGCATACAGGTGGCCGGCGCGCTGGCGCTGGCCCTGGGGCTGCTGTGGGGCTTGCTCCTGCTGCCCATTGCCGCCACAACGCTACTCCCTACTACGCTCCCGGCTTTCACGGTTGAGCCAGCTTATGCGCAGACTGGCGGCATTACCGTGACCAAAACCGGCCCGGTGACTGTTACTAGGGGTGATTTTATCACCTATACGTTAACAGTGACTAACAGTGAGGCAAATTATTTATTCTCAGACATTTTTATCTTTGATACTACTCCAACCGGAACTGATTGCGAATCTACATACACCCCTCCAGGCTGGGGTTCAGACTGTAGTGATGCTGGTGCAGGTATTACGAGAACATTGTGGTATCCATTAGGCTCTCCCTTCAATACTGTTTTTACGGACGGCACGACAGTTATTCTCACGATGGTTGTTCGATTAGATGATTACCTACCGGATGGGTTTGATATAGTCAATGATGATTATGGCGCTTATGTAGATAATGATCCTGATCCAGTTATTGGCACCCCCACCATCACTACCACGCTCAATTCTGCGGGGTGGGAGATTGGCAAAACAGTCTCCAGCGATACCACCCAGGCCGGCGGGTTGCTGACCTACACCCTCACTGTGACCAATAACGGCTCCGTCCCCACTTCAGGCGTTTACACCATCACCGATACGTTGCCCGACTATACCAGTTTTGACTCCGCTTCTCCCGTGGAAACAGGTAAAGATACGAACAGCGTCTGGTGGGAGTTCAGCGATCCGTTGGGCGTGGGCCAGACCCGATCCGTCACCTTCACCGTGCAGGTAGACGGCAGCCTGCCGGAAGCGGAGACGGCCATTGTCAACGATACGTATGCGGTGATGGGCGGCAGCGCGGCCACCGCCGCCGGCAGTCCCATCACCAGCACGGCCCAGGCCGAGGCCATTTTGTCGATCAATAAGATCGCCGCCACCGACCCCATCACCGTGGGTGAAATACTAACTTACACCATCACGGTGGCCAATAGCAGCAGCAGTACCGGCCCCGCCGCCGGCGTGGTCATCAGCGATATTCTGCCCGCCGAATTAACCTACCGGCCTGGAACGGCTATATTCTTGGATGGCGTTCCAGGCTCGGTGGATGACAGCGGCAATCCGCTGGTCTGGACCCTGACCGATACCATTGATGTCAACGACACCGCCCGCGTGCAATTTGCCGTTGATGTCACAGAAACCGTGCCCGATTCCGGCCTCATCACCAATACCTATGAAGCCTCGACGGATAATGCGGCGGAGGTTTCGAGGGCTATGGATGTGGAAGTTATTCCCGGTCCGGCGGCTGGCGGTACTCTGGTGGTAGACTCGCCGATAGAGAACCTGTGTGAAACGACTGTGGCGACAGCTACGGTTACGGATAAATCTGATGGAACTGGTAATCCCGTACCCGGTGTGCCGGTACGTATTGCACCTTTTTTAGGTGATGGTGACGTTGCTCCAGATTCATTAGAAGGTACTACAAATGCATCTGGTATCTTTACAGCTACATTCCAGGGTATTGTTGCTGGTGAGGTCACGCTGGCTACTCAAAATCTTGATACTGATGTTATATTTGATTCTGTATTATTGACAATCAACGAAGGTTCCCCCATCCCCACCGCCATCATCGTCACCGTTTCCCCGCCCGGCGTTGCCACCGGGGAGGCCTCCACCGTTACGGCGGAAGTGACCGACTGCCGGAGTGATCCTGTGGATAGTCAGACGGTCACATTTACCGTTGATTCCCTGGCCAACTTTAGCGGAATGGGGACCACCACGGCCTCCACCAGTGATGGGTTTGCTACCATTACGGTTACTGCCGATATTACTCCCGGCATGTCCACCATCACCGGCACGGTGGCCGGCCCGTTGCACGATACAGACACCTTGAATATCGGCGTTCCCAACCTGGATATCACCAAATCGGCTGCGCCCGGCGGCGGCGAGATCGCGCCCGGTGAAACTCTCACCTACAGCGTGATCGTGGAAAACTCCGGCGCGGTGACCGTCACTGCTGTAACGATCACCGATGCCCTGGATAACGACGTCGGCTTTGTTTCCGGCTCGCTGGCCCCCGGCGGCGCGTTGCCCACTAACGATAACGGCACGCTCACCTTTTCGGCAACTAATTTAGGCGTGGGGAATTATCTCACGGCCACCATCGTGGTTACGGTTACTTCGACCGTATCCGGCACAGAAATTGCCAACACTGCCACCGTGGGCAGCGATCAAACCGGCGATACGGACAGCAACGAGATCAGACTAACAGTAACGGTGGATGATACGCCAAAGGTATTTTTGCCGATTGTTTTGAAAGAGTGAGCGGGTTAAATTTTCTGAGCCTGCCGGATTATTGCTCCTGGACAAAAAAGATACGCGTAGGTCACGTTTTTAACGTGACAACTTATCTTAATTATTTGCCGGCTACCGGGTCTCTGACCCGGCGATCACAGGAATTTCTCCCGGTGATCGAAATGACATCAAACCGGACAATTTCAAAATTCAGACGTTCTTACTGCAATATCGCCATAATGAGAATTTCTAGACTTGATGAAGAGTCATTAAATCATAGGCAGTGATTGGGCAAATTGTAGGCGGTGATTTGATAAATTGTAGGCGGTGATTTGATGAATCATAGGCGGTGATTTGAGCAATCATTGGAAGGAATTTGCCAAATCATCACTGTTATGAAGTTAACAGGATTAGCCCTCACCCCAGCCCTCCCAGAGGGAGAGGGCGCAAAGTCCCCCTCCCTTTGGCAGAGGGCGCAAAGTTCCCCTCCCTTTGGGAGGGGTTAGGGGAGGGCAAAACAATAATTCTAGCTTTTCACAAGACACGTGACCGGCACTTGAGAGTCTCAGTAGATCAAAATTTACCCCCTCTAACTCCCCCTCACGAGGGGGAGTTAGAGGGGGTGGACTGAACATCCCCCCTCGTGAGGGGGGTTGAGGAGGGGTAAATATCCGAAGGCAACTCAAAAATTGGATCCACTGAGTCTTATAACATCGCTTTTGCCGGGTTGATTCTTTGAAGAACTTTGACCTGTCGGTGACGTTGGTACCGGCTCGGAATATGAGCCAATATAACGATCTGGATTAATGATCATGAATAAACAAAGACACGTTTCATCCGGTCTAAAAAGAAATAAAATGGCGCGGCTGGGGGGGGTATTTGCGCTGGCGTTGAGCCTGGCGGTGGGTTTGCTGCTGCTGCCGGTTGCCGCTAACTCGCTGGCCGTTCGGGCGGCTCTGCCCCACCAGGATCACGCCCTTAATCTTTCACTTCCCATTGGCGCCGCGCCGGTTTACGCCACCAATGGCCTGACCATCACCAAAACCGCGCCGCCAACCGTGGCTCACGGCGCGATATTGTCCTATACGCTGCTGGTACAGAACTTCACCACCGAAGATATTACCGAAGCCACCGTGGCTGATTATATTCCGGCTAATACGGCCTGCACTTCGCCGGTCCTCCACAATGAACCTGCCTCGCCGCGCTGGGGCTTCAGTTGCGACCCCCAGCCAACGATCTGGACCTTGATTTACCATCCCTTTCTGGCTCCCGTACCATTTGCTCAAGATACCAGCAATACCTTCACCCTGGGCCTGGAAGTGGCCGAACCGCTGCCGGACGGCTACCAGATCGTCAATGATAATTACCAGGTGGATGCTACCGGCAGTTCAGGTACGCCTTATTCGGATTTTGGCCCCGCTTTTACCACCACCGTTTGGGCGCCCACCTGGGATATTACCAAAACAGCTTCCAGCCCTACCATCCACCCCGGCGATTGGTTGACCTATACCCTCACCGTTCAAAATGTGGGCCGCCTGACCACCCAAGGCACTTACACCATTACCGACGAATTGCCCGCCAACACCCTATCGAACACCGTGCAGTTGGCCCCACCCGGCACGCAAAGTGATTTGACCCTGAGTTGGGTTTTCACCAATGCCGATCTCGACATCAACCAAACCCAAAGCGTCACTTATGCCGTTCAAGTGACCACACCGCTCACCGATGGCGAATCAATTGTCAACCAGACCTACAGCGTGACCGGCGGCAATGTGTACAGCGCCGCCATCGGCGCGCCGATCACCACCACGGTAACATCCTCCGCCTCGCTGGTGATTACCAAAACCGCCGCGCCTGATCCGGTTCAGGCCGGCGATTGGCTGACCTATACTCTCACCGTGGCCCACGACAGCAACTCCGAAGGGCCGGCGCTGGGCGTGGTGGTCAGTGATACCCTGCCGGCTGAACTTTTCGCGCCGTCGGCAGGCTTTACCGGCACGACCACCGGCAATGTTTCTCTCAATGGCGCGACCGTGTTGTGGGCGCTGGCCGACCCGCTGCCGGTGGGCGACACGGCTCAAATGACGGTTACGGCCCGCGTTACCAGCCCGCTGCTGCCCGGTTTGATCACCAATACCTATGCGGTGTCGGCCACCAATGCCGCGCCGGGTTCCGACACGCTGACGACCGGCGTGACGGCCACCAATGTAATTACGCTCGATAAAAAGGTCAACCCTGCCCTCGTTGCCCCGGGCGATGCCGTAACCTACACCATCACCCTGACCAATAGTGGTAACAGTATTGCTACTATTGATCTGTTTGATGAACTCCACCCCGATTTTACGCCGGCTGCCCACACCCGCAACAGTATTTCATTGCCGGGCCGTACGCCTTTCACCACCGAAGCCATCACCACAACCACCTTTACCGCCACAACGCCAATAACGCCGGGCCTGTACTATAATCAGGCGATTACGGCCACCTACGATCTGACGCGGGCGGTGGTTGCCAACATCGCGCCGGTGCGCGTGGTGTCTGCCGTCATCACTCTGACCAAACAGGCCAATGTTTCTGTGGCCGATGTGGGCGATACCATCACCTACACTTATATCATTACCAACGGCGGCAACATCACCCTGACCAATCTTACGCTGATGGACGATCTGTTGGGCAGCATTACCCTGTTGGGGCCGGCAGACATCGGCCCGACCGAAAGCACCTCCGGCACGGCCACCACCGTTGTCTCTGAGGCTGATCTGCCCGATCCCATCACCAACACGGCCACTGTTACCGGCACCTACCTGACGACCAATTTTGTCACCACCTCTACCCAGGAAACCGTGGTTCTTACTTATTCCACGGCCTTGACGGTGCAGAAGACGGCGCTGCCGGAGAATGGCGAGCCGGCGGAGGTCG
>CAZTFF010000071.1:12895-25657 GCA_964612485.1 uncultured Caldilineaceae bacterium
CGCTGGGGCCGCAGCAGCACGTGCAGGTGATTGATACCACAACGGTGCAGGAGACGGATCTGCCGGGGCCGTTGAGCAACACGGTCACCGTGACCGGCACCAATATTCTGGCCGAAAATGCCGTTGCTTCGATGACGGTGGCGGTTGAACTGACCCGCACCACCGCCTTGACGGTGCAGAAGACGGCGCTGCCGGAGAATGGCGAGCCGGCGGAGGTCGGCGATACGATCACCTACACTTACGATATTACCAACACCGGCAGCGTAACGCTGTACACGGTTGAGATGAACGACGACAAGCTGGGGCTGACCACGGTGGTTACATCTGCCGCGCCGCTGGGGCCGCAGCAGCACGTGCAGGTGATTGATACCACAACGGTGCAGGAGACAGATTTGCCGGGGCCGTTGAGCAACACGGTCACCGTGACCGGTACCAATATTTTGTCTGAGCGGGCTGTAGCTACCACCACTGCCGGCGTGGGTTTAACCTTTACCAGCGGCATCAGCCTGCAAAAAACGGCCAACGTCTCAACCGCCACCCTGGGTGATGTGATTGAATATACCTATCGCCTCACTAATACCGGCGATGTCAGCATAACGCTGACCCTGGTTGACAACCGGTTGGGCACAATCACCTCCGGGTTATCCATTCCGGCGGGCCAGGTTAGCACCGTGATCACCAATTATACGGTGGTGGCCGGCGATATTATAACCTATCCTCAAACGCCGCTGTCCAATACCGCTGTGGTAACGGCCACAGATTTCGAAGGCAACATTCTGATCGATACCTCTACCGTGACGGTAACGCTGGTCTATACACCCCAAATCAGCCTGCTTAAAACGGCCAATCTGTCTACGGCGGCCTTGAATGATGTGATCACCTACACCTATTTCATCACCAACACCGGCAATGTCACCCTGACCGGTATCACGCTGGTAGATGATCTGTTGGGGCCTGTGGCGGTGTCCAGCCCGCTTTCGCCTGATGGGGGCACGACCACCGGCACGGCCACGTATACGGTTCAAATAGCGGATGTGAACACCGGCGCGATTACCAACACCGCCATCGTTTCCGGGGATGATATTTTGAATCGTACAATTGTTGGTAGCCAAACCCTGCGGGTGGATGTAGAGGCCACCATTGGCGCGATCACAGCTACCAACAGCAGCCCCAATGCTGTAAATGCGTCCACCCTCTTTACCGTTACCACCGATATAACCAACGGCGTGACTTATACCTGGGATTTTGGTGACGGTGATTCCGGTAGCGGGGCCAATACCAGCCATACTTACACTGCGGTTGGCTTTTATACGGCTACGGTAACTGCTGCGAATGAGGTGAGCGTGATCTCGACCACCACGCCGGTTACCATTACGCCGGGGCCGTTGGTTGGGTTTGAAATCATTGCTCCCACAACGCCGCAAACTGCGGGCGTCACCTTCCCCATCACTATCACCGCTGTGGATGCCTATGGCAACCGCATTGATACGCTAAACCGGACGATCACTTTGACCGATTCGACCGGCACGATTCTGCCAACATCGATCACACTGGTTGATGGCATCACCGTCGTCAATGTGGTGGTTTACTCGGCCACTTCACCGGCGCAGGATATTATCGAAGCCATTAGCGGTACCATCACCGGGACTGTGGGCGTTGAAATACAACCGAATGATCCGGCCGTTCTGCTGCTCGACTTGAGTCCTGATAACATCCGGGTGTGCCAGACAAGCACCGCCACTGCCACTGTTACCGATCTGTGGAGCAATCCTGTTCCCGGTGAAACCGTCACGATTGCTGAATTTCCCGGCTCTCCTGCCGTAGAACCGGTGCCACCAAATTCAGGCACAACCAATGTTTCTGGAATTTTTACCGTAACATTTAGAGGAATAGCCGCAGGTGGCCCCGCCAATATTGTGGCGCAGCATGCCAGCTTAGGATTTTCTTCTGGACAGAATGTTACGGTGGTTGGACCGCCGGTTCCCAACGCCATCACCCTCACCGTAACCCCCGATACCGTTACAACGGGAGGAACGGCCACCGTCTCGGCGGAAGTAGGGAGTTGCGCCGGCCCGGTAGACGGCGCTGTCGTCACCTTTACCATCCCCACTGCCTATGGCAGCGTCAACCCCATCAGTTCCACCACGGTAGGCGGCATCGCCACTACCACCGTCACCGCCGGCACCACGCCGGGGAACACCACCATCACCGGCACGGTCGAGGGGCCGCTGCTCGACACCGTGCCTTTCACCATTACGGCGGCCACGATCCCGGTGCTGACCCTCACCAAAACGGCCAATCCGGGCGCGGGCAACGTGTATCCGGGTGGCAGTATTGTGTATACGGTGGTGGTTTCTAACAGCGGCACCGGCCCGGCCAATAATGTGAGAATTACCGATACATTGGACACTGATCTTGATTTTGTCAATCAATCCATCACCGATGGCACCGGCTCTTACAACAGCGGCACCCGCACCGTCTCTTTCACAATTACCAGCCTGGCTAACGGCGCCGCCGTCACCGCCACCATTGAAACGGCGGTTCCGACCTCGGCTATTTCGGGCACAACCATCAGCAACACCGCCACCGCCGGCAGCGATGAGACCGGCCTGTTTGGGCCAACGGCGCCCATTTCGCACCAGGTCATCACCCGTACCGTAGGACCGATTTACCTGCCCATCATTATGAAGAATCCGCGCCCCGACCTCATCGGCTCCTTCAGCCTCAGCCCGCCCAATCCGTCGGCGGGGCAGAATGTGGTGGTCACGGTAGTGGTCACCAATGTGGGGTCGATGTCAACCGGCAGCGGCTTCTGGGTAGATTTTTATGTTGAGCCGAACCCGGTGCCTACCCGCGCCAACCAGCGCTGGGATGCGCTGGGCAGCAATGTTTTGCCCCAACAGGGGATCGCCTGGTCCGTTGCCGATCCCTTGGCTCCCGGCGAGAGCATTGTCCTGGTCTCCAGTGGATCGGGCGGCCGGCTCCCCAGCGCCGATCATATCATTTGGGACGGCGTGTTCTACAGCGGCACGGATGATCTGTACGTGTATGTGGACAGCTTCAGCAGCGATGGTTCAAGCAACGGCGGTATTTTGGAAAGCGATGAAACCAACAACCGCTCGCAAATAACCGGCCTGGGCATCACCGGCCTGAATAGCAGTTCGATAGATCGGCCTGCCCCGCTGCAATTGCCGCCGCGTTGGGACCCGTAAGCAGGTTTTGAGAAAAACAGGCAAGGTGATGATCAGACGGCCTTGCCTGTTTTTTATTTATGTCAATAAATTGACGTGGCATTGTATTCGTGGTAACATAAAACTGGTGTATAAGTAACGCCATCGCCTGAACAGAAATATGACCCGGGGTTGGTCGATCATTCCCCGACAACTGTCACGTCTGGTCAGCGTGTAGGCGGAGGTTTTGGCTTGATGAAACGGATCGAAGCGAAGATTACAGGTATCCTCATAATTACCCTTCTTGGCGTGTGGGCGGCCATACTCTTTTCACCTGTCGCGCGCGCCGCGCCGCCGGCCCAGGACCCGCGCCCCACCGTTAGCCCCGGCGGCGGCGGGAACGGGGGAGGAACCGGTAGCGGAGATGGTGCCGGTCCGGCGGCAGATGATGACAGTGATTCCGGCGCGCGCCAATGCGCCTCGGTGGTGGGAGAGCTACTCAACTGGGGTTATGGCCCTGCCGCCGGCGTAACCACCGAGCTGACCGACGGCGGCTGGCAGCTTTCTACCGTGAGCGCCACCGACGGCACTTATGGCTTTGGCGGCCTGGGCATCGGCACGGCCACCCTGCGCGTGGTGCTGGCCCCGGAGCAAGCCGAAACCTTAACCCCTCATATTGAAGAAGCAGCTATTTATTTAAATTGTGATTATCCAACCATCGCCAATATCGCCGTGAGCAGCGGGCCGGTTGACCCGCCGGCCGCCCTCAGCATGACAGCGGGCCGGACGGATTTGGGCGCCGGCGACGGTACCGAGATCATTATGACCGTTGAAAACAGCCTGCCCACCGACATCACCAATGTGGTAGTAACCAACCGCCTGCCGCCCGAACTCATCGCGTTGGACGTCACCGCCGTGTCGGCCGCCAGCGCCCAGATCATCAATGGGCCGGATGCCCAGCTTATGGCCGTTTATATCGAGCGGCTGGCTTCGGGCGAGGAAGCCAATATTCGGCTGACGGTTATCGGGGCCGGAAATCTGGCCGCCGCCGCCAACGTCACCAATACCGCCACGCTTTTTTACCGGGAAAGCGTGGCCGATCAAACATCATTGGACTTTACAATTGGGGCCGGCAGCGCGCCTGTAGTGGATGTGACCGCGGAACTTGAGACGACTCCCGAAACAGAGACAGCGGCGGCCACCGGCACGCCGGAACCCCCACCCATCCCTACCCCTACGCCGGCAGCTTCGCCGGAACCAACCGAAGAAAGTGAATCTACCGAAGAATTTGTACCGCCCGGCGATTTACCCACCACCGGCGATAATTTTGTGCCGCCCGGCTTTTTACCCACCACCGGAATCACAATTTTACCCGGAACCGGCGCCGGATTCTTGTGGCCTGTGGGTGGATTTGGCCTGGTTGTTCTGGCCATTGTAGGGCATTATTTTTGGTCCCGGTTCCGCCGTCGATAAACAAACTTCCCACTAAGAAATACCCCACCGGGATTTTCAGCGTCTGGTAGCGGCTGATTTTTTAAGGAACTTGCCGAATCAGGGGGAATCTGCTATCTTTTCTCTGGTGTGGTTCAGGCCAGAATTGATCACACACGTTACGAGAATCTGTTTCTAAAAGGATTGTTTTTTATGATTAAGTTGCTCATGAGCTGGGATCTCAAACCGGGGTCTGAAAGCGATTATTTTGAATTCAGCATGCGGGAATTCATTCCCGGCATTATGAAACTGGGTATTCAACCCACCGAAGCCTGGTATACCATTTATGGCGATGGCCCCCAGATTTTAACCGGCGGTGTAACCGAAGATTTGCCTACGATGAAAAAAGTTTTAGCCAGCGAAGATTGGAAAACGCTGCAAAGCAAATTGTTCGAATACGTCACCAATTTTAATTACAAGATTGTTCGCGGTACCGGTAAATTCCAGTTACTCTAGGCCTAACCTATGAAAATTTTATTTTATGCGCAAGAATTTTCGATTGTATCTATCTTTCTGGTTCCGGCTCATACGGGTTAGGGCCTAACCCGTGAAATTTTTGTTTTTTGGGCAAGAATTCCTAAAAGTTTGCCCTTTTTGGTTCCGGCTTTGTCCGGGTTAGGTAATCCAAAGGAGGACTCATGCTGCGTCGGCCCGGCTTGTGGGTTGCCAATGGGCATCCGGGCGATCCTGCTCAAATGCTCAGTTGGAATCCGGCCGCTCTCACCTGTTTTTTCGATTATTTGGCTCCCAACAACGTTTTTGAATACAAAGCCGCCAATCCCCAGGTTCCCATCATTATCCGCTTCCAACACCCGCTCAATTGGCAGGATAACCCCCCTTACTACGCCGACCGGTTAGGCCGCCTGGTTGCCAGCAAGTGGAACGAAATTGATGTGCTGGACCCCTACGTTTATTTTGCCAACGAAATGAACCTGCACTACGAAAACGGCGACCAGGACCCCGGCAACCAGCCGTTTTACGAGACGCCCGAATTTTATCAAAAATACGCCGATTGGGTGGCGATGACGGCGGACGTGATCAAAAACATTGCGCCGGATATGAAACTGGTCACGCCGCCCTTTGCCTTTGGCCACAACGAAGACGGCGCGCCGGACGATGACGGCCATCCGAAACTGGGCTGGGCCGGGTACGATTACCTGCAAGATACCATCAAAAAATATTTTAACAACATCCTCACCTTTCACGCCTACTGGGGCAACAGCAGCGGCTCGGTGCGGGAATGGCTGTACGATCCCCAACTTTCCTCCTGGTACGCGTTTCGCTGGCGGCGGGTGCTCAAACTGTTTGAAACCCGTTACAATATCCAGGCCAAAATGCTGATCGATGAGGCCGGCAACTTTGCCACCTCTGATCAAGATTTTACCGACCAGATCATCTACCACGCCGAAAATTGTCTCAACGACAGCCGGGTTCTGGCCCTGACCTATTTTTTGTGGCTGGACCCCACCAACAGCCCCGGCAATGTACCCAATTCCTGGGTGCAGGGCGTTCTGAATTTGGACCAGCATCTTACCCGGTTAAAGAACATGCCCGATGTTCCCATCACCGAAGGGCCGGGCGACATTGAAGAGCAGCCCATCCGGGTACTGTTTGAAGACGGCACCGTGCAGGTGATGTCTCGTGAAGAATATCTGCGGGCCGTAGTCCCCAGCGAAATGCCGGCTCTGTGGCATCCCGAAGCCGTTAAAGCCCAGGCCGTGGCCTCGCGGAGTTACGCCCAGTATGCTATCGAGCATCCCCGCCACGATAATGCCGATATTTGCACCACCCAGCACTGCCAGGTTTACAATCCTGAAAAAATACATCCCGACTCCGACGATGCTGTTAAAAAAACCCAAAACATTGTGGCCCTGTACAACGGCGCTACGGCCAACGGCATCTTTTCCGCCAACTGCGGCGGCCATACCCTGGATAATGAAGATGTGTGGAACGGCGCGCCCGTGCCCTACCTGCGCGGCGTGCCCTGCCCCGACAAAGGCGAAAAACGAGGCCACGGCGTTGGATTGTGCCAATATGGGGCCAAAGCCTACGCCGAGCAGGGCTACACCTACGAAGAAATCATCAAACATTACTACACCGGCGTCACCCTTGGCCCGCCCACCGACGCGCGCACCAGCACGATCATGGGCACGGTGCGGGATCATACCGGCCGGCCCGCCGCCGGTATCGTGGTGGTGATTACCGGCGCAGAGCAGCAAGCCGAAACAACCACCCAGGCCCAAGGCGCCTACCGCTTTACCAATATCCCGCCCGGCACTTACACGCTGGAGATACCCAGTTATCAGCTTGAACCGAAAGAGGTGTCAGCGGTAGCCGGCCAGGACAGCGTGGTCAACTTTACCCTGCCCGCGCCCGGCGACGGCGAAATCACGGTTGAAATTGAACGCGGCCCCGGCCTGCCCTTGATTGTGGGCGATTGGCTGAATCCGGGAGATGTATTGCGCTTTACCAGCCCCCGCGGCGAGGTGAGCGAAGTCACCGCCGGCCAAAAACCGGAGTACGGCCCCGGCGGCTTTGAAACCTACGCTACCGAAACCGGCACTTATATTCTGGAGGTTGCAAATCACCGCTTTGAAATCCCGATGGACGGCCAATTTACCCGCCTGATCTTCCACGAAACCGCGCCGCCGCCCACCACCGGGGTGGTTACGGGTTCGCTGGTGGATTACCAGGGGCAGGCCGTGGCCAACCGCATGATCTTTCTCAAAGGTGGTTCGGTCGATCTCACCGATGTTACCGATGAGCAGGGCACTTTCCGCTTTGAAAACCTGCCCGATGGCGAATACACCGTCACCGTGGAAGACAGCGACCTGTCCCGGACCGCCACCATTAGCGGCGGCAACACCGTTTCGCTGAACCTGAAACTGCCGGAGCCGCCCGGCGGGCGGTGGGAAGTGGATATCGAACGCGGCCCCGGCCTGTCGCTGCTGGTGGGCGATATTGGCGTGGCCAATGAGCCGATCACCGTCACCGACCCCAAAGGGTTCCAGAGTATTATCACCAGCGGCCATAAACCGGAGTTTGGCGTGGGCGGCTTTGAGATCTACGCCCCCCTCATTGGCGATTACACGCTTCAATTTTTGGGTGAAACCTTCACCATCCCGATGAATGGCGAATACACCAAAGTCACCTTCCGCTGGGTCGAAGGGCCGCCGGTCGAGGAGAAAAAAGTCATCATCTCCGACCTGCTGCCCCAATCCGAAGCGCAGGCTCTCTATACCGGCCTGGAGAACCATCCCGACACCCGGGGCATCTTCAAGATCGTAGACCCCGATGAAGTTGAATACCCCTAGCCTGATCTAGGGTCGAATTAACGTTTGAAGTGCGTGTCATTTCGAGCGATATGGTAATCATAATCGCAGTTTTTCACTCGTCACTTATCACTCATCACTTTTAATCCAAAGGATACTTCTATGTTTCAGGCATCGCTGTTCGACACCTCACCCCAAGTGTTCACGGTGAGCGACATCAATGCCTATATCCGCCAAAAATTGGAAGCCGATGTCACCCTGCAAGACCTGTGGCTGGAAGGCGAAATTTCCAACTGGAAACAGGCCGCTTCGGGCCACATTTATTTCACCCTCAAGGATCACCAGGCCGCTATTCGCTGCGTGATCTGGCGCTCCCAGGCAGCCCGGCTCATTTATATGCCCCAGAGCGAGGGGGAAGCGGTGCTGGCCCACGGGCGGATTTCGGTGTACGAGGCCGGCGGCAATTACCAGTTTTATGTGGATGATCTTGAACCCGCCGGCCAGGGCGCGCTCTACGCCGAATTTGAGCGCCTGAAGGCCCAACTGGCCAATGAAGGATTATTTGAGCCTGAGCTAAAGCAGCCCTTGCCCGAGTTTCCCCACCACATCGGCGTGGTCACTTCGCCGGATGGGGCCGCGCTGCGCGATATTGTCAACGTGCTGCGGCGGCGGTATCCCCTGGCCCGGCTGGTACTCTCGCCCACGCCGGTTCAGGGCGATGCTGCCCCGCCGCAAATCATCGCGGCGCTGGAAAGCCTGGTGAATTACCGCATCGAGGGCGCGCCGGTTGACGTGATCATCCTGGCCCGGGGCGGCGGCAGCCTGGAAGACCTGTGGGCTTTTAACCACGAGGCCCTGGCCCGGACCATCGCCGCCTGCCCCATCCCGGTGGTGAGCGGCGTGGGCCACGAAGTTGATTTTACAATTGTCGATTTTGTGGCCGATGTCCGCGCCCCCACCCCCTCCGCCGCCGCCGAACTGGTGACGCCCGACCGCCGGGAAATAGAGCAATATCTATACAGTTACCAACTGGCCCTGGTCGATGCGGCGGGCCGCATTGTGTCGGACCTGCGCGGCCAATTACGGCAGCAGCAGTGGGCCTTGGAACGGCTTTCGCCCCAGGCCGCTCTCAACAACTATCGCCAGAACCTGGACACCTTTGTTGATCGATGTGGCCGGGCCATGCGCCACTCGCTGGAATTACGGCGGGAACGGGTCAACACGCTGTCGGCGCAGCTGGCGGCATTCAATCCGCAGGCTACCTTATCCAGAGGGTACGCCATTGTGCAGAAGAATGGCCGGGTGGTGCGGCAGACGGATCAGGTAAAAGCCGGTGATGATCTCACCGTGCAAGTAACCGATGGCGAGATTGGCGTCAGCGTGACATAGCCTGTCAGCACGTCAACCGCCACAAACAGTTTAAAGGGGAAGAAGGCGCTAAACAACGAGTCATTGAATTCCGCTTGATGTGGGAAGAAGCCGCCCGCCAAGGCGTGGAAGCGGTCAAAGCCTTTTTTGAAGCGTATGAAGAAGGCTGGCCGGGCAACGATTAAACATGGACTGAGCGTTGGAGAAAGTTTGATGAGCGATCAAAAAATTGAAAACCTTGCCTTTGAGCAAGCCTACCGGGAATTGGAAAAAACCGTGCAAAAATTAGAAGCCGGCGATCTGCCCCTGGCCGAAGCGCTGGCCCTCTACCGGCGCGGAATGGCGCTGGCCCAACAGTGCAGCACCCAACTGGATGAAGCCGAATTATCCATCCAAACCCTCACCCCTGCCGGCGAGCCGGTTGATTTTGACCTTGAATAAAGCCACCGCCTGCTTTGACATCCTCCTTTTGCCAGCGTATACTATTGGTTTGATAGAATTAGGAATGAGAATTGATTAACTTTCCTAATTCGTCGGGATATTAGAGATTTCGGCGCTTATGCGTAGGGCTAAAAATCTCCCGATCTCTAATCCCTGGATTAGACCTAATCTCCAATTTTCTAAATGCGGAAGTTGTTTGATTTCTAATCCTTACTGTAGCATTCCGAGTTTGTCTGAAAACTGGCGGTTCGAATGATGTCTCTGATCCGGCGATTGTTTCATTACCGGTTTGTCATTGCGGCAGGCGTGGTCATCATTGTGGGCGGGCAGTTGGTGCTGGATTTTATGGTAGCCAAGGGCGAAAAACCGGCCCGGCCAAGGCCATCACGCCAGGTAACGTGGACACCGGTTGCGCCGGAAAGCACTGCCCTCACTCCCCATCGAGAGAGCGATGTGGCCTGGGTTTTTCCTTTTGAGGATGAGCTGGGAGAAAGTAACCAACTCATACCGGAAATGATTGCCGCGGCCTCGCCTTCGATGCCGCTTTCCACGCCTATCAACAATGCAGAGGGAGTTCTTTTTTCCACCGTCACGCCAACCGCTACAACCTCGCCTGCATCGACGGCCATTGATACCGCCACACCTGTGCCCACATCGGAGCCATTCCCTACCTTTACACCCTTTCCCGGCCCTACGCCGGTAATTCCGGCGGAAGCGTTAAAAGTGCCTATTTTGATGTACCACTACGTCTCCGAGCCGCCCGATGATGCCGATGAATTTCGGCGGGATTTGTCGGTGACTCCGGCCATGTTTGAGGCGCACCTGCTGTATTTGCAGGAAGCAGGCTACCAACCCATCACCATGCGCCGGTTGACCTACGCTCTCAGCGGGCAGGAAACACTGCCGCCCCAGCCCATTCTTATCACCTTTGATGACGGCTATCGGGATCAATATGATTATGCCTTCCCGCTGCTGCAAAAATATGGCTATCCCGGCGTCTTTTACATCTTTACCTATCCCCTCGATCATGATGATCCGGCCTATCTCAGTTGGGACATGGTCCGGGAAATGCACCGGGCCGGCATGGAATTTGGCTCGCACGGCTATCGTCACTGGGATTTACGGGGACAGGATGTGGATTTTCTGGTGTATGAAATATTGGGGTCCAAAGAAGCCATTGAGGCGCATCTCGACGAGCCGGCGCGTTTCTTTTCCTATCCTTCCGGGCAGTACGATGCGCTGGCCATGCAGGTGGTGGAGTCGGCCCATTTTTGGAACGCCGTCACCACCGAGTTGGGATTGACCCATTCCTTTGCCAACCGCTACGCCCTGCCCCGCATCCGGGTGCGCGGCGGTGACACGGTTGAAGATTTAGCCAAAAATATAGAACGTTAAACGAAAAAAATGAGCTTTGATACCTTTGCCACCGCGGCCATGGCCGCCGAATTACAAACAACCATTTTAGGCGGGCGAGTCCAGCGCGTCACCCAGATCAATTCGCTCACCTTTGGCTTGGAAATATTTGTCCACCCCACCCGCTTTTACCTGATCCTGTCTGCCGAACCGCAGGCTCCACGCCTGCATCTATCCGCCGAAAAGGTGCGGCGCGGCACCGGCAACGATACCCCCCTGATGCTGGTGCTGCGCAAATATATGCGCGGCGCGCGGCTCAAACAAATTGAGCAGCCGGCCTACGAACGTATTTTGCGGTTTCATTTTCTCACCCCGTTTGGAAATACGATTTTGGTGATCGAGTTGTTGGGCACGCGCAGCAACTTGCTGCTGCTGGATGAATCCGGCGCTATTCTGGGCGTGGCCCGGCTGGCCAAACCCGGCGGAGCGCAGCGGGTGCTGCTGCCCAACGAACCCTATCTCCCGCCCCCGCCGCAAGACAAACTGAACCCCCACGATCTGACCGAGTATGCGCTGCGCCGGGAGTTGGACGAAGCCTCGCCCAAACTGGGGCTGACGCGGCTGCTCACCGGCGTGACTCGCGGCGTCAGCCCGCTGCTGGCGCGGGAAATTGTGTATCGGGCCACGGGGCGGGCCGGCACCAAAGTGGCCGATATTACCGAGCTGTCGCCCCTGCTGGCCGCGTTCCATGAGATGTTTGACCTGCTGCCATCGGAACGCTGGCAGCCCACCCTGGCGCTGGATGAAGAGGGCCGGCCCGAGGCCTTTGCTCCCTATCCGCTCCGGCATTTGCCAACCACCCAGCCGGCAGCCACCCTCTCAGAAGCCGTCGAAACCTATTTTGCCGAAGCCGCCGCCGGCTACGCCGCGGCCAAAGCGCCGCTGCGGGCGGCCATCGCCGATGCCCGCCAGAAGTTGGCTCGCCGCCGGGAACGCCTGGAAGAAGATGCCGCCTCGATGGCCAACCCCGAAGCGATCAAGACCAAAGGCGAAATGATCCTGGCCAGCGCCCATCAAATTGAACCCGGCCAGACCGAACTGGTGGTTGATTGGCTGCCGGACGAGTCGGCCACCACCATCAATCTGGACCCCGCCCTGTCTCCCGGCGATAACGCGCAGCAATATTTTAATCGGTATCGCAAGGCCCAGCGCGCGGCGGAGGAGATTCCGGCCCAGCTCAAAAAAGTTGAGTTGGAAGAACGTTACCTGGAACAGTTGGAACAGGATTTGGAAATGGCCGACGACCGTCCCGAAATCGACGTGATCGCCGAAACGCTGGCCGAAGCCGGCTACTATCGCTCTAAAAAACGGCGTAAAAAGCAGCAAAAGCAGTCGGTGCGGCGGTATCTGCGGCTCACGGCTCCCGGCGGCGCGCGGGTGTGGGTGGGCAAAAATGCCGGGCAGAACGCCCATCTCACCTTCAACCGCGCCGCGCCCGACGACCTGTGGCTGCACGCCCGCAACATTCCCGGCGCGCACGTCATTCTGCCCACCGCCGAAGGGCTGCCCTCGGAAGATGACGTGTTCTGGGCCGCCGGCGTGGCCGCCTATTACTCCCGCGCCCGCAACGATACGGCGGTGGATGTGGATGTGACCCCCAAAAAATA
>CAZTFF010000072.1:0-21409 GCA_964612485.1 uncultured Caldilineaceae bacterium
ATATTTTTCTCCCTACTGCTGTCGTTTTATTTTAAAAAAAACACCCGGACCCTGTTTCTGGATTATTGGCAGGCTGATCTGGCCCATGCCGTGGTGGTGGTAGGGTATGATGACGAGCATTTACTGGTGAACGACCCTGATTTTGACGAAGCGCCGCAGCGCGCCACCCGAACCGGTTTTCTCGCGGCCTGGGGCGAGTTTGATTTTCTGGCCGGCACCATTAGCCAACGATGAAGCGGCTGGCATACTCCTTTCCGGGAACGGCAAGATCAACGACATTTTCAACTTCCCCCATCGCTCGTTCGTCATCTCCCGTAACGGTGCTGTCATAGCCGGGTAGATTGGGTGTCGGTTTTACACCAAATCCCCTTCGGTTACCATCGGCAAATGTTGGGTTACACTTCGTTTAACCCAACCTACGGAGGGGATATGCAATATCGGCGAGCGAAAACGCCGGGAGGCACCTGTTTTTTTACGGTGGTTACGTATCGCCGCCGGAAATTTTTGACGCAACCGGACAATGTGGCGTTGTTGCGGGAGGCATTCCGTGAAGTGATGGAACGGCATCCTGCTCAAGTTGATACGAAAGCGCAGCAACTGCATGTAACTCTCGTACCATTCGCCCGTATAACCATAAACAAAAGCGCCCTAAAAAGGACGCTCTTGCTTCAAGTAATGATGCTTCTCTCTATAACTAACTTTCGGCTTGATGCGTAATCACACCATAGCGATAATCAAAGGCCATCCAAGCTAACTCAAATTCAATAATAGGAACTGAGATAGGATGATTATCAAAAGCCGGATCATTCACGTAGATGGCCTGCTCATCAAATCCCACAATCACCACAGCATGGTCAGTGCCATAATCCCAATACGGCAGATCAGCAGTCCGAACCAAGGTGATACAAGGCACGTCATTTTGCAGATGGCTCCTGATCTCCTCCAGACTTCCCTCTCGATAAGCAATCTGTAACCCCAAGGAACTCAGATATTTCAAATTTTGACCAGGGGTACCATAAGATTTCACTTCCAGTAGCTTGAGTAATCGCTGATATTCAATCTCCACCTGTAAATACTCAAGCACCATCGCGGCACATGCCGCCAGACAATCAGCTTCCTGTTGCTGTTGTTGGTGTGGAATGGGTAGCAAGATATTCGGCACGCTCTTCTATCTCCTTGATCAATTCCGGCGTGATTTGCAGTTGCCCGGTTTCTACGTCAACATCAATAGCACCGACTTTCCCTCTGTCACCGGTAGGCGGCATGGACAGCACGATGGGTACTCGCCAACAAATCCGATCACCTACATTCAAGGTAGGTTCGATGGCGTGCATATTCGTGCTAATCTCATCAGCCACAAAACCAGTTACTTTCTGACGGGCACTGAATGCTGTTGTTTTGATAGATGCCGAAAGCTGAATATTTATGGACAATTGTCCTGTATTGGGAGTCAATCCCTGGATGTTAACCGTCATTTACTTCTCCTTCACCAAAAAATTCGGCTGGCTTGAAGTCACCGAAGTTACAAGACTCAAAAATCTACTTCCTCAATCATTTTAGCATTTTTTGAACTGACAATCAATTTCAACGTTGTATCAAAAAACGCCATCTCTTCCGGGACACAAATTTAACATTGTGCTTACCGGCCGGTTTAAGACGAATGCCCTCAAGAAAAGACTTGACACGAGCGATGGGGTGTAATATGATGGGGGCAACCGAATAGCGGAAGACGAGACGCCGCCGGCAGGTGTTGGTAGCACCCACCGGCAGCTAACCCCGCCAACTGGTACAAGCAGTTGACGAAGCTGTTGTCTATTCTACCATAGCTGCTATGGTAGCTCAAGGATAACGGACGGTCACTCCTGCCTGCCTGGCGCGAGTGGCCTTTTTGTTTCCTGTTATAAAGTTACCGATTGGTTGGATATCCATCCGGGCGGTGACTATTTGTTTTGCAGTTGGAAGCGGCGGGTGATCGAGCCGTTGACGCGGCGGGGGTTGTTGCATATTGCCAGGAAGTGGCAAGCAGAGACCGGCATCAAGCTGACGATGCATCAATTCCGCCACAGCTATGCCACGCATGCCTTGCGTCGCGGCATTCCTCTCAATCACGTCCAAAAGCAGTTGGGGCATGTTGACATTACCACGACCGCTATTTATTTGACGGTTGAGGATGAGGAGCGGCGTCAGATCCATCAGCAGTTGGCCCCCGGAAATATGGTGTAGAGGGATAAAAATCGGGCCAAAACCTCCAAAATCTGTGTGTTTTTGGCTGTGGGCGACACTAGTTCGAGTCTTGTACCGCCCATCGCTTTATGTCAAATTGTGGGGATATTTCGTTCCCCAAAAACCAAAAAATTCACCGAGATTCGGTGAATTTTTTGGTTTGAGGCCATATTTGTCGGTGATGAGGGGGTGTAGTTGAGCCATGGTGTGGAAATTAGCCTTGGGGTCTCCCTCAACTTCTGCAAAGAAATCTTCGTTTGCTTTTTCCACCGTTTCAATCCAATCCTGACGCACAGCGCTCGCGCCGAGCATGGCGCCCGCAATTTGCCCCGCCATGCTGGCCGTGGTATCGCAGTCGCGGCCAAAACTGGCCGCTTCAATCATCGCCTGGTGAACGTCGCCTTGAGTCAGGTGCAAAATAGCCATCGTAATCGGCACCAGTTCAATGGTATTGCCGCTAAAGAAATTTTCCTTGTTCCACGCTTCTTCCGGCGGCCAGGGCCACGTCCAGTCGAGCATGGCGGCATAATATTTTTCGGCAAATTCATCCACCGTGCTGCTGGCGTAAGCCAAATCCATCGTCAAATCGATGGCCCGTCGCATCAGGTAGGAGGTATGGTGCGCCATCGTTTGGAGTATTTCTTCGAGCGTAATGCCGGGCATCAGTTCGGTGACTTTGCCGTACTTTTCTCTGATTTCAGTCCAGTACAACTCTTCGACGGGCGCGCCCAAGGCATCGCCAATGGCGCCGGCAATCAGGCAGCCGTACACGACATCCAGAATATCTGTGGCCATCATCAAAAATCCTTTCTCTATGCAAAAACGGAAAAGTAATGTTCAAAGAACCGGTCGCTGTCTACAGCCAGCGCTACCTCGTGCCTGCCCGCTGCTTCATCCGCTTCCCAGTAAGTCAACCCTTGCATTCTTTCGCTGGCGAGTTCTATGTCGATGTGGCCGCGCTCGAAAGTGCATATTTGCTCGTCAAACAGGGTGGCTGCCGCCAGCGGATCGTGAAAGGTGACAACATCACGCGTCTCAAACCAGATTTTGGCAAAGTCGTAAACGGGCCGCAGTAGATCGGTCTTGAATTTTTCTTTGACTTCGTTTGAGTCCATTGTCACCTGGCAGGTGACATCCAGCCCGATGGAACGGTGAACCGCTACCGGCGCGCGGTAAACAATGGCCGTAGCGTGCGGGTCGAGCATCACGTTCCATTCGAGCGGTCCCACCCCGGCCAGGCGATTGGTGAAAACGTCGCACATCAACACCAACGATTTCAGCAGCGCGGGCGTGTCGGGATGGGTTGTGAAGAGAAGGGCAATGTTGGTGAGCGGCCCGATGGTCAGCAGGGTGATTTCGCCGGGATGCTGGCGAATGGTGTTGTAGAGAAATTCAATTGCCTGGCCTTGCGGAAAAACGGTGTCATGATCCCAATCGGTTAACGCCGCCGCCTGCGGAGCCAGGGGCTGCCGCTGCGGGATCAGAAATGGCGTTTCCGCGCCGGATTCCAGACAGTCGATGAAATGCTATTGGGGGACCCGGAAACATTCGGGCAGAACGTCGGCGGAAAAGGGGATGCGCTGTTCGGTTTCGTGGGTGATCAAGCGCAGCACCCCTCCCGTTGGAAATGAAGCGTTCCGGCTGTGCCCTCGACCTACAACAGCGTGGGCTACCGCGAGCAGGCCAGAGCGCAGCTTGCGGCGCAGGAACCGGCCCGCCGGCGGGCGCAGCGTGAAGGGGTCTCTTTCCAATCGCAGCCGCTCCATTTTTCGTTCGATGGGGTTGACCCCGCAATCCCGTCAGTCTGAAACCACAAATCCAGGCCAAAAACTATAATGATGCGGCCAGGGCATTGTTTGACGGCCCGCGCCATTGGCATCGCGGAGGGGATGCCGAACTGCCGGGCGGCATAGGAGCAGGAAGCGACCCCGCCGCGCTGGTCGGGTTGGTCATCTACGGCAAAGGCTTTGTCGCGCAATGATGGGGCGCGCTTCGCTTCCACCGCGCAGAAGAAGGCATCCAGATCAAAGTGTAGGATTTTGCGGGGCTAAGTAGCCAGCATAGGTGTACCCAGAACAGGTATTGAAATGGATATTTTGTTGATCAATGCGTCAATATCAGGTTTGTTCGAGATCGAAAAAACAGAACAAATCATATCATTTTCGGGTAAACCGATAGATAATGTAAGTGTATTATCTGTATGTTCAGCAAGAGATAGGGATGTGATTTTTCTCCGAGGGATGTAATTCCAAATTCCGCCATATTTGTTTTTGGTAAATCTCTGCCACTCATCTTTGATGAGAATCAGTTCTGAATCTGTTAAAATATTGATGTGAGCGGGCGAGACAGTTCTATAGAAGGATTTTTTCATAACATTAAACAATTCTACCTGAACTTCCGGCTGCAAAACCGTACAGATCACTTCCTCTCCGGGCATAATGCTGCGTCGAGCGAAATTCATAAACTTGTAGTTTAGCTTGTTGAGATAATTAAATTTATTTCGTTCCGTATCCAAATCGATAGAGGCAGAATTATTGGGGTTATTTCTTATCTTTTCAATGATGGGTGTAAAGTACTTTAACGTTACGGAGTTGAAGGTAAGCATTGAGGATTTTAGACCATTAGCGGTGATACCATTGATTCTAATCCACGACCGCAGCAGGATTGATCCCACCTCAATATAATTGATGTCCTCAATGGGGAAACAAGTGCAAATAACCTCCCCTTTAGACTCTTCGATAATGTAAACCTCGTGATCAGGAACGCAGAGCAATTTGGGTTTTCCTCTGTGGAAAAACCCTTGTTGTGATGGGGTAAGCACCGTATATGGAAACCCACCACCGTTAATGGGTAACGTTTGAAATATATCTTTGTAATAATCTGGAATTTCCTGGGATGATCCAACAATCCTGGCCCAGGTTCTCATTGTTTTTTCGGCATCGCCGGCCATGTGATACCCTCCTTGTATTTTATACCCTATTGGGCCTATAACTCGATTTTTGGCAATAGAGCACGCATACTGTTTACTGAAGCAAATAATTCTTCAATATCCTCATTCGATAAATTTGTAAGCCTGCCCCGAATGTTTTGGCTCAATAATTTTTTATGATCTTCTAGATACGCTTTTCCACTCTCGGTAAGTACAATGTTGACAACTCTTCTATCGTTGTTACTGGCGTGTCGCTCTACCAACCCCTGCCTGGCGAGTTTATCCACCAGTGCGGTTATATAAGGTCTAGAGACAAGCAATTTTTCCCCAATCTTCGACATCGACAGCGGCCCCATATCATCCAACAGAAATAACAGCTCGAAATGAGAGCGAGATATTCCCATCTCACTGCGATAGTTGTCTATTTTTATAATGTGCTTGTGAAATTGGGTGAACACAACGATCAGATTATCTGCCAGATTGTCAATGGATTTTCTTTTCATAATCAATTTGCTATTATTATTCATATACTGAATAGTTAATTTTGTGAACTATTTTATAATGATGTCCTGATAGTGTCAACTACAGGATACGTGACATTTCTTAAGGTTTGATAATAATCCAAAAATCGTCTAAAATTAAGTATATGATACTCTGGCAGCAGGAAATGCGTATTAAGTATACAACGCGGCCAAACCCTCTGTAGGATCCACGTGGTTAAATCACTTCTTATGTTGTATGTGCGTTCCCAAAAGTTGTAACTCTTACTCTTGCCATAACAGGTGGCATAATACAGACTCATGGTAGACCTTGGCAGTTATCATATTATCGAACAAATTCACAAAGGCCACCATTCGGTGGTATACCGGGCGCGACGGCTTTGTGATGATGTGCCGGTAATGATAAAATGCCACCGCTGTTGTAATGATGCCCCGTTTTTAATTATGAATGCTGAATCAAACATAACACCTCTATTTTTCAAGGAAGAAAGAGAGACGCAGTATGGATACCCCGAAAAGTAAAAAAACCAAAATAACCCTTCGAGAAGAGCGCAATTTATTGCGCACATTGATCGATAGCTTGCCCGACCTCATTTACGTCAAAGACGCCGAATCCCGATTTATGATTAATAACACCGCCCATTTGCACGCTTTGGGCGCGACAAGTCAGGATGATGTTCTGGAAAAGACGGATTTAGATCTCTTTCCCAAAGAATTGGCCGCAGAGTATTATGCCGATGAACAGGAAATGATCCGGTCGGGCCAAGCTATCATCAACAAAGAGGAATTGGTGGTCAACCAGACCACCCATGAAACCAGATGGTTTTCCGTGACCAAAGTTCCGGTTCAGGATGACGAGGGTAAAATCATTGCCCTGGTCGGGATGAATCGGGATATTACCGAGCGCAAGCAATTGCAGCAGCAGGTGCAAGAATCATTGCAGCGCCGTGAACGTCAGGTTCAGGTTAGCCTTGATCTGACTCAAGAAATCGCTGCTGAACCGTCGTTGCCGGACCTTTTTCAATACGTGGTTGACCTGCTGCAAGAGCAAATTGGCTACGCCCACGTGAGTTTGTACACCTTGAATGAGGACAATCTGGTGTTTCGAGCCGGCAGCGGTGAAGTTGGCCGAAAAATGCTGGAGGCCGGCGAAAAGATTGCCCTGGCGGATGATAAAAATTTCGGCGCGCGGGTAGCCCGCAGTGGCGAAGCAATGTTGCTGCCGGATGTGTCGCAAGAATCGGATTGGTTTGTTCACCCACTACTTTCGCAAACAAACGCGGTGATCATCGAACCTATCAAGTTAGGTGACAAGATTTATGGCCTGCTGGATGTTCGAAATGAAACGGCGGGCAGCCTTGACGAGGAAGACCGCTTAATGCTTATGGGCATATGCGGCCAGCTTGCCCTGGCAATCAATAACACGCAAACCAACGAAACCCTCAATTTTGAGCGAGATCTGTTCCAGGCGCTCATGGACAACAGCCCCGACTACATCTTCTTTAGAGATCGAGCCTCTCGGTTTATCAAAACAAATAAGGCTCACGCCCAATTATTATTGGGGCTTGATGACCCCGACGAGGCCGTGGGCCTGACCGACTTTGATCTATACCCCAAAGAGGATGCCCGGCGTTTCTTTGATGAAGAACAACAGATCATGGATACGCAAACACCGGTGGTAGGCCGGGAATGGTCGCTGCCCAGCCCCAGCCTTGAAGGTGAAATGATCTGGTTGTCGGAACACAAAATACCCATCACCAACCGGCAGGGAGACGTGATTGGCCTGATTGGGATTGGCAGCGATATTACCAAACGTAAACAGATAGAATTCGAACTGGCCCGCGAACGTGATCTGTTGCAATCGTTAATGGATAACAGCCCGGACTATCTCTTTTTCCGAGATAGAGAATCTCGCTTTATCAGAACAAACCAGGCCCATGCCCGGCAATTGTTGAACCTAAAGGATGCTGATGAAGCTGTGGGCCTGACCGATTTTGATCTGTTCCCCCAAGAAGATGCCCAGCGTTTCTTTGATGAGGAACAGCAGATCATGAACACCAACACGCCGGTTATTGGCCGGGAATGGTCAATTCCCAGCCCCAGCCAGCAAGGCAAGATGGTTTGGTTATCTGAAAACAAACTGCCGATGCTGGATGAAAACGGCAACGTGATCGGCCTGATCGGGATGAGCCGCGATGTCACCGAACGCAGAGAAATGGAAGCCTTGTTAGCCAAACGGGCCGGTGAATTGGAAACCGTGGCCGAGGTGAGTACGGCCACCGCCACCCTTTTGGATACCGCCGTTTTGCTGCAACAAGTGGTTGATCTGACCAAAGAACGCTTTGATCTGTACCACGCCCACATCTACCTGCTCAACGATGCCGGGAACATCCTTGATCTGGTGGCCGGGGCCGGGGAAAAGGGCCGTAAAATGGTGGCCGACGGCTGGCAGATACCCTTTGATCGGCAGCAATCGCTGGTGGCGCGGGTTGCCCGAAACCGGCAAGGGGAGGTGTCCAACGATGTAAAAGCCGACGCCAACTGGTTTGCCAACCCCTATCTGCCGGATACAAAATCGGAGATGGCCGTACCGTTGCTGGTGGGAGAGCGGGTATTGGGCGTGCTTGATGTGCAATCTAACGAAACCGGCTATTTCAGTGAAGAAGATGTGCGTATCCAGACCACGCTGGCAGCGCAGGTGGCGGGCGCCATAGAGAAAGCGCGCCTCTTTGGTCAGGCGCAAACGGCCTTGGAAGAAACGGCCCAGAGCAAAGAAGCGGCCGAAGTAGCCAAAGAGAAGGCTGAACAGGCCAGACGGGAAGCGGAAACTGAAAAAGCCAGCGCCGAAGCCGCCAGAGAAGAAGCTGAACAGGCCCGACAAGAGGCCGAGACGGCCAACCAGACTCTGTCCACGCAAATGTGGCAGACCACCGGGCAGGCTTTGCTGAACGAAAGAATGCGGGGCGAACAAGATACCTCCACGCTGGCCCGCAACGTTATCCAGCAGTTGTGCAGTTATCTCAAGGTGCAGGTGGGAGCGCTGTACGTGGTAGAAGGGGATGTACTTAACTTGGCCGGGACCTATGCTTACCGGCACAAGAGCGTTACCGAAAAATTCCAGGTTGGCGAAAGCCTGGTGGGAGAGGCTGCGCTGGGAAAAGAAGTTATCCTCGTTCAGGTTCCCGATGATTACCTCACCATCGCTTCTTCCAGCCTGGGCGAGTTGTATCCCAGAAATGTTCTGTTTGCACCATTTATGTATGAAGGGCAGGTCATCGGCGTGGTTGAGATGGGGAATCTGGTCGAGTTCACGCCGGCCCAAATGGACTTTCTGAATAATGCGCTGGAAAGTATGGCGGTTGCCTTTACCACGGCCCTAGCCCGCGCCCGCGTTAATGAACTGCTGGCCGAAACCCAACAACAGGCTGAAGAACTGCAAGCCCAGAGCGAAGAATTGCGCGTGGCCAACGAAGAACTGGAAACCCAAACCAAAAGCTTGCAGGCTTCAGAATCTACCCTGAAGGAAAAACAAGACATCCTGGACCAACAAAATCGGGAACTGATGGTTGCCCAGGAAGAACTGGAGCGAAAAGCCAAAGAACTGGCCCTGGCCAGCAAATACAAATCAGAGTTCCTGGCCAATATGTCGCACGAGTTGCGCACGCCGCTTAATAGCCTGCTCATCCTGGCCCGGATGCTGGCCGACAACGAGGATGGCAACCTGACCGAAGAACAAATTGAATCGGCCCAAGTCATTCACAGTGGCGGCACCGACTTACTCAACCTCATCAACGATATTCTCGATTTGTCCAAGGTGGAAGCCGGGCAGATGGTTTTTAACTTTGAAGCGATGCTCTTAACCGATCTGGTGGCAACCGTGCATATGCAATTTGACCACGTGGCCGAAGAAAAAGATGTCGAGTTGCGCATCAACTTAAGCGATAACCTGCCCGGCAGGATCAACACCGATCCTCAACGCTTGAAGCAAATTGTCAAAAACCTGCTCTCCAATGCCTTCAAGTTTACCAAACAAGGCAGCGTGAGTTTGGATGTTTATCGTCCAGACCGCAAGGTTGATCTGTCTCGCAGTGGCCTGGACCCTGCTGAAGCCATTGCCATCAGCGTGGCCGATACCGGCATTGGCATGACACCCGAACAACTCAAAGTAATCTTTGAAGCCTTCCAACAAGCCGACGGCAGCACCAGCCGCCAGTACGGCGGTACCGGGCTGGGCCTCTCCATCTCCAGAGAACTGGCCGCTAACCTGGGCGGGCAAATTGACGTGACCAGCCAACCGGGTCAGGGCAGTACATTCACGCTCTATTTGCCCATCACTAAAGAAGGTGTTGTTGAGGAAGAGGCCGAACCGTCGGATCAAGCAGCCCCACCCTCTAAACCAACCACGTCCCAACACTCGGTTTCGCCCCCGGCCCAACCCGACAAACCCGTCGTGCCCAAATCACCGTCTCCTAAAGATGACCGGGCTGAACTGGCCGCTCCGGACGACCGGGATGAAAGCGTCAAGATTGTGGCCATCATTGAGGATGATCCTAAATTTGCCAAGGTGGTGCACGACTACGCCCATAAAAAAGGGTTCAAATGTCTCATTGCCGG
This sequence comes from uncultured Caldilineaceae bacterium, assembly GCA_964612485.1. Taxonomy (GTDB): domain Bacteria; phylum Chloroflexota; class Anaerolineae; order 4572-78; family J111; genus JAFGNV01. The sequence continues at coordinate 10,267 of CAZTFF010000072.1, forward strand.
GGAGGGCGAAACGGGGCTGGAATTGGTCCAGACCTACCAACCCGATGCCGTTATCTTGGATTTGAACCTGCCCGATATGAGCGGCTGGGAGGTGCTGACCACGCTAAAGAATGATCCGGCCATGCGCCATATCCCCGTGCATATTATGTCGGTGGATGACCAAGACCTCAATGCCTTCAAAAAAGGCGCAATGGGTTATCTCACCAAACCCATCAGCCAGGAATATCTGGATAATGCTTTCCAGAAAATTGAACATTTCATCTCTCAAGATATCAAGTCTCTCCTGCTGGTAGAAGACGACGTCAACTCCAGAATGAGCGTCAAAAAGCTGCTCGACGGCAGCGATGTGCAGATCAGCGAAGCGGATAACGGTCGGCAGGCGCTTGACCTGCTCAGGGATCAACATTTTGATTGTATGATCCTCGACTTGAGCCTGCCCGATATGTCAGGTTTTGAGGTGCTCAACACAATCAATGATGACGACACTATTGCCAAATGCCCGGTCATTATCTACACCGGTCGAGACTTGACCGCCGAAGAAAATATGGAATTGATGCAGTATGCCGACCGGGTGATTGTGAAAGGCGTGAAATCGCCGGAACGACTGCTGGATGAAACGGCCTTGTTTCTGCACCGGGTAGTGGCCGACATGCCTAAAGAAAAACAGCAGACCATCAAGCAGTTGTACAACGAAGATGAGATGCTCAAAGACAAAAAGGTGCTGGTGGTTGATGACGATATGCGCAATTCCTTTGCCCTATCCAAACTTCTATCCGACAAAGGCATCATTGTTCAAATTGCCAAAGACGGGCAAAGAGCCTTGGATATGCTGGATGAAGGTCTGGAAGTCGATTTAATTTTGATGGACATTATGATGCCCGTACTGGATGGCTATGAAACCATCAAACGCATCCGCGCCCAGCGCCAGTTCAGTGGCCTGCCCATTTTGGCCCTCACCGCCAAAGCGATGAAGGGCGACCGGGAAAAATGCCTGGAGGCCGGGGCCAATGATTATCTTTCCAAACCCATTGATGTTGACCGGTTGTTCTCAATGCTGCGCGTGTGGCTGTATCAGTAGAGTAATAAAAAGTTTCAACAGGCATTAATTCCGCCGGGTAGACATTTATTAATACTAAAGCTGATAAGGCAGCGATACCGTTCTTTAACCGGCTCCAAATGCCGATAAGCAGTAATTTTGCCATCAACCTGAGTATTTATTTCGATATAAATATATATTCAAAACCAAATCTGACATTTGACAAGAAATTTATTTTGGTGTATATTTGTGACGAATATTTAGAATTAACTGAATAAATATTCAAGTGCCTTTGACGAAATAATTGTATTGTGTATTCTTTTGTTGAATATTTATTCGAGTGTATCTATATATTCAAAATGTAATGAGGATATAAAACTATGACCTTAACTACGCAAGAACTTGCCCTAAAATCCATCGAACATCGGAAAACAATCTTGTCGATCATCAAGCAGGGGAATGCAGGGCATACCGGCGGCAGTCTTTCCTGTGTCGATATTCTGAATGTTTTGTACAACCACGCGATGAATGTGTCGCCGGAGAATTTTTCAGACCCCAACCGGGATAGGTATGTCCAAAGTAAAGGACATTCCGTTGAAGCGCTCTACGCGGTACTGCTGGACAAAGGATTTTTCACCTTAGAAGAACTGAACACGATCAATCAATATCAATCTCATTTTGTGGGGCACCCCACCCGAAAGGTCAATGGTATTGAGCAGAACACCGGGGCGTTGGGGCATGGATTGTCGATTGCTGTCGGTATGGCGATTGCCGCGAAAAAGGATGATCGTGACTACAAAGTCTATACCTTGTTGGGTGATGGTGAATTGACGGAAGGCTCCAGTTGGGAAGCTTCGATGAGCGCGGTCTACTACGGGTTGGACAACCTGGTGGTTATTGTTGATCGCAATGGCTTGCAGATAACAGGGCCAACCGAGCGGGTAATGGCCCTGGAGCCGCTTGAAGATAAATTCAAAGCGTTTGGGTATGCGGTTAAGGCTGTTGACGGTAACAATGTTGCTGAATTGGTAGATGTATTTGATCAGGTTCCCTTTGAAAAAGGTAAGCCCAGCCTGGTCCTGGCGAACACCGTTAAAGGATGCGGCGTAAGTTTTATAGCGAATCAGGTAAATTGGCATCATCACGTGCCCACCGATGAAGAATTTACGCTGGCGATGCGTGAGCTTGAAGCAGTAAAAACTCAGTTGCTTGAAATCGGAGAACCACAACCGGCGGGGGTGGCGTTATGAACCTGGGGCGACCAAATTTGGAAGTTTTTGGTGATACACTGGTAAGTCTGGGCAGGCAAGACCGAGATGTGCTGGTGGTTACCAGCGATTCGCGCGGCTCCGGCAAGTTGGTTCCTTTCGGCCAGACCTTGCCGGATCAGATTGTAGAGGTTGGCATTGCCGAGCAAAATCTGGTGGGCGTATCGGCGGGACTGGCTTCTACCGGGAAAAAAGTGTTTGCCGTTTCCCCGGCATGCTTTCTCACCACCAGGGCTTTAGAGCAAATCAAAAACGATGTTGCTTATTCGGATAACCCGGTAAGCGTGATTGGCATCAGCGCCGGGGTGAGTTATGGTACGCTGGGTTCCACCCACCATTCGCTACACGATTTTGCTGCATTACGTGCTATCAACAACATCGACATTGTGGCTCCGGCTGATAATTTTGAAACACGCGAAGCGATCAAGGCAGCAGCCAACTACCCGCATCCTGTTTATATTCGTTTTGGCAAGCGGCCTATGTACGATTTGCACCGGCCGGATACGGTGTTTGAGGTGGGCAAGGCTAACACCCTGAAAGAGGGATCAGATGTTACCATTGTAGCCACCGGCGAGCCGGTGTATCCGGCGTTGGTGGCCGGTCAGTCGCTGGAAAAAGAAGGTGTTTCCTGCCGGGTCATCAGCATGCACACCATCAAACCACTCGATAAGGAAGTTCTGCTGAAAGCTGCCGGCGATACCAAAGCGATCATCACGGTTGAAGAACATAGCGTGTATGGCGGTTTGGGCAGCGCGTGCGCTGAAGTGTTGATGGAAGCAGGCGTATCGGTCCCGTTCAAGATTGTGGGTATTCCCGATGAGTACACGGTAACCGGCAGTCAAGTTGACATCTTTGCCCATTACGGCATTACCCCGGAAGGACTGGCGGATACCGCCTTAAAATTGCTGCAATCAGAATAGATGTAGGGTTAGCGTAAGTTAACGCCACCTGATCGGGCCTTCCCGCCCGGCATTCCGGCGACGTGGGGGCCGCCGTTCCGCAAAATTGCGGACAACCACTGTTGATAAACGCTTACTTGGATGTAAGGAGATGACGTTGAAATCCAGATATATCCTGTCCATTGATCAAGGCACCACAAACACCAAAGTTCTACTTGTCGATCCGTGTGGCGCGGTTGCTCATCGCGCTTCAAGACCCCTCTCGGTCAGTTACCCTCAACCGGCCTGGGTAGAGCAAGACCCGCTGGCGTTGTGGCAAAGCACGCAAGAAGCTATTGAAGAATGTTTGCAGATGGCCGGAAATCCCGACCTAGCCGCTATCGCGATAACCAACCAGCGCGAGTCGGTGGTTCTGTGGGAACGCCGGAGTGGGCTTCCGGTTGGCCCCTGCGTGATTTGGCAGTGCCAGCGCGGCGCGTCTTTTTGCAAAGAGCTTGAAGCAACAGGGCTTGAGCCGGTTTTACGCCAACGCACCGGCCTCACCATTGACCCCATGTTCTCCGCCAGCAAAATGCGCTGGCTCCTTGATAACAAAGAAAATGCCCGCAGCCGGGCCAAACAAGGCGAACTCTGCCTGGGCACGGTTGATAGTTGGGTACTTTTTAACCTCACCGGCGGTCGGGTTCACGCCTGTGATATGACCAACGCCTCCCGAACGCAACTGCTCGATTTGTATACGTTACAATGGGACCCTGAACTTCTGGAAATTTTTGGTATCCCTGCCGCCGCGCTGCCCGCCGTAAAACCATCCAGCGTTATTTACGGCGAAACTGTCGCCGGCGGCAGCCTGCCCGCCGGTATTCCGATTGCCAGCCTCATTGGCGATTCTCACGCCGCGCTTTTTGGTCACGCCGGCTTTCAACCCGGCGCCATCAAAGCCACTTACGGCACCGGCTCCTCATTGATGACACCAATTCCAAAACCTGTAATTTCTCAGCGTGGCTTATCAACCACCATTGCCTGGGCGCAGCCGGAAAAGGTTACGTATGCCCTTGAAGGCAATATTTATGTAACCGGCGCTGCGGTTGAGTGGCTGGGGCACCTTCTTGACCTTGAAGATTCAGGCCGGCGGATTGAAGACTTGGCGGCATCGGTTAAAAGCACCGATGGCGTTTACCTGGTGCCCGCATTTGTGGGGTTGGGCGCGCCGCACTGGAATGATACGGCGCGGGGAACGGTAACCGGCCTGACACGCGGTACCACCCAGGCGCACCTGGCTCGCGCCACGCTTGAATCCATTGCCTATCAGATCCGCGATATATTTGATGTGATGCAGGCCGAAGCCGGAACGCCGCTTCAGATGTTACTGGTTGATGGCGGTCCCAGTCGGAATAATCTGTTGATGCAATTCCAGGCGGATATTATCAATTGTCCGATCCGCCGCAGTTCATCGGCTGATGTATCGGCCCTGGGTGCGGCGTACCTGGCGGGATTGGCGACCGGCGTGTGGCAATCGGAAGCGGAAATTGCCGACCTTCCTCGCCCGCATGATAGTTTTGAACCCCATATGGCAGCTGCGGAACGATCTGAACTTTACGCGGGGTGGCAGCAAGCAATTGCTCGCGTTTCTTTTGATCCTGGCATATAATCTGATCAACGTCTGATTAGATTATAGGAGCTAAAACAATGGCCCGTATTGATGAAATACGCCTCATTACCAAGGTCGCGCACCTTTATTACGAGCGCGGCCTGAAACAAGCTGAAATTGCCGAGCAGTTAGACCTTTCCCAGGCCACGGTTTCTCGTTTGTTGAAGCGGGCGAAGAAGGAAGAAATTGTCCGCACCGTTATCAGCATTCCGTCCGGCGCTTATCCGGAATTGGAAGAGAAATTACGGGGCTTTTATCACCTGAAAGATGCGGTTGTGGTTGATTGTTCCAATGATGATGATTCCATCCGCGAGATTGGGGCCGCCGCCGCGTACTATCTGGAAACCAGTTTAAAACAGCAAGAAATTATCGGCATTTCATCCTGGAGTGGAACCCTGTTGAGCATGGTTGACGCGATGCATCCCCTATCTCGTTCAACCGGGGCCAGGGTTATCCAAATCCTCGGCGGGGTGGGTAACCCCAGCGCAGAGGTGCATGCCGCCCGGCTCACGGGCCGATTGGCAACGCTGGTAAATGGTGAAGCGACCTTTTTGCCGGCGCCCGGCGTGGTGGGATCGGCAGATAGCGTGCGGGTTTTATTGAATGACCAATTTGTTCAAGAATCCCTGACCATGTTTGATCAGATCACATTGGCCCTGGTGGGAATCGGTTCGGTGGAACCGTCTCACTTGCTGGCCAGCAGCGGTAACGTGTTCTCGCCCGATGAGTTGAATATGCTTCGACAATACGGCGCGGTAGGCGATGTCTGCCTGCGGTTTTTTGATAAAGCCGGGGAACGGGTGGAAACACCCCTTAACGAGCGGGTGATCGGGATGAGCCTGGAGCAGTTGAAAAGCGTTGAACGTTGTGTGGGTATTGCCGGTGGGCGGAGAAAGCATAGTGCAATTCGGGGTGCATTGGCCGGGGGGTGGATCAATGTACTCATTACGGATCGGTTTACGGCTGAGACGTTGGTAGATGGTGCAGGAGGGTAGCAGAGTTCAATGTTGCATGAACTTTTCTCGCGGAACAAAAAAGTAATTTAATTTAGTAGGAGTATGTGCAATGGAGAAGAAATATAAAGTAATTGATTTAAAAACCACATTTATTCACAGTTATATGGTAATAGGAGTTCTGACCGTAACCTTGATTATAGTTCTTTCGGCTTGCGCGCCTTATAAAGTTGTAACTATACCTGAAGCAACCGCTATTGCCGGAGGGGATGCCTTTGACCCCGTAGTGTACGCCGCCAATAAATGGCCGGGCATTATTTCGACCATTGTTGACGAGGGGACTGACCTGTCAACCGTGTTGGGCGCAATTCAAGCCGACTCTTCAGGCGTGACCACCAAAGACAACCTGCAAGATGTGGCCGATCAGTATGGGATCACTACAGAGGGCGAGTCTCATGTCTTTAGGGTTAAGGGTAAAGGCAAGGTGGTTAGCGCGGACACCGAAGCGCGTTACGTAACCGTGGAAGTGGCTCTGAATGCTTACAATGGCCCCATTAAGGTTAAGCTGTATACCGGCCCCCGCATCCCCAGCGCCGAAACCGCGGTACGGGATATATCGGGTATTACGTTTGACGACTCTGATTTTAAGGATCAGACAGAGTTTGGTAAAGCCGGCAGAGAAATAAACAAATTGGTTCTCGAGGGGCTTGCAGATATTGATCCGGCCGGCTTGCAGGGGCAGGAGGTTTCCTTTGCCGGAGCGTTTGCGATCCCCACGTTCAATAAACCGCCTGCTATCGACGTATCTGAAGTAATCATCATTCCGGTTCAGCTTGAAGTTGGAGGTTGATGATGACTGATGTAACAAATATTCAGGTTGAGCAGGTAACGGTTGGACAAGCAACATCATCGGCCGCTGCCAATGGCGAAGTCATCCTACGCGCCGAAAAAATCACCAAGGTATTTCCCGGCACTACGGCGCTTGACGAGGTAGATTTTAATGTTTACCGGGGAAAGGTCAATGTGTTGGTGGGGGAAAACGGGGCGGGTAAATCAACCTTAATGAAGATCATCGCCGGAGTCGAGCAAGCAACTTCGGGCCGGTTGTTGTTGGAAGGTGAGGAAATCCATATCAAATCTACTTTGGAGGCAGGCCGTCACGGCATCGGCATTATCTTTCAGGAACTGAACCTGTTTCCCAACCTTAACGTTGTCGAAAACATCTTTATGGCCCACGAGGTTGTTCGCGGCATCGTCGTCGATCAAACGGAGCAGAAAGAACGAACGCGCGAGCTGATTAAGCGCCTGCGCCAGCCAATTGAGCCGGATGATCTGGTATCGGATTTACGCATTGGCCAGCAGCAAATCGTTGAAATTGCCAAAGCTCTGGCCCAGGAAGTTAGCATCCTCATTATGGATGAACCGACGTCGGCGTTGAGTACATCGGAAGTAGAAGTTTTATTTGAAGTTATCAACGAACTCAAGACTAACGGGGTGGCCATTATCTACATCTCGCACAAATTAGAAGAACTGCTGCAAATTGGTGACTACGTGACAATTTTGCGTGACGGTCGCCTGGTTGCGGAAGAGTCGGCCTCAGAAATTGATATGCCATGGATTGTAGAAAGAATGGTCGGTCGGGATAAAGCCGGCACCTTTTTCCACGAGCATAACCAGGAAATTGGCGAGGAAATACTGCGGGTTGAAGATATGACCCTGCCGCGTGTAGGTGGGGGGTATACCCTTAACCACGTTTCATTTTCTTTACATCGGGGTGAAATCTTAGGCATTATCGGCTTGATGGGTGCCGGACGCTCCGAGTTGATGGAGTGTTTAATCGGCCTCCACCCGGAAGCGACAGGTAGCGTATGGATAGAAGGTAAGGAAGTGAAAAAGAGCGATACGGTTACCGAACGGATTGGTTTGGGGCTGGCTCTAATTCCCGAAGACCGGCAGCGTGAGGGCCTGGTGCAATCTATGTCTGTTGCCGACAATATGCTTCTGGCCAGTTTGAAGAAATATTTGAACGGCTTCTATCTTTCTGAGAAAAAAGAAAAAGAAAATGTCAACACCCTGATCAAGGATCTGTCGCTCAAGGTGTCTAATCCCAAGCAGATCATCACCTCTTTGAGTGGTGGTAATCAGCAGAAAGTCATCGTCGCCAAGGGATTGCTGACCGATCCTAAAATCTTAATGATGGACGAACCAACTCGCGGTATTGATGTGGGCGCTAAATCTGAAATATTTGAGATCATGTCCAACCTGGCCGCCGAGGGATTAGGCATCATCTTTGTCTCATCTGAATTGAAAGAAGTCATGGCCATGTCCGACCGCATTTTGGTGATGTCCAAGGGTTTGATCACCGGCGAGTTTTCCAGGCACGAGGCCACGGAAGAAGCCCTGGTTGCGGCCGCCGGCGTAGGACATGGTGTGCAAGAAAACGGAAATAATGGAGGATAACATGAGTCAAGCTAATGCAATAGCAATACCTCGTAAAAAGAGGAGAAATCTTACCGGGACAGATATTCAGCATTTTCTTTTGCAGGCCCGCGCTTTTATCGCGCTGATTTTAGTCGTGGCAACCTTTACTATTTTGGTCGAAGGGTTTTTGGCGCCGGCTAACATCATTATCATTTCCAAGCAAGTGGCTGTCAACGCTATCATGGGCATAGGGATGACGTTTGTCATTCTTACGGAAGGTATTGACCTCTCCGTTGGCTCGATTGTTGGTTTGACGGCGATGATCGCCGGGGGATTGTTGACCGAGGGGCTGGTTTTGCCCTGGTTTGGCCCGGACGGAATAATCATCTTTTTCAATGTATGGATGGTTATGTTGATCTCGCTGGCGTTGGGCGCGGTGGTTGGCGGCGTGAGCGGTTATATCATTACCCGTTTCAATGTGGCCCCTTTTATCGCCACTCTGGGAATGTTGTATGTGGCTCGCGGGTTTGCGTTGCTTCGTTCCGGCGGCGACACTTTTTCGCCGTTGAAAGGTAATGAAGCCCTGGGAAATACAGGATTTCCCATGTTGGGCGCTGCCACCTTTTTGCCTCAAGAAACGGTTGATAGGTGGGCGGCCGGTATACAAAATTCTTTTCTGGCCGATGCCTTAAGCCTTTTGGCTCAACCTTATGCGGTTTGGCTGATGGTCATCTTCGCCCTGGTGGCCGCATTTGTTGCCGCTAAAACGCCCTTTGGCCGGCAAGTCTACGCCATTGGCGGCAACGAACGGGCCGCCGAGCTTTCGGGCGTGCGGGTCAATCGAGTTAAAATTATAGTTTATATGATCTCCGGTTTCTGCTCCGCGATGGTTGGTTTGATCATTGCCTCCAAACTGGTAGCCGCGCACCCCGCCACCGGCACGTTCTTCGAGTTGAATGCGATTGCTGTGGTGGTTTTAGGCGGCACCTCGCTGAGTGGTGGCCGAGGCAATATTGGCGGAACTATTATCGGTGCCTTTGTTATCGGCGTTCTGAGCGCCGGAATGGTTATGTATGGCGTATCATCCTTCTGGCAACAGGTTATTACAGGGATGGTAATTGTTGCCGCTGTGATTATTGACCAGATTCAGGCCCGGATGCAGGAACGCGTGGCCCTGCAAAAACAGCAAGAATTGGAAAAGATGGAAGAACAGGCCCGCGCTTAGGCCTAAGACACAGCTTGGGATGCTGGTTAAGAGTCCGGCTTGAACAAGTGTAAGTAGGTATAGCAAAAAAATAGGGATACCGGCTGACTTTGGCGGGTAGACGGTATCCCGATACTTAGACACAGCGTGTAGGAGCAATTCCAGGCATGCTAAATGCCTTCGCTCTTTTTTACTGGTCCAACTGCATTATACCGCATTAGAGAAAATTGGTGAAATGAATGCCGGTAGAGAGTTGTTTCGGCATTCTCAATGGGGTAAATTTGGATCTACTGATACTAACTTGAAAGATGGTTTATCATCCGAAAGGAGGTGGTTTAATAGCTTAACAAGAACTTTTTAATGGTAGTGCGTTTTGCGAGTTTGCAAAACATGTCAATTAAGTGTCCAAATTTCAGTGTAGAAAGAGGAGATAAAAATGTCGAAATATCTCAAGGTTTTAGGGTTATTGTTAGTTTTTGTAATGTTGTTCACCGCTTGCGGTGGTGCGGCAACGCCCGCAGCCCCAACTGAAGAAGCGGCTCCGGTTGAAGAAGCGGCTCCGGTTGAAGAAGCGGCTCCGGCTGAAGAAGCAGCTCCGGCTGAAGAAGCAGCTCCGGTTGAAGAAGCGGCGGCTGAAGATGGTGGTTTGATTGTAATGATTGGCCCGCCGCACGACAATCCGTTCTTTGGGACGATGGCTGAATTGGCTGTGGCCAAAGCTGAAGAGTTAGGCTATGAGACATTGACCCTGGTTCACGACGACGATGCCAACAAACAAGACGAGTTGTTTGACACGGCTATCGCTCGCGGCGCATCCGCCATCATTCTGGAGAATGCCGGTGCCGACGCCACGGTTGCCGCGGTGCAAAAGGCCAAGGACGCAGGTATCCCCAGCTTCCTGGTTGACCGCGAGATCACGGAAGATGGCATAGCGGTATCGCAGATCGTATCCAACAACTTCCAGGGGGCCACGATCCTGGCCGAGTACTTTGTGGAATTGATGGACGGCGAAGGCCAGTATGTTGAGTTGACCGGTCGGGACACCGACACCAATGCCCACGTTCGCTCCGACGGCTATCACAGCGTATTGGACGAAGAGCCGGGGATGGAGATGGTAGCCCAGCAGACGGCCAACTGGAGCCAGACCGAAGGCTTTGATGTGATGGAGAGCATTCTGCAAGCCAATCCTGACATCAAGGGTGTGATCGCGGGTAACGATACGATGGCCCTGGGCGCGCAAGCCGCGCTGCTGGCTGCGGGTCGGGATGATGTGATCGTGGTTGGTTTCGATGGTAGTGATGAGGCCATTGAGTCGATCATGGCCGGCGAGTTGAAAGCAACCTCACTCCAGCCGGTGGCGGCGATGGCCGAACAAGCGGCCATTCAAGCTGACGCATACCTCAGAACCGGTGATACCGGCAAGCCCGAGCGGCAGTCCATTGATATGGTTCTGCTCACCCCTGAAAACGCCTGTAACTATGAGAAATATGCCTCCAAAGGTACCAATGTTGATTGTACCGAAATGATGGGCGGCGAAGCAGCGGTTGAGGAGGGTGGTCTGGTTGTGATGATTGGCCCGCCGCACGACAATCCGTTCTTTGGGACGATGGCTGAATTGGCTATGGCCAAAGCTGAAGAGTTAGGCTATGAAACATTGGGCCTGGTTCACGACGACGATGCCAACAAACAAGACGAGTTGTTTGACACGGCTATC
>CAZTFF010000072.1:21509-24412 GCA_964612485.1 uncultured Caldilineaceae bacterium
CGGCAAGCCCGAGCGGCAGTCCATTGATATGGTTCTGCTCACCCCTGAAAACGCCGGCGACTATGAGGGATACTCGCTTAAACAATAACCAGGTTTATCGTAGTTTGACTGGAATTTAGGAAGATGAGCGGCATCCATGCGCTCCCCGCGTTTGGATGTCGCTCAAAAAATATGTTACAATGATTGTCAATCCCCCGACAAGGAGCAAAATGATGAAGAACATAACCCTGGCCGTAATCGTCGGCAATCGAGCCTTTTTCCCCGATAAATTTGTGGTTGAAGGCCGCAAAGAGATTTTGGACGTTCTCCAAAAATGGGATATTGAGACCATTATCCCGGATGAAAACACCACACAATTAGGTGCCGTAGAAACCTGGACCGACGCGCAAGCGTGCGCCGACCTCTTCCGGGCAAATCGGGACAAAATTGACGGTATCCTGGTGACGCTGCCCAACTTTGGCGATGAAAAAGGCGTGGCCGACGCTATCCGGCTATCGGAACTGGACGTACCAATTCTGGTGCATGCTTTTCCCGATGATATTAGCGACCTGTCAACCTCCAACCGGCGCGATGCCTTCTGCGGCAAAATCTCGGTGTGTAATGATCTGTACCAATATAATATCCCTTACAGCATCACCCAAAGCCACACGGTCAGCCCCGATTCCGAGGAATTTAAAGATGAATTGCGCAAATTTGTTGGTTTGTGTCAGGTGGTCAAGGGTATGCGCCGGGCGCGATTAGGCGCGGTTGGCGCGCGGCCCGATGCCTTCAAAACAGTGCGCTACAGCGAAAAATTGCTGGAAGCCTCCGGCATTGACGTGTCAACGCTTGATCTATCGGAAGTGTTTGGGTCCGCTCAGAAACTGGCCGATGACGACGCGCGGGTGCGGGATAAACTGGAAGAGATCAATGCCTACACCAACGCTGAAAAAGCGCCACCGGCGTCTTTGGTATTAATGGCCAAGTTGGGCATTGTGTTGTCCGACTGGATGAATGAGTACGATATCGATGCCACCGCCATCCAGTGCTGGAGTTCGCTGCAGCAAAATTACGGCATCAATGTTTGTACCATTATGAGCATGATGAGCGAGAAGTTGATGCCCAGCGCTTGCGAAGTGGATATTGCCGGCGTGGCCTCAATGTACGCCCTACAGTTGGCTTCGGGAATGCCCAGCGCCCTGGTAGACTGGAACAATAGCTACAACAACGAGCCGGACAAATGCGTCTACTACCACTGCGGCAATTGGGCCAAGAACTTTGTGCCGGAAAGCCAGATTGTGGCCGCCGAGGTTCTGGGCAGCACCCTGGGCCTGGAAAACACCTGGGGCGCGCTCGATGGGCGCACCAACGCCGGCCCCCTGACCTTTGCCCGGATTGATACCGACGACCGCCATGGCCGGATCAATACCTATGTAGGTGAAGGACGCATTACTGATGATTACCTTTCGGAGATGTCGGGCACGCGGGCGGTGGTTGAGGTGCCGGGCTTACAGAAGCTGATGCGCTATGTGTGCAAAAACGGCTTCGCTCACCACGCGGCGATGAGCCAATCCAGTGTCGCCGCCGTGCTGGCCGAGGCATTTGAGACTTATCTGGGCTGGGATGTATATCATCACGAAGGATGATTTGCGCGTTACTAATTGATAATCGCCATCGATAGTATAGAGATGACTGTGTTGTATACTTGAGGAGGCTGCCTATATGATTGAAAATCTATTTCAAGCGCTACTGGATAGCTCACCCGATTATATTTTCTTTAAGGATAGAGAGTCACGCTTTATCAAAACCAATAAGGCGCATGCGCGATTGCTGTTAGGACTTGCCGATCCTGAAGAGGCCGTCGGCAAGACCGATTTTGATCTTTATCCCGGCCGGGAAGAGGATGCCCAGAGATTCTATGAAGAAGAGCAAGAAATCATGAATACCGGCCAGGCATCCGTGCGAAGAGAATGGCAAGTTCCCAGCACCGCTACGGGTGAGATCGTCTGGCTTGCGGAGCACAAACTGCCTTTGAAGGATGAAACCGGTGAGATCGTTGGTTTGATAGGTTTTGGCAGGGATGTGACCGAGCGTAAGCAAGCGGAACTGGACCGGGAAAGACTAACGCTTCAACTTCAAACTGCTGCCGAGGTTGGCCGGGTGGCGACCGGTATTCTTGACCCCCAGGAATTAATCCAGCAAATCGTAGACCTGATCCGGGAACGATTTGACCTCTATTATGTAGGGTTATTTTTGGTAGAAGAGATCGTCACTTTGAAAGAAATGGGCACGTTCGCTGTTCTTCAGGCAGCCACAGGCGAAGAAGGCAAAAAGATGCGGACGCAAGGATATAAGTTGAAATTAGGCGACGGCTCAATGATTGACCGGTGTGTTGGCAGTGGTGAAGTGATCAGATCAGATCGGAAAGAAAATTCGATATCTGCAAATTCGTTTTTGCCGGAGACACGCACTGAGTTGGCTTTACCGCTAATTAGTCGTGGCGAGACCATTGGCGCTCTATCTATTCAGAGTTCTCAGGAGACTGCTTTTACCGAGGATGATCTTTCTGTTTTTCAATTGATGGCGGGTCAGTTGGCTACAGCCATAGAAAATGCACGTCTCTTTCAACAGGTTGAAGAGGAGTTGGAGCGGGTAAAGGATGACTTACGCCGTCAAACCCGGACGGCATGGTCAAAATTTTTGGAATGAGTTGATGTTTATCACTAAATTCGGCTAATTTGAGATATGCTGGCTATTGTGCTTATCCGCCGAGAAAATGAGGCTTTTTGTAGTGGTCAACAACATGTTGCAGTAGCTGGAATTTTTTAGTCACTACATATAGTGGGTTGTTATTGTCATTTTGCCCCACATTTAGAGCCTATCCCAAAACCCTCGTCGATAAACCAAGGGGGGTTGAAAAAGAG
>CAZTFF010000073.1:0-24147 GCA_964612485.1 uncultured Caldilineaceae bacterium
CTTGCATTTGAATTGTAAACCACATCGTTGGGCAGGGTATCTGTTAGTATTACGGTTAAAGCGTTATTTGGGCCATTGTTTTCTACGTTCAAACTATAGGCCAGGAGATCGCCAACCCGTACAGGAGTTAGCGAAGTTGGCCCGGATTTAGTTAGTTCTAAGTCTGCCGGGCTGACCGTGGTTTCTTCTGTGGTTGTAATAATTTGAGATCCGGTTTCATTGGATGCTACTTGGGCATAATTGGTGAAAATGCCTATTTGTGTAGGATTGACGGTAAGATTTACCTGTCTTGAATAATTTTTCTTAATCGTCCCCAAATTACAAGTGACTGTGCCCGTCCCAGTGGGATCGCTGCAAATTCCGGAAGGACCTAGAAAAATCATTCCCGATGGCAGTATATCGGTTAATACTACACCTGCTGCATCCGAAGGACCGTTATTGGTTATGGTTAGGGTATAGTTGAACGGAATTGATACAACTACGGGATCAGCGTCATCAGTTTTAGATAAATCCAAATCCACTTCTGCCTCAACCGGGGTTGAAACAAGTTCCGAATTATTCCCCATTTCAGGATCAGAAGTTGTTGAAGTGACGGACGCGGTATTGTTCAAAGACCCTCGCTTCAGGCCGTTCACATCCACCACCATAGTGAGCGTGCGGGTGGCGCCCACCGTCAGGTCTCCCAGGTTCCAGCTCAGGGATTGGTCGTTTTCGGTGTACGGGTTAGTGGCGCTCAACAGGCTTACACTGAGGGGCAACGTGTCGGTCACCAGTACGTTTTGAGCGTTGGAGGGGCCAAAGTTCTGCACCGTCAGCGTGGAGGTCAACGTTTCGCCGGCAATGGCCGTGGCGGGCGCAGCGGTTTTGCTGATGGCGAGGTCGGCCTCAGTAGTGATGAGGGTTGAAACGGCATCAAAACTGCCGGCTCCATCGCTGGAGGTGATGCCGGCCGTATTGGTCAACAGGGTGCCGGCAGCCAAATCGGCATTTACAGTGACCCGCAGGGTGCGGGTGATAGTGGCGTTGCCGGTAACGGTAATGGGGTCCCAGGTAAGGGTATCCTGGTTTTGGGTAAAATGATCGCTGGCCGTGATAAAAGTGACTTTGTTGAGGTCAAGCGTATCGGTAATGGTGGAGTTCGTCGCGTCGGTTACGGTGCCGTTGGCAATAATGAGCGTGTAGGTGAGTGTTTCTCCGGCTCTGATCTGGGCCGGCGCAATTTTGGTGAGGGTGAGTACCGGCGTATTTTGCAGCAAGGGCCTTTCAAGCCTGGTGCCCGGTGGCATGAGCGCGCCGGGTGGCATTATTTTGCTTTCCGCCGGCAGGTTTTGCTCTGCGATAGGTGTTGCGGCCTGGGCCGGCCCGGCAATCGTGAGCAAAAGGCTGACGGTTACTATTAGAATGATGATAAATCCACTCAATAATCTGTGATGATTCATAGTTCCTGCCCCCAACAACATCTGATCATTTCATTGTTAACGTATATCTATCTGCGCAAGTGTCTGATTTTTGAAGTTGAATGTTGCTTAATTGCGCCGGCTGTCTTCAAAACAGTTTATGATATAACCAATCCGTAGTATAACAAGCGAATATAGGAACTCGCTCTGAGATTAATTAGAAAAAAGTTAGAATTTTGATAGCGTGGAAATAAAGATAGTCACCCCGTCAAGTGTTGTCCGATGGGGGCATTTTTTCCTCGAACGACATAGTTCCTCCGGTAACATCTGATGAATGAATCCGCTATATTGACATTGTGTTATAGCCGGGTTACAATAAGAGTTGGTGGAGGAATGGAGTCCATCCTCAATAGCACTTGTAAACGCCGAGGTTTTTATGGCTAATAAAGAATATTATATTTACGTGCTGTATATTGAAGATGAGCGCCCGGTTATTGATCTGGTGCGTGAGGCGCTAAAGCTGGCCGGCTATAAGGTGGTCGGAGCAACATCGGGCCGGCAGGGCTTGACCATGATGAAAGAACGCACGCCCGACCTGCTGCTGCTGGATTTGATGATGCCTGATATCAACGGCTGGGATGTCTATCGAGAAGTCAAAACCGATGAAAAACTGGCCGACATTCCGGTTATCGTGGTCAGCGCCAAAGTTCCGGAAGAGGGCAAAGTCATCATCAAAGATTTGCCACCGGTAGACGATTACATCACCAAACCGTTTGATGTCGAGCAGCTCATTCGCTCGGTCAAAACAATTTTATCGAACGGAAAATCATAAACAAATCCGTGAATGTGTTGCTTAAACCAAAGCCAGGGAGCCAACCCCTGGCTTTTTGCATCCCCCATAGGAGACCCCAATGCTGCCCCAACCGGGACAGAGTTTATTGCTGAATGAACGTCTGTGGGCCCTCCGGCGAGTTCAGCCGGTGGAAGGGAGAGTATTTGAGTTTGACGTGGTCGGCGCTTCGCCGGCCTCGGCGGGAATGACCCGCCGACTCCAGGCCATCCGCTACGGAGAGGAATTGTTCATCAAGCAGCGCCACCGGGGATATTGGCGCGCCCATCTGGCACAGGATTGGACAGATGAAGCTGCCGGGCCGGTTTTACACTGCAAAACTGCCACTGATCTTGATCTGCTGGATACCCACACCCGTCACCCGGCCAGCGGCAATCTAAAGAACGAATTCAGTTGGTCTTATTCTCGCGCCGCCAAATACCGGCAGTGTCCGCGCGCTTATTATTACCACTATTACGCCGCCTGGGAAGGCTGGAAAGCCACAGCCCCCGCGCCGGTAAAAAAAGCCTATTTGTTGAAAAATCTCACCGGTTTGTCGCAATGGGTGGGAAACCTGGTGCATGAAACCATCCGCTTTGCCCTCTCGCGCCTGAAGGCCGGCGAAATGGTAGAAGAAGCAGAATTGATTCGGCAGATGCATACCCGCGCCCAAAGCGATTTCTCCGATTCACAGAACGGGCGCTACCGCCAAAAGCCCAATCGTTACACCGGTTTTCAAGAACATTATTATCAAATTGATCTAACCGGCGAAACCTGGCAAAACGCCTGGGAAACGGCCAAAAAACACCTGCAAACCTTTACGCGCTCGGCCCTCTACGCCCATCTGCGCCGGCAGTCGCCGGCTACATTCTTAGAGATCGAAACGTTGCAATCGTTTCAACTGGCCGGGGCCAAAGTCTGGGTGCAAATGGATCTGGCCCGGCGGGAAGAAGATACCATCGTAATTTACGATTGGAAAACCGGTACGGTTCACGAGGAACGGATTCAACAACAACTCGGCGTTTACGGGCTTTATGTGCGGCAAACCCGGCCCACGGTGGCAAAAAACACCGCGCTGCGCGGCATTATTTACAGCGTAGCGGCGGATAAAATTTTTGAAATCGATCTGAATGACGCCCTTTTGGCCGAAACCCAACAGTCCATCCAAAACAGCATCGCGCAGCTACAAAGCCTGCTCTCCGAGCCAACAGCCAACCTGGCCGAAATCAGCCGGTTCCCTATGATTGAAACGCTGGAGGTTTGCCAGACATGCCAATTCAGAGAATTATGTGGCCGGGATAATTTAAAGTAAAGCCTACTCCTCTTCCTCGATATTCATTCCCTCATCCTGCACGTCATCCACATCCTCGCCAAACTCTTTTTTGATCATCGCCTCCACCAATCGGTTGGAGAAGATGGCCGGGAAAGAGAACAAGCCCAAAAAGACAAACCAATTGCATTGCTGGATCGCAAACGTGAGAACCACCATAATAATGACCAATGCCAGTAACGTAACCACGGCCAGAGGATGTCGGGCCACCAAAATCATGGCATTGCGCAGCGCTTCTCTAAAACCGGGAGTTTCCAGGCGCGGATAAACGGCCAGCATGATCAACTGTAAAATCAACCAGAAGCCCCCCACGCCGATAATCAGCGCCTGCACCACACCGGCCCAGGCCACCTGGAAAGTGGCGTAAAAATTAATGTTGACAAAAATCAGCACCAGCAACCCCAGGTTGATGCCGCCCCAAATATAGACCTGCTTCCACTTTTTCGCCGGGCGGGTAAAGAATTCGCTGAACTTTAAACCTTTACCCTGCCCCACATCATACGCCATCTCAAACATGCCAAACGTCACCAACGGCCAGGGTAGCACCAACAGCGTGCCGATCAAAGAGATTACGTTAAAGATTATCATGTAAAGCAACTCATCCCAAATATCCGTTCCCGCTTTCTTAAGCGACGTCCAGATCATTATCAACCTCCTGCGTAAACCACAAATTATGGCGTAGATTGTAACATAGCCTTTCAAAAAGAAAAAGGACAGCCCTGAACGCTGTCCTTTGAAATCTCATTTCGTAACGCTTTGATTTACACAGAGTTTCACGGAGAATGCGCAGAGAAACACCGAGAATTTTTTGAATTATTCTCTGTAAAACTCCACGCCTCTTCTGAGGCGCGTCTCCTCTGAGCTACTCGGTGTATCTACAACAGACCCTAAACAGTCAAACTAAAACGGAATAGTTGACGCCGATAACGACGTGCCATCGCTAAAGTTGATCGTCACCGTAAAGCTGTGCTGACCCGGCAAGAACCTGGGCGTTGACGCATTATCCGTGGCAAACAGTTGCAGCGTCACCTGGCCCGAATTGAACAGCACGCCGGACAATGAGCCATCAAGCGAACTGTTCAACGGCCCGCCGTTGAACACCCCTAGCGTCGATAATCCATCGCCGGGAATCGTATTCCACTCCACGCCTTGCGTGCTGACCAGCCGGATATTGGATACCGCCTTCGGCCCTTCCGAGCCGATGTTCACGGTCAGTTGGAACACCCCGTCGTTTTGACCATCGCACGGGAACGTAAAGCACACGCCGGCAGCCCCATCCGCCGGTGTCACCCGATCCCGCACCGGTTCCACATTATCCCACTGCAAAATAAGATAACTGCCGGTAAAATTCTTCATAATGATGGGCAGGTACACGCTACTGCCGCCGGTTGAACCCTGCACCGGATGCGCCACGCTGCCGCTGAGTTGCGGCGTCACCACTTCAGAACTGGTCACATCGGCCCGGTTGCTGATAACCGTACCGCTGGTGGTTCCGCTCACCGTCACCACCAGAGTCACCGTCACCCCCGCGCCGGGGTTGAGATCAAAACCGGTTACCTGCACCGGATTGCCCCCGCTCACCGACCCGGCGGTACTGCTGCTGCCGGTCAAGCCCACATTCGGGTCCAGCGTATCGGAAATGACCACGCCGGTGGCAGCGCCGCTGCCGGTATTTTGCGCGATAATAGTGTAAGTCAGGGTATCGCCCGGCTCAACCACGCTGCCACTGGCCGGATCGGCCGATTTGGTGATGGCCAGATTCGGCAGCAGCACCGGCGGCGTGGTGGTGATCACGTGCGTCACCGGCAGCGAGGCCCGCGCCGACATCGTATCGCCCACGGTTTGCGCCGTGTTGGTGATTACCGTATCCGTCGCCACGATACTGGTTGTCACCACCACGGTCAAGGTGACGCTGTCTCCGGCAGTCAAGGTGGGGATACTGGCCGTTACCGGGCTGCTGCTGCCCACCGCCCCGCTGCTGACCGTGGCATTGACCAGGTTGACTTCGCTGGGCAGCGTATCGGTGATGAGTACATTGCTGGCATTGCCGGTGCCGTTGTTGGCCACGACCACGCTGTAGGTGATGGGGAGATTTGGCCCCAAGCTGCTGCCGCCCGGCGGGGTCGCGGTTTTGGTGATGGCCAGATTGGGCAGCGGCAGCGTATTGCTGATCACGTGGGTGATCAGGCCGCTGGTTTGCAGCGCCGCCAACTCGGTGGCGGTGATGCTGCCCCGGTTGGTGATGATCGTGCCGCTGATCACGCCGTTCACCTGCGTGGCGAGGGTCACGGTAGCCGTCTCACCACTCGCCAGGCCAAAGCCGCTCACTTGCAGCGGAGCCAGGCTGGTGACAGAGCCGCGCGTGGTGCTGCTGTTGACCAGGGTCACAAAACTGTCCAGTGTATCCGAAATGAGTACATTGCTCACCGGATCGCCGGTGTTGGTCACGGTTACGGTGTAGGTGATGAGATCGCCCGGCTCCACCACGCTGCCGGCCGGCGGCAGCGAGTCTTTGCTGATGGTCACACTGTAGCTGGGCACAACGACCCCGTGGGTAATCGCCGTACTGACCAACGCGGCGTTGGTGGCCGTGGCCTGGGCCGTGTTGGTCAAAATGGTGCCGGACACGGCGGTGGACACCGTCACTTGCAGGGTGGCGGTCATACTGCCGCCCGCCGCCAGCGTGCCGGTTATTACCAGGGTGGGCGCGGTTGATTCCACGGCAAAGCCGGGGCTGGTGTTCACGCTGCCGGCCACATAACTCACATCCGCCGGCAAAAAGTCGGACAGGGTCATTTGGTTGGCATCGCCCGCGCCGGTATTGTTGACGGTGATCGTATAGGTCAGGGTGTCGCCGGGCTGCACGCTCGAACCGACGGACGGATCGGCGGATTTACTGATGTTCAACACCGCCGCCTGGCGCACCGGATGCGTGACCGTGTTGGTGTTGGTCAGCGCGGTCTGATCGCTGACCACCTGCGCCGTATTGGAAATGACCAAGCCGGCGGGCACGCTGGTGGTTACATTCACGCTGAAGCCCATCTGCACCACATTCGTCCCACCCAGGCCGTCCAGCACCGGGATTTCGGCTACCAGCGGGTCGAGGCCGGTAAAGCTGCCGATTGAGGGTGTCAACTGGTACAAACTTAACGAGGTTGAGATCGGCAAGGCATCGGTGATGACCAGGTTGGTGACCGGCGCGTTGCCGGTGTTGACCACCCGCACATAGTAGTTGATGGCATCGCCGGGGTCGATAATGCTGCCTGAGGGCGGGCCGGCGTATTTGGTGATGACCAGGTTGGGCGTTGACACCACCGTATGCGTCACCGCATTGCTGGGGGTGGCCGCGGGCAGTTCCGCCGAGGCCGCCTGGGCCTGGTTGTAAATTACCGTGCCGTTGGTCAACGGCGTGGTTACGCTGACCACCACCGTAAAACTGGCCGATCCGCCGCCCGCCGCCAGGGTACCGCCATCCAACACCAGCGGGCTGGTGCTGCTGACCGCGCCGGCAGGCGTCACGCTGACCAGATTGACATTGGCATCCAGCGCGTCGGTGATGACTACGCCGGTGGCGTCACCCGCGCCGGTATTGGTCACGGTCAGGGTGTAGGTGATCGAGTCGGCGGGGCTGACGCTGCTGCCGCTCGGCGGGCTGGTGGATTTATCTACGATCAAGTTGGGCATCACCTGCACCAGATGGGTCACGGTATTGCTGGGCGTGATCACCGGGCTGGCGGCATCGCCAATATAGGCCGTGTTGGAAATGACCGTGCCGTCGCTTAACGGCGTGGTCACGGTCACGGCAAAAGTGGCGCTGCCGATGGTATTTCCGCCGGCCAGCGCGCCGATATTCAACAGGCAGGGCGTTCCGGCGGGCGCATTGTCGGCGCACGTCCAGCCGGCGCTGCTGCTGCCGGCATTGAAAACGGTATCGGCGGGCACGGCTTCGGTGAGGGTGACGTTGCCGGCGGTTTGATTGCCCGCGTTGGTGTAAGCCAGGGTGTATGTTATCACCCAGCCGGGCTGGGTAAAGCCGCCCGGCGACTTGCTGACTTGCAAGTTGGGCGCGGCCACAACCGAATCCACATCCTGAGCTGTAGCCAGACCGCCGCTGTCATCAGCAACGGAAGCCGTGTTGGTGATGGCCGTCACGCCCGCCGGCAGCGGATCATCCACCGTCACCGCAAAGGTACGGGTAGTTACCGCGCCCACATTCAGCGAGGCAATCGTCCAGGTGATCTCGCCGGTTCCCGCGTTGTAACCTCCGCCGCCGGAGGCCGACCCGCCCACGTAAGTGATATGGGCCGGAACGGTATCGGTGATGACGAGATTGCTGGCCGGGGCGGTGCCGTTGTTGCTGATGGTCACGGTGTAGGTCAGGGTATCGCCAGGCTGCGCCGTGTTGACGTTGTCGGTTTTGGTGATGGCCAGCGCCGGGCTGATGATAACGTGCGTCACCGGTTGGGTGGCGATAACGCCGGTTTCGGCGCTGGAGCCGGTTCCTACATTGCTGATGATGGTGCCCGTAGCCACGGTATCGGTCACCGTAACCTGCATTTCCAGCGAAACAGTGCTGTTGGGCGCCAGCGTGGCCCACATCGCCGACGGCCCAAACACAAACGGCGTGGCCGGTGTGGCCGTGCTGGAAACAAAACTGGTGTTACCGTCGAGCAGGTCAACCAGCATCACATTGGTCAGCGTGGTCGCGCCGGTATTGGTGGCCGTAACCGTGTAGGTGATGGTATCACCGGGCAGCAAGCCGGTACCGGGCAATGGCAGGGCGGTTTTGGTAACGGTCAATTGCGGCGCGCCCCGCACCTGGTGCGTCACCGGGTTGGTGGTGGTCAGCACGGTTTGATCGCTGCTGATCTGGGCCGTGTTGGTGAACACCAACCCCGGCGGGGCCGTATCGGTAACGGTAACGACAATGCGATATTCCACCTGGCCCCCATTGCCCGCCAGCGTGGGAATATTCCACACCAACGGATCGCCAATCGTTTCGGTGCCTACCGGCGGAATGCGCTGTGAGAGCACGTATTCGGTCGAAATAGGCATTGTATCGGTGATGGTCAGGTTGGTCACGTTGGCCGTGCCGTTGTTTTGCACCCGGACAAAGTATAGAATTGGATCGCCGGGATCCATTTCCGTACCACTCACCGGCACCGCCGATTTGGAAATGACCAGATCGGGTGTAGAAACTACCGTATGGGTCACGCTGTTGCTCCAGGTGGGCGGCAGGAAATCGGCCTCGATCCGGGCCGCGTTGCTGATGAGCGTACCGTTGGTGATCGGCGTGGTCACAGTCACCTGGAAAGTGACGCTCATGGCCTGCCCCGCGTTCAAGGGGTCAACCGCAACCCGCAGGGGATCAACCCCATTGATCGCGCCCAGGCTGGTTGAGGCCGAACCGGCCACATAATTGGTGTTGGCCGGGGTGATGTCCGTCAGCACCAGGTTGGCGGCGGCAAACGCGCCAGTATTGGTGACGATCACCGTGTAGGTCAGCGTATCACCCGCGCCGATGGTGGAACCGGGCGGGTCGGCCACCTTGGTGATGGACAGGGCCGGGGTGGTCTGCACCACGTGCGTCACCTGGTTGGTGGCGCTGATGGCAGGCGATTCGGCATAACTCACGTAGCCAATGTTGGACAAAATAGTACCATCTGTAGCCGCGGCAGCAACGGTAACGCCGATAGTGGCTTGCATAGCGGCGCCCGCATCCAACGTGCCGTTGACGGTGATGGCGTCGGTGCCGGCGATAGTTGAAAAGCCAGGGGTTGCGCTGACACTGACCAAGTTGGCGCTGACCGGTACGGTATCGGTAATTTGGAAGTTGGTAGCCGGGCCGCTGCCGGAATTGGTGATGGTGAGGGTGTAGGTGATGGTCTGGCCGGGCGAAACACCGCTGCCCGAGGCCGGGACCACGCTTTTGTTGAGCGTGAGGGTTGGCGTGCTGATGACGGAGTGGGTTACGGTGTTGGTGGTCGAGATGCCGGTTTGAGCGGTGAATAATTGACCCTGGTTGGCGATGATCAGGCCGCTGGTCAGCGGCGTGGTCACAGTGACCTGGATCGTGGCCGTGACCGTCTCGTTAGTGGTTAGCGGGCCGATATTCCACGTAAGCAGATTACCGGCCAAAACCGGGGCCGGCGCTTTGGAGCCAGTCGCGTTCACGCTGTTCACTTCAACAGGCAGGGTGTCGGTAAGGACCACGCCCGTAGCCATTTGCGAGCCGGTATTGGCGGCCACCAGGGTGTAGGTGATCGTCTCGCCGGGCGAAACCAGGCTGCCGGAAGATGGATTGGCCGATTTGGTAAAGGTGATGTCGCTGTGGCTGGTCACGGTGGTGGTCACGGTTGATGAGGCCGGGACGCCGCTGTTGGCATCAAATATATGGCCGGTGTTGGTCAGCACCGTGCCGTTGGGCAGCGGAATATTGACTAGAACTGTCATCGTCAAGGTTCCGGCAGCGCCGGGATTCAAATTGTTGAGGGTCCACGTCACCACGCCGCCGGACTGGTTGCAGGTGACGCCGCCGCTGCACGTGTCGTAGGCCGTATTGGCCGGAACCGCATCGGTGAGGGTGACACTTTGGGCGATTTCATTGCCCGTTACGCTATAAGCCAGGGTGTAGGTGAGGGTTGCCCCCGCATCCACCGGGTCAGGATTGTCACTCTTGAGCAAATGAAGCGTATGCGTACTGATAACTGTCGTCGTCACCGTTGATGAGGCCGGGACGCCGCCGTTGGCATCAAATATCTGCCCGGTGTTGGTCAACACCGTGCCATCGGGCAGCGGATTATCTACCAACACGGTCATGGTCAACGTACCCGCCGCACCGGGAAGCAGATTGCCCAGCGGCCACGTCACCACCCCGCCGACAGGAGACACGCCGCCGGAGGCTGAGGCAAACGCCGTATCCGCCGGAACCGTATCGGTGATCGAAACACTTTGCGCGATTTCGTTGCCGGTGACGCTGTAAGCCAGGGTGTAGGTCAGCGTGCCGCCCGCATTCACCGGATCGGAATTATCACTCTTGAGTAGATGCAGCGTGTGGCTGCTGACTACCGTCGTGGTTACGGTTGATGACACCGGCAGGCCGCCGTTCATATCAACCATCCGCCCCGTGTTGGTCAACACCGTGCCGTTGGGCAGCGGCGTATCCACGGTGACAGCCATCGTCAACACCCCCGCCGCACCGGGAGCCAGATCACCCATGTTCCAGGTGACAATACCGCCGACGGGAATCACGCCGCCGGAGGCTGAGGCAAATCCGGTGTCCGCCGGAACCGTGTCGGTGATCGAAACACTTTGCGCGGTTTCATTGCCCGTCACGCTGTAAGCCAGGGTGTAGGAGAGAGTGGTCCCCGCATCCACCGGATCAGGATTATCTCTCTTGAGCAGATGCAGCGTATGGCTGCTAACCACCGTCGTGGTCACGGTTGAAGCAATCGGTAATCCGCCATTGGTATCAAACATTTGGCCGGTGTTGGTCAGCACCGTGCCGTTGGGCAGCGGACTGGACACCCCCACCGAGTAAGTCAGCACGCCGCTATCCGGTGGCGACAGCGTACCCAGATTCCAGGTCAGCACACCGCCAACAGGCGTAATTCCGCCCGAAGCGGAATCAAAGATGGTATTGGCCGGCAAGGTATCGGTGACGGTGGCATTGACCGCCAGCTCGTTGCCGGTGACCGTGTAGGTCAGGGTGTAATCCAGGGTAGCGCCGGCATCGACCGGATCAGGCGAATCAGACTTGACGATGACCAGCGTGTGGCTGCTTTCAACCGTGGTGGTCACTCGCGCCGTGTTTTCCGACAGCATACCAAAGGTAGTAATGGCCGCTGTGTTGGTGAGTAAGGTCCCGCTGATCAGCGGGCTGTTTACCAAAACGGTCAGCAAAATCTGACTGTTGGAATAGGGCGGCACACTGCTGATATTCCAGCCGATCACGTTGCCCAGTTGAGTAGTGGTTGGCAGGGAACTGGTGTTGAGGGTGACGCTGGTGGGCAGGGTGTCGGTGATCCACACGTTGGTGGCGGTCACATTGCTCTGGTTGGTGTAAATCAAGGTGTAAGTGAGCGTTGCCCCGGCCTGGACCGGGTCGGGCGTGTCAAATTTATTCAGAGCCAGGTTGGGTAGGTCAAAAATCACCTGGGTGGTGCCGCTGATGCCGTTGGGCGCGGTCACGGTGATGTAGGCGGTTCCGGCCACGGTGGAGGTGAGGGTGTTCGAGGCGATGCCTGCCCCATCGGTGGTGATTACCATGCTCTGCCCATCACCCGCCCAATTGCCCAGGCTGGTGGTAAAGGTGAGCGGCTGCCCGGCAATGGGCGCGCCAAAGGTATCGCTAACTACCGCTGTGACCAACGTGTTGGAAATGCCGTTGGCAAAGGTGTTGGTGGGATTAGCCGTCACCGTAACCGTTGCCGGCGTCACCACCGTGACCGGATGGGTGACAGACAACGCCCCGCAGCCGTGGGTGCTGGTGGCGGTCAGGGTCACGGTGAAAACACCGCCGGAGGTATAGGTGTGGGTGGGGCTGATAAGGCTGCTGGAATTACCATCGCCAAAATCCCAGCCAAAGGCGGCCTCCCCCACCGTGGTATTGCTGAAGACAGCGGGCGCGCCGAAAGCCACGGGTGAATTGGAGGTGAAATCGGGCGTCAATTTGGTGACGGTGAGGGGCAGCGTGTAGCTGTCGGAAGGCACGGTGGCGTGGGCTACGGTAACATAGTTGGTGAGAGTATCGCCATCATTCAGGCCATAGGGCACGGAAACCACGGCGGTGCGGGTGACCGAGTTGGCCCCGCCGCCACCCAAATAGTTGGCAATGCCGGTCATCGTCCAGGTGATAAAGCCGCTGGAGGTCACGGGTGAGTCGGAGGCGGAAATCAACGTGACGCCCGCCGGAAGTCGGTCGGTTTCCACATAGGGGGTGTCGATCACCCCGGCCGGCGAGGTATCGGGGTTGACGTTTGACACGACCACGGTATAGGTCAGCAACGTTCCGGCGCACACCGGTGAGCTGGATCCAAATTTCGCCAGGCTGAATTCAGGCGCTTGAACGGTAGTCGTGACCACGGGGCTGACCGTGGTTCCCAACGAATTTGATAGGTGGGCGGTATTGGTAATCAGCGTGCCGTTGGTGGCCGTGGAATCAACCACCACATTGAATGTTCCAACCGTAAACACGCCGGTCCCGGCTATGGTCCGGTTGTTCTGAAAACGTCCCACCGTGCCGTCAAAGGTGTAGCTCCAGGCGGCTTCCGGCGCGCCGGAGGGGGAGTTGGTATTGAAGGGGAGCGTATCGGTCACGACGACGGTGTTGGTCAACCAGTCGGTGGGGGTTGTTTTTTGGATGACAATGGGGTAAGAAATCGGGCCTTCGGGGCGGGCCGCAGCCGGCGCGGTTTTGGTGATGACCCCGCCCTGGGCCAGGGCCATTCCCGGAACCAGTGACAGGGATGACGCGGCATACTGCGCCAGTTGTGCCGGCTGGTTCAACCCAGGCAGCGAATCGGGCGGGCGCGTAACCGGCGCATCATGCTGACCAAACCACGGGAACGCCGGCAGCAACAGGGCCAGCGCCACCAGCAGCGCGGTGATGGCCCGGATACACCATCTTTCGTATGGTCCAGATAAACGTTGGGCTGAACGTGTAAAAGTGCGGCTTAACTTCATCAGTACCTCCAGATACAGCGCGACCCGTAGTCTTTTCTTGCTTCCGCTCCGGCGTTCGGGTGCGGGTTCAAGCTTTTTGTCTGACAAAATAGACCAGGCCAAGGATAACAATAACGATCCCCACCACCATAAAAAACAAAATCCCCGGCCCCGCGCTTGTCGATGTTTCTTCGACAGGCGTTGCAGGGGTGGGGGATATATTTTGGGTCAGATCAGATGTGGCTTCCGGCAGCATGGTCGCGGTGGCCGCCGGGGGAGGCGTGGGTGTTTGGGTGGGTAGATTTGTGGCGGTTGCCACCAGTTCTTTCGTGGGCGTCTCAGTAGGCGCTTGGGTAGGCGTCACTTGAGGCGTCCGGGTGGGAGTGGGCATAATCAAATCGGTAATAACGGGCGGCCCGGTGACAGTGCCGGCCCAGCCTTCGGCTTGAGCGGTGTAAGCATTATTGATGAGGGAACCATCAGCCAGCGGGTCAACCGTAACAATCAACTCCAACACTACTGCCTGACCCGGTGGGAACGGCTCCCAGGCCTGCCAAACTACCTGCCCCGACCGGCCCGCGCCCGGAGACGTCATCATCCAGCCCGGTGGCCCGCTGACGCCAAACAGCGTGGTTTGGGCCGGGGTTTCATCGGTCACGGTGACGCCTGCCAGCGCGTCCGATCCTGTGTTGGTGAGGGTGAGCAGGTAAGTCAACCGATCCCCGGCAACAGCCTGATCGGTTACAGGTGTTATTCGAAAGGCCAGCGGGGGTTGATCTTCGTTAGATTGAGCGGCGGCCAACGAGGCAAGACCGAGCAGTAAGCCCATTGCCAGGGAGATACTCAACCATCCTCTGCATAATCTTACGACGTCACCAAGTTTCGCGCTCAATCTCTTCCCCTCCAAGGGAGGCTTTCAACCAAATATTAAGGTGCAAATGCGGCAAACACAGCTTTATTCTCTCATATTTCCCGGTTTACTTCAATGGGAATATAAGGTAATACGCTGCCTATGAATGAGTCCTTGTTTTTCAGCCGAAAGTTACGGCATCAAAAAGCGGGTCGATGATTTTTAAGTATGTTAAACGGTTGACCCAATCGAAAAGGCATCCTGCAATCTTGCCTACAGGACGCCTTTGTATTCAGGTTGACGATGCCTACTCAACCTTAAATAGTTCAAAGCTGATCCCATAATCATTTTGTTCGGATGCCGAGAAGGGCACCAACGGCGGCGACGGATTATCAGAGAACACCCGCAGCGTGCCGGACGCCCCGCCGCTGGTCACATAGGCCCGGTCCAGGCCGCGATGAATGGCGATGCCTTCGGTGGGGTTGATACCTACCTCACACGGCAGCGGCGAGTGGAAATAACTGACCCAGCCTTTGGGGATGAACAGCGTCTGGTTGGCCTCGCTGCCGTCGCCGGTGGAGGTGGTGGTCCACACGTGACCGCCGTCATCCATATCGGGTGGAATCGAGCCAATGGTCGGGTTGACGGCAATGGCCCGCATGGGCACGGGGCGGTGCGGCACCGGGTTGAAGTAGCCGCGATGGAAAGCGGCCCAGCCCAGCAACCGGTCGGGCATGCCGGCCAAAGTGCCAATCGCCACCACCCGATGGCTGTCTACGGTAGACACGTACACCACATCCCGAACTTCGTCCACGGCCACGCCGTAGGGCTGGGTGCTGGGATCGTCAACATTCAGATTGACCATACTACTCACCGCCGTGCCGTTGATGATGGTTACGGTATGGTTGCCAAAGTTGGGCGCGTACACTTTGCCCGTCACCGGGTTGGCGGCAATGTGGTAGGGCCGGTCAAAACTGCCGGTCAGGGTTGACACCACCGCCCGCGAGTCCGCATCGATCATCGTCACCGAGTCATCCTGGTTGTTGACCACATAGATATAATCGTGAACCGGATCAAAAGCCACACCCCAGGGACCGCTGCCCACCGAAACCGGCGCTAACGCCGTGCCGGTACCGGCCTCAATCGGCGTCACCTGGCCGCTATCATAGTTTGTCACCCAGACCAGGTTACGGCCCGGATCGAGGGCGATACCGTTGGCGGTGGTAATACCGCTGATGGTTTGGATGACCGTATTACTGCCGGTATCCACCACCGATACGCTGTCGCTGCCAAAGTTGGCCACGTAGGCGCGGCTGCGGGCCTCGTCTACCACCACGCCCCGGGGATCGCTGCCCACCGCAATGTCGGCCACCACGTCGATGTAACAGACCGGCGGTGGCGGCGCGGGAATGCGCGCCGTGGCCGATACCGATGTGCCGTCGGTAAAGGTTACGATCACGGTGTAGTCGTAGGTATCGGGCGGGAAGCGGCTGCTGCCGGCATCATCCGAGGCGTAGAGCGTGACGATGGTCTGGCCGTTGATGGTCTGGTTGAGCGTGCCATCGGCGTTGTTCAAACGGGTGCTGCCATCGAAAATACCCAGCACCGGCACACCGTTCACAATCGTATCCCATTGCACGCTCGCGCCCTGGCTGCTCAACAAGCGCACATTGTCCACTGCCTTTGGCCCCTGCGAACCGACGTTCACGGTAAGCTGGAACGCGCCGTCGCTGCGGCCATCGGGAGTAAAGGCCTGGCTGTTGATGCCGTCCACCTCACGCACGCGGTCCTGACTTTGATCCACCCAACTGAGCGCCGCCGACGGGCCGGCGTAGTTTTTGAGGATGATGGGCAGGTAGACGTTTTGAGCTTGGCTGCCCAGCACCGGATGCGTGACCACATTGCTGGTGGTCAGCGGCGTCTGGTCGCTTGACAAACGCGCTTGATTAGAAATAGTGGTGGTAAAGTTGGTGGTCACCGATACCCGGAAGGTGGTGGTCAGCGTGAAGTTGGCCGGAACATTGGGCGCGTTGACCACAACCTGCGAATTGGTGAACACCACCCCGCCCAGATTGGTGGCGGCGCTGCCGGGCACGTAGGCTGTGCCGGTGGGAATCGTATCGGTCAGCGCCACGCCGGTGGCCGGGCCGCCGTTGTTGGCGGCTACAATCGTGTAGGTGATGGTATCGCCATAGGTAACGGGCGTACCTCCCGGCGGGTCGGCGGATTTGGTGAGCGCAAAGTTCGGGTTCAGCGCCAGCGAACTGCTGATGACGTGCGTCACCGGCAGCGATGTCTGCACCGCAATCGTATCTGCCGCCGCCTGCGCCTGGTTGGAAATAATCGTGCCGGTGGCAACATTGTTCACCGAAACCACCACGGTCATCGTCAAAGCATTGCCGGCCGGTAAGCCGGCAGCAGTGGCGGTCAACGGGTTCGGGCCGTAAACCGGACCGCCGCTGCTCAGCGCAGCCGTGATGAAACTGACGTTAGCCAGCGGCAGGGTATCGGTAACAATCACGTTGCTCATAGCCGTGGTGCCGTTGTTAGACACTACCACCGAGTAGGTGATGACATCATTGGGTTCAACCGTACTGCCGCCGGGTGGAGTAGCCGATTTCACAATGGCCAGGTCCGACGTCACCGGCACGGTTGATGTCACCACGTGCGTCACCGGCAGCGATGTCTGCACCGGCAGCGAGTCGGCCACGGCCTGGGCGGTATTGGTGAAGACGGTGCCGGCCAGCACATTGTTCACCGAAACCACCACGGTCATGGTTAGCGGGCTGTTGATGGGTAAAGTTGTGATCGTTGCCGTGAGCGGGTTAGGCCCAAATAACGGATCGCCGCTGCTCAGATTGGCCGTGAT
Organism: uncultured Caldilineaceae bacterium; assembly: GCA_964612485.1. GTDB lineage: Bacteria > Chloroflexota > Anaerolineae > 4572-78 > J111 > JAFGNV01. Next base: position 16,939 of record CAZTFF010000073.1, read on the forward strand.
GAAAGTGACCTCGGTCAGCGGCAGGGTATCGGTGATCCGCACATTGCCGACGGAAGCCTGGCCGTCATTCAACACGATTACGGTGTAAGTGATCGTATCGCCCGGCTGCACCGCGGAACCGCCGGTGGGTACGGCGGTTTTGTTGACCTGCAAGCGCGGCGCGTTGCTCGTCACCGGCGTCTGTTCAAAGGAGCAGTTATTGCCGGGCAGCACATCCACCTCCAAACTGCCGATGCAGGCGGTGTTGGTGATGAAACCGCCGGACGGCAGGGCCGTCACCTGCACGGCAAAATCAACCACGCCGCCGCTGCCGGCATTGACCGAATTGAGGGTGTAGGTGTATTGGCCGCCGCCCACCGGGAACCAGCCGTCCGCCCCGGACGGCCCCACAAAACTGGTGTGGTTGGGCAGGGTCTCGGTGAGGACCACGCGGGTGCCGGGGCCGGTGCCCAGGTTGTTGTAACTGAGGCTGTAGGTGATCACGTCGTCCACCTGCACAAAGGGCGGTTCGGCGGGGCCGCCCACGCCATCATTCTTCACCAGCGACATATCGATCCCGCACAGCGCCTCCACCGAAGCAGTGGCGGTGTTATTCAGCGGATTCTCGTCGGTAGAGGTAGTTGTGATCTGGGCGGTGTTGGTCAGTACCGAGTCGCAGGTCACGCCGGGTTCGACGTGCCCAACGAGGGTGATCGTGCCGGTGATACCGGGTGATACATCACCCAGGTTCCAGGAGTAGGAACGGTTCACCGGGCCAAAAGCGGGCGGCGTGCTGGATACAAAACTGATGCCCAACGGCAGCGTATCGGAAACTACCACGTTGGTGGCCGTTAAAATACCCGGATTTTCATAAGTCAGGGTAAAGACCACATCCTGATCCGGCGTGGTTTGCGGCAGATCAACGCTTTTGCTGATGTTGATGTCTTGGCAGAAGATGCCGGTTGGGGCGGTGTCGGTATTGTTGGCCGGGTCCGTGTCAGACTCGGCGCTGCCCACGGTGATGGTGTTGGTCAGCGGGCGGAAAACGCACGCCGCCGGGTTGGTGGACAGGGTCAGGCTGAAGGTATAAGTTTGGCCGGGGTCAAGCTGCCCGATATGCCAGGCCACGGTGTTGAGATCGAGGGTGTGGGTCAAGCCGGTGGTGTCGCTGAGGTAGCCGGAGCCGGAGGGCATCGTATCAGTGATGGTTACGTTGGTGGCCGTCATACTGCTCAAATTGGTGACGGTGACATCGTAAACAATGGGATCGCCCACCGTAACCGCCGCCATTTGCGCGGTCTTGGTAATGGCCAGGTTGGTGGTGATGACGGGGCGGGCCGCAACCACGTGCGTCACCGGCAGCGATTGCTGCACGGGCAGCAGGTCGGCCACGGCTTCGGCCAGGTTGGAGATGATCGTGCCGGAAACCACGTTGTTGATCACCACTTCCACGGTCATCGTTACCGCATCGTTGACCGGCAGCGCGAACACACTGGCCGTCAGCGGGTTGGGGCCGTAAAGCGGGTCGCCGCTGCTCAGGGTGGCGGAGACAAAGGTTACGTCGGTAAGGGGCAGCGTATCCGTGATCAAAATATTGTTGGCCGTTTGCGTGCCGTTGCTGCGCACCACCACAGTGTAGGTGAGGGTATCGCCGGGGAAAACGGTGGAGCCGCCGGCAGGGATGGCGCTTTTGCTCACCTCGAGACGCGGTTGGTTTTGCGTGACCAGGGTTTGGTCCGAGGAGCAGTTGTTGTTCAACGTGACCTCATCATTGTCGGTACCGATGCAGACCGTATTGGTGATAAACCCGCCGGCCGGGTAGCCGGTCACTTCCACGGCAAATTCCACCTGGAAGCCCGCGCCGCTGGGAACCGTGCCGATGAAATAAGTATACACATCGCTGCCGGCCAACGTCCAGCCGGAGGGGCCGCGGAACAGGGTGTTGGCGGGCAGGGTTTCGGAGATAACCACGTTGTTGGCCGGGCCAATGCCGATGTTGCTGTAGAGGATGCTGTAAGTGAATACATCGCCGGGCTGGACAAAAGGCGGTTCCCACGGCGCGCCGATGCGGTCGTTTTTCACAATGACCAGGTCCGGCACGCAGCGCACATCGATCGTTGCGTTCGTCAGGTTGTTGCCGGTATATTCATCGGAGCCGCCGGTGAAATTGGCCGTAATCGCGGCAGTGTTGGTGAGGGTTTGGCCGCAGAGGCCCGCGCCGGCGGTATGGGCGGTGATCACCACCGTGCCGCTAATGCCGGGCGAAAGATCGGGCAAATTCCATTGGTACGTCCCGCTGCCGCCGCTGTTGTAGGGCGGGTTACTGCCAATCAAGGTCAACCCGGCGGGCAGGGTATCGGTGATAACCACATTGGTGGCCGTGATCAGGCCGGGGTTGCCATATTCAAGCGTAAAAATTACGTCTCGATCCAGCGAGGTATTGGGATCGTCCGGCGTTTTGGTGATGGCCACATCGCGGCAGGCAATCACCGGCGAACTGCCGGCGGTAGTTGCAGCGATATTGTTGCTATAGTCGCCTTCGGGTGTATCGCTTTGGGCTTCAACCGTGTTGACCAGAAATGCCTGCGAGCAGAGGCCGGTATCGTTGTCTACCAACAGGGTCAGGTCAAACCGCACCGTCTGGCCGGGATCGAGTTGGGCCAAATTCCAGGCCACGGTGGTCGTCGTAGAACTCACCGGCGCGCCGAGGATGGTGTTGGTCACGTACGTTGTGCCGGTGGGCAGCGTATCGGTGATGGTCACATTGGTGGCGGTCACGCTGCCCTGATTGGTCACGGTGATGGCATAGCTCACCGGATCGCCGGGATGTGTCACCGGGGTAAGACTGGCCTTGGCCACGGCCAGATCGGCGGTAGCCTGCACCGGCGTCTGCTCGTAGGAGACGTTGTCGGCAGGCACGGCGTCGGGTTCGGCGCTGTCGATGCGGACTTCGTTGAGTACCTCATCCACATCAACCGGCAGGCCAGGATCAACCTGCACCACAAAATAGAGCCGGTCGCCGTTCATCGAGGGAACCGTACCCAGATCATAGGTGTATTGGGCGGTTGCGCCTACCTGCGTCCAGCCGGCGGGGCCAACAAAGCTGGTGTGCGCGGGCAGGGTTTCGGTGATGACCACGCCGGTGGCGTCCTCGCCGCCCACGTTGAGGTAGGTGAGGGTGTAAGTGATCAGATCGCCCGCCCAGACAAAAAGTCGCTCGGTGGGGCCGCCCACGCCGTCGTTTTTCAGCACCACCATATCCACATTGTTGCAGGGAATGATGCCGGAACTGGCGGCATCGATATTATCCGCCGGATCGACATCGGGCAAGGCGGAATCGATTTCAACCTGGTTGATGTAAGTTACGCTGGAGCCGGTACAGGCCAATGTGTCCGCGGCCAGAACCACGTCAAACGCGCCGCTTTGGCCGGGGCCAACATCGCCCAGGTTCCAGGCCACCGTGCCGGTGGTGGTGATGGGGGAGAGGCCGGTGGTATCGGTAACGTAGGCCACGCCGGCGGGCAGGGTATCGGTGAGGATGACAGTGGGCGCGGTGACCACGCCGCGGTTGTGGTATTCAATCGTAAAGGTGATGGGCCGCCCCAAACTGGCCGCCGAACTGATCCGCGTTTTGGTGATGACCAGATCGGGCAGGCAGTTGACGGTGTTGGCAAAGGCGGAGTCGTTATTACCGGCATCGCTTTCGGGCGTAGCAGTGTTGATGAACCCGGTATTGGTGATGTTGACGGTGGCGTTCAGCCCGCAAATGGCCGGGTCTACCACCACCGGGTAATCGATGCTGCCGCCGGCATTGGGATCAAGCGTGATGCCGTTGAGCAACGTGTCCACGCCGCCGGTAATGGGGTTGATGTCGGTGATGACCACGTTTTGGGCCGGCGCGCTGCCGTTGTTGGTGTAATGCAGGGTGTAGGTGAGGGTCGAACCGGCCAGCACCGGGCCGGCGGGGCCAATTTTGGTCAGCGTGACATCGGCGCAGATGGTTGAAATATCGCTGTTGGAGCCGGTTTGATTGGCGGGGTTGGCCTCGGGTGAGGTGCTGGTGATGGCAATTTGGTTGGTCAATGTAGCGCCGCAGCCCAGGGCCGGCTGTGCTTGCCCCACCAGGGTAATCGTGCCGCTGCCGCCGGCGGTCAGAGTAGCCAACAACCAGCCGACTTCGGTGGATGTTTGCTGGCGGCTAAACCCGTCAGACTCGGCGGTATCGGTGAGCCAGGTGACGTTGGCGGGCAGGGTATCGGTGATGATGATGTTTTGGGCCGGGGCGCTGCCGTTGTTGCTGTAAGCCACGGTGTAAGTGACGGTTTCGCCGGGCACAACCTGGGTGAGCGCGGTGGATTTGCTCACGGCCACATCGGCGCAGATGGTAGAAATGCCGCTGTGGGTGGCCGACTCATTGCCGGGAGTCTGATCGGGGCTAGGGGTAGCAATTTCAGCCGTGTTGGCCAAGGAGACACCGCAAGTGGCATCGGCCTGAAGCTGCCCCACCAGGGTAAACGACGCGTTGGCGCCGGAGGCCAGCTCCCCCACATCCCAGACCACGGGCGCGGTTTGGGTGCGATTCAGGCCCACACTCTCGGCGGTATCGGTGAGCCAGGTGACGTTGGCGGGCAGGGTATCGGTGAGGATGATGTTTTGGGCCGGGGCCGCGCCGCTGTTGCTGAAGCTGAGGGTGTAAGTGATGGTCTCGCCGGGAACAGCCTGGCTCAGCGTGGAATCTTTGCTGATCCCCACATCGGCGCAAATCACAGACACGCCGCCGGCGCTGCTGCGGTTATTGGTGGTGTCACTTTCCACGGTGGCGGTGGTGATGACCACGCTGTTGGTCAAGGTGGTGCCGCACGCGGCCACCGCGGTATCGGGCAGCCGCCCCACCAGAGTGATGGTGCCGGTGGTCCCGTCGGGCAGGGAAGGATGGCTCCAAACCACTTCCGGCGAGGTTTGATCGCGGCTAAAACCCAGGCTCTCGGCGGTGTCGGTGAGCCACTGCACGTTGGCGGGCAGGGTATCGGTGATGACCGCGTTGGTGGCGGCCACGCCCGCGTTATTGGTGTAGGCAATGGTGTAGGTGATGGCCTGGCCGGGGATGATTTGGGTGATCGCGGTGGATTTGTTGATTTCCAGATCAGTCGTTTGAAATTGTACCGTCGTCGTGATAGGATAGCCACAAAATTCGGTAGCAGTGATCGTGGCCGTCCCCTCAACCGGCGCGGATTGCAGCGTGGTTGTGGCTATGCCATTAGCATTGAGCGTCACTTGAGCCGGAGACAACATGCCCAAATTGGTAGTCAAGTTGACCGTCCGCGCTCGTGCCGGGACTGTGGCCCCGCCGCCTTGAATGGAAACAGTAATTGCTGTGGTAGATAAACCATCGGCGGGTAATGTGGTGATCACGGGGGTAGCCGTAAAAATAAGACGAGGATCAATATTGACCATCCCCTGGATTTCCGTACCGGAGCCAACTGTGGGGCTATTGGTGCCCCACCAATCAGGCGTCACAGGCACGGTAAAAGTGTCGGTGTTGCGGAATGAGTATTGCGAATTTTGGCAGATGACATTACTGAGAAAACGATAGGTTCCACCAGATGAGCTATTGCCCCCCCATAAGATTCCACCCCCCTGATTGTTAACAAGCAAGTTTTCAACCACATAGAGACTGGGTTCAATACCTGAAGACGTGGTTGTAATTGCAGATAAATACAAGCCTGGACCTGTATTGTCATAAATATCATTGTAACGCGTATACCCTAATAAGGTTTGATTCTCAAGGCGAACGCCACCAGTTGTATTGCTATAGACCTGGTTATATTGAATCCAATTAATGTTACCGGTAGAGAAATAAATGCCATATCCCCCAGTGTGACGAATGGTGTTACTTAAAATTTGGTTATCTTGAGAGGGCGTACCAGGAGTGGGTCCAAAGAAAATCCCGTTTTGCACGGTGCCGGAAATAATATTATTTTCAATTCTGTTGATACTCGACCGGCTCAAATAGATGGCGGTATGATTGGAAGTAAATACATTGTGGCGGATATCCGTATCGTCCGTTGCACCAATTATTGCCCCGCTAGTGGGGTCGGCAGAGCAGCCACCGTTGTATTGAAATGTGTTATATTCAATAATATTAGAATTTGAACTAAATTCAATTTTTACAGCCTGTTTGGCATACTCCAACAAGGCATACTGGAGAATATTACCACCGCTTTTGAAATCAAGCCCTTCCCAGGCGCACTGGGCAGGATTGGCGGCAGTAAATTGAATAGGCTGCGTGGCTAAACCTACAGCATTCAACTGACCACTTGTTTCGATAGAAAGCTGCGCGCCATCAGCAAAGGATACAACAACTCCCGGCTCAATCGTCAGAACCGCCTGTACCTGAACCACGCCTGTCACCGTATACGGGTTACCGGCAGGGGTCCACGTGGTATCGCTGGTGATGATGCCGCTCACAGCTGTATCCAACGGCGCCGCCGTGGCCGGCGATAATGCCGCGCCAAAAATCAACAAAAGGCCACAGACCAGAGCGAGCGCCAAACTCACTGCGGTTGCAGCCTTTACCAACTTCTTAAAAAAGGGTCGATGAACTGCCATGAGACCCAGTCCTCCTTTGGGGGCATTTAAACCCAGGGCAAGCGCAGAATGTCCCCACCGCTGCGCCCAGGGTTATGCCGCTTTGTTGTCCAGGTTTTTAAGGTACAGGTTGAGCTATTTTTAGGCTTACAATCTTAAGTTTAACATACAATAAAGGTAGCAACAATGGGAATCACGTCCCACAATCGAAAAACGGATTTATGCCCCAAATCAGTTCTTGAAAATTATGGGGAAGCGATATTCAAATAACTCCGGCACATAGGTTAACCGAACCTGGGTGGTCGTCGGGCCGATATTGACGCCGGAAGCGGTAGTGCCGGTGATCAGGACGGTGGTAATCGTGGGTGTATCGGAATAGGTGATGGCCGAGGTGGAGGCCAGTAGGGTCACATTGGTGGGAGAGGTGGCCGCCGAAATAGTGCCGGAGGCGGAGGAGGCGATGTTGAGCCAGGATACCGAGGGCGAGATAGCGGCTGTCCAGGTGATTTCTTCCGTAGACTCTACCTCGATTTGAATATCCCACGAAAGGGAACCGCTGTCATCATCGGCCAGAAACCCGATGTCCGCCGGCGAGGTTTGCAACGTGACGGCCAGCAGCGATTGCAGGGTTTGCCCGGCATC
>CAZTFF010000074.1:0-23794 GCA_964612485.1 uncultured Caldilineaceae bacterium
AAGTACCCCCTGCTGGACTCGAACCAGCGCTCCCGGCTCCGGAGGCCGGTGCTCTATCCTCTGAGCTAAGGGGGCAAATGTAAAGGTGATTATATCTCACCACGCACGAACGTGCAAGTCAAAAGGTCTATAGAGTGTCGTAAACAGATAACAGGGCAACTTTGTCAGCGGATAAGGAAAAATATTGAAATCACGGTTATGGATCATCGCGCTCATCGGAGGGCTGGGAGTATTGACCCTTCTGACGGTTTGGCATCGTGATTCCACGATCCCGCCTGCTAACCCGACATCAAGTACGTCCTCGCCGCTCTCAACACCAGACTCGTTGTCCACACCGGCAGCGACGAACGCTGAATCGGCCATCAATATTGCTGTTGCAACACACAGCATCACATCAACGCTTGCTCTCCCATCACCACCCCCCGTTTTAACTCCTACGCCGCTGATCCATATTGTGCAGGCGGGCGAAACGCCGTTTTCGATTGCCGGCCGGTACAATATTTCCACAGAAACATTAATGACCACCAACAACATTACCGATCCAACCACGCTCCAGATAGGGGAGGAACTTGTCATTCCTGTTGACGAACAACCCCGTCTTACAAATGATCCTGTCCTTATCTACGAGATTCAGGATGGCGACACGCTCTTCGCTCTGGCAAACCGGTATGGGACCACGATGGAGGAAATTTTAGCCCATAATTCCGGATTGGAACCTACTGCCTTGCAAGTGGGGCTGGCCATTCGTATTCCCCAGACCCCATCAAATCCGGCGAGGTCTCCTTTGCCAACGCCCACTTCGGCTGAAATGACGATAAACTCATCCCTGCCTTCACCAACACCGGCGGCTTCCCCGCCTGCATCTTCCCTTGGCCTCTATGAACTATCGGTAGAGATGATCAACGCCGTCAATACCGAGCGTCAGGATGATGGCCTGCCCCCGCTGGAGCCGGATGAGACTCTGGCTGCTGTCGCCCTCAACCACGCTCAAGATATGATCAACCGAAATTATTTTGACCACGTAACCCCGGAAGGCAAAACCTTACGAGACCGGCTGCAAGAACAAGGGCTTACGCTCCAGTGGGTGGGAGAAAACATCCAGCGCAACACCGATCCCCCCGGCCAAACCGTACAGACGGCTATCAAATGGTTTATGAACAGCAAGCCCCACCGCAACAACATTCTTCACGACCATTACACCCACATCGGCGTGGGCGCGGTTGAAAGCCCGCCGGGCTGGTATACGTTTGTACTGGTGTTTGCCCAGCCGTAAACATAAACAACGTGACTTTAGAAACAATGTAGCTTTGTTTGCGATTCGCCGGCTTCATGCTAAACTGAAGGCTTGCCTTGGGATAATTTTGAAAACAATAGAGGGAATAACATTGCAAAAATATCGACCCATAACCATTCTGAGCTACATGCTGATGATACTGGCCCTGACCACCCTGGCCTGCTCTCTGCTGCCGGCATTTCTGGCCCAGAAAGAGCCAACGCCGCGCCCCACGCGGGTGTTGTTACCAACCTTTACCCCCACGCTGCCGATAGAAGCCCTGATCTCCGTTCCCCCCACCCCCACCGATACACCCGTCCCGCCACCCACCGAACCATCCCCGCCACCCGCCGAACCCCAAGAAGAAGCGCCCACCAACACGCCGGAACCACCGCCTACAAATACGCCCGAACCTCCGCCACCTACCGAACCGCCCCCGCCGCCACCCACCGAACCGCCACCACCACCGCCACCGGCAGAACCTGTAGCCGACAGCCACGGCGTTATCGGCAAGATCAGCTTTCGGGATGGCCGCAACACCTATGCCGTGGGCGAAAAGGTATTTGTCACCATTGAAGCCACCAACACCGGCCCAGGGCTAGAAAGCTTTGGGGTTCTCGGCCTTAATACCAGTACCGGCGTTTTCCAAACCAGTTGGGATAATGATGCCATCGCCTCCGGCGAAACCTTTCGGCATGAGGATGGGCTGCCTTTTTCCAGCCCCGGAACACACAAAATATGGCTCTCGATCTGCTATTCCACCAAGCAAGAATGTCAGGGGGCTGATGGCGATTGGACACGTTTTGAGCCGGGGTTGGATGTCATTGTGCAATAACGCCCATTGCCAACCCTTCTCGGATATGCTAAACTTAAGTTATCTTGCCACAGGAGCAGACAGATGCACCGCGAAGAAGCCCTGGAAAAAATTGCCTGGCACCGGCTCAAGCATCTTACCGCCGATGAAGCCACCGAGCTGATCATTGAATTTTTTGAGGAACCGCTTAAACCCAGCCTCCGTGAGAAATTGAATATTACCGCGGTGATGCAGTGGGAAACGCATAATCCACCCAAAGACCTCAAACCCGGCAACCCAATTTACCGGCCCATTCTGCTGGACAAAATGAAACGCCCCTTTCGCGGCGCCACCAACGCCTACCTGGCGAACTATCTCAACAACGTGGCCGGTGTGCCGGTAGACACGGTTGAAGGCGATCTACCCGGCTGGCTGGCCTGCCCCGTGTGCGGCTACAAAACGTTTGAGGTTTTGGGCGATTGGGACACCTGCCCCGTGTGCGGCTGGAATAGCGACCCGGTGCAGGAAGCCGTTCACGATGATCCCACCGGCGCGAACGGCATCAGCCTGAACCAGGCCAGGGAGAATTTTCAGGAATTTGGCGCCATCACCCAGGAAAAACTGGCCGCTCTGGACTCCGAGGCCAAGAAAAAATTCCCCCGCCAACCGGACTAACAGAATCAAAAAGGCGATACGCAACGGTATCGCCCGGAAATTTCCAACGAAAACTTCAGACTACACAAGAAACTGCAAGCTATGGCTTAAATTCGATTAGTTAACCACCGACTCGCTCGGCCAACACCGCCAGAACGGCTACAACGCCGCCCGCCAGCAAAACATACGCGGCTAACACGCCTAATACCGAAAGCGCCAGAACTACACGCTTGATCACTGGCGGCCAGGCATACATGGGCGGCGGAGAGGCTAATGTTGGACGAAAAACTGTTGGTAAATGCATAAAATCACCCTCGATTGAACCAAACCTCCTGTTACTTTCATTATTTTGAAGATCACCTGAATTCTCTGAACAAAAGCTTAAAATTCTCAAATATTTTGCCCCAAACCTTAAATTATTTAAATTTTAATGTGGCTGATATTATAACTATAGCATAAAACCACTCACAACGGAAGAGCAAATTTGACAAAATTTGTTAAATTTATCTAGAACGACCTTAAAATTTTCTCTCCCCCTGGGAGAGAGGTTGATAAACGTCTACCATAGATAACCCCGACATCGCTCAATAGATACGACAGCGTTTCAAGATCAACTGACCCCAACTGTACCACAAAATCCCTTAGTTTGTTTGACCCAAAACTGACCTCAAACCAACGCTCATACAACGATATAGGCGACGTTTTCCCGACTGCTTGCTCCTCTTTAGCTGCCTGTGTTATAATCTGGTCACTATGTCAAGCAAACATCGCGCGCCGCGCAATCGAACTATTACCCTGACTCCAGAAGAAATATCTGATTATGAGTTCCGGCTTATTCAACTTAAAACTGCGGCCCGGCTTGACACCATTCTCAATACAACCATCTGCCAAAATTTATTTGGCCTGTTTGACTACCTGCCTGAAAAATCCGTTGACCTGCTCTTCGTCGATCCGCCTTACAATCTGAACAAAACCTTCAACCGGCAAAACTTCAGCCGGAGGCCGCTGGATGAATATGAACAGTGGCTGGAATCCTGGCTGGCGCCTTTGATCCCAACCCTCAAACCGACCGCCTCCGTCTACATCTGCGGCGACTGGCAATCATCAACCGCCATCCATCGGGCAGCGCAGAAATATTTGATCCTCCGCAACCGGATTACCTGGGAACGAGAAAAAGGCCGGGGGGCCAAAACCAACTGGAAAAACGCCGCCGAAGACATCTGGTTTGGCACCGTGTCGGATACCTACACCTTCAATGTTGACGCGGTGAAACTCAAGCGGCGGGTCATCGCGCCCTACACCCACCGGGGCCGGCCCAAAGATTGGGAAGAGAGCGAAACAGGACGCTTTCGTTTGACCCACCCTTCTAACCTCTGGACCGACCTCACCGTTCCCTTCTGGTCGATGCCGGAAAACACGGATCATCCCACTCAAAAGCCGGAAAAGCTGCTGGCCAAAATCATCCTGGCTTCCTCTAATCCCGGCGATGTAGTGCTCGACCCGTTTTTGGGATCCGGAACTACGTCGGTAGTGGCCAAAAAGCTGAAGCGGAACTATATCGGCATCGAAATTGATCCCACCTATGCCTGTTTGGCCGAAAAGCGTCTGGCCCTGGCCGAGAGCGAGCCGCGTATCCAGGGCTATGAAGAGGGAGTTTTTTGGGAACGGAATAGCAAATCGTAGAGAAAAGCCGGACGTACTACGATTTTTGGCATTAACGCGTCATGCTGAGTACAATATATTTCTGTTAACTTCATCAATTAAGAGGAGCAAGGACCATGACGCAAGCAAATAAAGACTCGCTGGGCGCGCGTGCCACATTTGATACCGGTAGCGGTGAGGCCTACATTTACCGGCTGGATAAACTGGAAAAAGATGGCCTGGGGAATATCTCCCGGTTCCCATTTTCCATCAAAGTGCTGCTGGAGGCGGTGCTGCGCGAGGTAGATGGCTACATTGTAAGCGAGGAAAACGTGCAAAAACTGGCCGCCTGGAATGCCGCCGCCCCCACCTCCGATGAAATCCCCTTCAAACCGGCCCGCGTGATCTTGCAAGATTTCACCGGCGTCCCCGCCGTGGTTGATCTGGCCGCTATGCGCTCGGCCATGGCCCGGCTGGGCGGCGACCCGCAAAAAATTAATCCGGTGGTACCGGTCAATCTGGTGATTGACCACTCGGTGCAGGTGGACGTGTTTGGCCAGAGCATTGCCCTGGAGCGCAACAGCGAGATCGAATTTGAGCGCAACCGCGAGCGGTACGAATTCTTGCGTTGGGGCCAGCAGGCGTTTGATAACTTCAGTGTTGTCCCCCCCGCCAGCGGTATCGTGCATCAAGTCAACCTGGAATACATCGCCAAAGGGGTGTGGACACGTCCCGAAAACGACGGTATTGTTGCCTATCCCGACAGCCTGGTGGGCACCGACAGCCACACCACCATGATCAATGGGCTGGGCATTGTCGGCTGGGGCGTGGGCGGTATCGAAGCCGAGGCCGTGATGCTGGGCCAGCCCATCTACATGCTAACGCCGGAAGTGATCGGCTTTAAGCTGACCGGCCAACTCCAGGAAGGCGTCACCGCTACCGATTTGACCCTGACCGTAGTGCAAATGCTGCGTCAAAAAGGGGTGGTGGGCAAATTTGTTGAATTTTACGGCCCCGGCCTGAGCCAGATGACCCTGCCCGACCGGGCCACCATTGCCAATATGGCCCCCGAATACGGGGCGACGATGGGCTTTTTCCCGATGGACGCCGAATCGCTCAACTATTTACGGCGCACGGGCCGCCCGGATGAGTTGGTGGAGCTGGTCGAACGCTACACCAAAGAGCAGGGCCTCTTCCGCACCGACGACCTGACCGACCCCGAATTTACGGACACCCTGGAACTGGACCTGGCCGATGTGGAACCCAGCCTGGCCGGGCCAAAACGGCCGCAAGATCGCATCGCACTATCAGAAATGAAGCCGGCTTTCCACACCAGCCTGCAAAATCCCGTGGGGCCGCAGGGCTACGGCCTGGACAAAACAGAGATACAGCATACGGGCCTCATCAAGCGCAACGGACACACCCAGGAAATTCAACACGGCGCGGTGGTGCTGGCGGCGATTACCTCTTGCACCAACACCAGTAACCCCTCGGTGATGCTGGGCGCGGGCATTTTAGCCAAAAAAGCCGTAGCGCAGGGTTTGAGCGTGCCGGACTATGTTAAAACCAGCCTGGCCCCCGGTTCCAAAGTAGTCACTGATTACTTGAACGAGGCCGGGCTGACGCCGTACCTGGAAAAACTGGGCTTTCACACCGTGGGCTACGGCTGCACCACCTGCATCGGCAACAGCGGCCCCCTGCCGGATGAAGTGGTGGACGCCATCAACCAGAATGATCTGATTGTGGCCGGCGTGCTCAGCGGCAACCGCAACTTTGAGGGGCGCATCCATCCCTACATCAAAGCCAACTATTTGGCCTCGCCGCCGCTGGTGGTGGCCTACGCGCTGGCCGGAACCGTTGACATCAATCTGACCGAGGAGCCGCTAGGCACCGGCAGCAACGGCCAGCCGGTTTACTTGAAAGACATCTGGCCTACCCAGGCCGAAATCGCCGTCGAATACGACAAAGCGCTCAATCCCGATACCTTCCGCAAAGAGTACACCGGCATCGAGCAGAGCAATCAAAAATGGAACGAAATCCCGGTGGCCGAGGGCGCGTTATACGAATGGTATGAATGGTCTACCTACATTCAAGAGCCGCCGTTCTTTATCGATATGAGTCCCAAAACCGAGGCAATTCAACCCATCATTGATAGTCGTGTGCTGATCAAAGTGGGCGATTCGGTAACAACCGACCATATTTCCCCTGCCGGCTCCATCCCCAAAGAGATGCCGGCCGGCCAATATTTGCAGGAGCACGATGTTGCGCCCCACGAGTTCAACTCGTTTGGCTCCCGACGCGGCAACGACCGGGTGATGACGCGCGGCACGTTTGGCAATATTCGCCTGCGCAACCAGATGGCGCCCGGCACCGAAGGCGGCTGGACCACCTACCTGCCCACCAACAAGGTGATGCCGGTTTTTGATGCCAGCGAAAAATATCAAGCCGACAATACCCCCCTGCTCGTGCTGGCCGGGAAAGAGTACGGCACCGGGTCCAGCCGCGATTGGGCGGCCAAAGGCACGCTGCTGCTGGGAGCACGGGCAGTACTGGCCGAAAGCTTTGAACGCATTCACCGCAGCAACCTGGTGGGTATGGGGGTGCTGCCGCTGCAATTCAAACCGGGCGAAAACGCCGAAAGCCTGGGGTTGACAGGCCAGGAAATCTATACTATTCATATAGATGACACGCTGCAACCGCGCCAGGAGGTGCCGGTTGATGTAACCGACGCCGGCGGCCAAACCCGCACCATCCATACAATTTGCCGGGTTGACACGCCGGTGGAGGTAGATTACTATCGTAATGGTGGTATTTTGCAGACGGTGCTGCGTAACTTCTTGAAAGAAAGTTAACGCAACCCGCCTGTTGTGGAAAAACCCAAGTTCAATTTATAGGCCCCAAAAGTTCCGGCGAACCGGCAGTTCGTTCACCTTTGGGGTCTATGCTCGAATAGGGCGAAAGGAACAAGTATGGACACCCAACCCTACATCTGGATCGCTTTCAACATCTTCGTGATCATCTTGCTGATTGTCGACCTCAAGATATTTCACCGGGAAGCGCACGAAATCTCTGTGAAAGAAGCCCTCATCTGGAGCGCGGTCTGGATTGCGCTGGCCCTGATCTTTAACGCCGTCATCTATTTCTGGCACGGGGGCGAGGCAGCGCTGCAATTTCTCACCGGCTACCTCATCGAAAAGTCGTTGAGCATGGACAACCTGTTTGTTTTTTTGATGATCTTTGCCTACTTTGGCGTACTGCCCCGCTACCAGCATAACGTATTGTTTTGGGGCATTCTGGGCGCGCTCATCATGCGGGCCATCTTCATTGCCGCCGGCATTACCCTGATAGCCCAATTCCAATGGGTTATTTTTGTGTTTGGCGCGTTTTTAATTTACACCGGTATCAAACTGGCCTTGGAAAAAGATACGGAAATCGAACCGAAAAAAAATCCGGTACTCAAATTGGTCTGCCGCTTTGTGCCACTTACCGAAACGTTTGAAGGCCAAAAGTTTTTTGTCCGGCGCGCCGGAATATTCATGGCCACACCGTTGTTTATTGTTCTGATCGTGATCGAAACCACCGACGTCATTTTTGCCCTCGACTCCATCCCGGCCATTCTGGCCATCACCACCGACCCATTTTTAGTTTATACCTCCAATGTATTTGCCATTTTAGGGTTGCGGGCGCTCTATTTTGCTCTGGCCGGCATCATGCGGATGTTCCATTACCTGCACTATGGATTATCGCTCATTCTGATCTTTGTGGGCGTAAAAATGATCCTCTCCAAAATTCACGAGGTACCGCTCATCGGCCATGGATTCACCGATTTTCACATCCCTTCAGCCGTAGCGCTGGGCATGGTGGGTGGTATTTTGGTAATTTCGATTGTGGCCTCGATCATCTGGCCGCCCAGGGAAGAAGAGCTGGCAGTTGCCCACTCGCTGGTGAAACCGGAGCAGGCGGAACCGGAAAAAATCCGCTAAGGCGAAAAACTATGGCAAATTCATGGGGCAAAGTTGTAGCGCTAACCGGGGGCGGGGGTGGAGCCAAGCTGGTTTATGGCCTGGCCCAGCTATTACCCGCCGAACACCTGACCATCATTGTGAATACGGGCGATGATTTTGAACACCTGGGCCTGCACATTTGCCCCGATCTGGATAAGGTGATGTACGCTCTGGCCGGGGCCAGTTTTCCCGGCCAGGGTCTGAAAAACGAAAGCTGGAATATGATGGCGGCCATGGCTCGCTACCAGGGACCGCGCTGGTATCAATTGGGTGATCGGGGATTGGCGGTTCACTTACTACGCAGCCATTGGCTGCGCGAAGGCTATCCGTTGAACTGGATCACCAAAGAACTGGCCCGACGATTGGGCGTGCGCCAAACCATTTTGCCGATGAGCGAAGCCCCGGTACAAACCATGGTGCAAATTCCCAAAAAAGAGCTGGTGCTGGCGGAATACTTCCGGCAAGACCCCTTGCCGGAGGTTACGAGTATTCGTTTTGCCGGCGCGGAACAGGCCGAACCCAGCCGGGAGGTAATGAGCGCCGTCCGCGAGGCCGATGTCATTATCTTTGGCCCCAGCAATCCGGTGATCACCTTTGGCCCGCTGCTGGCGATGCCTAATTTACGCCGAATTTTGATCGCCAGCCGCGCCCCGAAAGTTGGTGTATCCTGTTTTGTGGGGAATCAGGCCGACGAGGCGGCGGCCAAAATTTTGCAGGCTGCGGGGGTGGAAATATCGCCCGTGGGAATGGCCCAATATTTGCGAGAGATTTTGACCCATTTTGTGCTGGATCACACGGATGAAGCGTTTCAGGATCAACTAACCGATATGGGATTGCGAACGTTGGTCACAAAAACCCTAATGAGAGGCAGTGAGGAGCAAAAGCGGCTGGCGCAGGAGGTGCTGGCCTTTGGCCGAGATAAAATTAATTCTTAATTCTTCATTCTCAATTGCATTTCATTGATTGCATATACCCGCATCAATTTATCCCCCCGCCGCACTTCTTTTTCCAGAGACATGCCCACTTTTTGGGCCACCCGTTCAGACGCGCCGTTGGCCGGATCAATCAAGGCCACCAGCCTGGGCAAACCTCGCGCTTCAACGGCGTAATCGCGCAGGCCCGCCGCAATCTCGGTAGCGTATCCCCGGCCCCAGGCGTTTTTGTGCAGCACATAAACCAGTTCGATTTCGAGCCGGCCATCTACCTCTTTTTCTAATAACCCGCAATGGCCCACCACCCGGTTTGAGGCTCGTTCAATCACCGGCCAGAGATCGTACGGGTCCGGCTGCGCCGCCGCCACATCCTCGGCAAAAATTCTTTCAAGGTCGGCCTGGTCTCGCGGACCGCCCATAAATTGTGTCACGTCAGGGTCGGACCAAATCTCCACCAAAGTCTCGATATCCGACGGCTGTAACTTTCTGACGAGCAAACGGGTTGTTTTAAAGCATGGTATCGGCTGTTTCATATCATTGAACTTTCTCTACTGCCAAACAGTTCACAATTAAAGGTTCCTCAAGGTTCAGAACCGGCACCATATGATTGTTCAAGCGAATGGCCAGATAGGTGCTTTCGCCGCCGTCAAAACGCATGGCCCGGTCAATGTTGAGGCCCCATGTTTTGCCCAGGGCCATAATATTTTCCGCGTGTTCTTTCAGGGTCAGGCCATAAGAAGCGGTAAGGAACAAATATTTGCGGTCTTTGGAAAGGGCGACGGTCATTTTAGCCCACTTTGTATCGCGGTAATAATCCAAATCTTCCTGGGTAAACCATTCCTCTTTGGGGTTGTAGTTGTACGCGCCCTCCCAGATAAAAATCGGCCCCCCGCCCCAGGAAATTGTGGTGGGGTCATATTCTTCCCGCGCGCGCATCACGTCAATATCAAATTGGCCGTCTCGCTGAAAGAGCGCGGCCCGGCCCAGGTGAAAAAACAGATCGCGCCCGGTTTCCGTTTTGTTACTGCCGTTGAGGCCGTGGTAATCGGCATCAACCACCACCAGCGAGTTTGGCGACAGGCAGTAGGAGGGGGTAATGAGCGTGCCCCGTTCCGCTTCGGGGATGATGTTACGCAAAACATAACCGGATTCCGCCAGGTCGATGACCACGTGGTGCACGTTGTCAAAGACAATATAGACAACGCCCGGCGCAATCTCGTGGCTTGTTTGGGATCGGGCAATGGTTTCCAGGCGAGCCAGCGTTGCGCGGTCTGCGCCTACCAGTCGGTTCAGTTCCGGTTCGGAAAAATGTGGGTTATGAGGGCATTCCTTGCAAAGCCGGCGGGTGGGGGGTTGAGATGTCAACAAAAGATTGCCATCATCCTCAATGGGCGGCAGGGTTCTGGCCTCTTTGCCGCAGCCGGCGGCATTACAGCGAGACAGATCAAGCGTGGACGTAGGCGTGACGGTGGGCGTGGGTGTATCGGTGGGGGTGGGTGTTGGGGTAGGCGTGCGGCTGACGGTTGGCGTTGAAGTAGGCAGCGACGTTAGGGTTTTGGAGGGGGTGATTGTGGGCCTTGATTCTGCCGGTGAAGGGGTGGCCGTACCCGTAGACGAAACCCGGGCCACAGCAGTAGAGGGATCAGGCTCGGAGAGAACCGATGGCGCAGGCGTTCCCCAGCCAGCCAGGAGACCGACCCCGGCAATAACAACAGCAGCAACAACTATTCCCAGCAATATGGCCTTGTTGGGGCCAAATGCTGGCCGGTTTTTATTGTTCATATTGAGAAATACCCTCAGTTACAAACGCTACTCATGGCACTTTGATTGATTCGTACGACTCTTTTGTGGCATGATATCGACCATTCCCCTCCGCAGGCGGTTGATCGGCATCTGTATCTTGTAGGATAGACTCGACAGTTTTATCAGATGGATAGGATGCCCATTTATCCCGACGATGATGAGCATCGAAGTGGTTGGTAATTGTTTTGACAGTTATGGCCGCGCTGGCCAGGGCCAACACACCGCACAGGCCCATCATCACCCGGAAGGCATCAACAAAGGCTAATTGGATGGCTTCTTCCACCTGACGGGCCAGATTTTCCGAAAGATCGGGCGGAGGCTGCGCGCCGCCCAGATTCAACGCTTCAGTTTCCAAAAACTCGTAATGTTCCGGGGCGAGCGGTAATGTTTCAATATGATCTTCCAGTGAAACATCAAACTGAAGCACCATCACCGCGCCCAACATGGCTACCGCCAGCATGGTGGCTACCCGCGAGACAGCATTACTCACACCCGAGGCCAGCCCCGATTGGTGCGTAGGCACCGCGCCCAGAGCCACCACCGTTAACGGGGCAACCGTAATGCCCAGACCCGCGCCAAACACCACCGTAGCCGGGAAAAATGTAAGCCAGTAGTTGGCGTCAACCCCGGCGATCATATACATAAAAAAGCCGGCAGCAATTATAATGGGGCCGGCAATCATCAACGTTCGCGGCCCTGATTTATCGGCATAATTCCCCGACCAGCGGGAGAGCAGGAAAAGCAAAATGATCACCGGCATAAAAGCAGCGCCGGCCTGCGTGGCAGAAAATTGTTGAACCTGCTGCAAGTTCAGAGTGAGGAAAAAGAAGACGCCGCTCATGGCAAAATAGAGAATAAAGGTCATTAACGTGACCCCGCTGAACACCCGGTGCTTGAACAACGAGAAGGGAACCATGGGGTGTTTGCTGCGATTTTCAACAATCACAAAGCCAATTAAACACGCAGTGCTGACCACAATTGAAACCCACACCAACGGATCGGCCCAGCCCCGTTTTGGCCCTTCGATCAAGCCAAAGATAAACCCGCCCAGTCCCAACGTGACCAACAAGGCTCCCGGCCAATCCTGACTTTCGGGCACAGATTCACTTTTGCTTTCGGGAATATACCGCCAGGTGAGATACAAACCCAGCAGGCCAACGGGCAGGTTAATCAAAAAGGCGGCACGCCAGGAAATATTATCAACCAGCCAGCCGCCCAGCAGCGGCCCCATGGCGGTAGCCAGCGGCGTTAAAGCCGACCACGTGCCCACGGTTTTACCCCGCACATCGAGCGGAAAAGTGGCGTTGAGGATAGACAGGCTGCCGGGGACCATAATTGCGCCGGAAATACCCTGAAATACCCGGGCAATGATCAACTGGTTGAAATTTGTGGCCGCTCCACACACCACCGACGCCAGCGTAAAACCGGCCAGACCAATGGCAAACAGTTTCTTGCGGCCGTAACGGTCGCTTAACGAGCCGGCCACTAAAATGGGAACAGTCAAAAAGAGAATGTAAATATCTATGAGCCACTGCAAATTACTCATCGTGGCCCGGAAATCGGCTTGAATTTTGGGCAAAGCCACGGTCACGATGGTGCCATCCAGATAAACCAGTCCCGCGCCGATCACGGTTGCAATCAAAATAAAACGGCCCCGCCAGGGCGTTAAAGCCGGGGAAATATTTGTTTTTGCCTGAATATTAGATGTCAAAAGCCTACGTCCCAATAACAAAGAAACGCAGCGCGAAAGTTTTTGCTTCGCCACACTGCGTTAAAAATGTCGAATCTAAGTGTCCTTAGTTCTGGTCATCCTGTCTACGGGTACCCCACCCATAGAGGAAAAAGTTGTCTGTTTTTTTGACGGTGATCGGAATGTTGTGGGTGCCGAAACGCTCGGCCAGATCGTGGGGGTCGTAAAAAACTTTCACAATATCAAACTCGCGGCCATCATTTAAGCGGCGGCGGACGGTTACTTCCCGACTGGCGCCCGGCCCTGATGTATGAAATTCCTGGGCCAGATCATCGGTATTGTGATCTCTGGCCATCGATGTTGGTTCAAACAATGAGTCTACAAAAAATAGTTTTCCGCCCGGTTTCAGCGCACCGGCCACCGTGCCGATAAATTCGTAAAGCTGCGAAAGCGGCACGTGAGACAGCCAAAAGCCCATGAACACCGCGTCGTAGGCCACCACCGGCTGCCAGTAAAAGAGATCGGTGGTGACATAGGTTACTTTGGCGCTTTGGAGTTTTTGGCGGTTGTAGTCGAGCATTTCTGCGGAGCTGTCAATGGCTGTCACATGGTCGGCTGTTTTAAGCAGTTCCTGGGTCCAGAGGCCGGTACCGGCGGCAATATCAACCACGTGGCCCGTTAACTGAGCCGTTTGCAGGGCGTGGCGCACCACCGACACTTCGGCCTGCCACTGCCGGGTATGGTCGGCGCCCCGGTTATACCGGCCCTGCCGGTGAAACCACTCATCATATTCATGGGCGCGCGCTTCGTAGTATGATTTTTGTTCGGCCAATATGTCTTGCATATCTTCGGCCATATTATTTCCGCCTCCACGGTTTATGGTGTTATGTCAGATTGTGAATCTGTTTTAACTGGTTCAGCAACCCCGACACATCAATCCCGGCCCAAAAAGATTGGCCCAGATCATCGTGGTACTCGTTATTATTCATCAAAGCTCTGAACACATTGCCCACGCCCGGAGCCAGCACTTCAACATCATAGCCGCCTTCCAGGGTAAAAACAATGCGGCCCTGGCACATCTCGTTGGCCAGGGCAATGAGATGTTCAACCAGCCAACAATACCCGGTTAAGCTTAAATCAATGTTAGCCAGCGGGTCTTTCCAATGGGCGTCAAAGCCAACCGATACCAGAATCAATTCGGGCTGAAAGCGGCGAAGCACCGGAAAAACAACCTCGCTGTAGAGCCGCTGAAAGCCTTCATCGTCTGTTTTTGCCATCAGGGGAAGATTGAGTTTTGTGCCGGCAGCTCCCCCGGTGCCAATATCATTGATACTGCCTGAACCAGGATAAAACGGATATTGGTGGCTGGAAACAAACATCACCGCCGGATCATCATCTAAAATAGCCTGGGTGCCGTTGCCGTGATGAACATCAAAATCAATAATCGCGACGCGCTCCAAACCTTTTTCCGCGATGGCCGCTCGGGCCGCAATGGCTACATTGCCAAACAGGCAAAATCCCATCGCCCGGTCCGGCGTGGCGTGGTGCCCTGGGGGGCGGACCAGGGCAAAGCCGTTATTCAACGTTCCATCAATCACGCCAAAGGTTAAATCTATTAACCCGCCGGCGGCGTGGAGCGCGGCTTCATAAGAAAACTCATTGGTATAGGTATCGGGATCAAGCATGCCGCCGCCATTTTGACAGACGGATTTCACCAGTTCGATATGCTGCGGGTGATGGCAGCGTATCAATTCTTCCCGCCGGGCTGGACGGCTGGGCACCTGGGTTAATTGGGCCAGAATCCCCTTCTTATCCAAATAGTCCATTACTCGCACGAGGCGATAGGCATTTTCGGGATGGCCGGGGAAATCATGTTTGGTGAAAATTTCTTCGTACACATAACCGGTCGGCATAGAGTTGGCTCCATTGCAAAATTATTGAGTTTGTGCGAACTAAAAGCCACCAACTATGGTAACACAACGTGTTCAAGTTGCAAAATAAAGAAAGAAAAGTTGGGAGCAGATTCCTTAACCGATTGTATCTCCCTGAAGAAACTGGTATAATGGTCTGAGTATTTCTAACCGCTAACGTCATTTCCCGTAAGGAGTTTTCCAAAAGATCATGGAAATTGTACAAAATTTTGCGGAAAAAGTTGTTTCTAATGTAGAAAATGTTATTTTCGGCAAGCATAAGGCGGTTGAACAAACACTGATCGCGCTGCTGTGCCAGGGACACATTCTTATTGAAGATGTACCGGGGACAGGCAAGACCATGCTCGCGCTGTCGGTGGCCCGCTCTACCGGATGTTCGTTCCGCCGGATTCAATTTACGCCCGATATGCTGCCCAGCGATGTGACCGGCGTATCGGTGTTCAATCAAAAAACGAGAGAGTTTGAGTTCCGCCAGGGGCCGGTATTTGCCCAGATTGTATTGACGGACGAAATCAACCGGGCTACGCCCAAAACCCAAAGCGCCCTACTGGAAGCCATGGAAGAACGGCAGGTAACGGTTGACGGGCAAACATATCCTATGGACGTGCCTTTTTTGGTGCTGGCCACCCAAAACCCCATCGAATACGAAGGCACCTTTCCCCTGCCCGAAGCGCAACTGGACCGTTTCATGCTGCGCATCAACCTGGGCTACCCGGACAAAAATAAAGAAGTGGATATTTTGGGCGCGCAGCAAATTGCCCACCCCATTACCACCCTGGCCCAGGTTGTTTCCAAGGAAGAACTTTTGGAAGCCCAGGACGCGGTGAAACAGGTCTATGCCGATGATCTGATCAAAACTTACATTATTGAACTATGCACCGCCACCCGCGAGCACCCCGACGTGTATCTGGGCGCCAGCCCCCGGGGCAGCCTGGCCTTGTACCGCACCAGCCAGGCCCTGTCGGCCATTCGCCAGCGCGATTACGTTATTCCCGATGATGTCAAATATATGGCCGAGGCCACGCTGGCCCACCGGCTGATCATCAGCCCCGCCGCCCGCATCAAAAATGTGTCGGCCAGAGAAGTCATTCAAGATATTCTGTCATCTGTTCCCGTGCCGGGCGCGCGCGTGAGCAACCGGTAACGCGAAACAAGGAGCCATTTGTGCGCAGTCTGGAACGAAGTTGGGTGCTTATTTTGATGTGGCTGGCCGCGCTGGTAGCCACGCTGGCCGTCGGCGGGCCGCTGTTTTTTAGCCTGACCTATCTGCTGACCGGCATCCTGGTATTATCGCTGGTATGGGCCTGGGCCAATGTCCATTGGGTGCGCATCACGCGGCAAATCCGCGCCCGCCAGGTTCAGGTGGGCGATATTATCGAAGAACGTTTTGTGGTGAATAATACCAGTTGGCTGCCCAAACTATGGCTCGAACTCGCTGATAAATCCAATCTTCCCGGCCATCGACCGGGGCGCGTTGTTTCCGGCATGGGGAGCCGGAGTGAAAAAAGCTGGCATATCCGCACTCCCTGCTACCAGCGAGGCCGGTTCAATCTTGGCCCCATCGCCCTGACCAGCGGCGACCCTTTTGGACTGTTTCAATTCACCCAACAATTGCCCCAGTTTGTGGCCAATGTGATTGTTTATCCAATGACGGTTGATTTACCCGCTTTCTATCCCCCGGTTGGCGAACAGACCGGCGGCGAGGCGGTGCATCGCCGCACCCACTATGTGACCACCAATGTTGCCGGAATTCGGGATTATGTGTTTGGCGATAGTTTCAACCGCATCCACTGGCCCAGCAGCGCCCGCAACAACCGGCTGATGGTCAAAGAGTTTGAGTTGGACCCCATGGCCGATGTTTGGGTATTTCTGGATATGGAGAAAAATGTCCAGGCCGGGTTAAGTTACAAAGAGATCCCCCCGCCGGTTCTGCCTGAAGTTCACTGGGAAAAATTGCCAGAGTTCAAACTGCCGCCCAGTACAGAAGAATACGGCATCTCCATCGCCGCTTCGGTGAGCAAACATTTCTTAAGCCTGAACCGCGCCGTGGGCCTGATCACCTACGCCAACGCCCACCATCGAGATATGGCCCAAAATGATCGGGGCGAGCGCCAACTGAGCCGCATTTACGAGATGCTGGCCGTCACCCAGGCGCGGGGCACTATTCCCCTGGCCGAAGTATTGGCCGCCGAAACCTTGCGCTTCAGCCGCAACGTTACCCTGATCATTATCACCGCCTCCACCGCCCCGGAATGGGGGGGGATTGCCCATCATCTGGCCAGCCGGGGGGTGCGGGTGACAGCCGTCATCATCGACCCCAACAGTTTCGATGCCAATTTTGCCACTTCAACCAACGTGGAAATAGAACTCACCGCCAGCCATATCCCCCACTACGTGGTTCGGGAGGGGGATAAACTGGAACATGCTCTGGCCAATACCCAGACGGCCAACAAGTACCAACCTGCATAATGTCTCAGAGATGAGCGCCAACCAATCATGAATTCGGCAGATTTTTACCATCTGTTAGTTCCTCAAAACATAAAAACAGTGCTGCAAAAGATAGCGGACCTGGAACCGTACGGCCTGGCGGTGGTGAACTCCCAAGGCAAATTGCTGGCCAGCGCCCGGTCAGAGGATATTCCCTCGGAAATCAACGATAAATTTATCGAAACCCTGCCGGCCAGAACCGTTTCAGCCGCCCCTTTCGCCTCGCCCATTCATTCTGACTTCATGGAATTTCACCAAGAAATTATTGTGGAAGATAACAAATTGGGGATCGTGGGTTGTATCTCAGCCGCCCCCGATATCGAACGTATCATCACCTGCATCGAATTGGTTCGAAACCTGCTCGCCGAACAGGCCGCCAAAGAATATGAAGTGAGCCGAATGACCACGGAACTACTCAATAAATACGAAGAACTCAACCTGCTCTACGAACTCAGCCAGGATTTGGGCGTTATTTTTGATATTCAAACAATTTGCAACATTGCCCTGGAACGCGCGCTGGAAGTGGTTAAAGCCAAAAAAGCTTTCATTGCGCTGGTGGATGAGCAGGAGCAGGAATTAGTGATTGTGGCTGCTCGAAATATGCGTGGGTCTACGCAGTGGCGAATTCCGGTGGGGCAGGGTATCAGCGGGCATGTGGCCCAAACAGGCCGGCACGTGGTGGTGCAAGCGCACGATGTTCTGCCGGGGGATTCACCAACCCGGCAGTTGGCGGCGGAAGCGTCGCTATCCGTGCCGCTGCTGCTCCCCGCCACGGACCTGACCCGCGACAAAGATAAAGTGTTAGGCGTGATGACCCTGATAGGCAAACCGCCCGGCGAGATTTTTACCGCCGGCGAATCGCAACTGGCAACGACTATCATGACCCAGGTGACGGTGGCCATTCATAACAGCCGGCTGGTTCAAACCCTGCAAACTACCGAAAGAGCGCAGCAACAAATGGAAATTGCCGCCCGTATCCAGCAAACGCTGCTGCCCAAAGATGCCCCCCACCTGCCGGGGATTTCTCTGGCCGGGGCCTGTATCCCCACCACCAAAGTTGGCGGCGATTATTACGATTATTTGATTGACCGCGAGGGGCACCTTGCCCTGATCATTGCCGACGCCTCCGGCCACAGTATTGGATCGGCCCTGATGATTGCCATGGCCCGCAGTATTTTGCGCCACGAGTTCAGCCGGGCCAGGCCCCTGGACCGTATTCTGACCAACATCAACCGGGTCATGCTGGAAGACCTGGTAAAATCAGAGATGTTCATCAGCCTGTTCTGCGCCCGCTACCAGCCGGGAACCCGGCGGCTTTCGTTTGTTAATGCCGGTCATAACCCGCCCCTGCTGCAACGCGGCGCAGGCCACCCCCCCATAAAATTGGATAGCGACACCGGATTGATTATCGGCATGCTGGATGATGTAGCCTACCGGGAACAAACAATAACCCTTGAACCCGGCGATATCTTACTGCTTTACACCGACGGGATCATTGAAGCTCGCAATCCGGCGGGGCAGCAATTTGGCGAAACCCGCTTGAAAAATTTACTGGCCGAACACCCCACCCTGCCGGCAGACCAACTGAGCCAACGAATATACAAGCGCGTTCAACAACACATAGACACCGCCGAACAACACGATGACATCACCCTCCTCTTGCTCAGGGTTGAACCTGAGGCGTAAGGGGCGGCATCATAAACCGAATGTACTATGTATTTTCACCCTTGTTTTATGATAGATTAGAATGTACGATGAGGGAAAACCATGCCCGAACAGATACTTGTTGCCGACGACGATCCCGTTACCCTTCGTCTCCTGGCCCGAATTATTAACATGGCCGGTTACGAAACCGCTACCGCCCGAAACGGCCAGGAAGCCCTGGAAAAGATCCAACAATTACAGCCGGCCCTGATTCTGATTGATATTATGATGCCTAAAATGGACGGATTTGAAGTATGCCGCCATATCCGGGATGATGATATGATCATCACCCAACCCTACATCATCATGCTCACCGCTCGGGATTATATTGCCGATTTCGAACGGGCCGAGGCCGTTGGAGTCAACGAATTCATCAACAAACCATTCAGCCCGGCAAAAGTATCGGCGCGGATACAGGCCGTACTGGGCACACCTGCACCCTCAAAGGAAACGTAAGGTATGGAGATCCAAATCTACAATGAAGCCGGTATCACTATCATCAACCTGACCGGCGAGATCGACGTGAGCCAGGCGCCAAAACTCCGGCAAACTTTAATTAAATTGTTTGAAGAAGGAACCAAAAACCTGCTCATCAACATGCGAAAGGTCATATACATTGATAGCGCGGGATTAAGCGTTTTGATTTCTGCCCATCGCCGGGCCAATGAAGCCGGAGGAGAATTTGCTTTGTGTAACCTCCAGCAGCCGGTGCGGCAGGTTTGCCGTATTACCGGCATCGACAAAGTAATTCAGATTTTTCAAACAAAAGTTGAAGCAACCGCAAAATTTAAACACACCTGACGGGCACTATGGCCGTACCAACCATCACCCAAGACAGCTTAGTCATCAGCAGCCATATCGACGCCATTACCGATGCCCGCCACTGGGCCGCGGAGCACGCCCGAAAATCGGGCTTTTCCCGCGAGGCTGTTTTCGCCATAGAACTGGCCATTGGCGAGGCTGTTACCAATATTATCCGCCACGCCTACCAGGAACAACCCAACCACAAGATACATCTCTCGCTCACGATTGATAAAATACAGTTCAAGGTAACTATTGTTGATTTTGGCCGTAAATTCGACCCCGACAGCCATCACCCTCCCAATCTGGATACGCCCCACGAAGGAGGATACGGCATCTACCTGATCAAAAAAGTTATGGATGAGGTTCATTACGATACCTCCCCCCCCAAAGGCACGCGGCTCGATATGATCAAATATCGAAACACGCCGCCGCAATAGCCGCAAAGGACCACAATATGGATCCGCTACTCATCGGCCAGATTGTGCTGGCCGCGCTGGTTGTTTTTGTCCCGATTGTGGGGTTCAATGTGATGCTATCCTGGCGGAACAAGTACAAACACAAAGCCAACTGGCAAAAGCTGGCCCTGTCCAACCAGCTTAAATTCAACGTTCTCCCATCCACCTCACACACTCCCGTTGTGCAGGGCAAATACCACGGGTACGATTTGAATCTGACCATTGAGACAAAATTGAACGAAGATAATCAAGCGATCCCCTATACCCGCATTATCCTCACCCAACCGCCCCAAGCGCCGCCCCGGCACAGCGCCGACCAGCCGCTTACGCCGGGCGATTTGATGAGACCCTTTATTTCCACCACGCCTGCGTTAAAAGGCAAAGTGTACGCCATCCCCGGTGGCCGCCAGATATATTACGAGCAGTACGGCATTGAGGCAGACATCGACTACTTGCAGCACCTATTTGATTTTCTGGTCAAGCTGGCCAATGCCTACCCCAAAATTTTAACCTTTGGCTCCCAGGCCGCCTCACTTTTACAAAAAAACACCAAAACCGCCCTGGTAAAAGGCAGCAAGAATCTACGCCCGCTCAATCTGCAACTGCTCGATGAATTGACCCAGGCCCGGCAGCAGACCCAGGCTTATCAGGTAGCGCATCGTTTCTGCCCTCACTGTTTGACCCGTTTTGCTCTCCTGACTCCCTCAGACACAGCCCCCACTCACCCATCGGGCTATGGATGCCGAACCTGCCGCCAGAGCAAAGATTTTCTGGATTGGGCCGGCCCCCTGGTGGCGGTACTGGACAATTCGATGCGTACAGCCATGGTTGAAAAAGGCAACGCGCTGCACGTAAATTGGTTCTCCCGGCAATCGCTCTTTGATTTTGAACAAGTCAAAATTATGCAGGCCACCGACGAAACCGTAGAACGATTTGCTGTTCTCGTGGGCAACGACACCGATGAAGTCCGCCGGCCCGGATATGCAGAAATGAAATGTACGGTATTGTCCGGCTGCCACCTCTCAGAAAATACGCTCCGTATTTTACGCCACACCTTTGGACAGGTAGAGCTCGTCTGATACCCTTTTAACTCATATTGACATCACCTGTAATTTTTGGTATAATTCTTTCAGAATTTACTGAAAGTTTGAAAAGTAAAAAAAGGTGATATATGGCTCCACAAATTCATGCTGTAACCGGCGCTTTTGGCTATTCCGGCAAATATATTGCCCGCCGCCTGCTCGACCAGGGTTATCAAGTCCGTACCCTGACCAACTCTCCCAACCGCGCCCATCCCTTTGGCGATGCCATTGAGGTTCACTCCTTTCACTTTGACCATCCCCAAAAACTTGCCGACAGCTTACGCGGCGTATCGGTTTTGTACAACACCTACTGGGTGCGCTTTAACCATGCCGACTTTCAACACGCTGAAGCCGTTAAAAATACGCTCAAACTCTTTCAGGCCGCCCAAACCGCCGGCGTCCAACGGATTGTGCATATCAGCATCACCAACCCCTCCGAAGACTCTGATCTGGAATACTTCAGCGGCAAAGCGCAATTGGAACGCGTCCTGCGCGAGAGCAAGCTCTCGTATGCCATCCTGCGCCCGGCGGTACTTTTTGGCAAAGAAGATGTTCTCATCAACAATATCGCCTGGACCCTGCGCCGATTCCCGGTTTTTGGCGTATTTGGCAGCGGCCATTACCGCCTTCAGCCTATTTATGTGGATGATCTGGCCTGTCTGGCCGTTGAGCAAGGCCGGCAAACTGATAACAAGGTTATCAACGCGATTGGTCCCGAAACTTTCACCTACCGGGAATTAGTACAACAAATTGGAGCAATTATCGGCCAGCAGCGCCCCATCCTGCCCCTGCCGCCGCTGGTGGGCTACGCCGCCGGCTGGCTCATTGGCAAAATGGTGGGCGATGTGATGATCACGCAAGAAGAAATAGAAGGTTTGATGCAAGACCTGCTCTACACCGACTCTCCGCCCGCCGGCAAAACCAACCTCACCGACTGGGCCAAAGACCACGCCGATCAATTGGGCCGTCACTACGCCAGCGAACTGGCCCGGCGGCGCAATCGAAAGCAGCCATACGAACAACTTTCCTGAAATCTCTGATCTTCACTCTCTACCATCTCGGCAAATTGGAACTTTCTCCTTTTCAATGTATCATAGCCGCTATGGCAAGAAAAACATCCCTCGAAACCGTCAAACTGTGGCGCATGCCCCACCTCAATATGGAATTGCTCCGCGCCCGCTACATCACCCAGTCGTTTTCGCGCCACTCGCACGAACAATACGCCATTGGCGTGATTGAAACCGGCGCCCTGGAATTCTACTATCGGGGCGAAAATGTAATTGCGCCGCAGGGCAACATCAACCTCTGCATCCCCGGCGAAGTGCATACCGGCCACGCCGCCGGCGAAAAGGGCTGGACCTACCGCATGTTTTATTTCGATCCCCATCTGCTCCAACAGATTGCAGTGGAAACCGGCCGTCGGCCCCACGATGTTCCCTTTTTCCGAACGGGCGTTATTCAAGACCCGCAACTGGCCGCCGCCATTCGCCGGCTGCACATTGCTTTTGAAACTCAAGACACGCCTCTGCTAGAGCAGGAATCTCGCCTGCTGTGGATACTGGCTCAAATGATTATTCGTCACGCCGATGATCCGCCCCGGTCACAGCCCGCCACAAAAGAACCGCAGGTGGTGGCCCGGATCAAAGCGTTCATTCAGGCCAATTATGCCCGCAATTTCTCCATCGATGAACTGGCCCAACTAACGTTTCTCAATCCCTACCACCTGATCCACGTTTTCAGCAAAACCACCGGCCTGCCGCCGCACGGCTACCTGCGCCAGGTGCGGGTTCACCGTGCCAAAGAACGGCTGGCACGCGGCGAATCAATTGCCCAAACCGCGCAGGCCACCGGTTTTACCGACCAGAGCCACCTGAACCGGTGGTTCAAACGCCTCCTGGGCATCACCCCCGGCCAATACCGCAATAGCGTCCAATACAATTCCCCTCCCATACGTTAAACTAGCCCCGTCTAGCAAAAACCAAACACGTAACCCGTTCAATCCGATACTTGACACCTGGCACTTGACACCCCATCACACCCTGGAGGTTTAAAGCAATTCATGACCAAACAACTGGGCGCATACATTCAACTTAGTCTAGCGATGATGATCGTGGGCAGTTCGATTGTGGTAGGAAAATTGGTGGTAAACAGTTTTCCTGTATTTCTAGCGGCGGGCCTGCGATTTGCTATCGGCTCGCTGGTGCTGCTTCCGTTGTTGCTCACCCAAAAGAGCCACAATTTTCCCGCCGGCAAACGGGATTGGATCATTTCATTTTTGCAGGCGCTTACCGGCGCATTTCTCTTCACCATTTTTCTATTTTTTGGCCTCAGATTGACCAACGCTGCCGAAGCCGGTATTATCACCAGTACCACACCCGCCGTGGTGGGCGTGTTATCGTTTGTGATTTTGCGAGAGAAATTGACTGCCAACAAGAATTTAGGCATTCTATTTGCGGTCGGTGGCGTATTGTTGAGTACTATGACCGGCCTTTCACCGGAGACCGCGCCCGGCGCGCTGCCATGGTTGGGCAACTTGCTAGT
>CAZTFF010000075.1:0-23718 GCA_964612485.1 uncultured Caldilineaceae bacterium
GATTTCCTACTCTATCACGGTTTTCTTGGTTTCACCTTAAATACCATATGAGCCTGTGGTTAATACACCTCACCTATCCATCAATAAACGGTTGGAGTATCTGAAGCAACAGGGCAAAAAAGTGAGTAGACGATCGCCAATTATCACCAAGAAGCAGCCCATTTTCTTGCCCAGAAAAACTTTTCTCTCAATGTTTAGTCTTGACAAATGAAAAGATATATTCTATACTACGTCTAACCGTTTCGTCTAAACGTTTAGACGAAACGATTAGAATTCAGGGGTAACCTTTATGAAAGTCACGGTTAAGGATGTAGCCAAAAAAGCTGGGGTGTCGGTAGCCACAGTATCGTACGTGATCAATGACGGCCCGCGTCCTGTTACAGATGAAACGCGCAACAAGGTGTTACAGGCTATTGGCGAGCTTGACTACCAACCCAATGCCCTGGCCCGAGGATTGGTTTCCGGGAAAACTGCCTCTATCGCCGTCATCATTCCCCAAATCACCGACCCCTTTTTTCCTGAATTTGTACAAGGTGTGGAAAGCATTGCCAGCAAAGAACGTTATAGTGTATTCCTGTGCAATACGGAAAACAGCGCAGAAAAAGAGATGGAATATATTGCTACCCTGGCCGGCAAACAGGTAGATGGCATAATTTTGTGCGGCACCCGTCTAGGTCAGGAGCAACTATCACAAGTGTCCAAAATTCATAAAGTGGCCATGGTTACCAGCCGTGTACCGCGTGGTTCAGCCGCCGTCAGTACTCCAGGTGAAATCGGATTGTACGAAACAACCTCTCATTTGATAGGGTTAGGCCATCAAACCATTGGCCATCTAGGATTTAATTTGCCGGATGATAGTACACGATCAGATGGCTATCGACGCGCCTTGCGTGAAAACGGCATTGGTGTTGATGAGAATCGAGTCGTTATTGTTTCAAAAGCAGGCATTGAAACGGGTCGGCGAGCCGCCAAACAATTGTTAGATCAGGCTCCAGATATTACGGCGATATCCTGTTATAATGATTTGTTAGCTATTGGTGTCTTGCAAGCTTGTAAAGAGTTAGGCATTCGTGTTCCGCAGGATATGGCCGTAGTTGGTTTTGATGATATCCGGCTGGCTAGTTTGGTAACGCCTGCCCTCACCACCATGCATGTTGCACGCCACAAATTGGGCGAGATAGTTATGGAACTTCTGCTACGCGTAATTAATGCAGATGGGGTATATGAGGAGCATTTGAAAATTGAGGCCAAATTGATTATACGAGAGTCTTGTGGTAGTCAAAAAAAATTAAATTGACACTTGCACTTCTGAAATAAAAAGTGCTTGATAACCCTTTTTAAGAAACAAACAATTGAAGCAAAAAAATTCAATCAAGAAAAGGAGATATCGACTATCTTGACGGGAAGCGATATCTCCTCTGGAAAACATGCTAATTCAAGCATTCCTGGAACATTGTTCATGATCCAAGTGTTACTCTTATTGCATGCCCGTTTTTATTGTACCTAAACTCCGAATAATAGTCGAATTTGCAGTCTCTTTACGAAGCCAGATGATCATACCATTATCTATAAAAGAAGTCAATGTCTGGATTGTGTGTGAACGCTGTGCCAATTTTGTCTCCAATTTCAAATAGATATTGTTCAGGGCACTGCAACGATAGGCTAAAAATGTATTCAGGAGAATAAAAATGTCCAAAAACCAAAGGAGGGTAGAGAACCTATCCTTGGAACGAAGCACAATAATAGCGAGGCATCATCATCTTAACAAAAAATGGTTATCAATCTAATAACAGGGATGAATATGAACAAAGATTTCAATTTTGTCATGAAAGCCCCACCTGCTTCTTGGCAGCGTTTAGGAATCATTATGCACCATGGCCAGCCTGGCGAATATGATTCTAGTGTCATTGGTGACCCATGTATTGTATGGGACGAATCACAACAAAAGTACCGCATGTATTATTTTGCCCAGAGACACGTGAACGGAAAAGAGGAAAACCGAAATGCCAACGCAATCTCCAAATCTGCCGTCGAAGTTGGCCCCGGCGATTGGGTCAAGCAAGGTCTGGTAGAGTTTTCCAACCCGGAGTTGCTTGGTATCAATGGGCACAAAGCCTTTGTGGTTCTGGACCCATATCGTCCCCATGTTCCGGCGAGAATTGAAGGAAAGTACTGGATGGTGCAGTCGGTCTATAACGGTTACAACAAAACCATCTGGCTGGCAACAGCGGATGAACTGGTTGGCCCTTGGACGGTTTATCCGGAACCTGTTATTGATCTGGGTACGCCTGATGAATTTGATGGCTACAATTGCGATAGCCCGACCGCCTACTGGTTTGCAGAACGCAATCAAGTTGTTATTTATTATAAAGGTTACCCCCAACGTCCCCAGGCCGACCAGCCCACATCCCCTTTGGGTTCCAGTCCGGCGGCAGCGGTGATGTCCCCTTCAGATACCGTAGCCACAAAATTGGGGAAAATAATTTTACCCTCACCGGAACCGGGACATTGGACATTTGGCTGGCTCTCCACGCCACAGATTTTCAAAGCAGCCAATGGCGGCTGGTTTGGGTTACTTAACGCCAGTCCCACTCCCCCGGTGCCGGTGGAAGAAGAACCCGCTATGCGTGAACCGGCGCCCAGCCATGGCGGTTGGGTTTACACCCCCGAAGAATGGCCCACAAAAGGATGGGAAGCATTTGCCGAGCCGGTGGAGTGGATACATAAAATTCCCGAAGATGCTCAGAAACTCGGCGAGGGAACTAATTTTTGGAAACACCAGATTCTGGTACAACCGGACGGTACCATGACCATGTATTATCATAGCGGTAATTATGGAAAAGAACGGTTATTTGGTAGACGAGCAAAAGTAGAAATATAAAAGAAGTCGGGGAAGGGTGGTGGTGCTATTTCAAAGTTGCATAATTATGGGGGTAGCATACCCCAAACACATAACTTGGTTTGTCTTGCACCTGATATTATTCGGATGCAATGGATGTCAAAATTCAATATTACCGTTTTGTACAGAGAAAGGAGTGAAGAATCGACATATCAAAGATAGCAGGTGGAATAGCTTTAATGTTTTTTAACCCAATCAAAGTATATTATATCAAGGAGGATAACCTGATATGAGTAGCCAGAAGAAGAACCGTAAGTTAAATCGTCGTGACTTTTTGCGCGGATCGGCCATCGCTGCCAGTAGTGCCGCCTTGGCGGCCTGCGGCGCGCAGCCCGTCCCGGAGACGGTGATCGAGACCGTTATCGTTGAGAAAGATGGCGAAACAATTGTAGAGACGGTAGAGGTTGAAAAAGAAGTTGTTAAGGAAGTAGAAAAAGAAGTGGTCGTGACGGCCACACCGGCGCCTGTTGGGCAAATCCCGCTAACTTACATGCGTTGGGGTGGCGTTGACCGCGAACAAGCTCGTATTAACGATACGCTGGAGATGTGGCCGGAATTGGCTGAGAAATACACCATCGAAGTCATTTCTCCCGGTAAACACGATGCGGAAGTATACAACTTCTTGCGCCTGGCGCTGGCTGCGGGTACCGAGCTGCCGACCATGGTTCAGATGAACTACATTGGCGTACCGGAATTTGCCTCGGCCGGGTTGCTGACCGATATGAAGGAGTGGATGGCCCCCTATGCCGATGATATGTTGCCGGCAACACACGCTTTGTCTGATTATGAAGGTTCCAATGTAACGGTACCTCGCTCGGCCAAAACCAAAATCTGGTACTATCGCAAAGATATGTTTGAAGAAGCGGGCATTGATCCTGCCGCTATCAAGACCTTTGAGGATTACATGGCCGCCGGCTGGAAATTCCGTGACACCTTCCCCGATAGCTACATCATGAACATCGGCCCACAGCCCATTCACTACTGGTACTTCATGATCATGACCCATTGGGATGCTGACGAAATCCGAATTGCTAATGTGGATGGTTCCTACAATCTGGTTGGCAACGAGCGGTACGAGACCCTGTTGACCTGGTTGAATGAGTGGTACAGTTCCGGTATCGCCTTCAACACCGACGACTGGAGCCCCGACTGGCAGCCGGCCTTTAACGATGGCGTGATTGCCGGTGATCTGGTATCGCAATGGATGGATTACTTCCTGCCCGGATTTGCCCCGGAACAAGGCGGCTTGTGGGGCAAAACGGTATGGCCCGAATTCAACCGAGCCGGTAGCGAAGCCGGTGGTGATATTCTAACTATCCCGTTGGGTGTGCCCAACGCTGAGGGTGCCTTTGAATACATGGCCAAATCATTCCTTGATACAGAGGGTGCGGTTGATCTCTTTGAGTATGAAAGCCGGGCCCCTATGATTGCCAGCGCGCGTGATGAAGTATTAGAGATGGTTGCGAACTTTGAAAAACCGGCAGAACTTACCGACGAAGAATGGAAGATCCACCCCATCAATTACTTTGGCCCAACTGTTTTGGACTCTCACTATGAAGCCATGAACGATTTCAAGGTCTTCCCGTATGATCCGGCAGCCTCAGCTGAGTTAGACATTCTCAGAAAGCATACTGAGTCCTTCCTGGCTCAAAAAGAAACGCTGGAAGAAGCTCTGGCCGGTGCCCAGGGTGATATGGAAGCGCAAATCGGGAATCCCTACGAGGCATAAGTATAGGTCGTTGTTCTTTATGGTCTTGGGCCCTCTGCATAGCAGGGGGTTCAAGACACACTGATCCCATCAAAGGAGGTTGTTTGATGAGCGTTTCCACCCAAAACCAGGGGGAATTTGAGTCAACTACTAATATCACCATTCGTGGCAAAAAACGGTGGGGTGACATTCTGGCGCCCTATCTGTTCATCTCGCCCTTTATCTTGTCTTTTATCTTGTTGTTTCTGGGTCCGGCGCTGTATGCCTTTGTATTGAGCTTCTACAAATACCGGGGCTATGGCAAAGCGACATTTGTGGGGGTGAAGAACTACTACACCATGTGGAACTACAACGTATTCTGGGTGGAGTTGGGCAATGTGTTCTTCTACTGGATTGCGCACGCCATCCCGATGATGATCTTTGCCTTTTTGCTGGCGGTATTGGTCAACTCGAAGGCGGTCACGAACAAGCGAGTATTCAAGCCGATCATCTTTATGCCGCAGATTGTGGCGGCGGTAGCGGCGGCGTTGTTGTTTCGGAACTTTTTTGGGACGAATTACGGTATTCTGAATTCAATTTTGGGTACGGAGATTCCGTGGTTAACGGATATGGACATAGCGCGGTGGCCGGTGGTGACGTTGCTGGTTTGGCGGGGAACAGGCTACTGGTTTGTGATCTTTCTGGCGGGATTGACCACGATCAATACGGAAGTGATGGAAGCGGCCATTGTTGATGGAGCGTCGGCGTGGCAGCGGTTGATCCGGATCACGATACCGTTAATGCGCAACTCCTTCATCTTTGCCTTTGTGGTGGATGCGATCGTGACGTTGCGGATATTTCCTGAGCCGAATGTGTTGGGGGGTAAGGCGGGGACGCTGGCTCCGGTGGGGATGGCGCCTGTGCTGAACCTGTTGGTAGAGAATGTGCAGAGTGCCCGTTTTGGGCAGGCGGCGGCGGTAGGCTGGATGCTGTTCGTTATTATCGCCATAGTCACCTTCATTCAATTTCGCATATTACGAGAGAGACGGGAGGAAATTTAAGATGACGACTCAAGTAGAGACAAATTTTCGCCATCGCCTGCAAGCACGTGTTTCTAACATTTCAATTTATGTGTTGTTGATTGTTTCCAGTTTCATTTTTCTGGCGCCGATGTTCGTGATGTTGCAGAACTCCTTCAAATCGGATGCCGAGATGTACTTCAATCCGGTCAAGCCGCCGGTGGAATGGACCTTGATCAGTTATTTTCGGTTGTTTGGCTATGAAGGTCAGCAGTTGTGGTTGAACTACATCAATGCGGTGGTCATTGCCGGGGTAAGCACGATAGCGGCGGTGTTACTGTGCGCGTTGGCGGCCTATGCCTTTGCCAAATATCGCTTTAAGGGGGATGCCGTTATCTTTGCCTTGTTGCTGGCGACGATGATGGTACCACCGGAGATCACGATACCGGGTTTGTATATCGTCTTTGCCAAGATCGGTTGGATCAACACCTTGCGGGCGCAGATACTGCCGACGGTCACGCCGGTGTTGGGGTTGTTTTTGATGCGACAATATATGTTGACAGTCCCCAACGAAATCCTGGAATCGGCGCGGATAGACGGGGCGGGGCATTTCACCACATTTTGGAAAGTGATGATGCCGATGAGTTCACCCGTGATGGGGGCGTATGCCATCTTGCACTTTATGATGGTGTGGAATGCCTACACCTGGCCGGTGTTGGTGGCCAACAAGCAGTCGGTGCAGCCGATCATGGTGGTGTTACCCCAGTTGGTTGATCCGGTAATTGGGTTCTTGCCGGTGTGGGGTACGATCATGGCCGGGTGTGTCCTGGCTACCATCCCTCTGTTGATCGTCTTCATTGCCTTCCAGGACAAGTTCATGTCCAGTGTGACCATCGGCGCCGTTAAAGGGTAAATACCAACTTCTTCAATGCAAATTTAAATTCCAATAGAAGCGTAGTTCAGTAGCCAACTACTGCTCAAGTTTGAGTATCTTCCTGAACTCACCAGATTACTTAATATTAACTGAGGATCACTATGTCAAAAACTATTTTAATCACCGGAGCCAGTCTGGGCCTTGGAGCAGAAACAGCCCGACAATTGGCCAAAGACAACACCATAATCATTCACTACAATTCATCAAAAGGCCAGGCCGAACAGGTTGCCGCCGATGTGGAGCAACTTGGTGGCAAGACTCAACTGGTGCAGGCTGATCTGGGAACACGAGAAGGTTGTTTCAAACTCTTCGAGGAGGTTTCCCAATCATTTGATCACCTTGATGTTCTTATTAATAACGCGGGTGCTTTGATCAAACGCTTTGAGATCAAAGATTTTGAATGGGACACAATGCAACAGATCTTTGCCCTGAATGTCTATTCTGTCATGCAATTATCATCACTTTTTATTCCGCTTCTGGAAAAAGGCACCGACCCCAATATTGTCAACCTGTCCTCTATTGCCATGCGTACCGGCGCGCCGACGGCAACTGTATACGGCGCGGCCAAATCCGCCATCGACTCTTTTACCCGTGGGAAGAAATATTGATGAAAAACTTACTTAATGGCATAGAAGAAGTTCTCTTGATGGGGCCCGGCCCCTCTTGCGTGCCCCAACCGGTTTATGAGGCACTGAGCAAGAAAACGATTGGCCACCTTGATCCCTACTTTATATCCATTATGGATGCGATCAAAGAGCAGTTGCAAACGGTTTTAGGCACCGATAATGCTTTGACTGTGGCAATGTCGGGAACCGGCTCTTCCGGCATGGAAACCTGCTTTGTGAACCTTATTGAGCCTGGCGACGACGTGCTCGTTCTGATCAACGGTGTTTTTGGCATGCGTATGCAGGATGTTGCCGGTAGGTTGGGAGCAAATGTTGACACCCTGACCTTTGCGTGGGGTACGCCGGTGATGGTTGACAAGGTGCAAAAGAAACTTGCCGAAAAATCATATAAAATTGTAGCCATTGTTCACGCCGAAACCTCAACGGGCGTTGCCAATCCGGTGGCAGAAGTAGGCGAACTTCTAAAAAACACCGATACAATTTATCTGGTTGATGCGGTTACCAGTTTGGGCGGCATGCCGGTGCTGATGGATGAT
Organism: uncultured Caldilineaceae bacterium; assembly: GCA_964612485.1. GTDB lineage: Bacteria > Chloroflexota > Anaerolineae > 4572-78 > J111 > JAFGNV01. The sequence continues at coordinate 7,702 of CAZTFF010000075.1, forward strand.
TGGGGCATTGATGCGCTCTACAGTGGCACCCAAAAATGTCTTAGTTGCCCGCCCGGCCTGGCCCCGGTTTCTTTCTCCAACAAGGCGGCTGCCGCGCTGCAAAACAGAAAAACAAAGGTGCCTAACTGGTATCTTGATCTGACAATGATCGTCAATTACTGGGAAGGTCAAAAACGAGCCTATCACCACACCGCGCCAATCAACATGCTTTACGGCCTGTACCAGGCCCTGTTTCTACTGTTGGAAGAGGGGCTGGCTCAATCCTATGCGCGTCATCAGGAAAATCATCAAATGCTGGTGGCCGGATTGGAAGAAATGGGCTTGATCCTGCCGGTAGACCCCGCTTATCGTCTGCCAATGTTGAATGCCGTGGAAGTGCCTGATGGGGTTGACGAAGCCACCGTCCGTGCCGCGCTGCTGACAGATCACAAAATCGAGATCGGTGCGGGGCTAGGGCCGCTGGCCGGAAAGATTTGGCGCGTTGGCCTGATGGGGCATACCGCCTACCCAGACAATGTAACCAGATTCCTCACATCTTTAGACCTCGTATTGAATAGTGGAGGACGGGGTATGTAATTTTTTTATTTGTATGTAAAAAAAATTCAGAAATCGTTGATAGTCTGTTTTGTCAGAATATGCTGTATTCAAGACAAACCTGACTTAACTTTTTAGGGAGATTATTTATGAGCAACAACAAACCCTTTCGAGGCGTATATACCATCCCGGCTACGCCCTTTAAAGAGAATGATGAGATTGATTGGGATGACTTTCGACGCGTGTTGGATTTTTGCGTGGAGTGCGGCGCGCACGGCATTGTGTGGCCGGTAAATGCCAGCGGTTTTGCCGTACTCACCGATGACGAACGCCTAAAGGGCATGGAGGTGGTGGCTGAGCAAGTTAATGGCCGCATCCCCGTGATTTTGGGCGTACAGGGACTGAGTACCACCCATGCTCAACTGTTCGCGGCGCAGGCCAAAAGCGTTGGCGCTGATGGCGTTATTGCTATGACTCCCTACGTGCAACCTTTGGAAGATGAAGACGACATTGTGCGCTACTACCAGGGAATTTCTGACACCGCTCAGATTCCCATTTTCATTCAGAACCACACCCGGGGCAGTGTTTTGTCTGTTAAAACGATGGCCCGGGTAGTCAATGAAGTGGAACATGCAGATTACATCAAAGAAGAAACATTTCCTGTTACCCATTTGATTACGGGTGCTATTGAAGAGACTGGGCCAAAGCTGAAAGGCGTTTTTGGCGGTGCGGGCGGGCGTTACATCCTATTGGAATATCCTCGTGGTGTGACCGGGCAAATGCCGGGCTGTCACATCACCGATGTAGTGGTGCGCTTGTGGAACGCGCTTGATTCGGGCGACACCGCAGAAGCCAAACGGATATTTGGCATGATGGCCCCTATCTTTGCCCTGGAAACCCTGCGCGGCACAAGCTACCCTGAGGTCTTGCGGCGACGCGGTATTATCAAGAGTTCGCACAGCAGGATATCCGTCAACAAACCCACCGTGGACCAATACGATCATGATGCGCTGGATGATATTTTGCGAGATTTAGAACCACTTTTCACCTGGTCTGGTGATCCGTTGATCTTTGGCGGGCCTGACAGTGGCAAATCAAGCCATAAAAGTGTATCTGTTCCGGCTTCATCCGGGGTTGATACGTTTGATCAAGTGGGCTAATAACAAAACTAACAGAACGGAGAGAGACAGAAGAGATGGATTTACAAAACTCAGTTGTACTCATTACCGGCGCATCCACGGGTATTGGTGCGGCCACGGCCAGAGTACTGGCCGAACATGGCGCGCGAGTGGCCTTGGTTGCTCGGTCGGAAGACAAACTACAGCGGGTAGCCGATACTATCGGTGAGCAAGCCCTGCCAATTGTGGCCGATGTCACCAAAGCTGCCGATACCGAACGAATGGTAGAAGAAACAATAAAGCGCTTTGGCCGGTTGGATGTAGTATTTGCCAATGCCGGAGTGTTCATTGAAGGCGATTTGCTTGATGGCAATCCGGAACATTGGGCCGCCGGAATTGATCTGAATATCACGGCGGTCTGCCGAACTTTGCGGGCAACTTTGCCCCATCTAGTCGCTCAAAAATCGGGGCATGTTTTGGTAACGTCCTCGGTGGCGGGACGGCGTTGGCAGCAAGGGCAAACCGTTTACTGTGCTACCAAAAAAGCAGTTTATGCCCTGGTCGAGGGGCTCCGGCTGGAGATGCTGGAGCATAACGTCCATGTTACGGCTATTGCACCCGGCTGGGTGGCTAACGAATTTTGGGATGATGTTGACTGGATTCCCGACACAATGCTTAAACAGGCAGTAGAAGAGGACAAGGCGGTTAAAAGTGAGGACATTGCCGCAGGAGTAATCTATGCACTCACCCAACCCCATCGAGTTAATGTCAATGATATCTTAATTAGACCCTTGAAACAAACACATTAAGACGCCGGTAGCCAAAGGCTGGAGTGGAAAATCCAGAAATATTCTATCTGGCTTTAAAACACAAAGGATATAGCGATGAGCAAAAGACTAAAGGACAAAGTAGCCATTATCACCGGCTCAACGGTTGGTCTTGGTGAAGGATTCGCCCGCCAGATGGCCAAGGAGGGAGCAGCAGTTGTGGTTTCAGGACGGCAAGTTGAGGCCGGAGAACGGGTTGCCTGTGAGATCAACGAGTCTGGTGGACGGGCATTCTTTGTACGCGCAGATGTTACCTGTGAAACAGATTGTGTTAATCTGATTGGAACTGCGCTCCGGCAATTTGGTCGGTTGGATGTTTTGGTCAATAACGCCGGTATCTTCCCCAGTGTGGAAATTGATGAGGTTACAACGGAGTTGTTTGATCAAGTATTTGCCGTCAACGTGAGGGGACCGTTCCTGTGTAGTCGGGCCGCTATCCCGCCGATGAAAGAGCAAGGTGGGGGAGCAATTATCAACATTGGTTCAACGACGGCATATACTACCATTTCGGGAATGAATCGAATGGTATACGGTTCGTCAAAAGGAGCCTTACTTACGATGACCAAAACTATGGCCAAGGCGTTGCTATGCGACCAGATTCGGGTCAATTGGGTCACAGTGGGCTGGATTGCCACCCCCGGCGAAATTGCGCTCCGTGATCAGACCTGCGGCAATGGAGAAGCCTACTTAAAAGAAGTAGCGCGCAATGCGCCAATGGGGCGGATGGAAACTGTGGAAGAAACCGCCGCCGGGGTCATCTATCTGGCTTCGGATGAAGCCGCCCATGTAAGCGGCTGTGAGTTGAATATTTCCGGCGGACGCTGGATTTAGAAAAATCTTATTGGAGATTGGAAACAAAAATGAAAATAACCGAACTAAAAACATATGTTGTTGGTAATCCCTGGAAAAACTGGGTCTTTGTAAAATTGTTGACCGATGAGGGTATTGAAGGCATCGGCGAAGCCACGCGCGGTTTAAGTACCAAGCCCGGTGAAGCTGATGTGCATGAAATATCCCGTTTTGTGATTGGTGAAGACCCCCGTCAGCCGGAAAAAATCTGGCATAAAATGTTCAAGGGCAGGTATCTGGTTCCCAGCGTTGCTTTAAGTGCCATAGAAATTGCTTGTTGGGACATCTTGGGTAAAAGCCTGAATGTACCCCTATGGCAACTGCTGGGCGGCAAACAGCGACCCAAATTGCGGGTTTATGCTAATGGCTGGTACAAAGGCCCCCGCGAACCATCCTTTTTTGCCGAAAGGGCTGCCGAACTCAAGGAAATGGGCTACACGGCCCTTAAATTTGATCCGTTTGGTTCAACGTATCGCTTTTTTGAACCCGGTGAAGAGAAACGCTCGCTGGCCATTGTCCGGGCTGTACGCGAAGCCGTGGGTGATGAGGTAGACCTGTGCATTGAGGCGCATGATCGTTTTAGCGTTTCTACCGCTGTGCGTGTTGGCAAGCAATTGGAAGAATTTAGTCCTATGTGGTTTGAAACGCCGGTGATGTCTACGGATATTGAGGGCACAATCGAAGTTGCCAGAGCCATCAACGTGCCGGTGGCTACCGGCGAGCGCTTTAACCGATTATCGGAATTTAACCGGCTGCTTTCTTCACGCGCCGTTAGCATCGTTCAGCCGGAAACGCTCAATATTGGCGGGGTATCGGGGGTGCGAAAAACTGCAGCCATTGCCGAGTCTGCCGAGGCGTTTGTCGCGTGTCACCAGGCTCAAAGTCCGTTCAATTCGGTTGTCAATGCCCATATTCACGCCAGCCTGCCAAACTTCCTGATCCAGGAATGCTTTGACGACTTCCTGGAACCATGGGCACACGAGATCATGACCGGCGTGCCGCGCGTGAAAGACGGTTACGTGGAACCCTCCGATGCACCAGGGCTGGGCGTCGAACTGGATGAAAAAGAAATGGCAAAGTACCCCTACGATCAAAACAATTTCCTCCGCTTGTTTGAAGAGGGCTGGGAAACTCGTGGTCGTTGATGGACCGCAATGGAGGTGATGCATGCTACAACTGAATTTGGACACTGTTGCCGAACGTATTCGTCTGGAGATTGAAGCCAGAGAATTACAGGGTTATGTTGTGGATGGGCTGCTTGACCAGTGGAAAACAGTTAAAACTGATCGGGACGCATTGATGGAACTGCACGCGCAAATAAAAAATTTGCCGCTGCAATCAAGTTGGCCCTATGTTGAACCCTCCACGCTTGACGAGATTCGATACGCTCGTCCCGCCCCTGTTACGTTGCCGGAATTCTATCTGGCCGAGAAGGAAGTGGGTCACAAAATTCACGGAGCCTGGTTGGGGCGTATCGGTGGTTGCATTTTGGGCAAACCGCTGGAAGTACATTTTACAATGGATCAAATCCGCGATTACCTGACCCAAGCCAACGCCTATCCGCTGGATGATTTTGTCCCGGCGCAATCAAGCGGCGGTCCCGAACCGCTCCGCAGAGATTGTGTGCCCAGCATGCGGGGCTATGTGGAATATGCTCAGGAAGATGACGATCTGAACTATATGTGTCTGGCCGTCAAACTGATGGAAAGATACGGCGGCGAATTCAATACGCTGGCAGTTGGCGTGAATTGGTTGCGCTCGATGCCTTATCTGTGGACGTGGGGGCCGGAACACGCTATCTACCTCAACCTGGCTGCGGCATTGGGTGATCGAGGATATGATTACGAAACAGAACTCCCTTCTGATATTGATCTGGAATCCCTGATCAATTATCTGAATCCCGGTATCGAGTGGATTGGCGCGCAAATTCGCACCGATGTATACGGGTACGTGTGTCCCGGCAACCCCGAACCTGCTGCCGAATTCGCCTGGCGCGATGCGTACTTGACCCATCGTCAAAGCGGAATTTACGGCGCAATGTGGGTAGCGGCTATGAATGCTGCCGCCTTTACACTGCTTAATATGGAAGATGTTATCCGCGCCGGACTGGCTCAAGTGCCGCAGCAGTCTCGCTTTACCGAGGCCATATTACAAACCATTGAGTGGTATCACACCGATGGCGATTGGGAGAAAACCGGCAAACGGATTGAGGAGCGTTACGACAAATATACCTTTGCCGGAACGGTCAACAACGCTTGCTGTGTTACTGCCGCCTTGCTCTACGGGTGGAGCGATGGCACATCATCACCGGCTGAAATTTACGAGCGCACCATCACCACCGCCGTGCAGTTAGCTTACGATACCGACTGCAATGGTGCCACGGCGGGTTCAATTGTGGGGTTGATGTTGGGAGCCGGCGCACTACCTGACAAGTGGATTGCACCCTTAAACGATACCCTCCGCACATGTGTGGCCGAATTTGGGCAGGTCAGCATTGCGGATATGGCCGAGCGCACCTATCAATTAAGCCGGATCGTACGGCGGTAGTCTTCAGGAGAAAATACGATGAATCTGGAAGATGCAACCATTTTGTTGCAAAAATATCGGGCTGATCTGGCATCGCTGCGTAGAGAATATGGTCCGGTCAGAAGTTTGCCCAATATTTCTTTTTTCTTGTTTGGAATGGGGCCGCGCCGAAAGTTGATTTATAAAGCCGGTATTTTGCAAGATGCCCTATCCGGCGAAATTCTGCGGCGATGGGATGTGCAAGCTGAAGTGATTGTTCCGCCGGAATATGCGGTTGTTATCCGCACCCAGAACGGACAATCCATTAGCATTGTTGAAGATGAAACTGGAGTTTGGCTGGAAGAAGACGGGCAGCGCCAATCACTGAGTGAGAGTGAACTAAATCTACCTGCTTTTACCGAACACAAATACGCATCTGTTTTGCGTGTTTTGCACCAGGAAATTCTGATCAATATTATTGACGGACTGCCTGTACCAAACTTCTTTGTCTATCGCAAACCCTGGTATCGAGATAGTGCATTAATGGCGATGGCTTTGGTTGAAATTGGAAATCTGAACCTGATCGAAGAATGGATTCTCGGCCTGCGTGAACCGTATGACTGCAACAACGCCGGCGAGACGGAGGCCGACAATTTGGGACAGGCGCTTTATCTTGTCTCGTTGGTGTCTGATAAAGATCATTCCGTGGTTGCTCGCGTTTTGGCCGAGTTGCCCAAATATGAAACCGACCACCACATCCGGGGGCGTTCTGATTTTGCCGAACATCCGGTTTACCAAACCAAGTGGATCAAGTTTGGCTTGGCCGCGTTGGGCTTGCCCGATCCGTATGAAATCCCCATCCTCTCTGATTCTTACTCAACGCTCTTCTGGTGGGATTATCAAGATCAACATGTCGAAGGTCCACGCTTTAACGAAACGGATTATCCCTACCTGGATTGGGCCGAAGCCCACTTCTATGGCGAGAACGTTGGCCCGCTTGGCAATCGTGACTATCCCCTAACCTGGGAGGCTAATGCCAGCCAAGCGAATTATGCGGCGCTGGAGATACTGTCGCCGTTCTATATTGAGCAAAAGTTGAGCGCGCCACACACCTGGCATGCCGTTGAAATGTTTATGTACTTACTGTACGGAGACAAATGATGAAACAAGACCCAATTTGGATTGGAAGCGATCACGGTGGACTTGATCTTAAAAAGGAAATTGTGGCGTATCTCAAAGAAAAAGATATTGAGGTGATTGATGTCGGTTCCAACTCAACCGAGATTGTCCGTTATCCTTACTATGCAGCCAAGGTAGCCAGCGCCGTATCCACAGGTGAAGTAACTCGCGGCATATTAATCTGCTCAACTGGAATCGGTATGAGTATCATCGCCAATAAGTATAAAGGGGTTCGCGCCTCGTTGTGCACCAGCACCTATATGGGGCGGATGACGCGCGCGCATAATGATTCCAATATTCTGTGTTTAGGGGGAAAATGTACCGGCACGCTTGAAGCCCTCGATATTCTGGAAGCATGGCTTTTTACCGAGTACGGGGGCGGACGTCACGATATTTCGCTGGGATTGATCAATCAGGGTGATGAGGCGATGATCAAGGGTGAGGTATGGAATCCGGAAATTCCCGCAAACCAGTAAGTGTGATAATTATCGAATTTTAACCTCACGAGACAATACCAAAAATAAAAATCAGTAATCAATGAGTGGCAGACAGCAATCAACTTATCTACTGATGGCCCAAACTGACATGCTGATAACTGCTAACTATTTTACGAGGGGATAATTAAAATGAAGTTAGCTGTTGCCGTTGCCGGCAAAGGTGCGCCCCCCGATGCTTTTGTGGTGTGGCGTGGTTTTGAAGACTCGATCCGCAAAGCCGCCAAACTGGGCTTTCACGGGGTAGAATTGGCCTTGAAATCTGCCGATGAGATTGACCCGAAGTCTTTGAAAAAATGGTTAGATCAGTTGGCAATGGAGGTAAGCTGTATCAGTACCGGCCAGGTATTTGCCACGTTAGGACTTTATTTTACCCACCCGGACACAGAGGTTCGAGAAAAAACCATTGACGTATTCACCGGGTTGGTGCATTTAGCCCAGGATTTTGGCCAATTGATCAATGTTGGCCGCGCCAGAGGATTCATAGCCAAGGGCCAGTCACCGGAAGAAGCAGAAAGATTGTTCATTGATACCATCAGTCGTATCTGTGAAGTTGCTGCGCCTCTGGGAGTGACAATCATTATTGAACCGGTCAACCGTTACGAGATCAATTTTGTCAATACCCTTGACCAAGGCGCGGCGTTGCTGGAAAAAGTGGGGTTTGATAATTTAGGCCTCATGCCCGATCTCTTTCATATGAATATCGAAGAAGTGGATATTTGTGAGAGTCTGATCCGCAATAAACGCTTGATACCCTATATTCATTTGGCCGACTCCAATCGTCTTGCCCCCGGCGAAGGACATCTGAATTTTGATGAGGTATTTGATGCCCTGCACACGATGAACTTTTATGGCTGGACCTCTATCGAGATTCTACCTGAGCCAAAACCGGATATTGCCGCCCGGCAAGCCGCCGAATTTATTTTACCCAGAATTGAGAATTAGAACGGAGCATTGAAGATGTCATTTTTCAAAATAACTGAAGATAATCTGAGTGATTTTTCAAACAGCGAACCCGCATTTGTAACCTTTGGTGAAACAATGGTGCGTGAAACCCCCGCTGATATGGAACGCCCGGAACGCACCCGTCAGGTCTATCTGTCGATGGCCGGCAGCGAGTACACCCTGGCGATGGGGTTGAGCCGTCTCGGTATTCCGTCGGAATACATTACGCGCGTACCTGATAATCCCTACGGTCGGGCCGTGCGTAATATTGCCCGCGAACACGGCATTAACACCGAGCATTTTGTGTGGGCACCCAAAACTGAACCCATCGGTAGGCTCATTTATGAAATAGGGCGGACACCACGCAAGAATACCGGCGTATACCAAAGAATGTACTCTGCCGCGTCAAAACTGGATGCCGGGATGGTCGATTGGCAGGCTGCGCTGAAAAATTCCCGTCTCTTCCACACCTCCGGCATTACATTTGGCCTGGCCAACCACAGCAAGTACGAACGTAACTACAACCGCGATGCGTTTATCGAAGCCGTCGCAGCTAAACCGGCTGATTGTCTGGTGGGGTTGGACTTCAATTATCGGGCCACGCTCTGGTCTCCTGATGAAGCACGCGAGATCATGACACCTGTGGTTTCCGAGAATATCGACATCCTGATCACGACCATTGAAGATATGGCTGTGCTTTACGATATTGGCTGCGGTCAATATTCGGCCAAACAGGTGATAGATGGTGATATTGGGCCGCTTGAAGATGATGACATAAAGGCCTTTACTCAAAAAGTGATGGAGATATTCAAGGTCAAAATTGTAGCTATCACTATTCGTTATCCCGACACCTTTGAGCAGCATCGCTGGGAATCGGCAGCAATGAATGATGCGGGCGACTTCTTCCGTTCTCCGGCGGTCAAACCCATTGTTCTGCTTGACCGGTTGGGCGGCGGCGACACCTGGAACGCCGGATTCTATTACGGTCTTCTCACCGAGAATTTCAGCAGCGCCGGTTTGGAAAAAGGCGTGCAGGTTGGCGATGCAGCAACGCGGATCAAACAAACCTTGATGTTCGACCTGCCGATGATTGATAAAGCAGAAGTTGAAGCCCTGCTCAAGGCTGATGCCTTTGGTGGTGGCAAACGAACGTCGCGATAACTAAATTCTGGAGGAATGAATCATGGATAAGCTTGAAAAATTACAAATAATTCAAACAAGTGGCGTTGTCGCCATTATGCGAGCCAAATCGTCGGCACAGTTGATTTCGGCGGCGGATGCAATTAAGGCCGGTGGGGTCAATGTGATTGAAGTGACCATGACCACACCGGGCGCGTTGAGTGTGATTGAAGAAGCCAAGCAAACATACGGTGATGACGTGCTATTTGGTGCAGGCAGCGTGTACGATCCCGAAACCTGCCGCGCCGCAATTTTAGCCGGTGCTGATTTCATTGTCGCGCCCACACTTAACGTGGATGTGATCAAATTGTGCAATCGTTACAGTATTCCCGTGATGCCGGGAGCGCAAACACCTACAGAGATCCTCACCGCTTGGGAAGCGGGCGCGGATATGGTAAAGCTATTCCCGGCCAGCTTTGGCGGTCCCGATCTGGTGAAGGCGATTTTGGCACCGCTGCCCCAGGTGAAACTTGTCCCCGTTGGCGGTGTTGATCTGAATACTGCTGCTGATTTTGTCAAGAAGGGTGCTGCGGCACTGGGTGTAGGCAGCAGCCTGGTCGATCAGAAACTATTGGATAGCGGCGATATGGCCGAACTGACTCGCCGGGCCAAGGCTTTTATTGCCGAAGTTGAAAAAGCTCGGCAAAGTTGAAAATCCTACAGGACTAAGCACATAAATCCAGGGCTTACGCAGTTGTCATTCTGAACGACGGAAGGAGTGAAGAATCTCTCCAAAATTGATTTGCAAACATAGATTTTTGGGATGAAACAAGTATGTTAATCAGTTGTCTAAAAGCCAAAAGTGTTCGCCAGGAGATTGAAGCCAGTTTGCATCACCTTAATGTGGACGTGATGAGTTATTGTCCACATACGTTGAATTAGAATGAATAATGAACGATTCAGTGAGGAAAAGAAGGTTATGAGTGGTTCAAAAATTGATTTTACCGACAGCCAAGTTTCCGGCACTGTTCCCTGTCAAAAAGTAACCATCCGGCTTCACCCCGACGACAACGTTGTTATTGCTAAAACTAATTTGCAAGCTGGAATAGTGCTGGTCTTGGAGTCGGGAGAACAATGCATTGTGCAGCGATTCATCCCCGCCGGACACAAAATTGCCCTCAATGAAGTTGACTCCGGTGCAGCAATTCGTCGTTATGGACAGACCATTGGCTTTGCCGCAGAGACTATTTTGGCGGGGCAACACGTTCATACGCACAACGTGGTCAGTAAAGAGGTTGAACTGGATTATGCTTTTAGCAGCGAAGTGAAACCAACCCAATCTGTTGCAGAAGACAAGAAACGTACATTTTTGGGATTTAAGCGTGAGAATGGGCAAGTGGGCACTCGAAATTATATCGTCGTTATTAGTGCGGTGAATTGTTCTGCGCACGTATGTCGGGAGATTGCTAACCATTTCACGGGTGAGAGATTGGCTGCGTTTTCTAATATTGATGGTGTTATTGCGTTAACGCATTCGGTAGGCTGTGGCGGTACTCACAGCGGCACCCTGGATTACGCGATGTTGCAGCGCACATTGGCCGGTATGGCCCGGCATCCCAATGTTGGGGCGTGTGTTCTGGTTGGTTTGGGCTGTGAAACCAATCAGCTTGACGAGTTGATTGAGATGCAACATTTAAATGGCAAAAACAGCAACCCTCCGGTCAGTTTGATGATCCAGGATTTGGGTGGCATAGCCAAAACCATACAGGCCGGGATCACGGCCATTGAAAAACTACTCCCGACGGTTAACGATATACAGCGGACGCCGCAACCAATCTCTGAGCTATCGTTGGCGTTAGAGTGCGGCGGCAGCGATAGCTGGTCGGGGGTCACGGCCAATCCGGTGGTGGGACTGGCTGCTGATGAAGTTGTGCGGCAGGGCGGCACCGTCGTGTTATCGGAAACAACAGAGATTTTCGGTGCTGAACATCGGCTAACTCGACGGGCTGTTTCGCCGGAAGTAGGTCAGAAGTTGCTGGATAAGCTTGACTGGTGGAATGAATATTTGCGGCGGCACGGTGTTGAATTTGATTATAATCCCGGCCCAGGCAATAAAGTCGGCGGTCTGACGAATGTTGTTGAGAAATCCTTGGGTGGTATTGCCAAAAGCGGTTCTACAAATCTGGTAGATGTTTACAACTATGCCGAACTGATCGACAACCGAGGTTTTGTATTTATGGATACGCCGGGCTACGACCCTATTTCGGTAACGGGAAAAGTTGCCGGTGGGTGTAATCTGGTTTTATTCACGACCGGACGTGGTTCGGCGTTTGGCTTCAAACCGGCCCCCTCCATCAAAATTTGTTCAAACTCAACAACTTACGAACGCTTGCAAGGTGATATGGATTTGAATGCCGGGAAAGCTTTGGAAGATGATGGTGGTATTGAAACTGTTTCCGCCGAATTACTGGAACTAATTATTGATGTAGCGTCGGGTACACCCTCAAAAAGCGAGGCCCAAGGCGTTGGCACCGAAGAGTTTGTTCCATGGCAACCTGGGGTTGTTATTTAGGATTGGAAAACAGGTCAGCTCTACCGTGAGATTCCCCAATTAATTACGCAGTATCAAAAAGAGATCGCCACCCGCTATCCTCAAACCTGGCGCAACGTGGCCGGTTACAATCTCAACTATCTTTTGGCCGACCGGGAGGCGGGGCGTCCCTTCAACCTGGCTCCGTTGATTGTCGGGAGCGAAGGCACGCTGGCAAACATTGTCAATGTGGCGCTTAATCTTGTGTCACGCCCCCGGTTTACCCGGTTACTGGTGCTGCAATTTGCCGACTTGCGCACAACGCTGGAAACGGTCCCCATCCTTCTTGAAAACAAACCCGCGGCTATCGAACTCATTGATCGTTTCTTTATTCGGTTAACCCGTTCTCACGCTGAGTTTGGGCCGCGGCTTAACCGCTTTGTTGAGGGTGATCCTCGTACCATCTTAATTATAGAACTGGCTGACGATGATGCTGCGGCATTGTCGGCGCAAGCCGATGCCCTGGAAAAAGACTTACACCGTCACGGGTATCAGGAACGAATAACCCATTGCGTTACGGAAGAGGAAATAAGCAGCGTGTGGACGGTTCGAAAAGCCGGGGGCGGCCTGCTGATGGGACAGCGGGGCGATGCCAAACCGTGGGCTTTTGCCGACGATGCTACCGTTCCAATTGACCAACTGCCCGATTACGCTGAAGCTATCGAACAAACTTGCCTTGAGGCCGGAACCGAGGCGGCTTTTTTTGCCCATGTATCAGCCGGATGTTTGCACATCAATCCTGTGGTTAATCTCAAAACACCTGAGGGATTGGCCTTGATGCAAACCCATCTGCACCTCCTTTGCCGAAATTGCCATCGCTCACAACGGCACCACCACCGGCGAACATGGGGAAGGGATGACCCGAAGTTATTTCAACGAGCAACTCTACGGTTCTCGGCTGCACCAAGCCTTCCGTGAGGTGAAAGGCGTGTTTGATCCGCATAACCTGATGAATCCCGGTAAGATCATTGATGCACCTCTCCCCTGGACGCCGGAAGTGTTGCGGTACAATCCCGATTATCGAACCCCTTATGCCCCGACCGAAACATATCTCGACTTTTCCGCCGATGGTGGGTTCACCGGATTGGTAGAAATGTGCTACGGCCAGTCGGATTGTCGTCGTTGGGAGGGTGGCACGATGTGCCCTTCGTTTCGGGCCACGCGAGATGAAGCCCACGCCACGGGAGGTCGGGCCAACGCCCTGCGGGCGGCGATGACCGGGCAACTGGGGCCGGAAGGGATGACCAGCAAAGAACTCTATGAAGTGATGGATCTGTGTTTGGAGTGCAAAGCCTGCAAACGAGAGTGCCCTTCGCTGGTGGATATGGTCAAACTCAAGTACGAGTTTTTGGCGCACTATATGACCAAGCACGGCGTATCGCTGCGAAGCTGGATGTTTGGGCACGTGGCCTTGCTCAATCAATTGGGCAACCTGGTACCGTGGTTGACCAATTGGGTCTATGAAAACAGCTTGTTTCGCTGGGGCCTGAATCGGTTTGTGGGGATTGATAAACGCCAATCAATGCCGCTGCTGGCCAAACAAACCTTTCAGAAATGGTTCTATCGACGATCCACACCCCCCGTCACTCGCGGCCCGGTGGTGTTGTGGGACGACACCTACATCACCTACAATGATCCGGAGATCGGACAGGCGGCAGTGAAAGTGTTGGAAGCGGCTGGATTTGAGGTCAAGCTGATTAAGCAGCGTAAGTGTTGTGGCCGGCCAATGATTTCCAAGGGCTTGTTGAAGGATGCTCGTAGAAATGCGGCGCACAATGTGGCCTTGCTGGCACCTTATGCTGCGCAAGGCATTCCTATCGTGGGCATTGAGCCAAGTTGTGTGGCTACTTTTCGAGATGAATATCCTGACCTGCTGCAAAGTGAGGAGACTCAGGTAGTAGCCCAACACAGTTTCTTCATTGAAGAGTTCCTGGCTGATCTGATTGACCGAGAAGAATTGGATTTGTCTTTTACCCAGTCAGCAGAGCCAAAATACATCCTGGTTCACGGTCACTGTTATCAGAAGGCACAGACGGGCACAGCCCCGGTGCTGAAAATGTTACAACAGATTCCCAACAGTATCGTCGAAGAGATACCAAGTGGTTGTTGCGGGATGGCCGGATCGTTTGGCTATGAAAAGGAACATTTTGAGGTATCGCGAGCCGTGGGTGAAGAAGTGTTGCTGCCTGCTGTACGGGCTGCATCACCAGAGACAATCATTGCCGCGGCGGGTACCTCTTGTCGTCATTAGATTTTGGATGGAGCAGGTCGAAAAGCGCAGCATCCTATTGAGGTTCTTGCTGAAGCATTGTGAGGTTCAAGCAATACTCAAAGGTTATTACTGAAATTATTTTGATCAAAGGAGCGTGTAAGTAACAATGTATTTAACCCGTCATCAAACTGAGCAAGGCCCTTATGGGTTTGATCAAACAGTGAATAAGGGGCACAGTCGACTGGAAATTCGTCGTTGTTGGACAATTCTTGTTAACATAATTCTTCCGATTGCCCTGATGACAGCCCTCCTGAAATTGACAGATTTCAATTTACCAAGTATACTACCCCTTAGTAGGATGAAGAAGATTTCTGTTCGATTTTTTGAGGCGACCACCAAATCTTTGGCCGGTCGCTTTTTTCTTGCGGTGAACCTCTTTGACCTATGACCCTATTCTATTTCAATATTTGTAGTAAACACAAGGAGAACAACAGTAACATGTCTGAACGAATTATAGGTACCGTGAAGTGGTTCAACGCTAACAAGGGTTTCGGCTTTATTGAGCAGCCGGAGGGTGAAGATGTCTTTGTGCATTATTCGGCTCTCCAGTCTGATGGCTATCGCTCATTAGATGAAGGTCAGCGTGTTGAGTTTAGCATTGAACGTGGCCCAAAGGGGTTACAAGCCAGCAACGTTGTAGCCCAGTAGTCTCAATAGTTAAAGGACTATACAATGAACAAGAAACTTTACGTAGGTAATCTCAGTTACGAAACAACCGAGGCCGAACTGCAAAAGTTGTTTGGCGAAGTTGGTCCAGTTGTATCAACAACTATCATTACAGATAAAGCTTCAGGCCGGTCAAAAGGCTTTGGTTTTGTCGAGATGGAAACCGAGCAGGCTGCTCAAGCCGCCATCGAACAATTGAATGATCACGAAGTCAACCAGCGCAACATTGTTGTCAATGAAGCGCGTCCTCCCAAGGAACGTTCTTTTGGAGGCGGGGGACGACGGAGTGGTCCAGGTGGTGGTCGTGGTAAGTCCTCTCGCGGCGGTGACCGCCGCCGCTATTAAGCCTATTGCGTATTATTAGTATTCAAAAGAGCGCGGAGATTTTCCGCGCTCTTGTATTTGGTGTGTATAACAGGGTTTAATGTTAAAAATTCTGTTGATAGAAAGGCGAAAATGATGACCCAGGCAAAAAATGGTGATACAGTCAAAATTCTTTACACCGGCAAATTCGAAGATGGTACCGAATTTGCCGCGTCGCTTAATGATGATCCTTTACAATTTACAATAGGTGAAGGGCAGGTTATTCCTGGCCTTGAGCAGGCAGTCATCGGCATGAATCCGGGGGAGTCAAAGATCGCAGAAATCTTGGCCGAACAGGCTTATGGTTTATACCAAGAAAGCAAGATACTAGAAGTCAATCGAGACCAATTTCCACCACAGCTAAACTTACAGATTGGTAAGGTTATTACCACCCGTAAGGCTAATGGTGATAAAGTTAAGCATATTGTGACCAATGTCTCTGAAACCAACGTGACTATTGATGCGAATCATCCTTTAGCCGGGGAAGACCTGATTTTTGAAATTCAACTTATAGAAGTTGTCTAAACAGCGCGGGTTTATTTGAATACCCGCTTAA
>CAZTFF010000076.1:0-23647 GCA_964612485.1 uncultured Caldilineaceae bacterium
GGGATATTGCTACCGCGTGCCAGGAGGCATCGAAACGGGGGATGATGGGGCTGGTGAGCGAACAAAGTATCTACCATCTGGATAATCGGATGATTGAGCTGGAAGTGATCCCGGCCTGCCGGCATTACGGCCTGGGCCTGATTCCCTGGAGCCCGCTGGGCGGCGGTCTTTTGGCCGGCGCGTTGGAAAAAATAGAGAGTGGACGCCGGGCCAGTGAAGAGCTTGAAAAGAAGGTTCAAGACAAGAGAGCGCAATTAGAGAAATACGAGTCGCTTTGTAAAGAACTGGGCGAATCGCCGGCGGTGGTTGCGCTGGCCTGGCTGCTGCACAATCCGGTGGTCACCGCCCCGATCATTGGCCCCCGCACCATGGAGCAACTGGAGAGCGCGGTCCGGGCCACCGAGTTGACGCTGGACGAAGAGACTTTGCAAAAACTGGATAAGATCTTTCCCGGCCCCGGCGGAGAAGCGCCGATGGCGTATGCGTGGTAGAGGATTTTCCAAAAAATAGCCGCAGACTGATCTTGTTGGTTGTGGTTGATTGCAGAACAACAGAGCCGGTTTTTTTTTAGCCGGCTCTGTTGTTTTTATTCATTGGTTTTTCGTAAAAAAGATATGGTATTATTTGCCGTTCTGAAACTGGTTCCAGACCTGGTCAATGAAATTATCGGGGTTAGCGGCAAATACTTCAGTGGCATGCACATTCGCGGCCTGATTAGGATGGGAATCGCCGCTGTCGCCGCCAAATTCGGCCCGCAGGCGGTTGGGATGTTCAGGGTGATCTTGCGGGTAAGCCCAGGTGTCGTGAAGGTCAAAAATGACCACGTTGTTCAGGCCGGGATGGGCTTCGTTGTAGCCTGGCAGCCATTCGTTTTTGAGCCAGGCGTTGAATTCGCGGTTCAGATTGGCGTTTTCATCGGTGGTGGCGTCTTTGGGGCCAAAATGGCTGGGTGGATTGGTGGCAAAAATAAACAGGGTATCGGGGTTCTCGGCAAAAATATCTTCCAGGGGTTTGTAGGTATAGCCATTGTGGGTATAGGTGTTCCCCGTCCCATCCGGGTGCCGAAAGATTGCTTGATGGTTGGCAAAGGTACGGGTATCGCTAAACGGATCAACCGCTCCCGTAGCCCCCGCTTCGATATTGTTATCCAGGAAGCAGCTTTTAAACATTACAATCTTATTGTTGTCCGGGACGGGTTCGCCTGTCACCCAATTGAACACCGGCCCGGCGGCGGGAACTCGGGCTTCAACTTTTTCGGCGTTGGTTTCGAGAAAACCGGCCGGATTATCCCGGTTCTTGATGCCGTCAAAATAATCGTTAAACCAGAAAAGCCAGTGGTTGGCGTCGGTAAAATCGCCGGGTCTTGGCGATAGGGAGTGGGGGCGGTCGGCTGAGGCAGGCACGTAGGTTCCGTAGAAGGTGTCGTCTACATTATCAATATAGGGTTTTTGGGCCAATGAGTCTCGTAATCCGTGGTCCAGCCAATGTTGTCCCACGGAATGGTGCAGAAAGATGAAGTCATTCTGTGGTAATTCTGAAGCTTTGCTGCGGTTGGTGGTCAAAATAAATACAAAGGCTGTGGCGCAGACAAGGACAATCACTCCCACCAAAACTGTCGCGCGCTTCCATAAGTTAGATTTCATAATTACCTCCTCAATACTTTCAACAATGGATAGATGACCTTTGGAGAGAAGATCATACCATCATTTTATGAGGAATGCTTAAAAAAAAAATTAGAAATTAATTAGAAAATGGCCGATCCCCCTCAAGAAACGTCTTGCCTGACCCGTTCGATCAATTCAGCCGCCAGATCAAACCGCTCGAAGGGCGGCATCAGATAAATGCCCCGGGCAAAATCACGCAGCTCACCGACCAGTTCCAGAGCCATGGTCAATCCTTCCTGCGCCCCTTGATCCCCGGCGCGGCGCATCCGCTGGCGGATTTCAGAAGGGATGTTGATGCCCGGCACTTCGTTGTGCAGAAATTCGGCGTGGCGGGCGTTGTAGAGGGGCAGCACGCCGGCCATAATGTGCAGCTTGAGCGGGCCGTGTTCGGCTTCATACTGTTGAATAAAAGCGCGCGCGGCGGCTACATCGTAAACGGGCTGGCTGAGGGCAAAATCGGCTCCGTTTTGAATTTTGCGATGCAGCACCTTGATCTCCCGTTGCGGATCGCCGGGGGTCAGGTTGAGGGCGCAGCCAATCAGAAAATTGGTCGGCTGGGCAATGGCCTCGCCGCCGTAATCAACCCCCTGGTTGAAGCCCTTTTTTAAGAGCTTGATCAGGCCCGACGGCACCACGTCGTATTCGTTGAGCGCGTCGGGGTACTCGCCAATCGAGGTCGGGTCGCCCATCACCACAAAAATATTGCGCACGTTCAGGGCATGGGCGGCCAGTAAATCGCCCTGCACCCGCAGAATATTGCGCCCCCGGGTGGGGAAGTGCAGCACGGTTTCCATGTTCAATTCAGATTGGATCAGATGGCAGACGGCCCAAGGACTCATCCGCATGCGCGAGCGGGGGCTGTCGGCCAGGTTGATGGCATCGGCGCCGGCGGCCTGCAAGGTGGCCGCGCCGGCCAGCAGCCGCTCGGCGGAGAAACCTTTGGGGGGACTCATTTCCACGCCGATGACAAACGCGCCGGCAGCCAGTTGGGTGGCCATTCGGCTGGCGTCTACGGTATCGGTGGTGGGCGCCGGGCTGGTTTCATCGCTGCCTACCAGGAGGTGGGAAATTTCACGGTCGGGCGCATCGAGAGCGGCGCGCATATGGGTGATGTGCTCGGCGGTGGTGCCGCAGCAGCCGCCCACCAGGCGCGCGCCGGTTTCAACAAAGGCCAGGGCGTAATCGCCAAAATATTCGGGCGGGGCGGGGTACATCACGCGCCCGCCGACCCGCTCCGGCCAGCCGGCGTTGGGTTGGGCCGATAAGCGCGTACCCTGGGGCAGCGCGCGCCCCACTTTTTGCAGAATGCGCAGCACGTCCGCCGGCCCCACCGAGCAGTTGAGGCCGATCACGTCAACCGGTAGTTCGGCCAGTTCTTCGCTCACTTTCTGCGGGGTGAGGCCCAAGGGGGTGCGGCCATCCTGGGTAAACGTCATCTGGGCGACAATGGGAATGTCGGTGGAAACATCGCGCGCGGCCAGGATTGCTTCGCGTAGTTCTCGTAGATCGGCAAAGGTCTCAAACAGCAGCAGGTCGGCCCCGCCGTTCACCAGCGCGGTGATCTGTTCCCCAAAAACGTCGCGGGCGTCGGCGGCGCTCAAGCGGCCCAGGGGAGCCAGCCGAGCGCCCAGCGGCCCCACCGAGCCGGCCACAAATACCGTTTTGAACGAGGCTTCCACCACCCGGCGGGCCAGTTGCACGGCGGCCCGGTTGATCTCATTCACTTTGCCGGCCAGACCGTGTTCGCCCAGTTTCAGGTGGTTGGCGCCAAAGGTGTTGGTTTCAATCACATCGGCCCCGGCGTCAATGTAGGAGCGATGGATTTCGGCGATGAGGGCCGGGTTGGTCAAGTTGAGTTCATCAAAACAGCGTTCAAAGGCCACGCCTTTGCTGTAGATCATCGTCCCCATCGCGCCATCGCACAACAGGGGGCGGCTGTCGAGATGTTGCAAAAATTTGTTGGTCATTATTTCCTCCTCACAGGCGGCGGGTGAGTTTAAGCCCCGTTTTTTGCTTGCAAAAAAGCGTCGCGCAGTTCGTTGTAGTTCCAGGTGATGGGAAATTGCGGGAATTCATCGATCACGTTGTTGGGCGGGCAGTAGAGAATCCCGGTATCGGCTTCGCCCAGCATGGTGGTATCGTTGTAGGAGTCGCCCGCGGCAATCACCCGGAAATTCAAGCTCTTGAAAGCTTCGACCGCCTGCCGTTTTTGGTCGGGCATGCGCAGTTTGTAATCGGTCACAAATCCGTTGGAGTCGATTTCCAGGCGGTGGCATAACAGGGTGGGGTAGCCCAGTTTTTTCATCAGCGGAGCGGCAAATTCGTAAAATGTATCGGATAGAATGACCACCTGGAATCGCTGCCGCAGCCAATCGATAAATTTCACAGCGCCTTCCAGCGGTTCCATTTTGTCGATGACGGCTTGAATATCGGGCAGGCCCAGGTTGTTTTCTTGCAGCAATCGCAGCCGGCGGCGCATCAAGACATCGTAATCGGGGATGTCGCGGGTGGTCAATTTGAGTTCTTCTATGCCGGTTTGTTCAGAAAAGTTGATCCAGATTTCTCCAAACAGGACGCCTTCCAGATCAAGGCAAGCAATATCCACTTCTAGTCTCCCTTCGGTATCGGATAAAAGCAACAAACCCGGATTATGCCCCGAACCGGGTTTGATGGCAAACCGCCCGCTTGGAGCCACAAACGCATAGGAATGTCGCCTTACAGACTCAGGCTTGATCTTATGCTACAATTAAAAAGGTGATTGTATTTTTTAGTTGTAACTTTTTTTTTGAAAAGCAGTAGATAGTTTATTGCCTATGTCTCAAGACAACCCAGTAGAAAAGGAAATTATTCAACATCACCGCGAGTTACTGGCCGCGCACTCTGCCGGCACGGATATTAGTTTTATTTTAGATTCTTACCGGGTGCTGTACAGCGTATCGCAAGAAATGACCCGTTATCTTGATGTTGATTGCTGCGCGATTTTTGAGTGGAATGAGTCGTCTGATTCGTTATCGCCATTGGTAACGTATCCAGACGATTGCCAGAGCCAGAGCAATGGCCGGCCCTTATCTTTGGCCGAACGCCCGCTGGCCCGGTCGGTGTTGGAAGAGCGGCAGGCGCGGCAGGTGATGTTGGCTGAAAGAGAAGATGATCTGCCGGATGTGGCAATCCTTCAAAGCGCGGGAATGAATCTTTTACTGGCCGTGCCCATGGTGTTTCAAAATCAGGTGGTGGGCCTGGTTCAGTTGCTGCGCCGCCGGAAACAATCGTTTACCGGGCAGGAAATGGGGCTGGCGCAGCTTTTGGCCAACCACGCGGCCAGTACCCTGGAAAATGTTCGTTTGTACAACGAGGTTCACCAACGGATTGATGAGTTAGCGGTGCTCAGCACCATCAATCAAAGCATCAATTCCACGCTAAATTTAGAAGAAATCCTGACCATTATTACCGATCTGGCCCGGCGGTTGTTGGGCGTGGCCGCAACCTCGGTGGTGCTGCGCGAAGCAGGTGAGGATCGGCTGCAATATGTCGCGTCGTCCGGCGAGGGGGCCGGGTATATGCGGGGTAAACAGTTGCCGGTGGGGCAAGGCATTATGGGCTGGGTTGTCGAACAGGGCCAGCCGGCGTTTGTGCCGGATGTATCAAAAGACCCTCGTTTTTTACCCAAGTTTGATCAAAAGAGCGGCTTTCTAACCCGTTCTATGTTGTGCGTGCCGCTGCAGGCCAAGGCGCGGACCATTGGCGCGATTGGCGTGATGAACAAAGAACAGGGTGGGTTTAACCAGGACGATTTGCGGCTTTTGAATTTGCTGGCCTCGTCGGCAACCATCGCCATTGAAAATGCGCGGTTGTATCGGCAGGCGCAGCAAGAAATTGAAGAGCGTAAACGCATCGAACAAACCTTGCAGGAAACCATCGAAAAATCGAAACTGGCCTACGATCAATTGACCATTTACGCCCAGGAATTGACCGAAGAAATTGTGGAGCGCAAACGGGCGCAGGGGGAACTGGCCGAGGAGCGCGCGCTGCTGGCCCAGCGGGTTGAAGAGCGAACCGCCGAGTTAAAATCGGCCAATCTGGAGTTGGAGGCGTCGCTCCATCTGAACCAGAAATTTTCGCAGGCTTTTGCCCAACATCTGGAAGCCCTGGAAATTCTCCACGATACCGGATTGCGGTTGATGCACAGCCTGGACACCGACACAGTGCTGAATCTGATTTCGCAAACCGCTCTGGACCTTATTCCAGAAGCGGCCGGCTGCATGATCCATTTTTTATCAGACGATACAGAGCAGTTGCTGCCGGTGGTGGTTTCGGCGGAGACGGCTACCAAGATGGTGTATCCCTCTTTAGGGATCAGAGAGGTTATTCAACAGGCCATCGACAGCCGGCAAACCGTTTCCATTCCCGACATCCGGGCCGATGCCCGAGACATCCGGCCCAAATTAACCAATATGCGGGCCGTGCTGGTTATTCCCCTGGTTGAGCAGGAGGAGGTGTTGGGAACGTTAGGCGTTTACAGCCCGGAAACAAATAGTTTTTCCGAGGAACACCGGCACATCCTCTCCATCCTGGCCCACCAGGCGGCGGTGGCGATCAGCAAAGCCCGATTTTTTAAAGAACGCGAAATTGCCAAAGAGCGGGAGAAGCAAAATATCCGCAATATGTTCCAGCGCTACGTCAGCCCGGCGGTGGTGGAGCGCCTGGTGGATGGGCGGGAAAATTTGATCCTGGGAGGCAAACGGCAGGATGTCAGCATCCTTTTTGCCGACATCCGGGGGTTTACCGGCTTTAGCGAGCATGTTGCGCCGGAGAAGCTGGTTGAAGTATTGAATCAATATCTGGCCCTGGCCGTTGAAGCGATTTTGCAGGAAGAGGGCACGCTGGATAAATTTATGGGCGATGCGGTGATGGCTCTGTTCAATGCCCCTTTGATCCAGCCGGATGGCACGCTGCGGGCGGTTCGGGCGGCGCTGGCGATGCAAAAGGCCATTGAAAAATATAATGCGGAGCAGGTTGCGTTTGAGTCGTTGAGTTTTGGCACCGGCATCCATTTTGGGCCGGCGGTGGTGGGCAATATCGGCACGGCGCAGCAGATGAACTATACGGCTATTGGTGATTCTGTGAATGTGGCCAAACGATTGCAGGAAAATGCCGGCGGCGGGCAGATCCTCCTCAGTCAAGCGGCTTATGAGGCCGTGCAAAGCTACGTGCAAGTTGAAGCTTTAGGCGCTTTGACCGTAAAGGGGCGCGCAACGCCTGAGAACGCCTACAAATTGCTTGGCTTAATTTAGAATTTTTTCCAAAACCGGCAAAACTAAATTTGAGAATGGGGAATTGACAGGCAGTTTAATCCGTGGTATTGTCAAGACTCTTTGATTGGGAGCGCTCCCAATAATTAATAAAAATCTATGCTCAGTAGATCCAATTTTCAGACCTGCCAGGTTTCAAAAATTGATTTGATTGCCAAATTATCTTGATTATGGGCTGTCTGCTCTTCAAATAATAACCTCGAAAACCTGTCAGGTCTTGTATTATTGGAGAATTTGGATTCACTGATCCTGTTTTTTATCTCATAGCGGAAGTGACCGAGTTTTTACGCCGTTTTTTCCCCGTACCGCCACTTCCACACATTAATATTCTATAAATCCTATGTTCTATCTCATCCATATTTTGAGGTTGACAGCAATCATTGATATAATGAAATTATTCTTTCGGGAACTGCTAACCATCATTCTGCCTTTATTATTCTTAGGTGTGGCCTGTAACCCAACCGGCAGCCTGTGTTCCCGGCAGAGTGAGTGGAATAAACTAATTTCAGAATAGGACAAAATCATGCAATACGGATACTTTGACGACACCAACCGCGAGTATGTTATTACCCAACCCGATACACCCCTGCCCTGGATCAATTACCTGGGCTGTGAAGATTATTTTGGCCTGATCTCCAATACGGCCGGCGGCTACTCTTTTTACCGCGATGCCCGGCTGCGGCGTTTGACTCGCTATCGCTATAACAACGTGCCGTTTGATACCGGCGGGCGCTATATTTATTTGCGCGATAACACTAGCGGCGAATTCTGGTCGCCGTCCTGGCAGCCCACCCGCCACAAGTTGGAAAATTATACCTGCCGGCATGGCATGGGTTACAGCACCATTGGTTCAACCTACCGGCAGATCGAGGCCCAAACCCGCTATTTTGTACCGCTGGGCGAAACCCTGGAAATCTGGCAGCTCACGATTACCAATCATCGGGCTGAGCCGGTTGAGGTATCGGCCTTTTCTTTTGTCGAGTTCTGCCTGTGGGAAGCCAACGACGACGCCACCAATTTCCAGCGCAATCTCAACATTGGTCAAGTAGAAATTGTTGACGAAGTGATCTACCACAAAACCGAATACCGCGAGCGCCGCGATCACTTTGCCTACTTTGCCTGCTCCGAACCGCTGGCCGGCTTTGATACCCAGCGAGAGGATTTTCTGGGGCCGTATCGCGGCTTCGATAATCCGCAAGTTGTGGCGCGCGGCCAATCGAACAACTCCCACGCCCACGGCTGGTCGCCCATCGGCTCCCATCACGTGGCGCTAACCCTGCAACCCGGCGAATCCCGCCAGGTGATTTTTCTGCTGGGCTACTACGAAAACCCCCGCGATCAGAAATTTGATCCGTCCGGTTCGCAAACGCTCAACAAACAAACGGTCAAGCCGGTCATTGAAAAGTATCTGGCTGCGGAAAACGTGCAGGCCGCGTTTGATGCCCTGCAAAACTACTGGAATCACCTGCTGGGCCTGTTTCAGGTGGAAACCGGCAATATTCACGCCGACCGCATGGTCAACATTTGGAACGCCTACCAATGCATGGTCACGTTCAACCTGTCGCGCTCCGCCTCCTTTTTTGAATCCGGCATTGGCCGGGGCCTGGGCTTCCGCGATTCTAACCAGGATTTGCTGGGTTTTGTCCATATGGTGCCGGAGCGCGCCCGCGAGCGTATTATAGATATCGCCGCCACCCAGTTGGCCGACGGCGGCGCGTTTCACCAATACCAGCCCCTTACCAAGCGCGGCAATGATGCGGTGGGCAGCAATTTTAACGACGATCCGCTGTGGCTGATTTTGGCGGTGACGGCTTATCTCAAAGAAACAGGTGATTGGAGCATTTTGGATGAGCCGGTTCCTTATGAAAATCAACCCGGCTCCGAAAAACCACTCTACGATCACTTGCAGCGCAGCCTGCAATACACGCTCGACCGGCTGGGGCCGCACGGCCTGCCCCTGATTGGCCGCGCCGATTGGAACGATTGTCTCAATTTGAACACCTTTTCCGATGAACCCGGTGAGTCGTTCCAGACGACCACCAACAAAGACGGTAAAGTGGCCGAGTCGGTGTTTATTGCCGGCTTATTCACCTATGCCGCCCAGGAAATGGTGGCCCTGGCCCAGGCCCGCGGCCTGTCTGACCAAGCTGAACAATACCAGGTCGCGGTTGATCAAATGACGGCCACGACGCTGGAACATGGCTGGGACGGCGACTGGTTTATCCGCGCTTATGATGATTTTGGTAAAAAAGTTGGCTCCGATGAACGGGAAGAAGGCAAGATTTTTATCGAACCGCAGGGTTTTTGCGTGATGGCGGGTATTGGCGTGGAAAGCGGCCAGGCGCGGCAGGCGCTGGACTCGGTGGGCAAGTGGTTGGCAACGGAACACGGCATTGTGCTGCAACAGCCGCCTTACTCAAAATATTATCTTGAATTGGGTGAGATTTCGACGTATCCGCCGGGCTACAAAGAAAATGCCGGCATTTTCTGCCACAACAATCCGTGGGTCATCATTGCCGAAACTATTCTGGGCAACGGCGATCAGGCCATGGATTATTACCTGCGCATCAACCCCTCGGCCCGCGAGGCCATCAGCCATATTCACCGCTGCGAACCCTACGCCTACGCCCAGATGATCGCCGGCAAAGACGCGCCCACCCACGGCGAGGCCAAAAACTCCTGGCTCACCGGCACGGCGGCCTGGAACTATATCACCATCACCCAATGGATTTTGGGTATCCGGCCCACTTACCAGGGTCTGAAAATTGCGCCCGTCATCCCGACAGATTGGCCCGGCTTTGAGGCCACCCGCATTTTCCGAGGCGTCACTTACAAGATCACTGTCGAACGCGCCGGCCCCGGCAACTCGGCTGAGTTAACGGTGGATGGAACGCCCATAGAGGGCAATGTGGTCCCGCTGCCCGCCGCCGGAACCAGGCAAGTGGCGGTAAAAGTGGAACTTTCTTAGAGGATAGCAGTTTTATGACCAAATACGGCTATTTTGACGACCAACAGCGCGAATATGTGATTACCAACCCCCAAACGCCGGTCAAGTGGATCAACTACATCGGCACGCTGGAGTTTGGCGGCTTTGTGGACCATACCGGCGGCATGCTGCTGTGCAAGGACGATCCGGCTCTGAACCGGATCACCAAGTATATTCCCCAATTGCCCGCGTCGGACTTTAAGGGGAATACCGTTTACGTGCGGATCAAAACGGTAGACGGCTATAGAGTGTTTTCTCCTTTTTGGGTTCCCACCCTGGATGAGTATGGCCGGTTTGAGTGCCGTGTGGGGTTGGGCTACAGTCGCTTTATCACCGAATTTTATGGTATCCAAACTGACATTATCGTGTTTGTACCGCAGGGCGAATCCTGCGCCATCCAGGATATCAAGATCACCAATCTCACCGGCACGTCGCAGGAGATTGACGTCATTCCTGTGGTGGAATACACTCACTTCGATGCGCTCAAGCAGTTCACCAACGCCGACTGGATTCCGCAGACGATGCAGAGCAAATTGGTTGAGCAGCCCGGCGGATTGAAGGTGCTGGCGCAATATCCGTTTATGAAGCAGGGAACAGCGGAAAATTATTTCACGTCCAATTTACCCGTCTCCTCGTTTGATACGGATCGCAAAGTTTTCCTGGGCCGGAACGAGTATCGCACCTGGGCCAACCCGTTTAGCTTGCAGCGGGCCGAACTCAATAACTCCCAGGCCCTGCGCGGTGACAACATTGCGGCCCTGCTGCACCATTTGGGTGAAGTCGCGCCGGGTGAGACGCGCCGCATCATTACCCAGTTGGGCCAAACAACCCATGTGGAACGGGATGCGGCCGTGATCGACAAATATCGCGCGCCCGAAGCCGTTGACGCGGCGCTGGCTGAATTGGCTGCGTTTTGGGACACCTATTTGTCAAAAATGCAGGTGGAAACGCCCGATGAGAGCATGAACCGGATGCTCAACGTGCATAATGCCCGGCAATGTTACATCACCAAAAATTGGTCGCGTTACCTGTCGCTGTACCAGTTGGGGTTGGGCGCGCGCGGCCTGGGCTTTAGAGATAGCTCACAGGATGTGTTGGGTATTTTGGGCAGCGTACCGCAAGAGGGCAAGGCGCTCATCCGAAAATTGCTTCAGGTGCAAAAGCGGGACGGCTCGGCCATGCACCAGTTCAACCCGTTAACGATGGTCGCCAACGAGGGCGATTCCCGCGAAGAAGAAAACCGCCCCAACTATTACGGCGACGACCATTTGTGGATTGTCCAGTCCGTTTGCGCGTACCTCAAGGAAACCGGCGATCTGACTTTTTTGGATGAGGAAATTTTGTTTTACGATAAGGACAAGCAGGACAACCCGATAGAGTCGGGCACGGTGCTGGAGCACCTGCGCCGGGCCATCGAGTTTACCCGCAACGATGTGGGCGCCCGCGGGCTGCCCCACGCCGGTTTTGCCGATTGGAACGATACGGTCAATTTGCCCACCGGCGCGGAGTCTGTTTTTAATGCCAATCTCTACGGCGTGGCCCTGCGGGAGATGATTGAGTTGGCCGATCATTTGGGCGATACGGTGATGGCCGGGCAGTATACGGCTCATTACCGGAACATGAAGCAGGTGGTTAATGAGCAGGCCTGGGATGGCGCCTGGTATCTTCGTTATTTTGATGCCGATGGCACGCCGTTGGGGTCTCAAACAAACGAACACGGCCAAATTTATACCAACGCCCAATCCTGGACGGTGATTTCCGGCTTTGCCCCCCCAGAGCGGGCGCGCCGGGCTTTAGACACCGTGTACGAAAAGCTGAATACGCGGTACGGCATCAAACTCAGCATGCCGGGCTTTAACGGCTACGATCCACAGAAGGGCGGCGTTACCACCTACCCGCCGGGCGCTAAAGAAAACGGCGGGATTTTTCTGCATGCCAACCCCTGGGTGATGATGGCCGAAACTATGCTGGGTAACGGCGATAGAGCCTTTCAATATTACAACCAGATCAACCCCGCCGCCCAAAATGAGCGCATCGACGAGTTTGAGTGCGAGCCGTATGTGTACCCCCAAAACATCCTGGGCGACGAGCATCCCCAGTTTGGGCTGGCCCGTAATAGCTGGCTTAGCGGCACGGCCTCGTGGACCTATCAGGCCGGGACAAAATATATTCTCGGTATCCGGCCCGTGTACAACGGTTTGTTGATTGATCCCTGTATTCCCACCACCTGGAACGGTTTCAAGGCCGTGCGGGAATTTCGCGGGACGCGCTACGAGATTGAGGTGCAGAACCCGGATCACGTGTCCAAAGGCGTGAAATCGCTGCTGGTTGATGGCCGGCCGGTTGAAGGCACTATAGTGCCAATCTTTGTCGATGGCCAGACGCATCAGGTTGAGGTTGTGTTAGGCGCGCCGGGATGAGGCAAACATCTCGATCAGAAAGATTTTTAGCCCCGGAGAACACCATCGCCGGGGCTTTTTTTACCAAAATAGAGTTGAATATCCCGGCGTTTTAGGCTACAGTATAGAGTAGGTGTCTATTCTTTGAGGTCATTCCCATATATTTTTAGCGGGAATCCGGATTCAAAATGAGGGTTAGCAACTTGGAACCGTCAAAATGACCGAACTCCAACTCTCCGTGATGTACACGGAAGAAAAGGCCATTCAAACGCTGCGGCTGGCCCTGGATGAGTTTGAACAACGTCATCGAATAAAAGTAGATTTGCGAGTGCTGAACTGGGATACCGCCTGGTCCGAAATGGTGCGGGTAGCCTTGTATCGAACCGGACCGGATATCTCGGAAGTGGGTACCACGTGGGTGGGAAGTTTTGTTTCGACCAACGCGCTTCGTCCCTTTTCCCCAGACGAAGTTGAGTCTTTGGGAGGCGCTTCTATTTTTCTCCCCTGCTCGTGGCCTGAAACAAATCCGGCAAGCGGCGGTTTGTGGGGATTTCCCTGGCTGGCCGATACCCGGCTCATTTTTTACCGGCGGGATCTGCTGCATCAAGCCGGCATCGATGAAGCGGTGGCCTTTTCTTCTTTTGATCAATTAGTTAAAACACTTGACCGGCTGCAGGCGGCCGGCTTTTCAGAAACTCCTTTTTTGATTCCGCTGGCCCATATCTACGTTACTTTTCATATTATGGCTTCCTGGGTATGGGCCAACAATGGGCAATTTGTGAGTCCTGGTGGCAAGCACCTGCTTTTTCATATGCCTGAAGCGCAGCGGGGGATGGCGGCTTACTTTAACCTGGGACGCTATTTCCTCCGTGAGATTAATGATCTGGGTGTTGATGTTATTCATGATGATCTATTCCTAAAAGGTCAGGCGGCGGTGATTATTTCGGGATCATGGGTGTTGGATTTGATATTCAATCAGGCAGTGCCGAAAGTAGTAGAAAATTTTGCAATGGCGGTGCTGCCGGAAGCGCCCTTTGTTGGTGGCACAAATTTAGTTATCTGGCGGCATACGCGGCACGCTGAAGCGGCTATGAAACTGGTTAGCTATTTAACCAGTAAAAAAGTCCAAATACATTCCCTGGGAGAGAAAGGCAGGCTTCCCACCCGCCTTGATGCCTTAAACGCGCCGCCATTTACCATTGATCCGCACTATCAGGTGATTGCCCGGAGCTTAAAAACCGGCAGAACCTTTCCCTCTACCCGGTTGTGGGGGTTAATTGAAGATAAATTGGCCGTTGCCATCAGAGAAATATGGGATCAACTTTTGAAGAACCCGGACGCGGATACTGAACAAATAATTGCCAGCGTGATGGATCCCCTGGCCAAAGAGTTAAATCATGCGCTGTCCGGCTGAATTGATTGCCAGATTGGACACGCCAAACTAAAAAGTCCCTGCCAGACAGCAGGGACTTCTTATTCCTCGATCTTCGTCCAATCCACCGAACGATTGTCAGGTCAATGCAATATCTTTAAGTCAAGGAGTTTGACCAAGGTGAGCGTGATAATTTAATGACATCGATTGTCAGGCTTTTTTCACCCCCAACATTACGTCCAGCCCCTCTACCTGTTCCTTGCGTTGAAACGCGGCTTCGGGAATGAGTTGGTGCTCGATAGCTACGGCCAGGGTCTCGTTTTTGATGTAATCGCCCCAATCGCGCAACACGCGGTGCAGCGCGCCTTCGGTCTGGTAATAGACCGTGATCTTGTCGGAGATGTCAAAATCGGCATCCTTACGCATATTCTGGATGCGGCGCACCACCTCGCGGGCCATGCCTTCGGCGGCCAGTTCATCGGTGATGACCACGTCGATGCCCACAGTTATGATCTTGTCCGCCGCCACCGCCAGCCCTTCCGCCGGTTCGGTTTGGATCAATACCTCTTCCGGGCCTAGTTCGATGGCCTGACCATCAACCGTGAGGGTGATGGGTTCATCATTTTCAAGCTGCGGCACCAGTTTGTCGGCCTCAGCATTTTCCAGCGCTTGTTTGACCGCCGGCATCTGTTTGCCCAATTTAGGGCCAAGCAGTTTGAAATTGGGTTGCAATTTGTAGCTCACCAGTTCCCCGGCTTCGGCCACAAACGTCAGCTCTTTCACGTTCAACTCATCCACCACAATATCCAGCAGTTTCGGCGAAAGGTCGGCGCTGCGGCCCTGCCCCACGTGAACCAAGGCGCGGGCCAACGGCTGCCGCACTTTGATGTTGACACTGCCTCGCGCGCCCAGGCCCAGGCCGGCAATTTGCCGGGCCATCGCCATCTGCTCCAGCAGATCTTGGTCAACCGCCGCCCCATCCGCTTGCGGCCAGGCGCAATGATGCACGCTCTCCGGCGCGGTGTTGTCTACGCTGCGGACCAGGTTTTGGTACATGGTTTCGGTGACAAAGGGCGTGATCGGGGCCAGCAGTTTGCTCAACGTCACCAGCACGTGGTACAGGGTGGCGTAGGCCGCATCTTTATCATCATCATGCTCGCTGCGCCAGAAGCGGCGGCGAGAGCGGCGCACGTACCAGTTGGTTAAGTCGTCCAGCAGCGCCTGAATGGTCAGGGTGGCGGCAAACGCATCGTAATTTTCAAAGGAGGTGGTTACTTTAGCCACAACCTCATTCAACCGGGCCAAAATCCATCTGTCTAAAACGCTTAAGGTTGAACGTGCTAACGTTTGATCGTTATTTCCCGGAGTCCACGCATCCAATTTCGCGTAGGTAACAAAGAAATTGTAGACGTTCCACAGCGGGATCAAAAACTGGCGGCGCACTTCGTCGGCGCGGTGGTAGCCAAAGAGCAGGTTTTGCTCCGGCTTGTGGTTGCAGTACATCCAGCGCATCACGTCCACGCCCATTTTATCGGCGGCCTCATTGAACTCGATCGAGTTGCCCCAACTTTTGTGCATCGGGCGGCCATCTTCGGCCCAGAGCGTGGCGTAACCAAAGTTGCTCATAAACGAGGGGCTTTGGTCGATAATGGCGCCCATCACCAGCATGCTGTAAAACCAGTTGCGGAACTGGCCGGGAAAACTCTCGCTGATCCAGTCGGCGGGGTACCACTTTTGCCAGTAATCCGGGTTTTGGCGGTATTGCAGCGTGCTGAAGCTGACAATGCCCGCATCCAGCCAGGGGTTGCCCACATCGCCAATCCGGCCCATCAATTCGCCGCACTTTTCGCATTTCAGCTTCACCGCATCAATCCAGGGGCGATGCGGCGTGTGGCCCACAAATTCTTCATACCCGGCCACAGCGCGTTCTTTTAGCTCGATGTCGTCGCCCACCACGGTCCAGTGGCCGCAGGAATCGCACTCCCAGAAGGGCAGGGCCAGGCCCCAGTAGCGGTTCTTTTTCGAGATCATCCAATCGTGCATATTTTTGAGCCAATCCAGTTCCCGTTCCAGGCCAAAGCCGGGAATCCAGCGGATTTGCCGGGTGATGTCCATCAGCAGGGGGCGCAGTTCGTCCATGTTGATAAACCACTCGTCCACCAGCCGGAAGACCAGTTCGGTTTTGCAGCGCCAGCAGGTGGGGTAGCGGTGGGTGTATTTTTCAACGTGGTAGAGAATGCCTTTTTCTTCCAGGTTTTTGAAGATTTGGTCCGGCACGTCGCTGACCAGTTGGCCGGTCAGCCAATCGAACCCCTCCACAA
Source organism: uncultured Caldilineaceae bacterium (assembly GCA_964612485.1). GTDB lineage: Bacteria > Chloroflexota > Anaerolineae > 4572-78 > J111 > JAFGNV01. Next base: position 16,052 of record CAZTFF010000076.1, read on the forward strand.
AAACGCCTTCATCGTTGAGCGGAGCCACCACGGGCAGGCCGTTTTCTTTGCCCAGGGCAAAGTCTTCCGCGCCCGCGCCCGGCGCAATGTGGACAATGCCCGTGCCCTCTTCATCGCTCACTTCCTCCCAGGCAATCACCCGGTGGGCGTCTTTGGCGCTGATCTCGATGCCCTGGATGATGTCTTTGAGGTGCGTCCAGCCGCCCGGTTTTTGCTCGGCGGGCAGTTCGTCAAAGGGGCCGTCGTACGTCCAGCCGATCATCTCCTCCCCCTTCAACTCCTCCAGCACTTTATACTTGCCGCGCAGCATCTGGGTGGTGCCTTTGCTCAGGTAGAGCACCTCGTCGGTGAGCAGCATTTTGACCTTCACGTAATCCAGCTCCGGCCCCACGGCCGCGGCCACGTTGCTGGTGAGAGTCCAGGGCGTGGTGGTCCACACCAGCAGCGCCTCGTCCGGTTTCTCGCGCAGGGGGAACTTTAGGGTGACGCTGCGGTGGGTGATCTCGGCGTAACCGTCGGTTACAATCTCGTGCTGGCTGATGCCCGTGGCGCAGCGCGGGCACCAGGGCATTACATCGGCCCCGCGATAGAGCCAGCGATTTTCGTGACAAATCTTGAGCGCGCGCCAGATCATATAGTTGTTCTCGTTGGAGAAGGTGTAGTAGCTGCCGCCCAGTTCGGGCATGCCCAGCCGGCCCACAATGTTTTCCACGGTGTCTGTCACCGGCCCTTTTGGCCCGTCTATGGTGACGACTTCGTCGGGGGTGTTGACGATTTTTTCAGCCAGCAAATTCAACTGCTCGTTGTCATTCCAATCCATCCAGTATCCCAGGCGGACGGATTGCTGGGTCTGCACGCCGGAAAAGCGCAGCACGCGCTCTTTGCATTTATTGACAAAATTGGCCACGCCGAAATCTTCAATATCTTTTTTGGTTTTGAAGCCCATCTCTTTTTCAACTTCCACTTCCACCCACAGGCCCTGGCAGTCGAATCCCTGCTGGTAGCGCAGCTCGTAACCGCGCATCGACCAGAAGCGGTTATACAGGTCTTTGTAAGTGCGGCCCCAGGCGTGATGAACGCCCATGGGATTATTGGCCGTTATCGGGCCATCAATAAAACTCCACTTTTTGTCCCGCTCCGGCTGTATGGCGTAGAGTTTTTCAAACGATTTGTTCTCTTTCCACCATTGTAACGTTTCCCGTTCCTGGGCGGGAAAATCTACATTGGCGGGGACGTCTTTAAATGGCATAATACTTCTCCTTTGTAGGGATTCAGCGAGTCTTTGATTCAGCGAGTCAGCGATCTAACCGGTCTTTGCTCCAGCATGTTTTTGCTAACTCGCTGATTCGCTTGATTCTCAACCTCGTTGGTAGCGGGTCAACAAATATTCCCACTGCATAATTTCAGAATACGGCACCGACCACTGCACCGTGATCCAATTTTCATCGATCCAGAGATGCTGCTGCATGTGCTGGTCGTAGCGGATAAAGTGGCGGCAGTAGAATTGGCCGGCGGGTGTCTCTACATCGCGCGCCTCGATGTATTCGTACGCAATCGATTGCAGTTCTACTGAAAGCGGCAAGGCGTTTTCCGGGTGGATGCGAATGCTGACCAGGGGCAGCGCCTGCCTGCCGCCGGTCTCGAAATCGTAGCTTTGCGCAATCAAACCCTGCGCCGATACGGGCGGAAAGAAAAGCCGGTACCCCGCCGGTACAACAATCTCCGTTTCTTGCGCTCCGCCTTGCCCGGTATCTTCCTCATAGTTTTCTGTAGTGATGCTCTGCCGGACAATTGTGTCCAGGCAATCCAGCCGGGTATGGGCCAGTTGTTCGTTGATGTTCTGGGTCATTTCCAGCGATGCCGGTTGAAAATCGGGCCTCATCATAAACTGAGACACTTGTTTCAAGTGCATCCTGGCAATCGACCCCTTGACGGCGGCCCGGTGAATCATTGTTTCGCCCGGCATAGTGTGCAACGACCAATTTTCGCTCAGGCCGCTGTCTTTCCCGGCCACCTGGTAATTGTATTCGCCCTGGGCCAGTAGGTGTTCATTGGCCGCCACCGGATATAGAGTTTCCATAAAAAACCGCTAAAATTGTGAATGAGATTGATTAGTAATAGTTAGGTTGTGTTAACATTTTTGATTATGCCATAAATGAGCCTAAATTATGTCACTGCGAGCCTTTAGGCGAAGCAGTCTCCGGCCTCAAAATGGGAGATTGCTTCGGGCTATGCCCTCGCAATGACATTTTTGACCAAATGTCAACAGAACCTGACCGTTCACAATTCACAATTGATAATTTTATCCCGTAATTTCTAACATGATCCGTTTGTTGATTTTACCCTTGCTTTTGTAACCGGCAACTTTGATGGTGCCCACTTCGCGGGTATTGGCCACGTGGGTGCCGCCGTCGGCCTGTAAATCCAACCCCTCGATCTCGATGGTGCGGACTTCGGTGATGCCTTCCGGCAGCAGGTTGATCTTGGTGCGGATCAGGTCGGAAATCTGAAAGGCTTCCTCGCGGGGCAGAATTTTGACGTGAACGTCCCGCTCGGCGGCTACTTCTACATTGAGTTTCTCCTCAATTTCTCTGACCAGTTCCTGCCGCAGCGTTTCAAACTCAAAATCCATGCGGCCTTTGAGCACGTCCATATTGCCGCCGGTCACCTGCGCGCCGTAATCCCGCCAGACCACGCCGCAAAGAATGTGAAAAGCCGTGTGGGTGCGCATCAACTTGTAACGGCGATCCCAATCCAGCTTGCCGTGAACCGTGGCGCCCACCGCCGGCAAATCACCCTCCAGCCGGTGCCAGATGTGTTGGCCCTGGCGTTTAACTTTGGTTACGGCAATGTCATCGATCCAGCCCAGGTCATTCGGCTGGCCGCCGCCGCCGGGATAAAAGGCGGTTTTGTCTAAAGCGACGGCATTTTGTTCTTCGTCAACGGCTACAATCGTGGCATCGAACTCTTTTAAGTAAGCGTCAGTATGAGCTAATAATTGGGTCATTTTTTTTCTCCAAAGAATTTCGTAGCTGTTCAGGTAATGTCATTCTGAGCGAGGAACGAGCGAAGAATCTCCATGTAAGCCTGCAAAAACGAAACCACGTTGTGCTGCATGGAGATTCTGAGGCCGTAGGCCGAAGAATGACATGCCTGCTTAATAAATACAAACTTTCAAAATATAAAAACTCCCATCCCAAAACTGGGACGAGAGTTGAAATTTCTCGCGGTACCACCCAGGTTAGCGGGCCTACAAGCGTAGACACGCTCCCTCTGCCGCCTACGGGAACTATTCTTGTGACATTAAATCGTTCCGATAAGCGCGTCCCGGTAACGGGGGACGAATCCGGCTGAGCTTACTCCATTCGTGTAGAATACACGACCGTGTTTCGGTCAGCGGCTCGGGAAGGATTTTCAGCAAGATCAAACCATCCGGCTCGCACCACCCCGGATTCGCTGGGGCTTGAGCGCTTGCTTACTCGTTTCCGTCAGGGCCGTTGTTGGTTAATTGTTAAGCAATATATCACGAACTTGGCAGATTCCTTGCCTGTCTTTTCGAACTCACTATCATGAATGATCGAATCTACCACATTGAATGGTTTCCGGCGTACCTCCCGGTACATCAAAACTAAAAACGAGATAAAACTGTGTCGTGCTGTCATCATTAGAGACGGTGATATTGCCAAAATCGGCTACCCCCGACGCGTCTGTTACAGCAGTACGTGGGGGAGAGGGTGAAAAGTCAGCTGAACCAGAGTCAAAGGAAACAGTCATAGTAGCAGTAATGTTTTCTACGCTTCCGGCCCCTGAGGTAAGAACAAGTTGAGGGCGGATATCATGTATTTCATCAGGATGTGTGGGATGGGTATCGTAATTTCCGCCTCCCGGTTCGGAGTCACATAATATAGCATAAGTTGGGGCAGCGCCGCCACCACCACCAGTATTGTCATCACCCGTTGCCTGCGCATGCGCCGGCAACACCCCCACCTCAACCAGCGGTTTTTCCCACCGGTTGGGCAGGTTGCTGAGGGTCACGGCGCCGCCGGTGGCGGCCAGGGCTTTTATTAGCTCGCGGCGGCCCCAGGTTTTGGGTGTTTTTTCTTCCGGCCTGGTTTCTGCGGCGGGTACTTCGTTAGCGGGTTCTTTCGTATTCATGAGGGGTTCCCTTCCTTCCAATAATGGCTGATCAGTGCGTTGGCAGCAATACGTTGTTGCCAATGAGCGCCCTTATTTTACCCGCCTTTACGGGTGTTGTCAATTTAAATTTTGCTCAGATAATTGTTGACTCACCGGCTATTTTTTGCTATGATTACGAACAAGTGTTCTTTGGTCAAAATTTTATTATCTTGGGGGGCAACAATGGATTTAGGAAGATTTTCCGTCAGTTTAGCCGTAAAAAATATCGAAACCTCGCAAGCTTTTTACGAAAAATTGGGTTTTGAAGCCGTTGACGGCAATGTTCAGGAGAAATGGCTGATCTTAAAAAATGGAGACGCCATCATCGGCTTGTTTGAAGGGATGTTTGAGCAAAATATTCTCACCTTTAACCCCTCCGATGTAAAGGCCCTCGAAGCGGCGTTCAAGGAACAGGGGCTGGAATTGCTGCAAGGCTCGGAAGATTCAATGGAGGGATTCGTCGACATCACGTTAGCCGACCCGGATGGCAACCAGATTCTGTTGGACCAAATTTAGTCATCGCTCAATAATTTTCTTCAAGGGAAGCAAAATTTGCTTGAAGGAAAATAAAATTCCCTTGAAGGGAATCTGATTTTGCTTGAAGGCAATTGAAATTTGCTTGAAGAAAATCGAAATTGCAAAAAGAAAAAATCTGATTAGAATAACCGTGAGCAGGGGAGTGGATGTCGTCCGGTGGCGGCCCTGGTCTTCAAAATCAGTGGGCGGTTGCGAGCAGCAGGCGCCGGTGGGTTCGACTCCCATTCACTCCCGTCACGGCAATGAAGCCCGGCTTAATAGCCGGGTTTTTTGTTTACATGATGCGCGTAGGATTGAATCCGTAATTGGCAAGCAATTTGTTTTCGTGTAAAATAAGGGCCGAAGGATTTGGCAATTAATTAATGCTATCAGGGCCTAACCAGTGAAATTCTTGTTCTTTGGACAAGCATTCTTAAAAGTTGCCCTGTTTTGTTCCGGCTTTGTTCGGGTTAGGATGAGGATATGGTATATCAAACTGAACCGGCTTACATCACCATTGTTGAAGGCCCGCCGCCCGATTTTCGGGATGTACCCAACGAGTGGACGTATGGTGTTTTAGAAGGTTTGGAAAGCAGCGATGTGGCGCTGTGCGAAATGCGTACTTTTGATGGGCCAAAATTGGTCAAACGCTGCCAGGATGCCTGGCACGAAGGCCGCCCGGCCCGGCTCGATTTCCCCACCGGCGAAGGCAGCCGGGGCGAATTGGACATTTTAGCGGTTCGCTGGGAAGTCGTAGAAGAGGGCCACAAATTACATATGTGGGTCAAAATTTGAGCCGGTAACATTGGCTCAAATATACTGATTTCTGCCTTTCCGCGTTGCCGTTCCGCCCAATCCGGTTTTTTTTCGGAGCGATGGCCGTAAGCGGTAAAATGGTTACAGACAGAAAATTCAACCGAATCAACAGAGGTCCTAACTCAGGCCGAACAGCAGGGGTTAGGACCTCTTTATTTTTATCCAAACACGCCGCTACTTCACCAACGTCAACCAGCCGAACCGATCTTCGACTTCGCCCGTGATCAGGGCAAAATAGTCGCTTTGAATTTCTTCGGTGATGGGGCCGCGGGAACCGCTGCCAATACTGATGCCGTCTACGCTCTTGATGGGCGTGATCTCGGCGGCGGTGCCGGTAAAGAACAGTTCATCGGCAATGTAGAGCATTTCGCGGGGGATTTGCTGCTCGATAACAGGATAACCTTTTTCTTCGGCCAGGGTCATGGCGTAGCCGCGCGTAATGCCGGTGAGAATGGAGTTGCCGACCGGCGGGGTGTAGATTTTTTCATCGATTACAATAAAGATATTCTCGCCGCTGCCTTCGCTCACGTAGCCCTGCACGTCCAGTACAATGCCTTCGATGTAGCCGTGGCGTTTGGCTTCCATTACCACCATTTGCGAGTTGATGTAGTTGCCGCCCACCTTGGCCATCGCCGGATGAGTATCGGGCGCCATCCGCCGCCAACTGCTGACGGCCACATCCACGCCTTTTTCCAGGGCTTCCGCCCCCAGGTACGATCCCCATTCCCAGGTGGCAATAATGACTTCCACCGGGCAGGCGCGGGGATCAACCCCCAGCACCTCGTACCCTCGAAAGACCAGGGGGCGAATGTAACAGGCGTTGTGTTTGTTGGTGACCACGGTCGATAGAATGGCGGCTTCTATTTCCTCCGGGGTAAAGGACACGGGCATGTTAATGACTTTACAACTGTTAAACAACCGTTTGACGTGGGGTTTCAGGCCCAATACGGCCGGGCCGTAGGGGGTTTGGTAGGCCCGTATCCCCTCAAAAACGCTGGTGCCGTAATGCAACACGTGGGACAAAACGTGAATTTTGGCCTCGTCCCAGGGCACAAACTCTCCATTGAACCAGATGAATTCAGATTTTGGTATTGGCATGGTGATGGCTTCCCCTTGGAAAAAATTTTTCCCATTTTACCGAGGGTTGGTAAAAAAGCAAATGGGGGGATGACCTTACTTGGGTTTAAAGGTGATAATGACGTTCTGCAAGGTCAGCAGATCAATCATATCCTCTTCGTTCAAAAAGGGAAGATCGGGCAGGTTGGTTAAACCGATGGGGCGGCTCCAATGCTCGGAGAGATCGCCCCAGCCCATTTTGCTAAGTTCGTCTTTGGGATTGGCCGGGTCCAACAGGAAAAATGTGTCGGTCTCGGCCTCATAATCGGCCACGGCTACCCAATGCGCCCCGCCATTATTGGGCCAGACCAGCATGATAGCAATTTTGGTCCCGTTGTTGAGGTTGTTGATCAAATCTTCTTTGGTGCCTTCTTCGGCAAATGTAGCCGATCCCAGGTCGGGGCCGCCGGATTTTTTCAGCCCTTCGTTAAAATCTTTAAAGGCCTGAGCCAACCCCCACGGTAAGGTGGCGCCGGTAATGTTATCGCCAATCTTGACCTCTTGCAAAAAGTCGGTGTTCAGGCGGTAGCCGGTTAAGCCAAAAGCCAGCGATCCTTTTTGCATCACGGCCTGTAAATCAAAAAAGTTAACGCTCTTGTAATCGTAGCCTTTCTCACCTAAGATCATATTGATGATCATAGCCAGGGTGGTGGGACCGCAATGATTGGTGCCGTCGCCTTGATATTGGTGAACCGCTTTAAGATCAAAAAAAACATCCGCCTGTTTTTGTAAATGGCCGGCAATGTGGGCCGCATAATCTTGCAGCACCTCCGGTTTTCTTTGTTTCAGCAGCCCCCCGGCCACATTTGAAACCATTGAACTGAGCGTTGCCATCGTCATAACCCCCGTAAATAAATTTAGTGTACCATAATTTTTAAACCAAAAAAACCCCCTGTCAAGTCAGGGGATTTTTTGCCTATGGAGCTGAGGGGATTCGAACCCCTGACCTCTTGAATGCCATTCAAGCGCTCT
>CAZTFF010000077.1:0-16927 GCA_964612485.1 uncultured Caldilineaceae bacterium
TGTAGTTTACCAGCTTTCGCCTTTGTTGTCTCATTTAATCGATATAATGTCTATTCATCAAATTTTTGTTCAGTTTGCGCCGAGGTTATCTGATGAGCAGGTTTGTCAGTATTCTTCGTGATCTCTACATTCGTTTTTTGATCTGGCTGGGGGCCGAACCACCCGCGGGGTACGAGCACCTGTTACCCGATGGCAGCAGGCTCAGAGAATATACCCTCACCGAAGGAGAGACAATTTTCTCGGTGGCCCGAAAATTTGGCGTGCATTATGATCGCATTGCCCAGGCCAGCGGCATTGAAGACCCGGAAACAGTTGGGGCCGGCCAAACCGTGGTAATTCCGCCGGATGATTGGGACCCGGCTACCGGGCCTTGGATTGAGGCTCCCGCAGAAGACGAACCGGACACCGATATCGAACCAACAGAAACCATCCCCGAACCTGTCGAACCGCCGGCAGGCCCCAGCCCGCCAAGCCCCAAACCGGCAGAAACTGAGCAGCTCGATTGGCTGGCAGAAGCCGAACAAACCGGACAACCCGTTTCTGAAACGGAAGAACCAACGCTGCTCCCGCCGGACGAATGGGAACAGTCCACAGAATTGGCCGCCGAATCCGGCCTGTCGCCTGAAGAGCCGGAATGGCTTCGGGCCGCAGAACCAACCACAGAATCAGCTCCGGCTGATACCTTTTCTACGGAAGCCGTGGAAATGGATGAGGAAAATGATAAGGACTTGGAGTGGCTTATTGCCACGGATTCTCTGCAACCCGAACCGGATACGACTATCGAAGAAGAAGAAGAAGAACAACCGGACCCGGATCAATACGAAATGAGCGCGCCCGCCCAAGAAGAACTACCATTTGACATCGACCGAAAAGACCACCCCCTGCCGCCACCGGTTGCCCCCCAACCGGATACGGACGACGAAATGATTTTTCGGTACGAGGTGCAGCGCGGCGATACACTCAGTTCCGTAGCCAAACGATACGCGCTCACGGTAAAAGATTTGATCGAAGCCAACGATATTGCCGATCCCAGCCGTATTTCAGCCGGACAAAAATTGATCATCCCCGGCTATCTATCCCCCAAAACAGAACTTGAACATCCTGACCCGGCTTTGAAAGAGACAACACCGCCCACCCCCGGCGATTTCTTTGTGTACACCGTGGCCGAGGGAGACACCGTCAGCAGTATTGCCAAACGCTATGGCATCACCGTTAGGGAGCTGGTGGAAGTCAACGATATTGAAGAACCAAGCCGGCTGTGGGCGGGCCAGCGGCTTTACATTCCGGGGTTGACCCAGCCGTCCGATGCTGCGCCGGAAAAACCCGCCCCGGTACAGGAGCCGGCACCCGCCACTTCTCAACCCGCAACCACAACCCGGCAAACACCCACCTTTGTCACCGATCCTCATTTTCCCCCGCAAGGTCCGCTGGATGCGATCAGAGCGCTCTATTTGAGCTACTTTGCGGTGGGCCATCCAGACTCGCTCAAACGGATGTTCCAACTACTCACCAACACCGAGTTCAACGCTGTGGTGATCGACATAAAAGGGGAACATGGCTGGATCAGTTATCCCACCCAAATTCCCCGGGCCTTTGGCATTGAAACCGCCCACCCAACGGCCAAAAATTTTGCCGTTTTAATGCAAGAATTCAAAGCGCGCGGCATTTACACCATCGCCCGCATCGTCACTTTTAAAGATAAACCGTTAGCCACCGCCCGCCCCGAATTGGCGCTCAAAACAACCGCCGGCGCGCTCTGGCAAGACAAGGACGGCGCCGGATGGAGCGATCCTTTTCTCAAGCCTGTTTGGGATTACAATATCCAGCTTGCGGTGGAAGCGGCCCAAAAAGAATTTGATGAAATTCAATTTGATTATTTGCGCTTCCCCAGCGCCAGTCCGGCGGGACCACCGCAATTTTCTCAGGAAGTGAGCAAAGAAACTCGCGTGGCCGCCATTTCCAGTTTTCTGAGCGCGGCGCGAGGCCAGCTTAAACCTTTCAATGTTAACCTGGCCGCCGACACCTTTGGCTACACCTGCTGGCGTAAAGACGACACCCTGATTGGCCAAGACATTGAAAAGATGGCCCCCTATCTGGACGTCCTCTCGCCTAAGCTCTATCCTTCATCTTTTGGCAACGGCATCCCCAACTACAAGCTCCCCGTAGCCCACCCGTATGAAGTGATCCACCAGAGCGCCCAACAAGCGGTACAGCGGGTGAGCCGTTTTAGTTGCAAAGTGCGCCCCTGGCTGCAAGATTTTGCCGATTATCGTTTTGACGGGCGGGTGTACGGCAAAGAAGAGATCCAGGCCCAGATAAAAGGCGCATTTGATGCCGGCGGCAGTGGGTTTATGGTTTGGAACCCCGATCTCAATTACACCGCCAACGCTTACGCGCCGCTCAGAAAATCCGCTTAAACTCACTCCATAAGGAATCAGAAAGGAATCAAAAAAGTGGGAACGAAAGTCGTTCCCACTTTTTTGATTAACAATTTGTAAATGCTACAGCACCGCTTTCGCCGTATCGGTCAACTCGGAAAAGGCTGACGGATCATTCATAGCGATGTCGGCCAGCACCTTGCGGTCTAACTCCACGCCGGCGGTTTTGAGGCCGTACATCAATTTGCTGTAACTGATGTCGTTCTGGCGGGCTGCGGCATTGATCCGTGCAATCCACAAGCGGCGAAAATCTCGCTTGCGGTTGCGGCGATCCCGATAGGCGTACTCCAGCGATTTCATCATCGCTTCGTTGCCGCGCTTGAACAGGCGATGCTTGCTGCCGCGCTGGCCTTTTACCTGTTTCAGAACTCTTTTATGTCTACGTTGGGTTTGAGGTCCGGTTTTTACTCTCACAATATCCCTGCCTTATTTACCTTTTTTTGCGTATGGCATCAATTTTTGAACTCGCTTGCGCGTGCCGTCATCGGTTACTTCCAGCATGCTATCGAATTGCGCTTTCACGCGTTTGCTTTTTTTCCGGCGCAAGTGGCTTTTTCCAATTTTCGTCCGCATCAATTTACCGGAACCGGTATATTTGAAACGTTTGGACGTAGCTTTATGGGTTTTCATCTTGGGCATTGTTCTTCATCCTTACTTGACTAAATTCTTATCCCTACAAAATCAAAGTGCGGACATGTCACGCTCCGCACTTCTGTTTATTTACGGGCTTTACATCATTGATGATTGATGTTTACAATCAGGGGCTGTTATTGAGCCGGCCCCAAAATCATTAACATGGTCATACCTTCCATCGAAGGTCTCTTTTCAATCTCCGCAACATCGCTCAACTCTTCAGAGATACGGTTCATTAATTCCCTGGCAACTTCGGGATGGGTCACTTCCCGGCCCCGGAACCGAATCCTAACCTTGACTTTGGCTCCTTTTTTCAGAAACTGGCGCGCCTGCCGCAATTTGTAATCAATATCGTGCTCACCGGTTTTTGGGCGCAAACGAATCTCTTTGATCTCCACTTTTGTTTGAGATTTACGCGCATCCCGTTCCCGTTTTTGCGCCTCATATAAAAATTTACCGTAGTCCATCAACCGGCAAACCGGTGGTTTGGCATTGGGCGCAACTTCAACCAGGTCTACATTATTTTCTTGAGCAAGAGCCAACGCTTTGCTGGTTTTGACAACACCAATCTGCTCCCCTTCGACATCAATCAGCCGAACTTCAGGTACAGAAATTTCATCATTAACTCTTCGGGTATCTTTCGTACTTATGGTGTGTTCTCCCCCAAACTAATTTCTAATTGGTGGCACGTATGATAAGGGGCATCTACAAGAAGCCCCTTATGAAAATTAACCACGTAATATGTCAAACAGAGACAATGAAATTTACCATGGTCAAGACATTTCGTCAAATTAATCCTTATCCTTTCGCTAAATCTTCAGCCGGTTTTACCCAAAATCACATCCAGCGCCCCATGTTTGGTATGAATCACCCGCCGCGTTCCGGTTTCGCCCCGGATAACCAGGGAATGTGTTTTAGCCTGATTGCCATGGTATTGCACCCCGGCCAGAATTGGTCCATGGGTTACGCCGGTGGCCGCAAAAAATATTTTGTTGCTGCTCACCAGTTCGTGGCTGGTGAGTGTTTGTTGGGCGCTCAAGCCCACTGCCTCGATAGCTGCCCGTTCTTCCTGGCTCTGCGGCGCTAAACGCCCCAACATGCCGCCGCCCATTGCTTTCACGGCGCAGGCGGCGGTCACGCCTTCGGGCACGCCGCCAATACCCATCAAAACATCGGCTCCGCCCTGGGGTGTGGCCGCAATGAGCGATCCGGCTGTATCCCCATCAGACCGCAGGAGAACCCGCGCGCCAGCAGAGCGGATCTCTTCGATTAGATCATAGTGACGCGGGCGGTCGAGGACAATAACTTGCAGGTCTCGGACGGCTTTTTTCTTGGCTCGGGCAATCAGGGCCAGAGTCCACGCCGCCGGGGCGTCCATACACTCCGGCACCAGAGCCGAAGCGGCTTCAAAATCGACCACTATCTTATCCATATAAATGGCCGGTTGGGGCGACCACATAGAGCCTCGGGGGGTGACGCTGACCACCGATATAGCGCCGGGATGGCCATGGATGACGGAATTTGTGCCTTCAATGGGATCAACCACCACATCCACTTCCGGGCCGTTGCCGGTACCTACGCGCCGGCCTGTATCGAGCGGCGTATGTTCTCCCAGGCGGCCTTCTTCGCCAATAACAATATGTCCATCAATATTTATCTGGCTCAGAGTTTTGTACATGGCCTCGGTAGCGGCCCGGTGCGCTTCTTCCCGCTGGCCCAATCCCAGCCAGCGGCCCGCAATCAGGGCAGTTGCTTCGGTTACGCGGACCAGGTCCAGACCTACATTGTGATATACACCAAATTCTTCGTCCATTTTTCTCCTTCAAGAGCACGTTTTACGGTTGTGGTTCTTCAATCAATCGCTTCCAGCAGCCCCGCCGACTCCCAGGCCAGCATGCCGCCGCGCAATACCCGTACATTATACCCTTTATTTTGCAATAAATAGGTGGCGCGCGTGCTGCGCCGCCCCCCCCGGCAGACCATCACAATTTCCGCATCTTGAGGCAACTCATCCGAAGCATTGGTCAAAATTTTGGGCAAAGGAATCGACCGGGCTTCAGGAATATGGCCGCGTTGAAATTCACGAGGCTCGCGCACATCAACCACCAGCGGCGGCGACGCGCTGTTGTGCAGCTTTTTCCACAATTCTTGCGGGGTTATATCGGCCACCGCATCGAGGGGAATTTGCATATGAAGCGCCACATCGCCCTCGTAGGTTTGTTTGGGGAGATTTTGACACTCCTTAAAAACCCGGACCGGACATTCATAAATGCAAATCGCCGGATCGAGTACCTGGTGAAACAGGTATTCAATGACAAAATCCTCAGACAGGAAGTGATCGGCCCCTAATCGATCATAAAAACCGGTGGTCTTCATCAGTGCCATGACCGAGTCTTGCACTTTCATAATGAACAGGTCGCCGTTCCGGTCTCGACACAGCCGCATGATGGCCTCGAGCATATGGATGCCGCTAAAATCACACTGGTTGACGCCGTGCATGCGCAATAACAGAAAACGCTGCTCCGGGTGGCTGTCGATGTGATGATGAATGGCTTCTTCTATATGGCTTACCGCGCCAAAATAAAGATCGCCGGAGATTTTGAGAATGCCCAGTTGGGGGCAGGAGGGGTGTTCTGCCTGTTGTTCGATAAAGTGTTTGAATTCCGCATCCGGCACCACCGAGAAAACGCGGGGGACACTGGTTTTTATAATATAAAAGGCAAATGACAGCAAAATACCGGCCAACACGGCGAATTCAAGCGGTAACAACAAAGTTGCCAGAAATGTAGCCAGCATAATCAGGGCGTCGCCGCGCGCGCCACGCCAGATACGCATAATTTCGGCCCGGTCGATCATGCCGTAGGCAATGACCACCAGCACGCCGGCCAGCGCGGCCCGGGGCAGATACGCGGCCAGCGGGGCCAGCACCAGCATCGAGGCCAGCACAAACACGCCCGAAATTGCGCTGGACAGCGAGGTTTGGCCGCCGGATTTAAAGTTTACCGCCGAGCGGGTGAAGGAGCCGGAACAGGCATAGCCGGAAAACAACCCCGAGGCGACATTGGCCAGGCCCTGCCCCACAAACTCCTGATTGCTGTCAAGGCGCTGGTCGGTTTGGCTGGCAATCGAACGGGCAATCGACATTGCTTCTACCAGGCCAATGGCTGCTACGGCCAGCGCGCCCATCGATAACTGGCTGATCAATTCCAAATTAAAAAATGGCAGCGAGGCCAACGGCGGCGGGCCGCCTGGCATTTCACCAATGACGTTTACGCCTTGTTGACTCAAGTTGAACAAATAAACCACCATCGCCGCAATAATCATACTGATCAGCGGGCCGGGTATCCTGAGGCTGAAACGCTGCAACAAAACGATCAACAGGATGGTGCCCAACCCTAAAAATAACGTTGGCTGATTGAGTTGAGCAAGATTATCAAAAAGGCCTTGAATGATTTCCATCATGCCGTGGCTGGGATATTCTAATCCAAACAGGGAGGGCAACTGTTTGACGGCAATCAAGACACCGGCCCCGGCGGAAAAACCCACCACCACCGAATGGGATACAAAATTAACCAGTACTCCCAATCGAGCCAGCCCCATCGCCAATTGAAACATCCCGACCATGACCGCCATCAATCCGGCAGCAACCATAAAGGCGGAGCTTCCCGCGGCCGCAACAGGTAAGAGAGACGACAAAACCAGCAGAGAAATGGCATTGGTAGGACCGGTTTGCAAGTGGAAAGAAGATCCCCACAACGCGCCCACAATCGCGCCCACAATCGCGGTGTAAAGGCCAATTTGGGGAGGGAGTTCGGCAATCAAGGCGTAGGCCATGGCCTGCGGCAGCAAAACTACGGCCACGGTCAGCCCCGCAATCAGATCAGGCCGCAAATTTTCAGGGCGATAGGTTTGGAAAATCTGAAGCGGCCGCAATAAATATTGGGGAACGGAGCGAACTGTAGATTTGAAAACATCATTTACTTGTGTGGCTTCGGAATATGCTGCCATATGGACAACGACCTTGCTGCTGATACAATTATTTTACCATTTTTAGCAAGCCAAGCCAAGATAACTTTGATCAGTGGATGCATTTCTGCTTCGGGGCAGCGTCGAATTACTGAGACACCACCGACCTGTCTTATTGGGTAGCGGAAACTGCCTTCAGCCTGGCCGCTTTCCAGGCCAACATGCCGCCTTGCAAAATTTGAACATCACGATACCCTTGGTCTAACAAAAAGGCCGCAGCATGCCGGCTGCGCCACCCACTTTGACAAATCAAGGTGATATTCTTATCTTGAGGCAGGGATGAGACATGCTGTAAAAGTTCTGATATGGGAACCGATTGGGCCTGGAGAATATGGCCTTTTTTAAACTCACGCGGTTCGCGTACATCGACAATCACAGAACTTGTGCCGTTATTCAAGATTCGGTAAAGTTCTGCCGGAGAAATCTCGGCAACATGCTCTACCGGAACGCCAGACGGGGGCAGTTCATCAACTGCGTAATTCTTGGGCAGGTTTTGACACTCTTTGAAAGCGCGGACGTTGCACTCATAGATACAGGTGAAGGGATCGAGGATTTTATGAAACAGGTAAAAAATCGCGTATTCGTCCGGCAAAAAATGGTCGTAGCCTAAACGATCATAGAAGCCGTTCTCTTGCATAAATTGCAAAACGTCTTCTTCTACGCGCATTAAGTACAGCTTTCCACCGCGCTCGCGCAGCAGAGCCATGATCGATTCCAGCATGCTGATGCCGTGCAGGTCGCACTGGTTGACGCCGTGCATCCGTAAAAGTAAAAATCGCTGCCGGGGGTGCCGGCGCAAATGCAGGCGAATAGCATCTTCAATATATCCGGCGGCACCAAAATAAAGATCGCCCGAAATTTTTAAAATCCCCAACTGCGGGCATGAAGGCTGATGAGCCTCCTGGCGCACAAAATGTCTGAAGCGGTCATCGGGCAGCACCGAAAATACGCCGGGCGTGCTGGCATAGATAATGTAATAAGCAAACGATAGTAAAATCCCCAGCAAAACGGCAAATTCAATATGCAGGAACAATGTTCCCAGTAACGTGGCAAGCATGATGACCGCATCCCCCCGCGCGCCGCGCGCGATACGAACCATTTCCGCTTTATCGATCATGCCGTAGGCGGTCACAATCAATACGCCGGCCAGCGCGGTAGTGGGCAGATAAACGGCCAGTGGGGCCAGCACAAAGAGGGCGATCAAAACAAAAAAACCGGAGAAGATGGCGCTCATCCGGGTTTCAGCGCCCGCTTTATAGTTCACCGCCGTCCGGGAAAACGATCCCGCCACCGGATAGCCGGACAAAAAGCCGCTGGCAATATTGGCCAATCCCTGGCCCACAAACTCCTGGCTGCTGGCTAATCGCTGGCCGGTTTGGCTGGCAATGGATCGGGCAATGGCTGTGGTTTCAACCAGCCCAATCGCGCCAATGGCCAGCACGCCGGTTGAAAGGCGGGCCACGTACTGGAGATCATGCAACGGCAGTTCTGCCAGGGGGGGAAGGCTGGCGGGCAACTCGCCAATCACGGCCACGCCTTTGTTATTCAATCCCAAAAAATAAACAATTATTGAGGCTACAATCATGCTGATCAGCGAGCCGGGCAGGTTACGCTTGATCTTCCGCAGCGCAAAGATCAACACAATGGCCCCCACCCCCAATAAAAACGTGGGCAGGTGTGTGTGCGGAAGATTGGAGACAATGGCTTGCAGCGTTTCCAAAATATTGTGGGCCGAAAACTCTATGCCCAACAAAGGCCGGAGTTGTTTGATGATGATGAGTACCCCGGCCCCGGCGGTAAAACCTACCACCACCGAATGGGACACAAAATTAACCAAAACACCGAGCCGGGCCAGGCCCATGAACAGTTGGAACAGCCCCACCAGCACCGCCATCATCCCGGCAGCGATAATAAAATCCGCCGTGCCGGGCGTGGCTACCGTAAGCAGCACCGATAATACCAGCAGAGAAATGGCATTGGTCGGGCCGGTATGCACCTGGTTGGAAGATCCCCACAACGCCCCCACCACGGCGGCCACAACCGCCGCGTACAGGCCCATTGCCGGGGGCAGTTCCGCAATCAGGGCAAAGGCAATGGCCTGGGGCAGCAAAATTACGGCCACGGTGATGCCGGCCACCAGATCAGGCTGTAGATTCCGGCGCGCATCATAATTTTTGAATAAATCGAGGGGCTGCAAAAAAAATTGGGGAATGTGAACCAGGCCGTGCAGCATCGAAGAAGTCTGCTTGATTTTTTTCGCTTGTATGGCTGGGCCGTTAATCATTGCTTTTTACGGAATAGATATTTTTTACATTTTGGTTTAAGGTTTTATGGTAAACGGGTAGGGTACGATTATTGTACCATTGTTAAAGGGAAGTTCAAGTCTTTGGAAATAGAACCCCTAATTTTTGGGGTTTTCACTCTGACAAAAGTTATGGTAAACTGCCCAGGTACTCTTTGCCATACTTCGTATCACCACTTCACAAAGAGCTATTGATCACCTCAAACAAATCTATATCCAAAACACCATAACCTAGTCGCCGGAGGGACTAATTATGAAACGCAGAGATTTTCTAAGAAACGCTATGTTAGCATCGGGAATGGTGGGGTTAAGTAACTTGCCCGACTTTCCTGAAAGTGAAGCATTAAGCCAACCGGCCAGCGTGTCGCCCCGGAAGAAAGACCTCTATCGGATCGACTCGTATTGCCACTTCTCGATGATGAGCATCATTGAATTTCTGGAAAATGCCAGCGGTATTTATCCGCACGTATTCAGAAGCCTGTTTGCTAACACGCCTACTTTAATTGATGTCGATCAGCGGTTGGCTATGAAGGATGAATGCGGCATCGACCTCAGCATTTTGGTGCCGCTGCCCTGGATTGAAACCGCGCCGCCGGTTCACGCCGATCCTCAACTGGCGCTCCAGGCCGCCCAACTTTTCAACAATGAGCTGGCCGATATTGTGGCCGGACACCCGGACCGTTTTTTGGGCGTGGCCTTGCTCCCTACCACCAACCCGGACGTGATGCTGTCTGAATTTGAACGGGCGGTAAACGATTTGAACATGGTGGGTGGATTTTATGTAGTGGGGCCAACGGTCAAACCGCCCGACCATGCCGATTATGAATTATTGTATCAAAAAGCGGTGGAGTTAGATGTTCCGCTCTGGGTACATCCTTCCCGCCCGCCCATCTATCCCGATTATGTTGGCGAACCCATCTCTCAATGGCAAATCTGGCAAGCTCTCTCCTGGCTATTGGACAGCTCGCAAGCAATGGTCCGGCTTGTTTTTGATGGCGTATTTGATCGTTATCCCAACCTGAAACTGATCATTCATCATCATGGCGCGCTCATTCCTTACTACGCCCAACGGATGCAAAACGGCTGGGATTACTTTGAGCAGAATACCGGGCAAAAACAGCCCACCACCATATCTTCACCCTACATCGAGCATTTTAAGAACTTCTATTGTGATACCGCCACCCAGGGCCATGAGCCGTTGATGATCAAAATGGCTCTGGATTTCTTTGGCTCAGATCGGGTTTTGTTTGGCTCAGACGCTCCGATGGATGCGAGTGCCGGCCGCATTTTTACAAACGATGCGCTCGATAGTGTTGAAGATTTGAAACTCAAGAAGAGAGATCGAGAAAAAATATTTAGCCAAAATATTCTGCGCCTGATCAACCGGGGCTAAATTACGTTGTGGAAAACAGGTAGGGTTATATCTTATAGCGGGATGTAACCCTACCTTCACCGCCAGAACCTGGAATACATCTGCTAACTTGAACTACTTTCAGACCGGTGATAAAATAAAACACGGTGAGTCTGGTAGGCCCGCAACTTCTATTTTAAAACGGCCCCGTTGAGGCGTAGCGGCACCCCCTTCTAGCCCCTATTCCGGCAAGACAACCGGTTTTGGAAATAAAAAACCTTGATAAGATTTTGCTTTACGGCAAAATGTTATTATTAAGTGTGACACTTAAGGAGACTTCAACGATGAAACATACAAAATCCTTTTGGCTCATTATGGTATTGGTAATATTAGCCTTATCAATGATGGCGTGCGGGCAAAGCGAACCGGAAACCATTACCGTTGGCATTATTAATCGTGTTCCCCCCCTTGATCCGGTTGTGGAAGGCTTTAAGGCCAAGATGGCGGAACAAGGCTATGTTGAAGGAAAAAATATCAGCTACATCTATGAAGGCGCTATCACCGATCCGGCCCAACTGGACTCCTATACTCAAAAGCTGGTTGATGAGGGGGTGGACCTGATTTTTGCCGTAACCACCCAGGCGGCAACTGCGGCCCAACAAGCCACCGGCGACATCCCTATTATTTTTGCCCCGGTGAACAATCCGGTTGATGCCGGGCTGGTCAACAACCTCACCCAACCGGGTGGTAATATAACGGGTATTACCAATGCCGGCGGCGATCCTCGCCGCTTGCAGTGGCTTTTAGAAATAGACCCCTCTATTGAACGTGTTTTTATTCCTTACAATTCTAATGATGTGGCTCCCTCCACCGCCTTTGCTTCGCTTAGTGAACCGGCGGCGGCTTTAGGGGTAGAATTAGTGCCCGCCGAAGTTCACAGCGCTGAAGAAAATCTTCAGGCCATTGCCGATATTCCCGATGATGTGGATGCAATATTTCTGCTGCCGGACGATGTTATTATTACCCACATCAAAGATTGGGTTGACACAGCCAAACAAAAACAGTTGCCCATCTCAACACCCAATACCTTTCCCGGCTCACTCATGAGCTTTACCTTTGACTCGTTTACCATGGGCCAACAAGCTGCCCGGCTGGCCGATCAGGTACTCAAGGGAGCCAATGTTGGCGACTTGCCGGTTGAGAACGCCGAATTTTTCCTGACTATCGATCTGGCTACAGCCGAAGCCATTGGCCTTGACATCTCCGATGCTGTTTTAGAGCAAGCGCACACCCTCATCCGGGGTAATGAGTAAGTTTCGAAGTCGGGGTGTCTCAAAATTTTAAAGGAGTTACAAACTATGCCTAAAAATTTCAATAGTTTGCGCACGCGCCTGACCCTGGTTTTTATTATCGTTGCCGTGGTTCCACTTTTGATCTTAGCCGGTTTGATTGCCTGGTTAAGTTTTGGGGCCATGCGAGACCAGGCTATCACCTTGCAGCAATCTATCACGCGCCAGTTGGCAACCGAAGTAGGGGCCTATTTAAACCAACGGCAAAATGAGTTGCAAACGCTGGTAGACACGCGGAGCATTGGCAATCTTGACCCAACAAGCCAGCAAGAATTGTTAGCCGGTTTACTGGCTAACCAATCCGCCTACCAGGAATTGACGCTGGTAGATCAAAACGGCCAAGAACAGATCAGATTATCGCGTTCCAGTATGATTGCCGATAGTGATTTGGTGAGCCGGGCCGATAGTGAAGCCTTTTTAGAGCCGGCCAATAGCGGTGAGGTTTACTACAGCCCGGTACGATTTGATGAAACAATTCGAGAACCCCTGATGACCATTGCGATTCCAGTGATTGATCTTCGCAGTGGTCAGGTCAGCCACATCCTGATCGCCGAACTCCGTTTTAACAATATCCGAGAATTAGTAAGAAATTTCCGTAAAGGGGAAAATTACGCCTATATTGTAGATAAACAGGGTAATGTTGTTGCCCACGTTGACCCGTCGGTTGTGTTAAGGCAAACCACTTTCGATCTACCCTTCACTGACGGCGGTGAACGTACCAGTGGATTATCCGGTTCTGATGTCATTCTGGCCGCAACACCGGTAGAGTTTGACAGCCAAACCCTGATTGCGGTGGCCGAACAATCTTATAATGAGGCAACCCGATTGGCCTGGAATTTGGTCTTTTGGGTTGGCGCGTTCACACTTATTGCCCTGGCCGTAGCCGTAGTCGCCGCTCTGGTGATAGTCCGGCAAATTGTACGCCCCATTGAAAAACTATCGGCGGGAGTCCAGGCCGTGCAGGAAGGTGATTTATCGCAAACTGTCGAAGTAAGCAGTAAGGATGAAATTGGCCAATTGGCAGAAACCTTCAATGGGATGACCGTGCAACTACGTGAAACCATTGACAACCTGGAACAAAGTCAGGCCACCTTCCGTAACATCATTGCTTCGGTACCGATGGGCATGTACCTGTACCATCTGGAGCCTGATAATCGCCTCATTTTTGATGGCGTCAATCCCACGGCTCAGAAAATGTTTGCCTTTGCTTCGAATGAATTGGTTAACCAGCCGATTGAAGCCACCTTCCCCGGACTGGCCGAAACTGAACTGCCGGCTCGGTTCCGTGAGGTTGCCACCAGCGGTGAAACCTGGCAAACGGAGTTTGTCTATTCTCAGGAAACAGAGGAGACAGTCCCCCTCCAAGACGAATTGGATCCAACCCAAAATATCTACCAGGTTTACGCGTTCCAAACCTCGCCAGATAATATTGTGGCTGCTTTCTTAGATATCACCGAAAGCAAACAAGCCGAAAAAGAGCGAGAACGCCTGCAAGAGGAAGTCATCGAAGCCCAAAAACAGGTCATTCACGAACTCTCCACCCCGGTGATCCCTATTATGGATAATATTATTGTGATGCCCCTCATCGGCAGCATCGATACCATGCGTGCCCGTGATATTACCCGGATGCTACTGGCCGGAATTACCGAACGCCAGGCCAAGGTGGTTATCCTTGATGTAACCGGGATGCCCTTTGTAGATACCGGTGTAGTCAATCATTTGAACAAAACCATTCAGGCGGCCCAGCTCAAAGGTGCCCGCACCATTGTAACCGGAATCTCCGAAGCCGTTGCCGAAACCATTGTGGATTTGGGCATTGACTGGAGCAACATTGAAACCCTCTCTGATTTGCAGACAGGGTTGGTAGCGGCCTTGAGTGGTCTGGGAGTCAAACTAACTAACTCAAAATAATACATTTCCCTTATTTCAATTTCACTGACGGAGACAAACATGTCTGAAACCGCAACAAACAATAGTTATCGCGCAATTTTTGATGCCATCACTGATGCCATTTTTATCCATGATGTAAAAACAGGGACTATTCTTGATGTAAACCAGGGGACGTGCGATATGTACGGATATACCAAGGAAGAAATCATGGGGCTTGGTATAGACAAGATTAGTGCCGGTGAACCCCCTTATACCATCGCAGATGCCGCGCAAATGCTACAAAAAGCCGTCGAAGAAGGCCCCCAGGTCTTTGAATGGCGCAGCAAAAGAAAAAATGGCGAGTTGTTTTGGAGCGAGGTAAGCCTCCAAACCATCACCTCTGCCGACGAGCAGCAAATTTTAGCCGTGGTTCACGATATTACCCAACGCAAACAAGATGAAGTGGACCGGGAACGGATGCAGCGAGACGTCATTGAAGCCCAGCAGCAAGCCCTAAAAGAACTGGCTACGCCCATTATCCCTATTATGGACCGCATTATTATATTACCCCTCATCGGCAGTATTGATAGTATGCGCGCCCGCGATATTACCCGTACCCTGCTGTCGGGAATTGGCCAATATCGGGCCAAGATTGTTATTATCGATATCACGGGGGTCTCATTGATTGACAGCGGCGTGGCCAATCACTTGAACAAAACTATTCAAGCGGCCCGGCTTAAGGGCGCCCGCACCATCGTCACCGGTATGTCCGACGCCGTGGCCGAAACTATTGTTGACCTGGGTATTGATTGGAGCGACATGACCACCTTGAGCGATTTGCAGACAGGCTTGATTGTAGCCCTGGATATCCTCGGCGTTAAGCTAAGCAATACCTAAAAGACACTACACAAGGAAATTTTGATAAATGGAAACTGGAGCTATTCAGAAACTGGAGAATTTATTACTGGTAGCCGTACCTCGTGATCTGATGGATGAGGAAGTATTGCGGTTGCGCCGTGAGGTAACCCAAGAAGTTCGCCGACATCACTCGCGTTGGGTATTGCTGGATTTTTCTCAAGTAGATATTTGTGACAGCTTTTTTGGCCGTTTTATCGAAAGTATGGCCAATATGGCCGGTTTAATGGGGGCAGAAGTGATTGTCGCCGGGTTGCAGGATGCCGTTGTCGAAACCCTGGTTGAACTGGGTATGACCCTATCCCATATTCGTGCCGTGCTCGATCTGGACGATGCTCTGGCCATGAGCCGGGAAGAACATTTTTTTAGCGCCGGCCCCAACCCAAATAAAGCCAACGGAAACAACTCACTAACTAACACCAACCCAATGGAACTATCATTTACCACCCAACCGGAGGGTTGACATGGCCAATGAATCTCTGGAACCTGTCCGCCTACCCATCAATAATTTGATCAATGTGGTCACCACACGCCGGCAAGGGTTGGAAATGGCTAAAAAATTGGGGTTTGGCCTACCGGATGCGACCAAAATTGCCGTAGTCATCTCGGAACTGGCCCGGAATATTACCCTTTACACCGAGGGCGGAACCATTACTTTGATCCCTTACAACGGCGACCGCAAGGGAATTAAAGTTATTGCGCAAGATACAGGACCGGGGATCGAAGATGTCGAACGGGTTCTGTCCGGTGGCTATACCACCTCAAAAGGGCTGGGTATGGGTATTTCCGGCTCTAACAAAATCATGGACGAATTTGAGATTCAAACAATCATTGGCGGGGGCACAACCATAAAGGCTGCCAAATGGTTGGATTAAAAAAATTCCTCAAGGGGTGGTTACCCGTACCAACAGACCGCCTACTTCGCTAATTTCCAATCTCACGCCACCCCGCGCGCCGGCGCCCACATCGCTCAACGTCAGTGTGGCCTCTCCTTCCGCCTGTTGGGCGGTAAAGGTGATCGTAGCCACCGTCAAGTTCCCCGTGAGATTGTCAACCTGGCCACGCCGGCTGGCAATGACCGAGAGCCGGCCGGCCGGGTTGTCAACAGAATCTTCTACAACCAGATCAAGATCAGGATGGATCCGAACCTGACTGATTTGCAGCAGCCGGGGATCAAAATTCAGCTCGAATTGAATGCCAAACAGACCGGGGCCGGTGAGATTGTTGGCCCGGACGGTCACGTCGAACGTTTGGCCGGGCCGGACCATCACCGGGCCTTGCAAACCCAGGCTGTTGTCCGGCGGTGCGGCAAGGGTAAAAGGGCCGTCCGATTCATCGATGGCGGTGTGGAAGCCATCGCGCGCTATCACCCGGATGAGCGCCTCGCGCGTGGGCGGAAGTTGATCGGCATAAAAGTTGTGGCTGGTTTGGCCCAGCTGCACGGCCAGCGGTGTCCAGGTTTGGCCCTGATCCGGGCTGTAGAGCAGATCGTAGGTCAGGGAATCGCCATCGGTATCGGCGGCCTCCCAGATAATGGTTTGTTGGCCCTGGAGCGTTTCACCGCCGTTGGGAAACACCACTGTAACCTCCGGGGGGGTGTTGCTGGGTTTGACGATCACCAACGAAACCTGATTTTTGCTGATACTGACCTCGGAGACATCGCCGGCAGCGGCAGCACCGGGCAGCGTGAAGAAATAAGGGCTGGCTTCAAGCTCGCCGGTTTCCATATCCACAAAGCCCACATCAAAACAATGTTGGGCCAACATCGTCTGGTTTTCGCCGCGAACATCCAGGCAGTAATCGTCGCCCGGTGGAGGGGTGAAGGCGACGGGCGGTGTAAACGCGGAGCCGGCGGCATCGGCCAGGCGCACCACCTCGGGACGAGAGACGGTGCCGTCGGGGTAGATAATGCCGCTTACCAACAACGTGCCGCTCGTTTCCGCCTGAACCTGGGGCCGGAAATCGGCCACGGGCAGCACCGCGGTAGGATCGTTTTGCAAAAAGGGGCTGTCGAAAAGGGTGCGGTAGGTGTGGGGCGATATCC
>CAZTFF010000077.1:17027-23567 GCA_964612485.1 uncultured Caldilineaceae bacterium
TCGTTTTGCAAAAAGGGGCTGTCGAAAAGGGTGCGGTAGGTGTGGGGCGATATCCAGGGCAGCGCGCAGTAGGCCATCATATCATAAAACGAGGGCGAATAGACCACGGGCGGGTCACTGTACAGATCGATGCCAAATTCCTGAATGTAGGGCGTGTCGGCGTAGGGCCAGGCCGGGTCCACGCGAATATCGACGCCTTCGGCCTTGAAGCAGTGGTTGTCCTGGTTATTGGTGGGCGACCAGGCGTGCTTTGCGCCCAGGTTGTGGGCGATCTCGTGGACCAGGATCCGCGGGCCGCCAATATCCGGCTCGGGCCGCAGGCCGCCAAAGGCCACCCGGCTGGAGTGCGGGCCTACGCAATCGGGGCACCAGTAGGGGTCGGAGATGCCGCCGTTGTAATATTCCGGCGGCAGCCAGCCGAACAACTGGTCGGGCCAGGCTTCAACCGGCTGATTTTGCACATACAGCCAGTAGACGTAAAGCAATTTACGCAGGATGTCGCCCTTGCTGAGGTCGCCGTTCCACACCACTTCCGAGCCGGGCAGGCGAAAATATTCCACATCGGGCACGGGGTACATCCGTTTCAGCCAGTAATCGACATCGGGCGGCGCTGCCGGGCTGAAGCCCCGGTATTGGATGGGCACGTAGGCCACCCGCAGCGGCTGGCGGACAGCAAATTCACGGCTCAACGTGGCCGTATCCGGCGTAGCGCCGACCGGGCCGGCGGAGACTTCTAACGTTATTTGGCCCGATAACCAGTCGGGCGGGGGAAAGAATTGAAAATTGACCGATTTATTTAGATCAAGACGTACATCATTGAACGGTAAGCCGTTGATTTGCCGCAAGCCATCGGCGGGCAAAGAATGGGTGAAATTGGCAATCTCCCGGCCGTTTTTTTGAAAGCGTAGTTGGACCTGGGTTTCGCCGGTGGGGCACTTGCCGGCGCAGTTCAGGTACACCCGCACCAGCGTGTGGCGGCCCGTCACCAGCGGCATCGAGTTGTTGCAGAAAATATAATCCAGGTGGGCCGGATCGGGATTACAGCGGGCGTTTTCCGGTTCATTGAAAACCTGGATTCCCTGCGTTACTTCCAGCCCCCGCACCGCAACGGTGGTGGGCGGCAGCGAAACTTCAGCCGTGGGGGTGGGCGAGGGTATGGGCGAAGGGGAGGGCAGAACAGGCAGCAGGGTTGGCGTAACATCCGGCAACTCAAAGGTAGGAATCCCCGGTTGAACGGGCATAGCCGGCTCGGTGGGAATGACACCGGGCGGCGGCGCATTCAGGGCCGCGCTATCGAGATCATCCTCGGCGGGCCGCTGCGCCGGAGTCAAAAAAGTAAAGGCAGCCGCAAGGAGCAGCCCTTGCAGCAAAATCAAGACAAAAATTGCCAGCAGCGTTGTTTTGATCCCGCTATTTTTTGTTGCGGATTTATTTCTCGGCCATTGACTCATAGCAACATTACACTGTACCTTCTCAATAATCTGGGGAAGAGTTGGTTGAGCCTGTCGAAACCAACGGTCTTCGACAGGCTCAGACTTCGTTCTCCCGAAATATTGAGAAGATACATTACACTGTTAAAGAAAAGTCTCAATCACCAGTATAATACGGTTTCGGCCCGGATTCAATGGTAAATTAGGGCCTCCCTAACCACTATCGAAACAGGGCAACTTTGAAATTTCAGCCGGCTGGCATATAATCTCTGTCACGACCAACCCTTTCAATCTGAGGAGTCCGATGAAATACAACCGATCCTGGGGATGGATGGCCATCCTGTTGATGTTTCTATTCCCCACCTCCTTCCTGGCCCAAACACCTCTCCAACTCCAGCGCTTGACCATCGAGATTTGGCCGGAATTTGACCGGCCTGAAACCCTGGTGATTTACCGCGCCACATTGGATTCGACGGTAACGCTGCCCGCCGACGTCACCTTTGAATTGCCCGGTTACATAGAATCCATGCACGCGGTGGCCGTAGAACAGAACGGCGGGCTGGTTGATGTGCCCGACGAGGCCATCACCATACGCTACGAAGACGATTCCCTGTTTTTGACCTTCACAACGCCATCGCCCAATATTCAATTTGAATATTATGATTCGATGATCTTAACCAAAGAGGGCGAGCGCCGCGAACTGACCGTAAGCCTGCCCGCGCCTTACAACACCGAAAGCGCCGTCTTGCAGGTGCAGCAGCCGGCCCAGGCCGCCGATTTCAGCATGACGCCGTCGCCCGGCAATACGTTTGTGGGGCAAGACGGGTTGACTTATTATAACCTGGAACTGGCCGGGCTGGCCGCCAACGACCGCCTGGAAATTTCAGCCACTTACAATCGCCCCACCGACGAATTATCAATTGAACAGATTACGCTCAGCGCGCCGCCACCTGCTAATCCCGCTGTGACCAATCCACCGGCCAGTACCGCGCCTGCCTTCAACTGGGGCTACGTGTTAATTGGGGCCGGTGTTTTGCTGCTGGCGGGTGTGGGCGGTTATTGGTGGTGGTCGCAGCGCCAGGTAGACGAAGTCCCGGTTCGCCGCCCGGGCCGGCCCGGCCAGCGCCGCCGCCAGAAAAAAGCATCCGGCGGGGACGCAGCGGGCGGTTACTGCTATCGCTGCGGCACCGCCCTGCACGCCGACGCCCAATTTTGCCATAAGTGCGGGGCGGAACGGCGGGGGTAATCAGTGATCAGTATTTTAGCGGTCAGTGGGTGGCAAATGACCGACCACTGACCACTGATTACTAATTTTTAAGGGAGAACATTGTGTCAACAACCACCAAAACTTTGTTCATCATTCTGTTTGTGTTGGTTTTTGTTTCATTAGGCTTGAATATTTTTCTGGTGTGGCAATTGCAGCAGGCCCGGGCGCAGGTGCGGGCGGCCAGCCGGGAGATGGGGCCGGTGGTGCAGGAGTCGATCCAACAAACCATCGCCGACCTGGAAACGTTTGAAAAATCGGCCATAGAATTCAATGTGCAGGTTGACCAGGAATTTCCGGTGGAAGCCGAGATCCCCTTCAACGAAACCATCGAAGTTCCTATTCAACTGGTGGTTCCCATTCAGGATAATATTGAAACCACCATTGAGGTTGACCTGCTCAATACGGGCAACGGCATCCCCATCGACGTGACCGTGCCCATCGATATGGAAGTGCCTATTGATACCACCATCCCGGTAGAGATCGACCGCACTATCCCCATTTCCACCTCGGTGCCGCTTAATTTTGATGTGCCGGTGGTGATTGAAATTGGCAATACCGAGCTGGCCGGCTACCTGGAGCGAATCCGGGGAACGATGACCGCGCTCGACGTGATGGTGGAACAACTTTTATCTGAGGTCGAGTAACAATGGTTAGACCCTTCTTCCTGTTTTCAGCCCTGTTCTTCTGCCTGACAATTTTGTCTTCGCCCGCTTACAGCCAATCGCAGCCGGAGCGGAGCGAACGCCTGGCCTTTGCCGCCTACCGCCACGGCCAGTGGGACCTCTACAGCCTCACGCCGGAGGGAACAACGCCGCGCCAACTGACCAATGATCTTTACGAGGATACCGACCCGGCATATTCGCCCGACGGCACCCGCCTGGCTTTTGCCTCGCGCCGGGAAAATAATTGGGATATCTACGTGCTTGATCTGCAAACCGGCGAGCAGTTGCGGTTGACCCATCATCCGCATTATGACGGCGCCCCTACATGGCGTCCCGATGGCAGACAAATTGTCTATGAATCGTATCAAAACGGTGATCTGGACATCTGGCTGGCTGACGCTGACGGCGCGGAGCCGGCGGTAAATTTGACCGCAGAATCGCTTGAGGGCGATTTTGCCCCGGCTTATAGCCCCGACGGCCAGCATCTGGCCTTTACCAGTTGGCGCAACGGCAGCAAAGACCTGTTCTTGCTGGAGGTGGAAACCAACGAGATCACCCCTCTCACCGACGCCCCCACCGCCGAAATGTGGCCTGTCTGGCATCCCAACGGCCAATCGCTGGCCTACGTGGTGGGTGATCTGGGCGACCAAGAGATTTTCACCATAAACGTGGATACTCCCGAATCACCGGAGATTGTTACCTGGCTGGGGCGCACGGACGGGCCGGCGTG
The DNA here is from genome assembly GCA_964612485.1 of uncultured Caldilineaceae bacterium. GTDB lineage: Bacteria > Chloroflexota > Anaerolineae > 4572-78 > J111 > JAFGNV01. Next base: position 21,117 of record CAZTFF010000077.1, read on the forward strand.
GAGTCCGCAGGGCAACACGCTGGCCGCCGTTTTTCATCGCTGGGATGGGGAGAGCATTGCGCTGCAAACACCGGGCGCAGATACCGCGCGCCCCCGACTGCTCACCGATGTTGTCTGGCTGCAAGGGCGGTTAACGTGGCACGCCCAGGCGGTTGATTTTGGCCGGACGGTAGGCGCGCTGGATGGGAATGGGGAATCTACTCTGTTTAAAGAGAGGCTGTTTCCTAATGAGAATGGCGAAGAACCCTACAATTTGATTCGTATAAACAATCTGGAAACCGGCACGCCCTGGCTGGCCGATACGGTGGACGACTCGTTTTTGGCGTGGCGTTACCGGCTGCGGGATGAAGTGGGGTATGACTTTTTGGGCACGTTGTCTGATGCGGCGCGCGATGTAGGCGCTTACACCGAAACATCGCAGTACGCCAGTTGGCACAAAAGCGGGCGCGCCATTGATACGCTCTTTGATTATCATGTTGACGGCCAACTGGCCCATGAAATTGTACGCGAGGATTACGGCGGCGAAAGCTACTGGCGCATCTACCTGCGCTGTGTAGATCAGAGCGGCGGCTGCGGGCGCCCCCTTACGGCCAATCCGTGGAATTACAGCAGCCGCGCCCGCACGCAAATTGCCCCGGAACAGGGAGGCATCGAAAAGAAAAATATCTCCGGCTATTATGTGGATATGACCGCCATGGCCCGCGAATATGGCTGGGAAAGAATTTCATCTCACGATGATGAAGAAGAATTTAGCTGGACGTGGCATTTTCTGGCGTTTGAATATTGGCATTACCAGAAAAAACTGGCTAACGGCCAGAGAACCAGCATCAACAGCAGCGCCAGCAATTGGTACCAGGCTATGGAAGACATTTACCCAACTGCCACGCTGGAGCGCTACTTCAACTGGCAAAAAATGCGCGCATTGGATGATCCCCCCCATCTCATTGCCTTAAAAGGCGTGCCGCTGCCGTTGGAGATGAAACCCTGGTGGGATCTTATCCAGCATTAGGTCTTGAATTTATAGGAATTATCCAGCACCTGCCGCACCGTTACAGCTAAATCTGCCGGCGAAAAGGGCTTTTGAATAAAGGCAATGTTATCGGGTAAAACGCCTTGTTTCACAACCGCGCTGTTGGTATAACCGGACGTAAACAAAACTTTGATGTCTGGATATTCCACTTTGATCCGCTCAGACAGTATTTTACCGCCCATCTGCGGCATCACTACATCGGTCAGCAGCAAATGAATGCGGTCCTTGTGCTGCTGGCTCAGGCGTAACGCCTCTCGACCATTGGTGGCCTCGATCACCCGATACCCCTGGGACGTGAGCACTCTCACCGTTAATTCGCGCACCATATCATCATCTTCAACCAGCAAAACTGTTTCCGTGCCTTGCGGCAATTGGCTATCACGCGAAGGCTGCGGCGAATCGTAGGCATCCTCTTTAACTCGCGGCAGATAAATTTTGAAGGTGGTTCCTATCTTTTCTTCGCTGTAAACCCAAATATTACCCCGGCTCTGCTTAACAATGCCAAACACCGAGGCCAGCCCCAGGCCTGTGCCTTCGTGAACTTCTTTGGTGGTGAAAAATGGCTCAAAAATGTGGGCCTGAATTTCTTCGCTCATGCCGTAGCCGGTATCGCTGACGGCCAGCAGCACGTAATCACCCGGTTCGGTGCTCACATGTTCCGCCGCATAAGCCCCATCTAATACCACATTCATTGTTTCTATCACCAATTTTCCCCCGCCGGTCATGGCATCGCGGGCGTTGGCCGTCAGATTAATGAGCACCTGCTCAATCTGGGTGGGGTCCACTTCGGTCAACCACAACCCCGGCGACAGCGATACCTGAAGTTCGATCCCTTCACCCAAAACACGTTGTACTATTTTGTCTACATTGACAATGATATGATTAAGATTTAATATCTTGGGGCTGATGACCTGTTTCCGGCTGAAGGCCAGCAGTTGATCAATCAACCCCGCCGCATGCTCGCCGGAGTGCAAAATTTTGGTGGCCATGTCGTAAGGCAGGCTATCGGGCGGCAACTGCCGCTGCAACAACTCGGCAAAACCGTTGATGGCGGTGAGCAAATTATTAAAATCGTGGGCGATTCCGGCTGTTAACTGGCCCACGGCTTCCATCCGCTGCGCCCGGCGCAACTGTTCCTCTACAGCCAACTCGCGGGTCACATCGCGCTGAACCGAAACGTGATTCACTACTTCGCCCCGCTCGTTGCGAATAGGGCCGATAACCACTTCATCGGTGTAGAGAGTTCCATCTTTCTTTTTATTCACCACATGGCTGTGCCACACCTTTCCGGCCCGGATGGTGGCCCACATCTCTTCAAAGAAGCTGTCATCGTGATGGCCGCTGTTGAGGATGCTCACATTACGGCCAATCACTTCGTTCCGGCTAAAACCGCTGATCCGTTCAAAGGCGGAATTCACATA
>CAZTFF010000078.1:0-22786 GCA_964612485.1 uncultured Caldilineaceae bacterium
TCGTGTCTCCTTTCGCTGTGTGCCTCTCCCTCTCCCCCCAGCCCCCTCCCCCTCGACGCCTACCCCCGCCCGCCCAACGACAACGGCCTGGGCGTCCATTGGAGTACCTATCTTTACGCCCAATCGGACGAAGCCACCAGCTATTTTGTCTCGGAACTGGCCCGGATGAACATCAAATGGGTCAAATTGCTCAACGATGGCACCTCGGGCCGCCACTACGATCACACCATCGACGAACTGGTCAGCCGCGACATCATGCCCATCCTCCGCATTTACCAGCAGTGCAACACGCCCTACGATCCCGAAGAACTCGACGCGCTGGTGCGCCATTACGTGGCCCAAGGCGTGTATTATTACGATCTGTACAACGAACCCAATCAAGAAGGCGAACCCGGCGGCTGGTGCCAGCCCGGCGGCGTGCCCCAGCCGGAATATCTGGCCGAAATTTGGGCCGAGGCCGCCCGCACCATTTACCGGGCCGGCGGTTACCCCGGGCTGCCCTCCTTTTTTGCGCCGGATCAAAAGCGCCCCGACTGGCAGGATAGTTTTTTCTATCGCTTTTTCCAGGCTCTGCGCGCGCAGGGCAACGAGGAGGTGCTGTATTTTTCCTGGGCCTCCATCCACAACTACAACATCAACCACCCGCCCACCTATCCGTTTGATGAAGTGAACCTCACCGGACGATTGCTGACCGAGACTGAGATCAAGCGTTACAATCTCTCGGCCGAAGAAGTGGCCGAGATCAACCTGAATCGTACCGTGGCCGGCATTTTACGGCGGCGATTGCTCGATGCTGACGATGCAGCCCGGCTCAACCTGTCGCCGGGCGAAGTGGAGGCCATCAATCAAAAATACCAGAACGGCGAGTTAATGGGCTTTACCCTGTACGATGACTCGACTGCGTTTCTACATTTCATCGCTTTCCGCAACCAATTTTACGATCTGTTTGGTTTTGAAATCCCTATGATTTCCACCGAGGGCGGCGCCACCCGCGGCTCCGGCGAAGACCCGCGCTATCCGGTGGTGGATGGGCAGACGGTGGCCGATTGGACGCTTTGGTCGGCGGACTACATGCTCAAGGATGCGCCCGACTACTATTTTACCACCATGACCTGGCTGCTGGCCCAACACGCGCTGGATTACGACGAACCGATCTGGGAGAAAGACGCCTGGTACCACAACCGGGAGGGTGACCAGGAACCGGTGGTGGATGCGCTCAAAAATAGACACTCACTACGCGAAGTTCGGGAGGTTTGTGCGCGTGATGACGCGGACTGTTGGGCCGCAAAAACCACCCCGCAGCCGGGCATTAATCCGTTAAGCCGCTATCCCCGCCCGGCCAATGACAACGGGCGCGGCGTCCACTTTTCGCCCACCACGCTGGCCCTGCATCCGAAAGTGGTCAACTATTTTATCTCAGAATTGCGCCAGATGAATATCAAATGGGTCAAAATTTTGCAAGAGGATGTGCCGGACGTGACCAACCCCTACCTGCTTGAGCAACTCGCGGCTAACGATATTGAGCCGATCATGCGCGTTTACAAACCCTTTAATGATCCTTATGAGCATTTGTCGGAACTGGTTTCGCAGGCCGGCGACCTGGGCGTGCATTATTTTGAACTTTACAACGAGCCGAATCTGGCCGGACCTGCCGGCGGCTGGCGGGAGGGAGAAACGGTCAATATTGAAAAGATGGTGGATTTATGGATTCTGGCAGCGCACGATGTTCACAATGCCGGGGGGTATCCCGGCCTGCCCGCCCTGGCCGGCGGCGGCAGTGTGGATGATATGGTTTTTCTGCGGGAATTTTTAGACGGCATCCGGGCCAGAGGCCGGGCCGATTTGCTGCCGGGATCGTGGCTGGCGGTGCATAATTATTTTCTCAATCACCCGCTCGATTACCCCGCCGATCCGGTCAATATGTACAGCCTGCCGCTGACCGACGAAGAAATCATCGGGCGAAACCTGACGCCGGAACAGGTGGAAGCTATCAACCAGGCTCGCCGCACGGCCAAGTTGCCGCGAGAAGACGGCGGGTTTTGGGTGGGTAATACCATTGATGCCGACTCCAATGCTTTCCGTAAATTCGAGGCGTATGCCAATATTTTTTACAACCGGTTTGGCTATCATTTGCCCGCCATCAGCACCGAGGGCGGAGCGCTGGTGGAAGCGGCGGAGGATCCGCGCTATCCGCCGGTGCGGGAAGAGGATTTAACCCGGCTGACCCTGGCCGCTTACCACGCTATGCTGGATGAGGCCCCGCCTTACTTTTTTGCTCACACCCCCTGGCTGTTGGCCAACAGCGCGGGCGAGCATTTTGATGAACGCTTTGAACAGGCGGCGTGGTATAAAAACCGAAAAGGAGTGGCATTACCGGTAGTGGAGGCGCTAAAAACGGATCCGCGGAAAGACGAGGTGCGGCCCTAAACCCACTGCAATTCCGACCCCGGCAGGAATCGCTGCAAACCTCTGATCAAATCCGTCTGCCAAAAATGTTTTTTCATGGCTCGCAAAATCACTTTGGTAGTCTCGTGATCGCGCATGGTAAACATAAATTTGGTCAAAATACTCAGGCCGGTGCTGTTCATCAACTGCATTTCAGTGAAATCCGAATAGATGATGTCCGGATTCTGGGCAGCCACCTCATTGAGCAATTCTAATAGTGGCTGGCCCTGCTCCACATTTTGCAAACGCAACACGCCTCGAAAAAACACCGTGGTATTGGCCTCATCATAGACAACTGTATAACCTTCGCCTGAAATTTCCATCAGACCAACTCCTCCTCACAAAACCCGGTTCTCTACAAATCAAACACCTGGCCCCGTTCCGGCACGTACACCTCCGGTACCCCCTGGGCGCGAGCGGCTTCGGCCAAAGCCATGGAACTTTCCACCTCGCCATGAACCATAAAAACCTTCTGCACGTTACCCCGATCCTGGGCATTTTTCAGCCAACCTAACAGGCCATTATGATCGGCGTGGGCGGAGTAGCCGTTGATTTTCATGATTTTGGCCTTCACCGGATATTCCTCGCCAAAGATAGGCACCACTTTTTGGCCTTCTAAAATTTTACGGCCCAGCGTATGTTGGGCCTGATACCCCACAAACAACACGGTGTTGCGCTCATCGGTGATATTGTTTTTGAGATGATGCAAAATTCGCCCCGCCTCACACATGCCGGAGGCACTGATGATAATGGCCGGGCGATCCAGATCGTTCAACGCCTTGGAATGTCTCACTTCACGGACATAGGTTACTTGATCAAAGCCAAAGGGATCACGGCTGTTCGATTCGGCCAGAAAATCGTGCGTTTCGAGATCGTATACTTCGGGATGCAAGCGAAAAATCTCGGTGGCATTGACGGCCAGCGGGCTATCCACATAAACATCAACTTTAGGAACCTCATTGCGGTCAAACATCTGGTGCAAGGCGTAAACCAACCCCTGGGTGCGGCCCACGGCAAAGGAGGGGATAATGATTTTGCCCCGGCGGTCAACGGCTTCAATCACCGCCTGTTTGAACATTTCCTGCGCCCGCTCCGGCGGCTTATGGAATCGTTCGCCATAGGTACTTTCCATAATGATGAAATCAGCGCCTTCAACCGGGGCAGGATCGCGCAAAATGGGAATATCTTCGCGGCCAATATCGCCGCTGAACACCAGCCGTTTTTGTTGGCCGCCATCATCAATATCCAGCGTAACCGAGGCCGATCCCAGCACGTGCCCGGCTTCGCGGTACACCGCTTTCACCCCCGGCACCACCTCAAAAGGCCGGTTATAGCCCAACGATTGGAACTGGTTCAACGACTCCAGGGCGTCGGCGCGGGTGTAAAGGGGTTCAAAAGGTTTTTTGCCCTGCCGGATGCGTTTTTTGTTGACATAGGCCACATCACTTTCTTGAATATGGGCCGAATCGAGCAGCATAATGGCGCACAGATCGCGCGTGGCCGAGGTAGCCCAGATGGGGCCGCGATAGCCGTTTCTGACCAACGAGGGCACGTTACCGGTGTGGTCGATGTGGGCGTGGGACAGCACCAGCGCGTCGATGTCGGTGGGGTCAAAGGGAAAGTTGCGGTTGCGTTCAAAGGCTTCTTTGCGCCGGCCTTGATACAGCCCGCAATCGAGTAAAATATTGTAGCCGTTCACCTTGAGCAAATGCATTGAGCCGGTCACAGTTTGGGCCGCGCCCCAAAAATGAAGTTCCATAATTTCCTCCGAAAGATTTTTAATACGCTTAAATTGTAACCCATCTAACTATAGAACACAATCCCCCTTAAGACACAAAAGCCCCCGGACTCTGAGGCCCGGGGGCTTGAATCTTGCATCTTTTGAAAATCTAAGCCGCTTCCAGCGCTGCCAATCGTTCTTCGATCTTTTGCAGTCGTTCCGCCAGGGACTCAACCCCGGTGCGGCGCAATTGGAACGTAAAATGCAACCCGGTGTGGTCCGACAACATGCCGGCTCCGGTTACATAGTCGCTGGCGTATTCGGGGGTCAATATGTACACCGTTACCCCTCCGGCCTGGCCCTTTTCAACCGGACTGCCTTGCACCTGTTCAATTTGCCCGCTGCCGGTCGTAGGCACAACAAAGGCTTTTTGCGGTGCAGGCGGCGTCCATAGAAAATTACTGGTCAAGGTATACGGTTCGGCGGTGCTGAAAGAAAAAGCGACCGGAACATTGGGCATCGGGAAGCCGTTTTCATCAACAACCAGCACAATGATCCGCTGTTCTTCAAAGGTTTTGGGCTGCGTGCGCCGGGCATTGACCAGCCGGAACACCCCTTCTTCGGTGGGAGTGGCCCGGTGCAGTTGGGCCATCCAATCCTGCTGAATATCTTGCGGTAACACATTCAGCGGTTGATAATCAAACATCATGGCTCCTTTCGTTTTCTACATTGAATATTATTTTGGGACTACTGACAAAGATACAGCAACATTTTAACATTGTTAGAAGGCAAAAGTCAACCGCTTCAAAAATAAGGCGTGTGGCAGGCAGATTTATTCATCCAGCAGATAAACCGGTTCCTGATAATACCTGATCTTGCCCTGCGCCAGCTTCCGGGCGAGCAGATCATCCAACCACTGATTTTTCTCCGCCAAAGATTTGTTTGATTTTAGATATTCCATATCCGCGTTCAACCGCAATACCCGGCGAGGAATGATAAACCGGGTAATGCCCGACGGCAATAACTGGCCATCACGCGCAATCTGCAGCACCTGCTCCACCGTATATTGCGGGAAAACCACCAGCGCCGTGAGGTCTGCATACTCTTGCCGCAGAAGTTCTATGTCGGTGGTGAGGGTGCGGGTCAGGTGACTGGTATCAATATACGTGGCCGTCACTTTGTTGAGCGCGTATAACTCATCCACCCCCGGCGCGGCCCGCACCAAAAAAATGCGGTCCTCAACCGTGTGCAGATAACACAACCGTTTCCGGGCCAGCACGGCGCCCAGCGCCTTGGGCGACTCATGCTCCATCATCACAATTTCATCTAATTCATCAATACGCTCAACCAACCGGGCGGGGTCTGAATTGCGGACGGTGTGGTACCAGGTATGCAAGGTGAGATTTTCATCAGGCGCAACCACCTGCACAATGGTATGGAGGTAGCCCAGTTGTTTGAGGGCCGTTGTCCGGGTAGCGCCGTCGAGTACCACGTAGCGGTCGCCCGCCTCAATAACTATGGGGGGATTGATCAGCACATCTTCTATTTTTAAGCGTTGGGCCAGCCGCTGCACCCGCTTGGGATCAACATTTTCATGCAAAAATACGTGGTCGAGGGGAACGATCCGTAAAGAAAAAGGACGGTCCATTTGATGAGTCACAATGGCTCTCCTTTGCTGCCGGATTATTTGATTGACTATAACACGACCCCAATTAAAAGCCAAAAAAGCGGGTTTTACAGCAGAGGCCTGCCCCCATCACTCCAACGGCGTGTTCATCGCGCACCGAAATCCCATCTGACCGTCAAAATAATGCTTGGGCGCGCCGCTGGCTCGATTGGTGACTCTTAAATGAGCCGATAACGACCGCCAGCCGCCGCCCCGCCGAATTCGATACTCGCCGTTTTCCGGCCCCTGGGGATTTTCGAGCGGTGAGTCAAGATAATAATCCGGGTCGTACCAATCATTCACCCATTCCCACACGTTGCCGGTCATATGCAGCGCGCCGTAGGGGCTGGCGGCGGCGGGGTGGCTGTCGGCGGCGGTGGTATCTTCCGCGCAGTCGCCATGGTTAACATAGTTGCAATTCAGCGCCTCATTACCCCAGGCATAGGTGCGACCATCCGAACCCCGCGCCGCTTTTTCCCATTCCGCTTCGGTGGGCAACCGCCGCCCGGCCCATTCGCAATATTCTACCGCATCCGAAGACACAAAGATCAACGCCGGATAGGTATCGTACGCCGGATTCCCCAGATAATCCGTCCGCGTGAACGAGGAATCCCCGGAGTTTAGATCTCGCACGCAGCCGCCTTCGGCCTGGCATTGGGCGTACTGCCGGTTGGAGACTTCAGTCTGATCGATCCAGAAGGCATCCAGATAAACCTTGTGCTGGGGTTTTTCTCGATCCAACGCCTGCTCATCATCGTCGTCAGCCCCCATCAAAAACTCGCCCGCCGGCACGCAGACCAGGGTGGCTTCATCGATGGGTGAGGTCCAGGTCTGGCCGATATCGGTGCAAGGCGACGGTTGGGTTGAAACAGTGGGGGTGGGGGTTGGCGCGGGCGTGACAGAGGAGGCGCTCGGCGCTTCGGCAGTTTGGGCAGGCGCGCACGCTGTCAAAAAAATCCATATCATAATTACCGCAAAATGCAAAGAGAATCCCGTTGGCTTCATTTGTTGCTTCCTTAGTATCTTCTCAATATTTCGGGGAAACGAGGTCTGAGCTTGTCGAAGACTGTTGGTTTCGACACGCTCAACCAACTCTGCCCCAGATTATTGAGACGGTACCTTCCTTAAAATAAAAAAACTGCCAAGTGTAAGCGAACTTTATCCCCCCTGGCGGTTTGAAAACTTATTGTGTTTGCTCCAAATACTCATCAATAGCCGCGAGCAGCCGGTCCATATCATCCATGGTGATCCAGCCCATGTGGGCAATACGGAAGGTCTGGCCTTTCAAATTCCCGTAACCGTTGGAGATGACCATACCCCGTTCACGCAGGAATTTATTCAATCCGCCAATATCCATCTCCAGCGTATTGGCCACGCACGACACCGTGGGCGAATGATAGCCCGCTTCGGAGAACATTTCAAAGCCGCGCGCTGCCGCCCAACTGCGGGTTCGTTCGGCCAGCGCCTGATGGCGGGCAAAACGGGCGTCCATCCCCTCTTCAAGAATATGATCCAACTCTACCTTCAAGGCCCGCATCAGCGAGATGGCGGGCGTGGCCGCTGTGGTGCTACGCTGCAAATATTTTTCCATTACCAAAAAATCAAAATACCAGCCGCGCCCGTCGATGGTTTTAGCTTTATCCAGCACCCGGTCGCTAACCGCCGCAAAAGAGAGACCCGGCGGCACCGACAGCGCTTTTTGCGATGAGGTCAACAACACGTCAAGGCCCCATTCATCAAACGGCAATTTCAACCCGGAGAAAGAGCTGACCGCATCAACAAAAATCAACGTGTCGGGGTATTTTTCACGCACCAGGGCCGAAATCTCGCCCAGTGGCGAGGCCACGCCGGTGCTGGTTTCATTGTGGACAATGGTGATGGCTTCCACGTCATCATGCTGCTGCAACACCACATCGACGGTTTCCGGCTTGACGGCCTGGCCCCACTCCACATCCACCCGGATGGCGTCTTTGCCGCAGCCTTTGGAAACGTTGTTCCAGCGGTCGCCAAAGGCGCCGGCCACAAAATTGACCACCCGCTTGTTCACGCCGTTACGGATGGCGGCTTCCTGCATGCCGCTGCCGGAAGAGGCCGAAATGTAAACCCGCTGCCCGGTAAAAAAAAGCTGTTTGAGCATCTCTTCGCACGCGGCAAACAACGACTCAAATTCTGCGGTACGATGGCCAATCATGCCCTCGGTTTGGGCCGCCAACACATCCTCCCGAACATTGACCGGGCCGGGAATGAATAAAAAAGGGTGACTTTTTTCAGCCATAATCTCTCTCCTCGTTTAACAGTATTTTGTATCTTTTCAATATTTCGAGGGAACGAGGTCTGAGCGTGTCGAAAACCGTTGGTTTCGACACGCTCAACCAACTCCGCCCCAGATTATTGAGAAGATACAGTATTTTGATAAAAAATAGGGACGATTTGTTGATCGTCCCCACCGTTGGGCTGCCTGAACGTGAAAATTTTTACAAGACCCTATTATACACCAAATTAATCTTTCAGCGAATCGAAACCTGGCTGCCGTCCGGCGTCTTCCAGACATCGATGCGTACCGGGAAGGCGTCTTTTAATTCGTCAATGTGGGTGATGACGATGATGCGTTCAAAATCATCTTGAATGCTGTTGATGGCTTCCACCAGCCGTTCCCGACCCTGGCCGTCTTGCGTGCCAAAACCTTCGTCGATCACCAGGGTTTGCAGTTGCGCGCCGGCCCGACGGGCCAGTACCTTGCTCAGAGCCACCCGGATAGCAAAATTCACCCGGAAGGCCTCGCCGCCGGAGTAGAGTTCGTAATCGCGGGTGCCCACTTCATCGGAAATACGGATATCGAGGGTTTCAATGGTGCTGTCGCCGCTTTTGGCCTCGCGCTGGGTTTCAAAACGCACGTGCATGCGGCTGTCGGTCATCCGGCTGAGCAGGCGGTTGACTTCATCCTCAATTTCGGGGATGGCGCTTTCGATCAACAACGCCTGCACGCCTTTTTTGCCAAAGGCTACCTGCAAATCGCGGAAAATGCCCTGCACCTCGCGGATTTGCTGGAGTTTTTCTTCTTGCTCGCCGCGCTGTTTGGCCAGCCCGGCCACATAATTCAATTTTTGATTGGCCGCCGCCACTTTATCGCGGGCAAACCGCTCATCGCGTTGGAGGCGGTTCACTTCCGCGCTGGCCTCGTTCAATTGGGTGATGAGGTCGGCCAGCCCGGCGGTGTCTTTTTCCAATTCGGCCACCCGCTGCCGGTCGGCGGCGGTTTGCTCCAGCAGGCGGGTGTGGCGCGCCTGCTCCCGTTCCAGTCGTTTTTGTTCCTCGGCAGTGCGTTTTTCGGCCTCGGCCAGGGTACGGGCTTTCTCCTCAAAATGGCGAAGATCTTCTACCTCGGCCCGCGCCTGCCGGTGCGCGGCTTCATCATACCCCAATTCGGCCAGTTCAGCTTTTACGACGTCCAGTTCGGTCACAACGTCGGCGGCATAATCACCGCTGTCCAACTGCTTTTGCAGCTTTGCTTGAGCGGCTTGCGCCCCGGCCAATTCCTCGGCGGCGCGCTCCGCCTCTTCAACGGCGTGTTTAAGCTGGGCCACTTTGCCCTGCAAGGCGGCCAGCCCGCGCAATAGGCGGTCGGCTTCGGCCACCTGCTGCTGCACGGTCGCCTGCCGGCTGTCAATTTCTTTTAAGCGGATCTGGTTGGCGCGGAAGGTATCGCCCTTTTCTTTGCCCTCAGTTTTGAACTGGTGCAGCACGGTATCCCGGTGATCGCCGTCCAGCGGGCGCTGGCACACGGGGCAGGTAGAACCAGCTGCTTCGAGCTGGGTGAGGTTGGCCTTGATGTCGTCCATTTCAACTTTGAGCTGGCGATTCTGTTCTTTGAGTCGGGCGGTTTCTTCCTTCAAATTGGAGAGCGTAGCCTGGTCATTTTCTCGCTGCTCAGATAACGCCTGCAAGGAGTCCAGCTCGGTTTGGGTCTCGGCCAATTGTTGGCGCAGCTCCTCAACCGCGGCGGCCTGGGGAGTCAACAGGTTGATTCTGGTCGTCACCTCGCGCAAATCGCCCTCAATTGCAGCCCGCGCCCGGCTGAGCGCGGTGTCCAACTCGTGTTTGCGGGTGGAAAGTTTGGCCGATTCCTGCAAGCGGCGGTCCCAATCTTGCACCTGTTTGCGGGCCTGTTCCAATTCCTTTACACCGGCCTCAATCTTAGTCTGACGGGCCACCAACGCCTGATACTCTTTGATGCGAGCCTGGGCGGCCTCGATTTCGGCGGCGGTATCGGTGATGTCGGCTTCCGCGCCGGTCAGCCGCTCGCGCAAATCGTCCAATTGGCGCTGTTTCTCGTTGACGGATCGATGCTGCTCGCGCAGGGCGTCCATTTCTTTGTCGGCCAGATGTAATTGCCGGCTCAATTCGGCGGCTTCCTGCCGGGCGGCGGCCAATTCAGCCCGGTATTCCGGTTCCCGGGCCAGTTCCTGCTCAATCTGTTCAACGCGGGCGGTAATGCCCGCGCCTTCCTTTTCTTTTTCTACGGCCCGGGTCTTGGCCCGCTGTTCAAACTGCTCGTAAATTCCCAACCCCAGGATGTCGCCCAAAATTTCCTTGCGTTTGCCCGCCGGCTTGGTGGTAAACTCATCGGCCCGGCCTTGCAGCAAAAAAGCGGAATTGATGAAGGTATCGTAATCCAGCCGCATCAGGGTATTGATCTTCTGTTGAGTAACGCGGATACTGCTCTCGGTGAGCGTGCGCCAACCGCCGGCATCTTCTATGTGGAAACTCAGATCGCTGCGCCCGCGCCGGCTGGAGTCGCGCTTGCGGATCACGCGGTACACGCCGCCGCCCAGGTTGAAGGTGTATTCCACTTCCATTTCGGTCTGGCCCAGGTAGATGAGTTCGTCGTCTCGTTTGGCGCGGGCTTTGCCCCACAACGCCCAGGTCACGGCATCGAGCAGGCTGCTTTTGCCCGCGCCGTTCTCACCGGCCAGCACGGCCAGATGGATTCCGCCAAAATCCAGGCCAGCGTCCCGGTAAGCCATAAAGTTGCGTAATTTAAGTTTGATGGGGACCACGGCCTACTCCTGATGAATGACGAGTAACGAGTGATGAGTGATTCTCGCTTCTTACTTCTCACTCTTCCACATCCCCTGGATATTACCATGCCCGGCCCCAAGGAGCAATTGGGAAAAAGGGGGCAAAACGTGTTATACTATTTTGCAGGATCATCTATTTCACAACCAGGAGGCAACTATGAAAGTTCTATTTATCGGCGGGACCGGCGTCATTAGTTCAGCCTGTTCACAATTGGCGGCGGAGCGAGGGTTTGAACTGTATCTTTTGAATCGAGGCCAAAACTGGCGGCCCATCCCCGAAGGGGTCGAGGTTTTGTACGGCGACATTCGTGATCCGGCCTCGATAAAAAATTTACTGGAAGGTTACACCTTTGACGTGGTGGTGAATTGGATAGCCTTTACCGCCGATCACATCGAAACCGATCTGGAGTTGTTCCGGGGACGCGCGGGACAATATATTTTCATCAGTTCGGCATCGGCCTACCAGACACCGCCGGCCAGCCTGCCGGTGACGGAATCCACCCCGCTGGATAACCCGTACTGGCAATACTCGCGTGATAAGATTGCGTGCGAAGAACGGCTGGTGCGCGCCTACCGGGAAGAAAAGTTCCCGATGACCATTGTCCGGCCCTCACACACGTACGATGCCACCATGATCCCAATCCGGGGCGATTACACGGCCATCGACCGGATGCGGCGCGGTAAAAAAGTGATTGTGCATGGCGACGGCACCTCGTTGTGGGTGTTGACCCATCACCAAGATTTTGCCAAGGGTTTTGTGGGGCTGCTGGGCAATCACCGGGCCATTGGCGAGGCGATACACATCACCTCGGACGAACTGCTGACCTGGAACCAGATTCACGAGATCATGGCCCGGGCCGCCGACTGCGAGGCCAACCTGGTTCATCTTCCCTCGGAATTTCTGGCGGCGTTTGATGCCGAGTTGGGCGCGGGCCTGTTGGGCGATAAAGCGCACAGCATGATCTTTGACAATACCAAAATCAAACGGCTGGTGCCGGATTTTTCGGCGTCCATCCCCTTTTCGCACGGCGCCCGCGAGATCATCAACTGGCACGATGCGGATCCGTCGCGGCAAATCATTGATGAATCATTCAATGACCTGTCGGAGCAACTGATTACGGCCTACGAATCGATCTGGCCCCGGTAATTGAAGATAATTTTGGCCTTTGTTGACATAATTTAGCCGGTTATGGTATACTGACCATGGCGTAAATTACATAATGTTAAGCAAGGAGCAGGGTCATGGATGCAGACAACATAGATTACGAAGACACCTATGATGAAGACGCGGTTGACGAAACCGAAAAGGAAGAAGTTTCGGAAAGACGCAGCAGTCCGCTTCGCATTATTTTGCTGGTGCTGGTGGTTCTTGTGTTATTATGCGTAGTCTGCTGGTTAGGCTCGCAATTTTTGGGGGCCGGATTGGTTTCGCAAATCCAGGGATTGGTGCCCGGCAGCGAGATGATTATTCCGGTTGATACCCCCATATCGATCGTTGCCACCGAGGAACCGCAACCGGAGCAAACCAACGAAGTGGTCATGCCCCCCGAAGAACCCGCTCCCACCGATGAAAGCATGCTGCCGACGGAAGAACCGGTCCCGGCTCCGACCGATGAAGAACCCGCCCCACCCGAACCTACCCAGGAACCAGCGGAACCCACCGAAGAAGCGACCGAAGCGCCGGTGGAAGAATCGACAGAAGAACCCACCCAGGAACCCGGCGAGCCTACCGCCACCACCGAACCGGTACCCGGCCCCACGTCCACGCCGACAATGGAAACGGAACCCACCATCGTCATCACCCCGTCCAGTTGCGAAGACAACGCGCCGCCGGTAGCGGTAGCCAACGGCCCCTACCAGGCAATGATGGGCAAGGGCCAGGCCAATATTACCTTTGACGCCGCCGGCTCCGAAGACCCGGACGGCGCCATTATCAAATTTGAATGGGACTTTGGCGACGGCTCCGAGTTGGGAACGGGCGACATCGTAACCCACGGCTACACCCATCCGGGCAATTACGTGGCCATTCTAACCGTCACCGACAACTGCAACGCCGTTGGCCAGGATACCGCCGAAGTGACCATCAGCGGGCCAACCCCGCCGGCGGAAACCGTAACCCCCGGGCCAGGAACCCCCACACCCACCGCAACCGCCACCCCCGAACCGCCGCCTGGTGATGTTACCCTGGGATACTGCTACATCGTTCAATATGGTGATACGCTCTCCGGCATCGCCTGGTATTACGGCATTTCAATCCACGATCTGGCGGCTGTCAACAATGTGAGCACAGACTATTTTGTAAAATTGGGAGAAGGACTATTTATCCCCTTTGGCCCGATTACCGATGGCCCCAACGGTTACCAGGTGCAATATGGAGATACCGTTTACAGCATCGCCTATCAATGCGCCGTCACGCCGGCAACCGTTGCCGAAGCCAACGATATTGCTGTGGATACAACCTTGACCCCGGGTGAAGTCATCATCATTCCCATCGGGCGATACTAATTAGACCCCAGCCGGTTTTGGAGGCACTATGAACTCTGAATATTTGGATGATATGGAAGTTGACGAGGGATACGAGGAGGAATATGAGGACGATGATGGCGGCGGGAGCGGAAATCGAACACCCCCGCTGCGTCTGATTCTGCTCATTCTCTTTGTACTGCTGCTTACCTGCCTGGTAGGTATCCTGGTCTACAATGTCTTTTTTGGCGATGAGGGTGAGGTTGGGCAGGCTACGGCAACGCCCATCCCCAGCCCCACTGGGGTTGATGTTATTGTAACACCCGACGAACCAACTGCCACGCCAACCCGCGTATTGGATGAATCCACCCCGGAACCAACCGATACGCCCACAACTGTGCCCACCGAGGAACCGGAGCTATCGCCGACACCCACCCAGGCGGCCTCTCCCGATGAGTTTGACCCCGATTTGATTGTAAAGCCTGGCGCGGTGGCCGATCTGGTAGATAATGGCGATTTTGAAACCTTCAGCGACGGCATTGGCGAAAATTGGTCCAGCTTTCAAACCGATGGTGTCGTGGCCGTGTTTTCGCCCGAAGGGCCGAACGGCCCCTACGTAAAAAGCGGCGATTATGCCCAACGCATCACTATGGTCCAAGCATCGCAGAGCGACCGTTACGCCGGC
The DNA here is from genome assembly GCA_964612485.1 of uncultured Caldilineaceae bacterium. Taxonomy (GTDB): domain Bacteria; phylum Chloroflexota; class Anaerolineae; order 4572-78; family J111; genus JAFGNV01. Next base: position 14,058 of record CAZTFF010000078.1, read on the forward strand.
ATTTATCAGAACCTTGATGTTGTAGCCAGGCAGCCGTACAGCTTAACCCTGTACGGACAAATTCGGACCGGTTTTGCCGATGTCAACCAAAGCAGTTACGGCTACCGGGTACAGTACGCCATGGACCACAGTGGGAGCGATAACTGGCAGGAGATTCCGGCGGAGGATTGGGTAGAAGTGCCCTGGGATGAGCAAAAAATTCACTCACCCGATGTTGAGTTTCTGAGTTACAGCACCACCATCACGCCCGCAGCAAATTCCATCACCCTGTTTGTGCGAGCCTGGAAAAAATGGGCCGATCCTGGCGAGGTTCACTACACGCTCGACAGCATCAGCCTGGTGGGGCCATCGGCTGTTGGCGGCCAGGATCAGGACGACCAGATGATCGATCAGCCTCTGCCTGTAACCGGAGAAAACGATGGCGGTTTTGTAGGCAGCGGCCCCTTCTGGGGCGCAATTTTGATTTTGATTTTACTGGCTGTAGGAGCAGTTTATCGCTCCAAATGGAGCTATTAACGACGAAATTTCCCAAAGAGGCCGCCTATCTGGCAGCCTCTTTTTTTGTTTCGTTTTGTGGCATCACGGCCTCAAAAAGCGCCGTACCCCAGCAGCATCAAAACACCGATCAACAGCGGCTGGTGAAGCAGGTAGATCAACAGGGAATGACGCCCCAAAAATTGTAATCCCCGCACCGGGAACAGTTCAGAGCCATCCGGCAGGGTAAAGACACGCTGCCCTGCCGGATAGACACTAAATCCCACAAAAACGCCTAACAGCGCCGGGCCAAACCAGGGCAGCAGCGGATAAAAATCAACCATATAAACGCCCGCTTGCTTGATTCCCAGCCAGATCAGCCAGGGAAACGTCACCACAAATCGATCAACGTAAACGCCCAGGGTAATAACCCCGACCCCGGCAATCAAGCTGGCCCATTTGTTCCACCGCAAAAAGGGATAGGCCAGGATAATCGAGGCCCCTAACAGATGTAAAATCCCAAAAATAACAAAGCCGCGCCCAATAAAAAAATAGGTGGCTGCGGTGATAATCAAGCCCAGGCCAAAAATCTGCCCGCCGCGCCAAAAATATTTTTTGAACAATCCGGTGGTACCCCGCCGCATTTTGGCCCGATTGTAACTCAATGTCAGCGACACGCCCATCACAAAAATAAAAATCGAGGCGATGGAGCGGGCAAAAAATTGCCACGGCCCGGCCAACATATAAATCTGAACCAGGCCAAAGTAGCTGAGATCCCACACAAAATGATAAAAGACCATCAAAACGATGGCCATCCCTCGCAGCGTGTCAACTTCCCATAAACGCGCCTGTTTTTTGCTTGCCGGCAAAAGTCACCTTCTTTATTGATAGATTTAGGATATTTCAAGAGGCATTGTGAGGTCCCAGCCACAAACCGCGCGTCGAATCAAAATGCCAGCCGGCATCATCAAATTGAAGTTCGCGGCGAGGCCAGCCGGCTTGCACCCGATCTCTGGTTGCTTCCCAGGAACGGATTCCAGTCACGGCATCGGCGGCTTCTACGTTGCACGCGCCTACGGCGGCGGCCATGGTCGCCGCTTCCGCCGGCGGTAAATGACGCAGGAGCGCGGCTAAAAAACCGGCAATGGTCGCATCGCCGGCGCCGGTGGTTCCGACCACCTCCTCCACCTGGAATACCGGCGCCCACACTTCCCGGTTGGCCCAGCGCGGCCAATCCAGGGGACGCGCCCGGCCCATTTTGACCAACACCGCTTCATCCGCCGTACGCAAATACAGGCCCAAGGCGCCGGCTTTTAACAATACAATTTTAGCGCCCATCGCCAGCAAATCATCGGCTACAGTTGAAGCCAGGGCCGGTGTCAGAGATTGTTGTTGCTCTACGACCGCCTGAAACTTATCAGGATAGAGCATGAGCAAAATTTCTTCGATGCTGGGCACAAACAAATCTACATCGGGCAGCACCTGGTTGAGAATGGCGGGCCAATCGGCCTGGCCAGACGGCGCATTTGGATCGGGCATAGCGGTATCCAAAGAGGTGGTGACGCCGGTTGCTTTCGCTCGCCGAAAAATCTCTTTCAACTCCGCCCCGCCGTTCTGATACATCCGCTTCATCAACTGCGGATAACCAAAGTGGAACAAGTCAACGTCCTGAAGCAACTCATAATCAATATCGGCCACGCCAAACGTATCGTTGGTACCGCTGCAATGGAGAAAAATCCGGTCTGTTTGGGGCGGGTTAAGGATCACGGTGTAAGAACTGGCTTCGCCGGACACAATTTTCATGCCGTTCACCAACGACTCATCGACATCGGCAATGAGTTTGAGCACGACGTCTCCAAACATATCATCGGCCACTTTGCCCATGAGTCGGGTGGGAATGCCCAATTTGTGCAGCGCCAGCCCGGTATTAGACACCGGCCCGCCGGTCGACATCAACGCCGGCCCTGTTTCCAGCAACCGGCCCGGTTGGAACGTAGCTGCAAAATCTCCCTCACCGATCAATGGCGGAATCACATCCAAACAAAGATGGCCGGCTACAACGCACGTTTTGGTTTGAAGGTCTGCGTTCATTGTTTTGTGCCTTTTTCTGATTATAACTATTCAGCCAGCATCCTGAGTAGGCCGGAGCAGAGCGTATGCCGTATCGAAGGGTGCGACCTATTATTCATCTTCTTCCGGCGGTAGGGTAGGCGTAGGAATCGGTGTGGGGGGAGAGTCGGCGCTGGGGCAAATGCGTAACCCGGCCCAGGCCGGATTATAGGCCGAGCTGTCAATTTCTAACGATTTCAGCAGCCAGGGAACGGCTCGCTCGCACAAGGGCGGTTCCAAGTAGGCGTAAGCCAACCCCAGGCTGTAGTAATACTCGATGGGCGCGGTCAGTTTCTCGTTGAATTGAATGTTGGCCTGCAATTTTTGATCGATACCCGGCTGCACATACCCCACACTATCGGTCCGGTTGGGCCAGAAAGACATTTCAACTTCGTAGGGAATGCTTTCCGGTGGGGGAATATTTTCGATATCCAGGAAGAGGTTGCCGTTGGTCAAATCGAGAACCGCCGTGCCCGTTGCCCGGCTGAAAGTTTGAGTCAGCGTGATGGATTGCGACGGGCCAAGCAGCACTGCTTCGCTTTGAATGGCCTGAACAATCGAGGCGGCGCAGGAATCATCAACATCGGGGCGCAGGGTTGTCTGGTAATTGAGCGGTTTGAGTTGGGCCACATAATTTGTATTGCCGACTTCGGGTTGGGTAAAGCGCCCGCGCAACACCGGCACCGATTGCGGGCCGGTGAGGGTTTCAACCTCGGTAGAGAGTTCAATCCAGCGGGCGCGCCGGAAAAAACCGGCTTCGGCCAGCTCAATGGCCTGGGGGAGCAGTTCAACCGCCGTTTCAAAGTTTTGCCGGGTGTAATAGAGCATTCCCATATGGCCCCAGGCTTTGTAGTAGGTGGGGTCCACGCCTACACCCTGCTCCAACGCGTCCAGCGCGCGGGTATAATCGCCATCGGTGTAATAGGTCCAGCCCAACCGGTCGTACGCTTCCGGATCGGTGGGGTTGAGTTTGATGGCTTTTTTGAACCGATCGGCGGCGGTTTCAAAATCACCCAGCCAGTAGTAACTGCGACCCGCGTCCACATAAAGCGGCGCCAGGTTGGGCGCCAAGGTGATGGCGTTTTCGTAAAACTCTACCGCTTCGCCGTACCGGCCCTGCACTTCCAGGGCATAGCCCATGTTGTGCTGGGCATCCATGCTCTGGAAATCAACCTCCAGGGCCTGCTCGGCGGTGGTTCGAGCCAGTACCCACTGGGCCTGATCGGCGTAAATCTCCGAGAGAAAAGCGTAGCCCTCGGCGTAATCCGGGTCTAACTCGATGGCGCATTCGCAGGCGTCAAAGGCTTCATCGTAACGGGCTTCCCAATCGAGGGCGCGGCAGTAGTAGGCCATATTCTCGGGGATGTCGGGGTTGAGCAAAACGGCCTGCTCGGCCCGCTCCACGGCTTTGGCGGTATCGCGGGTGTAAACCAGCAGGCGGGATTGGCGGATATAAGGAATGTGATTGTCGGGGTCCAGTTCAATAGCCTGCTCGTAGGCGTCAATAGCCTGGTTGAGTTTGCCCTCGGCAAAGTAACTGTCGCCGTCGGCAATGTACAGCACCGCCGGTCGGGTGGGGGTGGGGGTAGGGCCAAACTGCTGGGCCATGGATGGCACTTCAACATCAACATAGCCCACCAAAATGCTCAACAGAAATACCAGCACCAGCATAAAGCCAACCAGCACCAGGAAAATGGCCAGGGATATGAGCGGATTACGTTTTTTTTCTTGGGGACGATATTCCATAAGCAAACAAGACCGGTTTGTTTGCCAACCGGCTGCTACCAATAATTGTCAGGGGAAATAATAACAGAGAAAGTGCCCAGATGGAAATTTACCTTGAAAAGATTACAGCAAGGCTTCTTGCACCACCTTTGAGGCGGGGGCCTCTTGATGATTTTGTTTGGCGGCTGCGGCCTCGTCGAGCAGTTCCCGCGCGCTTTCCAGGGTGCTGTCGCTCAGCACGCCCAGCATTTGAGCCAATTCCGACACTTGTTTTTTACCGGCCAGTGTTTGCACCTGCGTTTGGGTGCGCCCCTCAGATACCTGTTTGGCCACGTGGTAATGAACATCGCCATAACCGGCAATTTGCGGCAGGTGGGTCACGCACAGGGCCTGATGTTTGCCCTGGGTGGTGAGCTGCCACAATTTGTAGCCCACCACGCCGCCGACCCGCCCGCCGATACCCTGGTCAATTTCGTCAAAGATCAGGGTGGGGGTTTCATCGGCGGCGGCCAAGACGGTTTTGAGCGCCAGCATGGTGCGGCTGGTTTCGCCGCCGGACGCAATTTTGACCAGCGGTTTCAACGGTTCGCCGGGGTTGGGCGAGATCAAAAATTCCACCCGGTCAATCCCGTTGGAATCGCAACTCAAGGTCCGAACGCCTTCATCTGTTTCTACATAGACCCCCTCAGGATCATCCACCCACTGCAAATCAGCCGCAAAATTGGCCTGCTCCATACTAAGATCGGCCAGTTGGGCCACCACCTCTTGGGCCAACGTTTCCCCGGCCTGCCGGCGAGCCTCCGACAGCGCCAGCGCCAGCGCGCCGATTTTGTGCCGCAATGACACTTCAATCTCGCGTAGTTCCTCGATGCGTTCTTCGCTGTGGCTGATGGTGTCCAGTTCGGCCTGGGCGCGCGCGCCAAAAGCAAGGACCTCTTCGATGCTTTGGCCGTATTTGCGCTTGAGGGTGAAGATCAGGCTGAGCCGCTCTTCGATTTCTTGCAGGCGGGAGGGGTCAAAATCAATACCTTCGGTATAGTCCCGCAGCGTACCGGCCAGATCCTGCACCTGATCCACCAGGCCGTCCACCAGCGTGCTGTATTCGGCCAGCGAGGGATCGAGCTTGACCAGATTGTCGATCATCCGCCCGGCTTGCCCCAACAAATCCACTGCCGAGAACTGTTCTTCGCTTTCGCCTTCAACCAGCATTTGGTAGGCATCGCCGGCCAGTTGGTTGAGCTGTTCGGCGTTGGCCAGCCGGTTCCGTTCGGTGGTCAGGTCTTCTTCCTCGCCGGGTTGCAGGTTGGCGGCTTCGATTTCTTCTACCTGGAAGGTGAGTTGGTCTACCCGCCGGGCCAGGTGCTGTTCATCGCGCAGCAGGCCGGCCAACTCTTCCCGCGCGGCCTGAAGCTGGCGCACTTCTTTAGAGAGGGCGCGGCGCTGCTCGTTCAATCCGGCGTAACGATCCAGAAAACGCTGGTGCTCGCGCACGCGCATCAAACTAAGGTGTTCGTGCTGGCCGTGGATGTCGATCAGGGGTTGGGCGATCTCTTCCAGCAGGCTCAAATTGACCGTGCGTCCGTTGACCCGGCAGAAGTTGCGGCCGTTGTTGCGTAGTTCCCGGCCCAGCACCAGGATGTCGGAAGAGTCGCCCTCCAACCCTTCCCGTTCCAAAATAGGGTCAATTCGCCGCCGCAGATAATCAGACAGGCGAAAGACGCCTTCGACTCGCGCCTGGTCGCTGCCGGCGCGGATAAAGGTGGTGTCGGCGCGCCCGCCCAGCAGCATGCTGACCGCGTCGATGATGATCGATTTTCCGGCGCCGGTTTCGCCGGTCAACACATTAAAGCCGGATTCAAACGAGAGCGTCAGATCATCGATAATGGCAAAATCGGCAATGTTTAGTTCGGTGAGCACAGTCTTCCACCTCCAACTCTCAACCAACAGAACGAAATTGACGTTATGGGGTTATCAACAGTAAATTACGTGAAACTTTATTACTTGTAATACGTACAGAAAACATAAGAACCACCCAGCTGACCATGCAGAGAGTATAGCACAGACGTTCGGGCTTCGTCAAACCTCTATTTCCCAAAATTATTGTTGTCAGCCTGATACAGGTCTGGTATAATGGGGTGGCTTTTCATCGGCAAGACCCAAAAAAATCAAAACAATAAATAGCCGGAGGGTTAATTTTATGGATATGCAAGCAGTATTGAAGGCCGGTGGTATTGGAGCGGTTCTCCTCATTGTGCTCAATTTGTTGGGGCTGATTCCGTGTGTGGGGTGTTTTACTTTTATTCTATCGCTTGTGGTTTATGTGGGGATCGGTATTTTAGCGGCCATGTGGATGGCGCCTCCCCGGACCGCGGGCAGTGGCGCAACAAATGGGGCGATTGCCGCGCTTGTGGCCGTGATGATTTCCGGATTCATCAATATGATCGTTCTGGCGATTTATGGGGCCATTTCCGGGGCGTCACAATTATCTCAGCTTTCACCGGAACAAATGGAAATGCTGATGGAGACCGGGATAGACCCGACCATATTTGCAGGGCCGGTGGGGGCTGCCGGCATGGGGTTGGCATGCTGCACCATCTTTCTCTTCATTGGAGCGGCACTGGGCGCTATTGGCGGTGCAATCTGGGGAAATAGCCATCCCCTTTGAACATCAAGTTCAATTTGTTAATTAAATTTCTTAAAAAGGAGCGTTGTCATGGATATTGGTTCTGCATTTACATTTATGTTTGATGATGAAGAGTGGGTAAAAAAGCTGGCAATTGGGGGGGGCATTGCATTTGCAGCTACCATTTTGTCTAGTGTTGTCGTAGGTCTAGTATTATTCTTCCCTTTGTTCGGTTATATGCTTGAAACAATCAAAAGTGTCCGTGATGGGCAAACCCAATTGCCGGAATGGACAGATTTTGGTGGTTTATTCGTCAAGGGGCTGATGTTTTTCCTCATTTCGTTAGTTTATAGTGTTCCGATTCTACTTATTGCGTGTATTTTTGGGGGTATTTTTGCTTTAACTGGACAAGCTGACATCGATGAAGGGGTCTTGACCGCAATCATGAGTTGTTTCTACTGCCTGATTCTCATTGTTGGCCTACTCATAGGGATTGTACTTCCAGCGGGGATAATTCGGTATGTTCAATTCGAGACCTTCGGTTCAGCATTTCAGTTTGGCGAAATCTTCAACTTTATTAAAAATAATATAGGCAACTATATTATTGCCATATTGTTGATTTTTGTAGCCCAATTACTTGCCCAATTTGGTGTCATTTTATGTGTTGTTGGTGTTTTCTTCACCTTCTTCTGGTCGATGTTGGTGCAGGCCAATCTTTATGGCCAACTAGCTAGAGAAGTCAACTAACTTTCGTTTCCTCTAAAAATTTCTTAAGGAGTACATAATGCAATCACCGTATAACGTCCACAAACCTCCAACAAATTCAATGGCTATTATCAGCCTTGTAGCCGGTATTGTAAGTTGGATATTGCTTCCCCTGCTCGGTGCGATTGTAGCAATAATTACGGGCCACATGGCTCGTAATGAGATTATGAGGAGTCGCGGCACTCAAAGTGGTGAAGGGCTGGCTGTTGCGGGGCTAATACTTGGCTACGTCAATATCGTTGTAATGTGTCTGGCAGTTTTAATACCTGCGATTCTCTTTGGTGCCCCACTTTTAGGCTGTAGTTTTTGTAGTTTCTGTGGTTCTTTGTCTGATCCCAGTTTCAGTTCAAGTATCGTTATTCCACCTCTTCCCCTGGGTTAGATAAGTTAAATTCGGCAAAAGCCCATTTTGAAATCACCACCATTTAAGGCAGACTTATTGTAGTAGTTATAAAGTCCTCAAAGGTTGCTGCCCGTTTTGCCGGCAGCAACCCTTGAGGTCGGATGGTTGAGTAGGCTGAAGGAGTTTGTATCATGGTCGAAACCTTATCGAGTATCGCTACAGCGTTTGGCCTGTCCGCCTCGGCGGGGCTGAATGCCTATCTGCCTTTGTTGGTGGTGGCCTTTGCCGCCAAATACACCGATTTGCTCAAATTGAACGAACCGTGGGATGTGCTGACCAGTTGGTGGGTCATTGGCGTGTTGATCGTTTTACTCATCATCGAAATGACCGTGGATAAGATCCCGGCGGTTGACAGCGTCAATGATCTCATCCAAACCTTTGGCCGTCCGGTGGCCGGTGCGGTGCTTTTTGCCTCTACTTCCGGCGTCATCGGTGATATGAATCCGGCCATCGCCGTAATTGCCGGCATTATCCTGGCCGGCGGCGTCCACACGGTCAAAAGCGTGACCCGGCCCGCGGTCACGGCCACCACGGGCGGAACCGGCAACTGGGTCGTGAGCATTATCGAGGATGTTCTGGCGCTCATCGCCGCGGTACTTTCCATCCTCATCCCCATTATCATTGCGCTGG
>CAZTFF010000079.1:0-22520 GCA_964612485.1 uncultured Caldilineaceae bacterium
AAGAAATCGACCGGCGGCACACCCAATACCTGCGCACCTCGCTGCGGCAGATTCGATACCAATTGATTAGCGCCGACGGTAGCTTTAAAGATAGATTAGCCTCCATGGCCCGCCACATGGCCGAACTGCAAGCCGAAGGCGAAGATTGGCTGCCGGACGATATGCCGGTGTTTCAAGCCATGCCGGTGCAGGAACCCGACGCCAACAGTTTTTACACCCCACCCCGGCGGCGCGCGCCCTTCACCCCGCAGCCCGTGGTGTCGCCCGTATTGGATCCGTCAGCGATTCAGAGTTTGCGGACCACCACCTTGCAGCAATTGGGCATGGTCATCACCCCGGCCAAAATCCAGAACTTTGTAGGCCAATTCTTCAACGGCCACCGCACCCTGCACATTGCCGACCTGCCGTCTGAGGCGTTTGCGGCTGAAGAAGATTTGCCCTGGCTCATTTACACCATTGCCTACGGCAACCATCCCGAAGTGAATTACGATCTCGAAGCCATGCCCGGCGAGCCGGTCGACGTAGGGCCGGTGCGGGTCAGGCCGTTTCAACTGATCAAACGATTTTTGGAGTGAGAACTATGCCCTTTACCGCCAACACTGTGCTTGAAACCACGGACTTGCCGGAAAAAACCCGGCGGGAAATTCCTCGGGTCATCAACCGGCTGCTGGGCCAAACGTTTCTTTACCAGGATGATGAAGCCGGGAAAGAAGATTACTACCTGGTCCACCGGCACCGGGCCGTGTTTGTCGAATTGTTGAACCTGACCGGCTTCACCCTGCTGCACGACGACTACCACCGCATTTTCCAGGCTGTTTCCGGCTTTGGCTACTGCCGCCAGCGTTTCAAATTGGATGAATCATTGATGATCGTGGTGCTGCGCAAACTCTACGAGGAGCAGGTAGAGCAGCTCAGCCTGGCCACCGACCCGGTTGTCACCGTGGGCGAGATCCGCGAGGAGTACCGCACCATCACCGGCAAAGAGCGCGATCTGGGCATTGGCCAATACGAAACCATCATGCGCGGCCTGCGCCGCCTGGGCTTGATCGAACCGGTCGAAGGCCGCTCGCTGGATGTGCGCGATAGCGAAACCCGACTGCGCCTGCGCGGTTCGGTCAAAATGATGCTGCCGGTGCAGACCGCCGAGGAAATGGAGGCGTGGTTGAGGAAGTATCGGGTAGAAGATACGGAAGAGGAAGAAACAGAATGAAACAACTCACCAACATCCGTTTGATAAACTGGCATCTTTTTGAAAATACTACCATCCCCTGCTGCGGTACCACTTATTTTATTGGCACTAACGGGGCGGGCAAATCGACCATTCTCGATGCCATTCAGTTTGCTCTGGTGGGCGGGCAGCGCGACGTAAAATTTAACCAGGCCGCCATGAGCGGCAGCCGCCGCACGCTCACCAGCTACGTGCGGGGCGAGCTGGGCACCGAAGGCCGGCGCTTTTTGCGGGGCGATGCCACGGGCGTGGTGGCGTTGGAGTTTCACAATCCCGACGACACCTATTTTGTGCATGGAGCCGTGGTGGATGCTTACGAAGATGGCCGCTCGCCGGACGTTTGTTACTTTATCGTCAACGGCGCGCGGCTTAACGACGATTGGTTCTTCCGCGCCCCCGGCCAACTTTTCGATAGCCGCGCCTTTCGCCGCCATCTGGACCATTTTGCCCTGCCCGGCCCCGAGCCCCGCGCTCATCTCTTTACCCGGCTCGAGGATTACCGGTTCCATATGCTTAACCGCCTGGGCCAGCTCAAAGAAACCTTTATGGCCAAAATCGTCAAGGGCCTGGCCTTCAGCCCCCTCATCGACATCCGCGAGTTTGTCCACAACTACCTGCTCGATGAAAATCTGGTTGACGTGACCACCCTGCGCGAGCAATTGGAAACCATGCGCCATTTTGAAACCCTGGCCGCCGACATCCGACGCCGCATCGAATTGCTTGACCGGATTGAAGAACTGGACCAGGAACGCCAGACCCATCGCCGCCTGCGATTGACCAACGGCTACATTCGGCGCTACGCCCAAAGCGATAGCTACCTGGCCGATCTCAAACAACACCGCGTCGAACTCGATCAAAAACAGGTTGATCTCAGCCGGTTGGAGCTTCAGCGCGACAACCTGGCCGAGCAGTTCAAACACGTCCGCAACAGTTTGATGGAAGCCCAACTTGCGCTGCGCGCCGACGCCACCGCTGCCCGCGAAACCGCCCTGCGCAATGAAATTGCTCAACTGGAGCCACAACTGGCCGAGTTGCGCCAACAGGAAACGACCCTGCGCCAAACTCTGGCCCAGGAACAGGATGATGCCCGGCGTCTCCAGGAAATTTTGACTGAAGACAACCTCGACATCCCGGACTTGTTGCAAACTTTCACCAAAAAAGACCCTTCACTCGTCATTTCTTACTCATCACTCGTCAATTCTCTGCAAACCCTGGGTAACGATTACGCCGCCCAGTCCGCACTGGTTGAAAACCAAAGCCGGGAACTCCGTGTCGAGGCCGACCAACTTCAGCGTGAAATCCAGCAGCTCCGCACCGGCGACCGCGCCGCCAGTTTCGAGGCCGAAGCGCCCCAGGCCGCCCGCCTGCGCCGTTTGCTGCGGGCCGAATTGGGTCTCTCTGCCGATGAGGCAGTACCGCTGTATGAAGTTCTCGATGTGCCCGATGAAAACTGGCAAGATGCGGTGGAAGGCATTTTGGGCCGCGTCCGCTTCAACCTGCTGGTGCCGCCCGAACATTACGATGCCGCCATGGAGTTGTACCGCCAACGCCGTCTGAAAGACCACCTCCACGGCGTGGGCCTGCCCGACACCGAGCGCATCCTGGCCCACACGCCCCAACAATCACTGAAAAGTTTGGCCGGGGAAGTTCAAACCGATCACCCCGCCGCTCGCGCTTACATTGACCTGCTGCTGGGCAGTTACATCAAATGCGACACCCTGGAGGCGCTGCGCGATCATCGCACCGCCGTAACGCGGGATTGTTTTGTGCGGCGTAATTTCACCGGCAGCCATTTGAATCCGCGCCACTACCGCCGCTGGTTCATTGGCCAGCGGGCCGTGCCGCGCCAGATAGAAGAGCGGGAAGAGCGGCTTACCGCCATCGGTCAAGCGTTGTCGGACCTGCAAGCGCAGGACACCGCCCTGCGGGAGCGCCTGAGCTTGACCCGTGACAAAGTGCGGGTCTTCATCGAACTGGAACGCGACCTGCCGCTGTTGGCCCGTTTGCCCGAATTGGCGGAAAAATTGGCTGTTTTGCAAAAAGAACTGGCGGCTCTCGATACCCAATCTATTGAAACCCTGAAGCGCGAGGTTGAACGCCGCGAGGCTGAGGTGGCCAATCACCAAAAACAGGCCGATGACGTGGCGGAAAGCATCGGCGGCCTGAAAAATCATATGAATACGCTGGCCCGGCAGACCATCCCCAACTTGGAACATCAGGCCGATGAAATCTTGCGCGAAGCTCAGCAGTTCCTCTTCATCGAGGAAGCCGATGATCTGGCCGAGGACGCGCAAAAAGAATACGAGCGCCGCCGTGAGCGGCAGCCCCTGGACACCGTGCGCGATAACGCGGCCCGCTACGAAAACGATTACCAGAGCGCCGAAACCCGCAGCCGCGACAAACTGCGTGAGACCAAACACGGCTACAGCCTCACCTATGAATTTGGCTACGATGACAATGAGGATGCCGCCCGCTACCTGCGCGAACGCGACCGCTACGTCGAGTCGGAACTGCCCCAGTACGAAGAACGCATTGCCGAGCAGCGCGCCCTGGCCGAGGAGGAATTGGTGGAAAACTTCATTCACCGCCTGCGCGAGCAAATCGAAGATGCCCGCCAGCAGTTGGCCTATCTCAACACCACCCTGGCCGCCCTGCGATTTGGTGGCGAGCGCTTTGAGTTCATCACCAAACCGGAACCCTCGCTGCGGCAGGTGTATGATATGATCATGGACAGCCAGGCCATCCTCGGCGAGTCTTTGTTTGAAAGCGATTTTCGACAGCGCCACCAACAAGGTTGGGATATGCTCTTTGAACGCCTCACCGCCGCCGACCCCGACGAAGAGTTGGCCGATCTACGCGAGCTGCAAGATTACCGCAACTACCTGCAATACGACATTCGCATCCATTACCCCGGCGGGGACCAGGCCCTGCTCAGCCGCATCAGCGCCAAAAAATCCGGCGGCGAAACCACCACCCCTTTTTACGTGGCCATGGCCGCCTCCTTTGCCCAGGCGTACCGCCTCAACCAGCCCCGCCCCTCCGACACGATCCGCCTGGCTATGTTTGACGAAGCCTTTGGCAAAATGGACACCGCCCGCACCGCCAGCGCCCTGAAATTTATGGTCGATAACCACTTGCAAGTGCTGTTAGCCACCCCGCCCGATAAAGCCGCCGGGTTGCTGCCTCACGTTGATTCCGTGCGTACGGTGGTTCGTCAAAACAACCACGCCTTTGTGGTTGAAATCGACAAAGCTGAGATGATAAAAGAGTTAGAAGCAGGAAGTTAAAATTATACTTTGTTCAACAGATGGTTATCTGTTAGAATATCCACCAGGCTTGTTTCCAATGTAAAGGCGTAGTAGATGCTAACAGATCTGCAAGCAATATTTGAGCAAATAAGCGTGCAAGCACGGGAAGAAAATATACGCATTACTCAACATGCTCAGCAGAAAATGGCAGAAGAAGACATTACGCTGGATGAGCCTCTGGAAGCTGTCTCGGCAGGAACTATTTTAGAAAATTATCCTGAACATCGTCGGGGAGCTTGTTGTTTAGTTGGTGGTTTCACCCAGAATGAACGGCCTGTACATATCGTTTGCACCACAACCTTACCGGTTCTAATCATTATTACTATTTATGAGCCTACGCCACCAAAATGGTTGACCCCAATGCAAAGGAGGCAGAAATGAATTGCAGTATTGAAGGATGCCCTGGAGAATATGAAGAACGAACGATCGTGCATACCGTGCGCTACCACGGCCAGGTGGTAGTGATCGATCACGTGCCGGCAGAAATCTGCACGGTGTGTGGTGACGTATTGCTCAAACCGGAAACCGTCCGGCAAATCGAAGTCTTGCTTCGAACAGCTAATCAACCCGCCAGCATGATCCCACTTTATGAATTTGCCTGACTTTCTCTCAAAATTTTTTCAGACAGTTTTGCAGTTGACTGATGACTATTCCCTTCAAACCTACGCCTGACGTAGCCGTCATCCTCAACCACCTGCTCGATATTTACGAGCGGCGCGGCGGCCAACCTCGGCAGGTGATGCGGGTCAACCTCGCCGATATTGCCGGTAGCCTGCCCGGCTATTTCAACCAGACCGACCCGCTTCCTCGCGTTACCACCAATGAACAATTGACCCATCTGGATACCCTCGGATTGCTGCGCCTGTTGTGGCAGCCGGGCCAAACCGGCCACCTGCTGGAAACGGTTATCCTGGAACCGCACCAACCGGAACCCCTCTACACTTTGCTGGCGCGCGAACCCATGGCCGCCCAGCGGCAGCGGCTGCGCCAATTGCTGCTGGGCGACCGTTTCCGGCTGGACGGCTGGCGCTTGCAAGCCATCGATCATCTATTGAGTCAATTGAAAGCCAAAAAATCGCCGGCCCCGTTTAGCCTGACGGATGAGGCCTGGAACCGGGACCTGTTGGCCGCTCTCCTCGCCCTGCCCCCTGCCGAAACCACCGAAGAAATACCCTATCGCGTTTTTAGCGTGCGCGTGTTCAACGACAGCAAACGTTTTGAGGCGCTCAAAGAAAGCGTGGCTCGCCTGGCCCGCTGCCATAACCCGGCGGGTCACCTGACCCCGCCGGAAGTTTTGCGCGAGGTGGGGCTGGTGGCCAATCCCGGCCATCTTTACCTCTACGGGCCGTGGCAATTGATTGATTCAGAGGGCCAGGTAATGTCGCTGGCCGAGTTCTATCCCTCGGTGGGGATTCCCACGGCGCTGGCGGCGCGGCTTCAACAGGTGCGGGTTGACGCTGCCCGCGTGGTGTGTGTGGAAAATTTGGCCTCGTTTTACGAACTCATTCGCCACGAAGGGCACGGTCTGGCCGCGCTCTGTTTGTGGGGCAATCCTTCGCCCACCGTTCGCCATTTGCTGCGTTGTTTGGTGCAACATGGTTCCTCATCCATCCCGCTGTATGTGTGGGCCGATATTGATTACGGCGGCCTGAATATCCTGGCGCAGTTGCGGCAGCAAGTTTCGCCCCGTTTTGCGCCCTACCGGATGGACACAGCCACGCTCCAGGCTCACACTCGCTGGGCGCACCCCCTCTCCAAGTCTGATGAACGGAATCTGTCCCGACTGCGGCGCGTACCCGCCTTGGCGGATCAGGTTTCCTTGATCGATGAGATGTTGCAGCGCGGCATAAAGTTGGAGCAAGAGGCTGTGATGCTGAACGTAAAAAGTTAAATGATCCCCATATGGTTACGTTCTGAAAACTCGAATTTTTGGTTAACCACTCCTTTATGATAAAATACTCTAAGGCCATAGAGACCATCTGGAGGTGAGCTTTATGATTAAAGTGAGCGTAAGTGAAGTGAAATCTGCTTTTTCAAAGTATTTAAATCAGGCCGCCTATGGGAAAGAACGGGTAGTAATTACCAGTCGAGGCAAACCCAAAGCAATTCTGGTAGGGATAGAGGAAATGAAACGGCTGGAAGCCTTGGAGAAAACAACGATTCCCGCCGCTTCACCACTTTCTCCACAGAATCAGCGCCTGTTGAAATTATTACGCGCTGCACCGGATGATGATAAAGATGCTGAATGGTGGGTTGATTTTGAACGTGAATTGACAGAAAATCGTCTATCTTTGCGTGAGATTGAGATATGACGGCACGTTATGTGTTGGATACCAACATCCTGACCGCTTTATTACGTCATGAAACTAAATCAGTCGAACACGCCGCCCGTGCGGCTGCTGCGAATGCTGAAATTTTGCTCTGTCCGGTGGTCTTCTACGAGGTTTTGCGCGGATTACTCCATCGTGATGCCCCAAAACAAAAACAATACTTGTTCGATTATGCGGCCGCATTTATGTGGGAAGAATTTGAACGGACGGATTGGGAGAAAGCTGCGGAATTGTGGGCTGCTTTACGCCGTCAGGGAATACAAGCGCGTGATGCCGACTTGTTGATTGGTGTGTATGCCGTGCAACGACAGGCCACTGTCATAACCGCCAACGAAAAGCATTTTGTGCCGCTGGGGGTGTTAACCGAGAATTGGTTAATTTGAATTTACGTCGAGTTGTTGTTAGGGCCTAACCAATGAACTGCTTGTTCTTTGAGCAAGAATTTCTGTTCCGGGAACCTTTTTGGTTGCGGCTCCGTTCGCGTTAGGAGGATACTCAAGGACAAATAATGGCAAAAATCCTTTCTATCACCGAAGCTGATATAAAACAACTCAGTACCGAGCAAAGTTTTCAGCGCGGCCTCAACTATTATCGCGGCGGCGCGCTGTTTGATTTGGTGCGCCAGGGCAACGAACTGCGGGCCTATTGCGAAGGCTCCAGTTTCGAAGCCTATCATGTTTCGGCTGAGATCGGGGAACAAGGAGTCGAGTCTGTCACTTGCACCTGCCCCTATGATTGGGGCGGAATTTGCAAGCACAGTGTTGCCTTGCTTTTAACCTGGGCGCGTAAGCCCGACTCGTTCCACACTATCGCTCCTCTCGATGAAATGTTGGCCCATCGCAGCAAAGAAGACCTGATCGTGCTCATCAAAGAAATGTTGAAGCGGGAGCCTGATCTGAGCCGGCTGCTGGAACTACCGGTTCAACCCGATCGCCAAACACCGCTTAATCTCGATGCCTTCCGTCGTCAAATAAGTTATGCCTTACGCATGGCTGATGATTACGATTATCGCGGCGCGGAGGCGGTGGCTACAGAACTCAGCGCGCTGGTGGATAATGCTCATCGTTTTTATGAAGGGGACGATTGGGCCAATGCCGGAGCCTTGTATGCTCTGGTTCTAAATGAAGTGGCGGCGGATTACGAGGAAATATACGATGAGAACGGTGATGTGGCCCTGGTTTTGCAGGATTGCGCCGAGGGATTGGGCAAGTGTCTGGCCGAGGGCGAAGCGGACGCTGAAGCGCGCCGGGAATGGCTGGAGGCGCTGTTGGAGGCTGAGTTCAAAGATATTGAGATGGGCGGTATTGATCTGGCTTATCCGGCTGCGGACATCCTCATCAATCAGGCTACTGATGAAGAGTGGACCTGGATTGAGCAGCTTATTCGCCGGGCCATTGCCGGGCAAAGCAACCGGTACTCGGATTTTGGGCAAGAAAGATTGGTCAGGTTTCTGGCTAACCGATTAGAAATGCAGGGAGATGAAGATCAAGCTGATGAATTGGCACTTGAATTGGGATCACCCCAACAGCAGGCGTTTATGTTGATTGAACACCACCGCTTTGACGAAGCCGTAGCCATTGCCCAGGCCCATTTTACTGATCTGCCCGGCCTGGTTACCCGGTTTGCCGATGTGTTGGTTGAAGCAGGTGCCGGCCCCACAGCGGAAGCCTACATGGCCGGCTTGCTCAACACCCGGCAGGGAGCCTGGTACCGGGATTGGCTGGCTCAATACGCCGAAAAATCCGGCGATCTCTCCGGCGCGCTGCAACGGTGGCAGGAAAGTTTTACCGAAAATCCCGGTTTCAAAACCTATCAATCTCTGCGCGAGGTGGCCCGGCAACTGGGGCAGTGGGAGGGGCTGCGGCCAAAGCTGCTGGCTCAGATGGAAGATCAAAAAAAGTGGACCGATCTCATTGAGGTGGCGCTGGACGAGGCCGACATTCCCCGCGCCATAGAGCTGTTACCCAACATGCGCTGGGGTAATTATGAGCGGCGCGTAGCGCAAGCCGCCGAGCGGGATTATCCCCGGGACTCTATCCGTATTTACAGCCGTCATATTGAGGGGCTCATTCAAGCCAGAGACAGGGAGAACTATAGGCAAGCGGCCACGTTGTTAGACAAAGTGCGGAAACTGTATCAGAAATTGGATGAGCAAGATACCTGGCAGCAATATATTGGCCGCATCCGAGCAGAAAACAGCAATTTACCGGCCCTGCAAGATGAATTAAACAAGGCGGGTTTGTCGTAGCATTCCGATTTAAAGTTTTTACCGCCAACACGGCAGGGCCGGTTCGGCAATCTCTACGGTTGAGCCAATTCGGAATAGTTGGTCGGGAAGCTTGAAGCCGGCTTGTTTTAGAATTTCCTGCGCCACAAAAAAGTTACGACCCATTTCGTCAAGCCAGTGCGCGTCGGAATTTACCACCACGCAGGAGCCGCCGGCCTGCAAAAACCAGTGAAACATAATTACCAGGTTTTCGTTCCAGTTAGGGGTGTGGTTGAGAAACCGGGTATTTAGTTCCAGCGCCCGGCCATAGCGGGCAATGGTGGCCAGCGAGTCTTGAATAACATTCTCCAGCCGCCAGGGATCAAATGTCGCGCCCAACAATGTTCCTCGCCAGATAATGCGGTCAAAATGGGCCACAATGTCAAAATCAAAATTGGCCGCCATCCGGCTTAATTCAATAAAATAATCGGCGTAAACTTCATCGGGGTCGCGGTTGGCAAAACAACTCTCCAGATGAATATTTTTCCCGTACAGCCAGTGCAGCGAGGCAATGATCACGTCAAACGGATAGCTTGCCAGCAGGGCCGTTGCTTCATCAACATGCTCATGCGGATTCCCCAGTTCCACCCCGGAATAAAGAGCCAGGCCCTGCGGTTCAAATCGTTCCCGGCATCGTTCAATGGCCGTAAAATAGGCGTCTGCCTGGGGAAATCCCTGGGGTTCGGCTCCCGGCTGCCATTCCGCGTGTTCGGTGATGGCTATTTCCGTCAACCCTCTCTCCAGTGCCCGCCGGCAGAGTTCCGATGGAGAGTCGCTGCCGTCGGGGCTAAAGGTTGAATGCATGTGATAATCGGTTTCAACTATTCTATGCCACATCTGATAATTTTCCTTGTTTGATTTCACTGGCCGTTGGTTGGCCCGGACACGCTCGCCGGCTGCCGGCTCGATTGTTCGCGCGCCAGGTCGATCAGATAATTTTGGTCATCGTTTGCGCCGGAGGAAAGCGATGTTTTGATCCGGCGCAGTTTTTTCAGCGCTTTCATCTCGCTGGGATAGACCCGTTTGATGCCGCTGCCCATCGATTTTTCAATATCGCGGATGTTGCGCACCAGATTGTGCAGGCCAATGATCTCTACCGACGCGGCTTGATCGCTGCCCCACATGGCCCGATCCAGCGTGATGTGCCGCTCCACAAAGGTGGCTCCCAGGCTGACGGCGGCCCAGGTGGGAGCCAGCCCCACCTCGTGTCCGGAATAGCCTACCGGCACGCCCGGATATTTTTCCTTGAGTGTTTGGATCATTTTCAGGTTGAGTTCTTCCACCCGGCACGGGTAGGCTGAGGTGGCATGGGCGATCAGTAAATTATCCGCGCCGGTGGCCTCCACAGCAGCTTCAATTTCGGCCATATGCGACATGCCGGTGGAGATCATCAACGGTTTGCCGGTGGATTTCATTTTATTGAGCAGGGGATGATCTGTCAATGAGGCGGAGGCGGCTTTGTACAGCGGCGGGTTAAATTGCTCGATAAACTCAACCGCTTCTTCATCCCAGCACGAGGCAAACCAATCGATGCCGCGCTGCCGGCAGTAGCGGTCAATTTCGGCAAATGCGTCTGTGGTAAACTCCATTTTACGGCGGTAATCAATGTAAGTCATCCGGCCCCAGGGGGTATCGCGCTCAACGTACCACTGTTCCACCGGCACGCAGAGTTCGGGCGTTCGTTTCTGAAATTTCACCGCATCGCAGCCGGCAAAAATGGCGCCATCGATCATTTGCCTGGCCGTATTTAGAGAACTATTGTGGTTAATGCCGATTTCGGCAATGATGTATACCGGCGCTCCGCTGCCGATCCATCGGTTTCCAACTTTTACATTTGCTACGGTTGACATTGCGCCTCCTCGATTTCAATCGGTTTTACCATTCATCTACGTAATACGTAAACCGGCTGGCTTTGTAGGCATACGCCGGGGGCTGGATGGTGTATTCTCCGCTTGCTTCGATCAGATACTCGGCAAATTCCCGGAACGCGCCGTATCCTCCCGGAGCAGCGCACGCGTAGTCGGCCACTTCCTGGGCAAAGTGGGTGGCGTCGGCGGGGCAGGCCGACAGCCCCACCTGCTGCATAATGCCCACATCGTTGGTGTCGTCGCCAATGTAGGCCACCTGTTCCGGCAGCAAGTGGCGGCGAGTCAGAATCTCCTCGAGTACAGCGACTTTATCTTTGATTCCCAGGTGCAGCTCGCTGATTTGTAATTTTTCGGCCCGTTTTTTGACAATGCCGGAGTTTTCGCCGGTAATAATGCCCACCTCGATCCCGGCCAGCGCGCGCAGCCGTTCCACCCCCATGCCGTCGCGCGCCGAAAACCGTTTCAACGCTTCCCCCTCCGCCGAGTAGTACACGCCGCTGTCGGTGAGCACGCCATCACAATCCGTTAGCAGCAGGCGAATATGGTCGGTGGGTTTAGAGCCGTTGCCTTTTTTTGTTTTTACCATATGGTCCATCCTCCGTCGATGACTAAATTGGCGCCGGTCATATAGCTTGAAGCATCGCCGGCCAAAAACACAATCGCGCCCCGGTAATCGGTGGGACACGCCATGCGGTTGAGCGGCGTTTTGGCGGCGTAGCGGTCAACAAAATGATCGGCCTGGCCATTTTCCACCCCGCCCGGCGAGAGGGTGTTGACCCGCACCCCGCAGCGGCCCCAGTAAGCGGCCAGATATTTGGTAAACGAGATCACGGCCCCTTTGGTGGTGGGATAAGCCGGCGATTTATAAAATAACTGCTGCCCGTTAGGCGCGCGGTACAACGATTGGTCTGGCGCTACCAGGCCGTAGGTTGAGGCAATGTTGATGATGCTGCCCCGCCCCTGTTCAGCCATCTGCGCGCCAATGATCTGGGCGCACAAAAATACGCCGGTCACGTTTACCTCCAGCGATTTTTGCCACATTTCCAGGGGATAGTTTTCAAATTTTGACTGCTCGGCGGCCATGGCCGGATTTTCAAACATATCGTTGATGGCGGCATTGTTGACCAGTACATCCACGCCGCCCCATTGCTCTAAAGCCCGTTTGAGCATCGACCGGATTGAATCGGGGTCAGTGACATCCAGGCCGAGGCCAATTGACTTCGTGGCCAATGTGCCGGCAAAATCCTGACACGCCGGCTCATTCAGATCGCAGGCCACCACCTTGGCGCCATGGTCGGCCAGCGCCCGGCAGTGATGGCGGCCCAGTAGCCCCAGGGCGCCGGTCACAACGGCTACTTTTCCGGCCAGCGAAAATTCATTCATCGGCTGGGAACCATCTCCACTTCCACTTCCAGTTGCAGTGTTTCCTTTTTGGGTTTGGTGTGAAAACCGCCGGTTTTGCGGAATACGGGCTGCACCGGTTCGCCGCGCAGGTGATCGGCCAGGGCATTTTCGCTGACTGCCTGTCGTAATATTGGCAGCACATCGCGGTAGGCGTCCAGGGTGTAATCAATGTCGGCATCGGTGTGGCTGTAGCATAGATTATGGAAGCCGGACCAGAGAATGCCCCGTTTGATCATTTCCTGCTGCACCAACGATTTCATCAGCAAGGGATCACCCGCCGATTCATCAAATGTGACCAGCGTTCGGCTGGGATGCCCTTTGCAGGTGATGTAACCATCAATGCCCAGGGCTTGAGCAATCTCGTTGGTGCCGGTTTTTAATTTTTCGCCCTGCCGGGCCAGGCATGCGGCAACATCTTTGTGGCGGAGTTCGGTGATGGTGGCCTTGGCTGCCGCCAGCGAGAGGCATTCGCCGCCAAAGGTGGAGAAGAAGAAAACATCTTCATCCAGCAGTTGCATCACCTCTTCTCGCCCGGCGAGTACGGACAGCGGCATGCCGTTGGCAATGGCTTTCGAGTAGCAGGCCAGGTCGGGCTGCACCTCAAAAAATTCCTGCGCGCCGCCCAGCGCCAGGCGGAAGCCGGTCCACATTTCGTCAAAAATCAACAGGCTGCGATTGCCTTCGCAGGCAATTTTGAGCTTGGCCAGGAAATCGTTTTGGGGAAAATCAAACACCATCGGCTCCAGGATTACGCAGGCAGTATCCTCATCCAACGAGGCCAATACCGTAGCGATGTCGTTGTAGGGTACGGTGTTGACCAACGCTTTTACAGAGCGGGGCACGCCCGCATTACGAGGCATGACGCCAATGTACCAATCGTGCCAGCCGTGGTAGCCGCAGCAGAGTACTTTGTCTCGTCCGGTGTAGGCGCGGGCCAGCCGAACGGCGGCGCTGGTCACTTCGGCGCCGGTTTTGCTGAAACGTACGCCTTCGGCATTGGGGATAATGTCGGAGATGAGTTCCGACACCTCGATTTCCAGGGGATGCACCAGGGAAAAGGTGATGCCGTCTTCAAGCTGCTGTTGGATGGCTTCATCAACCGGTTCGTAGCAGTAGCCCAACGAAAGCGGGCCGATGCCCATATTAAAATCCAGATACTCGTTGCCGTCCACGTCCCAGACCCGCGCCCCCCGCCCGCGCTGCAAATATTTGGGAGCCACGCCGTTTACAAATTGGGTGGGGCCTTTGGCCAGCGTCTGCGAGTAGGCCGGGATCAGGCCGGTTGCGCGGGCATATAAATTGTCCGACTCGGTGATGGTGGGATAATTAGAATTAAATTGCACGCTGTTGGGCATAAGAGCCTCCTCTGAAAATGGGGCCAGGATTGGGGGTAGGGAGAAGACGAACCCCCAGCCTGTTTCCTAACCCCTGATTTTTATATATGAACCGGTAATTGCGCGATCTCCGGTTTGCGTCGTAATACGTGATAAAATTTGTGTAAAATTTTCTCCGCCAGTTGGGGAGGCGTGAATCCTTCGGTGTCCAGCACCTGGGGCAACAGCGCGGGTTTGAACCAGCGATTTTCCAGGGCCAGGGGCAATACCGTGGCCATTGTTTCGTGCCGGGTCAGGATTTCGCTGACGATAGAAAACAGCCCTCCGGTCAGAAAATGGTCTTCCAGCGTGACCAGCAGCCGGGTTTCGCGGGCTGCCCGCAAAATGGCGTTTTCATCGATGGGTTTGAGCGTGCGCAGGTTGATGAGCCGGACCGAGATCCCTTCCGCTTCCAGCAAGCGTTGGGTTTGATAGGCTTGCTGAAATAGCGTTCCGTAAACCAGCAGCGCGGCATCCGTGCCGCCCGAAATGATCTCAGCCTTGCCAATGGCAAAGGTGGACCTATGTTTAATTACAGCCGGTTGGGCGGTGTGCCGGATGTAAAACGGCTGGCGGCTATTGAGAATTTGCGGCAAACCGATGACCAAATCTTCTTTATCAGCCGGGCAGAATACTCCCATATTAGGGATGCCGCGCGTCAAGGCTACATCTTCCACGGCCTGGTGGGTGGGGCCGTTGGCCTCGGACAAAAAGCCGGGCACGCCGCCCACCAGTTTGACCGGCAAATTGCCAAGGCCCACATCGGTACGGATAAATTCAAAGGCGCGCATCGTCAAAAAGGTAGCCAGGGCGTGAAGGATAGGAATGCGGCCTCGCAGGGCCAGGCCGGCCGCCGCGCCCACCATCGTCTGTTCGGTGATGCCGGTGTCGATAAAACGGTCGCCCAGGGCTAGAGGCAGGCTGCGGATGGCGGCGCGGTTTTCGGCGGTCATTACAATGTAGCGGTCATCGTTTAGAACAATTTCTTTGAGGGCATCTTCGTAAGTCATTCCTCTTCACTTCCTTAATGAGTGGCATGGTATAAACAGTCGATCCCCGGAGTCCGCTAAAGCCCGTGAAGGTACGCGAATAAAAAATTTAGCGTATCTTCGCGTGACTTCGCGGATTCTATGTTTTTGCGACTTCTAAAAATCTGAAATCACTTTACAGAACGTCGTATTCAGCGCACCAGCAAGGGTTCCGAGGTGAGTTGAATTTTTCCGTTAGCGCCGTGTAATTCCCGGATCAGTTGTTCAACTTCTTCGTGGGTAAAATTACAAAACCAGCGGTCGGCGCGCTTTTCGATGCTGGGCAGTCCTCGCCCGCGCACGGTATTGGCAATGATCACGCTGGGTTTGCCGGTGGCAAAGGGCAGGCGGCTGAAGGTTTCATCCAGCGCATTAAAATTATGGCCATCCACGCGCTCAACCGAACAGCCAAACGCCTGGAATTTATCGGCCAGGGGTTCCAGCGGAATTAAATGTTCGGTTTGCACGTTGGCCTGGAAGGCGTTGCGGTCCACTATAATTATCAGATTGTCTAGCTTGTAGGCGGCGGCCACCAGGCAGGCTTCCCAATTTGATCCTTCGTTCAACTCGCCATCGCCCGTAATCACAACTACCTTGTTTTGGTGCTGCCGCAATTTGCAATCTATTGCCACGCCAACGGCCACCGCCAGTAAATGCCCCAGCGAGCCGGAATGAAATTCGATGCCGGGGATGTTGCGGTTGGGATGCCAGTAAATGGAATCGTGCGGATCGAGATGATGTTTGAGCCGGTGGCGTTCCAGCAAGCCCAGTTCCACAAACGTGCCGTACAGCGCGGGCACATCGTGCCCTTTGGAAAGAAAGAGGTAATCGCGCTGGGGATCGGTGAGGTTGTGAGGCGTGAGGTTAAGAAATTTCAGATAGAGGTACACAATCAGATCGGTACACGAGAGGGAAGCGCCGGTAAAACAGCCCCCGTCGGTAGACATGCGGATGATGTGTTCGCGGACTTTCAGGGCTATTTTTTCCAACTGAGCGTGGTTGGGTTGGCTCATAGTATTGCTTCCTCTGCCGGCATACGGGTAGCGGCAGGGCTGATGGTATTCAATTCATCCAGATGATGTCGATACCAGTTGACCCCGGTATATTTCCGGTTGATAGCGGCAATGTCGGGCCGTTGGGCCAGCAAATCCAGAATATCAGTTACTCCGAACGCCGGATTCTGCGGGTGGAGCGCGTTGTAAACTTCACTGATGAAATGGTAATCTTCTTCGTAGTCGATGGTCCAGCGATGGGTCATGGCGTAATCCAGCCCGGTTTCCCACAGCACGTTATGCATGCGGAAACGGTCGGGGTTTTCCCACAGGTAGGGCGTGGTATGCTCGCGTTGAAAATCGCGCCAGGCTTCTCGCCAGGCAATGCCCAGGGCGTCGAGCGACATGATTTCAACATCGTTGCCGTCCGGGTACGAGGGGGGGTGCAAGTTGCTCACGTAATCGTAGGCCGTCGGGTCGGCCAGGTAAGCGCCGATGACCCGATCGATAATGCGGGGGTCAATCAGCGGGCAATCGGAAGGGATTTTAACCACGGCATCGGCGTTCAATTGATGGCTCACCCGATAATGGCGGTCCAGCAGGTCGAACGGATGGCCCCGGTAACAGGTGATGTTTCGTTCCAGGCAGAGGTCTTGAATGGGATCATCCTCCGGGCCAAATGTGGTGGCGACCACCACCGTTCCGGCGTGGGCGGCTGCTTTTACGCGTTCAACCATACGGATCAACAGCGGTTCGCCGGCCAGGGGCAGTATCACTTTGCCCGGCAGGCGCGAGGACTCCATACGGGCCTGGATAATGGTTACAACTTTAAGGGGTGACATGATGGTAGACAACGTCTCCTTTCGTTTGCGGTTGGCGCGCTTCCAGAATCTCCCGGCAAACCTGGGCGATGTTTCGACCGGAAGCGCCTCCATTTTGGATGGGAGTCAATAACTGGAGCATTTCCAGATCAAAATAGGAGTGAACTTCTTTTCCCAGCGCCAGCCCAATGTACACCACCGAGGAATATTGGGTGATCAGCACATCGCAATTGGCGATCATGTGGTTGGTATTGCCGTCGGCAAAGACCAGGGCCGTGGGGATAATCTCTTTAATCTGCCGGGTCGCTCTTTTGGCATTTTCATTGGGATGCAGTTTGAAGATGACGGGCCGATTTCCGGCAATCTCCACAGCGCGGCGAATGAATTTTTGCCGGTCATCAATTTTGAAGGTTTCTCTGGCGTCGGAGGTGGCGACCAGCGCGTAGTTTTTGTAGGGAAAATCATTGTCCAGATATTGGGCGGCGTTATCAAAATTGGGGATTCCGGTCACGCGGATTTTTTCGGGCCGGACGCCTTTGCGAATGAATAAATCGCGGTAGCCGGCAGACGCCACGCAGAAGGCTTGATAGGCATCGGATAGGCCGTTGGCCGCCGTGCTGGCCAGGTAACGGGGCAGTTTGAACCATTTGACCAGATGGAACATGATGTTTTCCGGGTCGGTCATGCCTTCCTGGATCAGCACAATTTTTTTGTGGCAGATATTGTTTTGAACGATCAGATCGGTGGCGGTGACGATCAGATCATAATTATGTTTTTGACCACCAAAATCAACCGGCAGGTTGTATTGGGCCAAATAGGCTTCGGTTTGGGCGCGAAACTGCCCGCCCAGAATAGTCCAATTGAGCCAGCCGGCCCGGACTGCTCCCTGCATCACCCGGCCATCGCAGTAGAAGGGCGTAAAGTAACAATCGTAGTCGGTTTGTAAATGTTGGGCCACCGCGTGAACCATGCTGGTTTGGTTGAGGGACCCGCCGATAAAAAGTATTTTTGCCTGGCTCATCGATGGTTGGTTGACTCCTGATCAGAAACCTGTTGGCTCCTATTTTGCCGGTCAGACGTTAAGGCGCTGTTAAGGCGTGTTTAATGTCTGGTTAAATGGTTGTTAAATTTTGCTAAGAACCGGAATTGAGATCTCGCCGGTAGCTGCGGTGCCGCTTATACCACGTGATGCCGCCAATGGCCTTCATTTCGGCCAAACTTTTGGTATTTCCTTCTTCAACCTGGATGATCTCTACCCCTGCCATGTGGTTATCTTGCAGGGTTTTGAGGAGTTCCGTGTAAAGGATGGCGTTGGCCCCCAGGCCACGATATTCCGGTAGCAGGCCCAGACCGTTCACATTAAAGCGCCGGGTGCGGGTTCTTTCCCATAACAGGTGGATCCATCCCAGCGGCCAGATTCGCCCCTTCGTTTTTTGGAGCGCGGGGGCCAGGTCTCGATACGCGGCTACAAAGCCCACAATCTCATCATCTTTCATCACCAGTTTGATCAATTCCGGTTCTGCAATGCTGAGTAGCGTGTCTACAATCAGGGCTGTTTCCTCGGCGGTGGGGGGGAAATAGGTGTGGGTATGGGCAAAGGCTTGGCGGTGCGCTTCGATAGCGCGTGGAACCCAGCTTTGCAATTCTTGCTTGCTGCTGAATTTTTTTATCCAGAAGTTGCGGCGCTGCCGCGCCCGGTTGGCCAGTTCGAAAAAACGGGGGGAGAGTTCGTAATCGCCGTGGATGTAGCCGGAAACATAATCCGTATCTTTTTCAAAACCCATATCTGTGAGCAACTGATCGTAATAGGGATAGTTGTAGGGTATGCCCATGGCGGGGAGATGATCAAATCCATCTACCAGAATCCCCCCGCTTTCCGAGGCCAGGATGCCGCGAGGCCCTATTATTTCGGTGAGTCCCTGACCCTGCGCCCATTCAAAGGCGGCTTCAAACAAAGCCTGGACTACTGCAAGATCCTCCACCGCGTCGAAGTAGCCAAAAAAAGCCGTTTTTGACTGCCGGTATTGATTGTAATTTCGGTTATTGATGACGGCCACCCGCCCCAGCAGGTGGCCGTTCTCTTCTGCTACAAAAAAATCGGCCTGCGAATGTTGGTAGAAGGGATGTTTTTGACGATTGAGCGAATCTTTCATCCCCGAGACCAGGGGGGGAACCCAGTAGCGGCACGTTTTATAGAGATCAAACGGCACCTTGATAAATTGAGCCACATCTTGTTTTCGGTTGGTGTCAAGCTTTCGGATAGGCATGGGGTGTTCCTGCCAGAAATTTCAACAAAAAGAATTGACCTTAAACGCCGCGCCAAGCGTAAAATTTAGAGATTAAGGATGTTTTAAGCGGGTGTTAAAGGTTGGTTAATCTTGCGTAAATCCTTTTTAATGTGATCCCGTATGCACCGGATCGGCCAGGATAATTTCCAAAGTCATGCAAAATTTACAGAGTTTTAACGGGCTGTTAATCAGGCCTTAAAAAAATCTTAATTTGAAGCTACTAAGCTTTGATCGTGGCAAGTCATATTCCCAAAAGCGAAAGTTAATGGAACTTCAAGCCGTAACCGTTGTTGTCCCTACCCGCAATGAGGCGCGCAATATTCCTGCTTTTTTGCAATCGCTGCACCCCGAGGTATCGCTCATTGTGGTTGACGCCAGCGACGACGAGACTCCTGAGTTGATCCGGCGCATTCGCCCTCACCCCACGCAGGTCATTTCCAGTTCCGCCAAAATTGCCGAAGCGCGTCAAATTGGCGCCGAAGCGGCCCGCACACCCTGGCTGCTGTTTACCGATTCTGACGTTATCTTTGCCCAGGATTATTTTGATCGGTTGCGCGCCTATAACCACGCCTTCGACTCGCTGTACGGCCCCAAAATGTCGCAAGATCAATACACCGGCTACTACCGCTGGTTCACTCGCGGGCAACAATTTTTGCATAACCTGGGCATTCCGGCTGTATCCGGCTCGAATCATATGGTGAGCCGGGAGGTGTTTATGGACATTGGCGGGTATGACCTTGAACTGACCGTCAATGAGGATTCTGAAATCGGCTGGCGAATCAAACGACGGGGCTACCGTATTGATTTTGCGCCGGACCTGTTGGTTTTTGCGCGAGATCATCGCCGCTTGAAGTGGGGGGCTACGCGCAAAACCTTTCATTCGCTCTCGCGCTGCGCGTTACTATATTTGAACATCATCCCCGACCGGTGGCGCAGCCACGATTGGGGCTATTGGAACAGCTCGTCTTATGGCTCAGATGACGGAACGTTTTAAATTTGGATAATGGAGGGGAAAAACAGAATGCGAATTGCGCTCTTTACCGAAACATTTTTGCCAAAAATTGACGGCATTGTCAATACTTTGTGCTATTTACTCGACCATCTGGCCAAACGAGGCCACGCCAGCCTGCTCTTTGCGCCGGAAGGAGCGCCCTCACGCTATCACAAAACGCCTGTCATTGGCTTGCCGGGGATCGTTTTCCCGCTTTATCCCGAACTCAAACTGGTTCCGCCCAACGTAGATGCGGGAGAGCAACTTGCCGCTTTTCAACCCGACCTGGTTCACGTGGTGAATCCCTTTGCGATGGGGCTGGTGGGGCTAAATGCGGCCAAAGAGTTGCAGGCGCCGGTCATTGCCTCGTACCACACCGATATTCCCGGTTTTGCCGTACGCTGGGGGTTTGGCTTTATGCGGGAACCCTTCTGGGCCTACTTGCGCTGGTTACACAACCAGGCCGATCTTAACCTGTGCCCTTCCCGCGTCACGCAAGCGGAAATCAAAGCGCAGGGCTTTGAGCGCACCAAAATTTGGAGCCGGGGCGTTGATGTTAACCGTTTCCATCCTCGCCGCCGCTCTGCCGGGTGGCGCGCGCGTTTGAGCAAGGGGAATGTTGACAATCCCCTGCTGCTGTATGTGGGCCGGCTTTCGGCAGAAAAACGGGTCCATTGGCTGCGCCAGGTATTCGATACCATCCCCCAGGCCAACGTTGCCATTGTGGGCGATGGTCCCGTCCGAGAGGAGCTGGAAACATGTTTTGCCGGCACCAACACCACTTTCACCGGCTTTCTGCGGGGTGATGATCTGGCCGATGCCTACGCCGCCGCCGATATCTTTGCCTTCCCCTCGGCCAATGAAACCCTGGGCAATGTGGTGCTCGAAGCGATGGCCTCGGGCCTGCCGGTAGTTGCGCCTCGTTCCGGCGGGGTGTTAGACAATGTGATCGATACCCAAACCGGGCTGCTGTTTGCCACGGAAAGCCAGGATGATTTCATCACCGCTCTCAACGAGCTGGTTTCGAACGAATGGTATGCGCGCCGGCTGGGACACGCGGGCCGAAAACAGGCCGAAAGAAAAAATTGGGATACAATCCTGGACAGGCTGCTGGACGACTATGCCACGGTGATCAGTTGTCAAACAGAAACGACCCTCTTTGATCCGATCAAGCAAGCCGCCTGAGCGAGTTCATTGACCGTCGGGCGGTTCTATGGAGACACACAATGTTACTCAAAACAAATTCACCCCTCAAGACCCATCT
This sequence comes from uncultured Caldilineaceae bacterium, assembly GCA_964612485.1. GTDB lineage: Bacteria > Chloroflexota > Anaerolineae > 4572-78 > J111 > JAFGNV01. The sequence goes on from CAZTFF010000079.1 coordinate 21,162, forward strand.
TGAGGCTAACAAACCTATACGCTGGGGCAAAGCGGACCCGCATCTGCACACCACTTACAGCGATGGCTATATGAGTCCGATTGAAACCGTCGATGTTATTGCCGAAGCCGGTTCGGTGGATGTGGTGGCCATTACCGATCATGATACCGTGGACGGCGCTTTTGTGGCCCGCGATTACGCCCGGCAGCGTTACCCCCACCTCGACGTGATTATTGGCCAGGAAGTAACCACCGGCGATGGCGATGTGTTGGGATTATTTCTTCAGGCTACACTCCCCACATTTTATACTGCCGCCGCAGCCATCGAAGCCATCCACCAACAGGGTGGTCTGGCCATTGCCGCGCATCCCTTTGTGTACGGCTGGGGCATGGAAAGCGTCGGCAGTGCCATCCGGCACCTGCCTTTTGATGCGGTTGAAGTGCGGCACGGCTGCCCCATCAGCATCCACGCTAACATCTGGGCCGGCGTGGTGAACCGCTTTAACCAGCAGCTTCCCCGTGTTGGCAGCAGCGACTCCCACATTCCCTTCAGCACCGGGCAGGCTTTTACCTGGTTTCCGGGCCGCACCGCCACCGATTTTCGCCGCGCCATCGAAGCCAACACCATCCGGCCCGGCGGAACCACCTGGAAAATCGGCGCGATGCTGCGCAAACTCACCATCATTTGCGGGCGTAAGGATTCTCAGTACCAGCCTTACGGCGAAATATTTTCGGAGTAGCGCCTTTGAATTCGCTGTGGTAAAATAGAGGCGGGCTGTTTTTTACCCACACAAAACATTATATCAAAGGAGATACTGATGTCCGTTCAGCATAAACGATTGGGAAACCATGGGGTGCTTGTTAGTAATTTGTGTTTAGGCACCATGAATTTTGGGTGGCACACGTCCGAGCAAGATAGTTTCAAAATTATGGATCGGGCGCTGGAGTTGGGAATCAATTTTTTCGATACTGCCGATGTCTACGGGTGGGCAGTGGAACACGGCCACACCGAAGAAATCATCGGCAAATGGTTTGCCCAGGGCGGCGGCCGGCGGGAAGCGGTGGTGTTGGCCACCAAGGTTTTTAACCCGGTCGATAGAAAGGCCAACAAACCGGAACCCAACAGCGATGGCCGCAGTCTTTCGGCTATGAAAATCAAAAAACATTGTGAGGGCAGCTTGAAACGGCTGCAAACCGATTGGATCGATCTGTACCAAATGCACCATGTTGATCACGATTGCCCCTGGGATGAAACCTGGCAGGCGTTCGACAGCCTGGTGAAACAGGGAAAAATAGTCTACGTGGGATCCAGCAACTTCGCTGGTTGGGATATTGCTACCGCGTGCCAGGAGGCATCGAAACGGGGGATGATGGGGCTGGT
>CAZTFF010000080.1:0-22448 GCA_964612485.1 uncultured Caldilineaceae bacterium
ATCAAGCGCTGTCGTCGTGTTGTTCTTTGCCGGCGTACCCGTTTGAGAATTGAATTCCGGGATCAATCTGCGCAGGGTTTGCCGGATAGCGGCCGGGTCATTACGCTCGGCAGCGGCTTGCAGCGCTTCAATCTTCTGATTTAAGTTGTCCGAGACAAGAGTGCCGGCAATGCCGGCAGCGCCGGCAGCGCCGGCAATGAAGATCTTTTCGTGCCGGGTGCGTTGGTAGGTTTCGCCGGGAACAAACAGTTCTTCAAACAGTTTTTCACCGGGCCGCAGGCCGGTAAAGACAATGTCTATATCGCGCCCCACCTCAAAGCCGGAAAGCTCGATGAGATCGCGGGCCATATCAACGATTTTGATCGGTTCGCCCATATCCAGCATAAATACTTCACCGCCCTGCCCCAATACCGCCGCTTGCAGCACCAGCTGCACGGCTTCCGGGATGCTCATGAAAAAACGGCGCATTGCCGGGTCGGTAACCGTTACCGGGCCACCGGCGGCAATCTGCTGCCGGAAAGTGTGGATTACACTGCCCCGGCTGCCCAACACGTTGCCAAACCGGACGGCTACATAGGGTTTTTGGTGGGTTTTGGCGGTGTGGTGGACCAGCAGTTCCGCCGCCCGTTTGCTGGCGCCCATCACGCTGGTGGGGTTCACCGCCTTATCGGTAGAGATCATCACAAAATGTTCCACCCCGGTGGCGACCGCGGCCTCCAATAGATTGCGGGTGCCGGTCACATTATTGGTAATGGCTTCTCCGGCGTTAAACTCCATCAAGGGCACGTGTTTATGCGCCGCGGCGTGAAAAACAATTTCCGGCTGGTGCGTTTCGAACACGTGGCCTAACCGCTGCGGAAAGCGAATATCGGCAATGGCCCCGTGAATATCTTCTTCCTGCATGCTGCCCAATTTGCGGGCGGTGATGAATAATTCATTTTGGATTTCAAAAACGCTGTTTTCGCCATGCCCTACTATCACTAACCGGGCCGGGCCGCAGCGCAGGATCTGGCGGCATAGTTCGCTGCCAATTGACCCGCCGCCGCCGGTGACCATCACCCGCTTGCCCTGCACTAGTTCGCTGACGGCGGCAATATCGGTGTGGACAGGCGTCCGGCGCAGTAAATCTTCAATATCCACGTTGCGGAGTTGGTTGATGCTAACCGTGCCCCCCAGCAATTCGTAGATGCCGGGCATTGTTTTGGAGACAATATTGGCTTGCTCGCAGACCTGTACAATCTCCCGAATGATTTTGCCCGGAACGATAGGCATAGCAATAATAACCTGTTGGATATACCATTTTTGTACCAGTTCGGGAATATCTTTGATAGTGCCTAATACAGGAATATTATGGATGCGTTTTCCGTTTTTGGCCGGATCATCATCAACAAACGCAATCGGTAACATCCCTAACCCCGGGTTGTGCTGCATTTCTCGGGCAATAATGGCCCCGGCATCGCCGGCCCCGGCAATCAATACCCGCTGTTGCCGGGGATATTGTCTGGCGCTCCGCCCTCCCCCTGAACCTTCGGCGGACACTCTGATCAGAAAACGGACGCCGCCAACGAAAATGAGTTGCAAAAGCCAATCAATGACCAATACCGAGCGAGGGAAAGAGTCTATCAAATCATAGGGCAGCAGGATGGCGATAAATAATATCGCCAGCACCAGCGAGCTGGCGGTAACCGCCGTCATGATCAACTGGAGTTCGCGGATGCTGGCGTAACGCCAGTAGTGCCGGTACAGGCCAAAGGCCCAATAAATAGGAGGTTTGATCATGAGGCCGGTGATGGCAAACAGGATCATCATCGGTAAAAAATGGATAAAAAGAGACGAGGCATCTAATCGAATCAGAAAGCTGAGCGGCGCGGCGATAATGATAAAGAGTATATCGATCAATAAGATGTAACGATTGCGATTGAGCCGGGCTGTCATGAGAGTTGCCTTCCAATGGCGCCTTTCAAAGACCGGCTGACATAGGCCACTTCGGCTTCAGTCATCTTGCCATGAAAAGGTAGAGCCAAGACTGAATTTGCTGCATTTTCGGCAATCTTGAAGTCGCCCACCTTAAAACCAAACGTTTTTCGATAATACGATTGCAAATGGATACAGGAAAAATAGGGGCGCGTTGGAATGCCCAACTGTTGTAAATCGGCCATGACTTGATTACGATCGATATGGGGGGCCAATTGAATTACATACACAAACCAGCTCATATAGGTAGTGTTGGAGGAGATGGTGGGAATTTTAACCCCTTCAACAGAGGTTTGTAAATGTTGAGTATACCAATGCGCCACCCTGGAGCGATTCGAAAGTAACTCCTCGATGCGGCTCAACTGCACAACTCCTAAAGCAGCGCTCATCTCACCGAGCCGGTAATTGTACCCCAACCGGTTATGGTCCAGCCAGGCATTGAAGGCGTCTCGTCCCTGGTTGCGCAGGCTTCTAAAAAGATCATTCCAGTCATCACGATCGGTTACAATGATACCGCCCTCGCCCGTAGTCATCTGCTTATTAGGATAAAAGGCAAAAACTCCAACATCACCTAACCTGCCTGCCTGGCGTCCCTTATATTCAGCGCCAATGGCTTCACAAGCGTCTTCGATGATATGGAGCTTGTGGCGCCGGGCAATTTCGATGATGGGGTCCATATTGGCCGGCTGGCCAAAAGCGTGAACGGGTAAAATGGCTTTAGTCCGAGGCGTAATGGCAGCTTCAACCAAGGCCGGATCAATATTGAGCGTGTGGGGATCGATGTCGACAAACGTGGGGATGGCTCGCTCGTATAAGATGCAGTTAGCCGAAGCCACAAAACTAAAGGGGGTGGTGATGACTTCATCGCCCGGGCCAATCTGAGCCGCAATAATGGCCAGATGCAGGCCGGCCGTGCCACTACTCACGCCGATAGCATGTTTGACGCCCAAATATTCGGCCATTTTTTGCTCAAACTCACTAATCTGGGGGCCTATACTCAAATAAGGCGTTTGCAAAACCTGCGTTACCGCCTCAATTTCCGCAGGGGTAATATCAGGAGCAGACATAGAAATTTGCATTAGATATTATGTTCCTTGATGATTTTAGCCGGTACACCAACTGCCGTGACTCTTCCCGGAACGTTTGAAATGACGCAGCTGCCGGCGCCAATTACGCTCCAATCGCCAATGTTTTGTCCGGGGGTTACGGCGGCCCTAACCCCGATCAGAGACCCTTCGCCGGCGTAGGTTGCAATCTCTTGTTCAAACTGTTTGATGCGCGGCCCCATGCTGAGGTAAGGGGTTTGCAGTACGGCGGTCATCGCCTCTATTTCAGCCGGCGTGATGTCGGGAGCGGACATCGAGATAGTTGGGATGGTGGTCATAGTCATTAGCGATTTCACATAATTTTTCTGTGTTTACTACTCGCTTCATTTGACAGTCTCAAGAATACGCAGCAATCGATCCTGCTCAAATTCTAAATGATCCAATCTTTGCAGGTCACGCCAGGAATCAGCTTCTTCCAGGGTGCCGGCCTGGTAGCGAGCCTCCAACTCTTCTACCGAAGAAACGCCATACTGTCCCGTAATTTCAAAGATTTGGGTTCTGATGTGGCGTAGTTGCCGCTCCAGAAAAGCCTGTAGGCCTTGTTTGAGTAAATCATCTTCGGAAATTTCCATTTCCCGGGCGACGGTTCTGAGAATAGGATAAGTTTGTATGGTCATTGTGTTCTCTCTTTCAAAAAAAGTAAACCTGTCTACGATCATGGTACCTCTGATAGCATGGAACACAAATTGAAACACCGGAATTTATAGCGTAATTGTGCAAGCCTTGCCGATTTTATCTTGCGGCAAGATACTGAGACAAAGAGCGGCGGTCACAATCTCAAATCTCGACCTGATCCTGATCGAACTGCTGCTTCAAAAAATGAAAAGTTTGTTTCATTTCAGGAAAATATGTTTTGATACGGTCATAAATCTGGCGGGCCGTAGCCTCATTGTAAATATGGGAGGTCTGGTTGCGATCTCTCAGCATCTGTAACCATAGAGTTTCTTCGGCCAGCCAGTTGGCCTGATAAGCCTGCTGTAACGTTTCTCTGGGGGTGTGGGTTTGAATGCCTTCAAATTCCAGAATGCGTTTGAGCGTTTTCCAATACAATTCAAGCGTAAACTCAAATCGCTGAATGGTGCCGTCTATCGCCAGGCTGTTTTTTTCCGGTGCCTGCAGGGCTTCTTCCAGCCGGTGTAAGGCCGCCTCAAGATTGCTCAGGCTTTGTTTTACTTTTATGGCGATCATACAATATTTTTCCTTCAGCCGCTATTCTCTCCTTTAGCGTGGGGGGCTTCTTCCCAGCGAACAACATCAATTGGCCGGAGCGTATTGGCTTCTTCTAACTGAAATGAAATATCCAACCACTGCCGCTGTGTTGCGGTTGGGGCAACAACGGCCAGATCAACATCGGCCCGTTCTGTGGCGTCTTCTCTGGTCCGGGAGCCGAACAATACCACTTTTTCAATCTGCGGCCAGGCGGACAGCAACTGGGTCAGGTGTTCTTGTAAGCCTGGGGGAAGACCGCTTGTTTTTTGTTCAAGACAATGGTTGGGGGTCATTAGACTATGTGGCTATTTTGCGTAATAATTCAACCCTTGCTGATTTAGATTGTACGCCCAAGATAGTGGGATAGCGAAGATTCCGATAATAACACGCCCGTCTTTTGCTTTTAATCGGTATCTTCATAAATTGAGATCTGAACTCGATAACGTTTGCCGTTCACTACATAATATGCGGCCTCGTCAATGCGGTTTGTGGTTAAGGCGCGTAATTTGGAAATTAGATCATATGCTTTGATAAATTCGCTTAGATTTATTTCCTGGATAGCAGGGTGAAACAATTCTTGACGTTTGTGGCATGTTCCATTTGAAAAATTTTGAGGTTGGCGTTGATAGGTACCCGATTTGATTGCAGGCCACGCTTCCTTAAATGTTTCAAGCTCAAGTAGTTTAAGACGTTTGTATAAGGAATTGGCGGTATCGCCCGGCAAGATATCCAGTTGTTTTTGGTGGATGATGTCTCCAGCGTCTACCTCTTTTTCCATAAAATGTAAAGTTGCCCCGGCTGGTGTATTTTCTAATATCGACCAGGTTGGTGTGTGCCAGCCTTTATTATAAGGTAGATAGGCGGGATGTAAATTTAAAATGCCAATTTCTGGAATATTCAATACTTCAGGTGGGATTATGTATGGGAAATGTATACAGATGATATAATCTAATTTTAGGGCTTTAAGTTTTTTCACTCCTTCAGTTTGTCTGAATTCTCGCCCTGTTATTATATTCGTTTGACTAAGAAACGGACACAATGAAATCAATTGTTCAGAATGGGAGGCTTTGTCAGATTCCGGAACCAATAATGCCAAGGGGAATATATCTTGGCTTATAATAAATTTCAATACCCAAAAAGCAATATCTCTGTCACCGGCAAAGGCGATTCGAAGATCTGTTACGTCTTTATTCATTCTTGTGTCCCTGAAAGTATTTTACCGTAGCCTGCCCTGCCTGACTGATGCCCTCTCGTTGGATGATTTTCCAAAAGGTCAATCCCAATATCTTCAAATCCAGCCACAAAGATTGATGATCCACATACCATACGTCCAGCGCAAACCGTTCTTCCCAACTAATGGCATTGCGGCCGTTTACCTGCGCCCAGCCGGTTAAGCCGGGCAGCGCGTCGTGCCGGCGGTAGGCGTCGTCACTATAGTGCGGCAGGTATTGGGGCAGCAGCGGCCGGGGGCCTACCAGGCTCATTTCGCCGCGCAGGATGTTGATCAGTTCCGGCAGTTCATCCAGACTGGTGCTGCGTAGCAACTGGCCAAATGGCGTCAATCGCTCGGCATCGGGCAGTAAGTTGCCGGCGGCATCCCGGGTATTGGTCATCGTGCGGAATTTGAACAAGCTGAAGGGTTGGCCATACAGCCCCGGCCGTTCCTGCCGAAAGATGACCGGCCCGCCCAGCTTGATCCGCACCAGCAGGGCGGTCAGACCAAAGATCGGAGCCAGCAAGATCAGGGCCGGGACTGTTAAAGTAAGATCAAACAGGCGTTTAAGATTCATCGAGAATAACTGCCATCACGTCCAGGAGCCTGCATAGACTGTTTCTTTCAAAACGAAAAGCCCCTGCTGCGCTATTTTTTCCAGAGAAGCAATATCCGGTTCGAGTTTGTTAATGACCGAGGCCCAATGATGCCACATAATATAATCTTCGTGCATTTCATAACCGGCGTCATCTGGCAATCCCTACGAGGAAGTGATGAAAAAATTTTTTTCAAAATCTGTTCTGCGATCACTCGCCATCTTTATCACCTCCACCGGGTTCTATCACTCACTTTGCCTACTTTTTGTTGACTGTTATTATATTACCACCAAACATTTTTTGCTAAAACTTTGCCTGCACCGGCTGGGGATTAAGTCGCCATCTTCTGACTGTTTCTACCAATTACCGGATAGTGGCCAGGATGATGGATCGGTCGGTTGGCAGGTTATCTCAGAATTTATACTTGATTTGTTCCCCCAATAATTTTCTGGGTGCCAAATATAAACCATCACACGTTTTGCCAATTGTTCTCAGTCGGAATGGGTGCGACCAACCCTTTGTGGATCAGAAGTTCTTGATAAGTAGCTTTAACCCGGTCAAACACCCGCTGCTCGTCAAAGTCCTGCTCGGCTTTGAGGCGTCCGGCTCGTCCCATCTGCCGGGCTAAGCCCGGATTGTTCAGTAGTTGCAAGATTGCCTCGGCCAGAGCCGGAGCGTTATTCTGCGGCACCAGCAATCCATTACGATTGTGTTCAACAGCTTCACGACATCCCCGAATATTGGTAACAATGCATGGTACTTCCATGGCCGATGCTTCCATAGGAGAGCGCGGAAAACCTTCCCGGTGAGAGGGAAGCACAAATATATCCATCAAAGTATATAACTCAGGCATATCCTCTCTCATCCCGGTAAAAATACATATATCATCAATACCATATTTTTGCGCCATTTGGGGGGATATTGCATCCGATTTTTTTTTATCGATTGGCCCAATAAACAAAAATTTTATTTCTGAGTATTGTTCTTTTATTATTTTTGCCGCTTGAAATAATTCAAAGATTCCTTTTTCGGCTACCAATCGTCCTACAAATCCCACGATGTGCGTATTTGTATCCAGCTTGAATTGTTTACGCAGTTGTTCTATACGATGTCTGTCGATATTGGATCGCTTAAATCTCTCAATATCTATGCCGTTACCCAAGTGCATAATTTTTTCCGGCGTACAGATCTTTTCCTGAATGGCGGTTTCAATGTCTTCGCTATTTTGGGAGAGAATTGTATCGGAGCAAAGTGCCGCTATTTTTTCGGTTACGATATAAAATCTGCGCCAGAAGGCCGGCATATGGTCGTGAAAATAAAAACCATGTAATGTATTTATAACGATAGGCACGCCGGCTATACGGGCTGCTAATTGCCCCAATAGCCCGGGCTTAGGGGTATGAGTATGGACAATGGTAAACCGCTCCCGACGCAGCACCCGGTAGAGCCGCCATAAAGAAACCAGATCGGCCAGGGGAGTGAAATTGCGACTCATTGGTACAGATAGGTGGCGGATGCCGGTAGCCTCTAAAACAGGCACATCAGGGCCTGGGGAGGATATACCCGTCACTTCATAGCCGACTTGTTGCAGGCTTTGCAACTGGTTGAGCAACAGGTAGCGTAGTGAGAGATCGACGGTGGTGATGTGGGCAACTTTAACAGGCTGAACCATTTGTTAGCCCTCCCATTTTTCATGCCATGCCTGAAACATCAGCACATCCCATAGATAATAATGCCAGTTGTGTTCACTTTGTGTATATTTGCCCTATATTTCTCGAATGGGATCGGGGGTAAAAACTCCTTCTTGTGCAAGCGAGTTTCATCCAGAAGATCGATCCAATCACAGAGACTTGACCTTATGACATGTGCCAAAGTCAATCTTATTTCAAATATCGTAACCATATTTGTGAGCAAGTGGCCAAGATAACAATGCTATTTTTTTTGCATAATGTGGCAATGAATCTTTCCATTCCTCGTCTAACCTAAGTTGCAACAGTCCTTGTCGACGTGTTCGATTGCCTGCTACACCATGTCCTGGATCAAGCAGATGTTGATTGGTTATGATATCGATTATCGGGTTCATTTCAATATTCAACCAGGTTTCTAATCTACGTAATTCGCGGATAGGGTTTAAAATCAAATCCTCATATCTAAGACATATTACGTCCACTCGACGGTTGGTAGCTGTTGTGAAATGTACGGAGGCATTGGCCAAATTCCAACTCAATAGAGCTCTATAAACTCCACCAAATAGGTCCGCCGGCTGGCCTGATTCAAGGTTTCTGTTTGAACCGCGCAACACAGACCACATGACGGCTCTTGGATCACGGACGAGATGTATGATTCTCACGTCAAATTCACATAGTTTTGCTAAGGCTTGAATTCTGTAACTATTGTTCCTGGTGTTTTTCGAAGAGTCTACGATGATATTTTTTTGACTCACTTTCGCAATAGTTTCTAATGTACTTTGCCAGAGCTGCCTATATTCTCGCTGTTTAGCAGCTTTTTGATTAAAAGATGAATGTTTGAATAGGCCCTCTGTCCCTCTAGTAATTTGTTCGGCAACTATAGGATCAAAGTTTGGCAATAAGATATTGATCTGCTTGAAGACATCTCGCCAAAATAAACAGTTGGGATATAACTCTTGGCAAGAGCAAGACCTTTGTTGAGACCACTCTATAAATAAGTTGGTTAGCTCTCCACCGCCAAACAGTCTGGGATGATTACCTAGCAGAGTATCCAAAACGGTCGAGCCACTGCGTCCATAACCGGCGATATAGATTATTTGAGGCACTGATCTCCCTCGTCATTGTTTAGGAGTGACTGCCAAAATTCAATGCGTCGGGCAACCAGTGTTTTGGCTGCAAAGTTGGTTTCAGCATATGCTCGTGCTCGTAAGCATAGTTGCCCATAATCTAATTCGTCCATAGAGAGTAGGTTTTTTATTCCTTCAGATAGACTGGCGACATCCCCAGGCGTAATTAGGTTTCCAAGCTGGTTTTGTTTTATAAATTGCGTATCGGGTGTATCCCAAGCGATTACAGGAAGACCGCAAGACAGATACTGCGGGATTTTCTGAGAAAAAGAGCCATATTGGGACTTACCGTTGATAGACATTGGTACCAGGGAGAGGTCAATTGCCACATCAAACGTATTCATATATTGAGGAATTTCTTGATACTGGACTACTCCCGTAAAATTGATGATATCCTCAAGCCCTAGTTTATAGACAAGGTTTTCGAGAGAGTTTTTTTGCGGTCCATCACCTATCAAAACTAAGGCTACGGAACCGATATCCCGAACATCAAGCATGCTGTGAATGATTTCGTCTAAGTGTCGTAATGATGCTAGAGCCCCAACATAACCGATAATTTTGGTAAATTGATTAAAGCCTAACTCAGTTCTGAAAATATTGTCTTTTTGAGGTAAAAAGAAATTTATATTAGCACCATTTGGGATCAACTGCAGCTTTTCTTTGTTGATCCCAAATTTGAAGTGAAACCATTCTATGTAGGCCTTGCTGACTGTATCTCCACCATGCATTTGATGTAGAGCTGCCCTATGAATGGGTAAAATGAATTTAGTCCATGTTCTGCGTACCCAACTTCTATGCTTTTGTTCGAAGAGAGAATATCCAGCAATTGTTTTAAAGAAAATAGGTTTGTGTAAAACTTGTGAAAGGATTAAAGGTACCAGAGGTACTATACCTGGTCGAAAAACAAGAGCCTTGAATTGATATTTACGGTCCAGTTGCCAGATTTTTAATATGAGCAAAATTAAGAAGACAAGATAGTAGACAGGTTGGGATTTATGAGCAAATACATACTTGATTCTGGAATCAAAGTAGTTATTCGGATGTTGTGGACGGGGGGTAACACAAATTATACTATCTTCGTTATCTTCTAAGATTGCACGCACAAATTCACGTTCATTTATTCCTTCGCCGTTATCAATTGACAGGTCAACCTCAGTTACATATAGAAAGTCGATTGCTTCTAAGGATTGCTCTCCTGTTCCTAGAAATTTAATGATATTAGCAGTTATCTTTGAGTAATAAAACCTAAATTTGTTCATAGATTTCATAAAGTATCTCTTCTTGTTTGGACCAATTGAACCGATTTATTGTTGCTTTGTAGGCATTCCTTCGTAGATCTGCAATAGTTGTTGAGTCTATGAATTGAACTAATTGCTGCATAACATTTTCAGGTTCATTAAGGTTGTAAGTCCCTCCGCATTTATAATGATGTACCATTCTCTTTACTTCTACCAAGTCTGCCGTACTCCAGATGCCAAGTCCGGCGGCCAGATACTCAAATAATTTATTAGGCATTGCCAGTATATTGTTTAAATTTACTGGCAAAAAGGGAATGACACCAATATCGGCTTCCGAGGCGGCTGAAACAACTTGATCCATAGGCACCGGCTCTGCAAAGACAATTTTGTTTTTTGATTGAGTGGCTTCAACGATTGCTTCGAGTTTAGGTTTTAATAGGCCAAATCCCCGAATTGTGAGCCTGGCCGGGTAGGATGAAGGTAGCAGAGAAAAGGCATGTACCAGGAGTTCCAGTCCGCGTCCTTGTGAGATTCCACCGTGATAGACTAAGTTCACCGGCTGATCTTGACGCAGCACTGGTCTGATCGGAATAACGTCAGGGGTATTCAGCACCACATAGGGATGCTCAATTTGATAACGCTCTGCCAATAGATCAGCGATCCCTTCAGAGACGGTGATAACAACATCGACATTTTTCAGTAATCTCTTTTCCAGAATGCGTAAACTGCGGCGGTAAAAACCAGCAAAAGAACCTACTTCGGAGAAAATTTCATGGGAATCGTAAATTACCCTGGCCCCACATTTTCTGGCCATAAGGACAGCCGGCAAAAGAGTATTCAGATCGTGGGCATGGATTACATCCGGTTGAAATCTCTGGACCGTGTCAAAGCCGTGAAATAAGGAGGTTGTGGCAGCCAGAAATAATCCCGCTCCATTTAATGTTCTTAACAACAGCGCCGGACGTTTGGTTTTGCTTGAACTCGACTTTAGGGATGAAATGGTTGATTTTTTTGAATACCGTTTGATACCCTGGTTGAAACCTTGTTTGAGCAGAGAAGGCGGCCACCGGTACACATCTACATCTGCAAGCGTAAACTTTCCGGTAGATTGACCGTTTGCCGCAATACCACCCACGGCCACACTATATCCATTTTTGGCTAATGATTTGCTGGCTCGAGTGACGCGCGGATCATTTACCACAGAATTAGCTACTAGCATGAAAACTTTTTTACTCATCTATAGTCTCTAATGATATAAGTATTCAAGTCGGTTCCACAAAATAATAGGATACAAGAACACCTAAGTTCGCATATCATCTATTTGTGGTGCTGTTTGAATGTTTGTGTTCGTTTGTAAGGATCGAATGGAAACATCTATGTTACTCGGTTGATCCCAAAATGCTGCGTAAACGACAAAAATTAACAAAAATTGCTTTGTATTAAAGAATTCTTTGCCGCTGATAAACACGCTAATAACCCATATTAAGGTGGTAACAAAAAGGAAATTTAAGAGCCAAAAATCCTCTTTACGTAACCATCGTTGAAGTAAATGCCCAAACCAGACGATGATAAATGAGACAATGATGAAAAGTTTTAGAATACCACCTTCGAGAAGAGCCGCCAGTAGAAAATTGTGGGGCGAGTCTTCGCTACCATCTGCACGGACAAACTCTGGCTCGGCCAAATAGCTTCTCGTTCCTCGCCCAATCACCAGTTCAGTCAGGGAGAACCTTTTCGTAACGTTCCAGGCTGAGTTCCATCGAGTAAATCGTTCAGCAACGTCACGGTCACTTTGCCCGGTGAATAGATCAACTGACCACGAAGTTCTTGTTGTGATTCGCTGCAGAGCTGCATCGCTGACCCGGCCGGCAAATATTGAATTCACGATTTTCTCAGGCGAGTTCCACGGCCAAATGATCATTATCACAACAGCGACAGGCAACATTATGTTGATAATCTTCATAAATCTTTGCCCTGAACGGGTGATCAGGAGAACAAGCGGCACAAGTAGCGCAACGGGCCCATAGAGCAGTATGCTTCGCAGGGAATTAGAAAGAAAACCTACAGCCATTATGAGAAATATCAATACACAATAAAAGACTAATTTTCTGAACGAGGCTTCGACATAACCGTCTTTGGTACTGAGAAAGATCAGAGTAACACTCAGAATAAGGGAGTAGACAAATCCGTTCTGGTCGTGGAAAGGGGAGAAGCTGTAAAGCTTGGCAGTACTATTTAGGAACCTATCGGTAAAAAAGGGATAGGCAGAAAAAAAGATCATGATTAAGAAAGATGAAACTCCGATCCAAAAGAACAGACGTTTTCGTTCTACCAAGGAAAATTCAAACAGAATCATCATCGTCATTATAGTTAGAGCGGTATACCAGAGGTATATTATAGTAACAAAAAGCGCAAAATCTCCTGCTGGAGAATAAAGCACCCCGGCCCATGACATAATCCAGTATACTAGATACAATATAATCAACAGTTGGTGATATTTGAAAAAGGAACGGCCTGCCACCCTTCTTTTCGTGAGCAGGAAAAGAGTACCACTAATTAGAAGCAGGAGACCAAATAATATAAATAGGGAAGCACCGAGTCTTTCGCTAAAATATACAAGTCCAAGCTCAAATATAGCGCTGCTCCATAGGCCTGTCAGGAGAAAAGTAAACCAAATATAGAGAGGTCGAACTGTCATTCTGTATGTCTTTCTAAACTGTCCTGGCAAGTAAGAAATTAAATCTTAGCCAATTTCGTTCTGTCTTTGCATATCGGCCAATTCTGCCACAAGTCGTTCGTACAGACAACCCCAGTCGCCCCACTCGTTTGACAAGGAAGAATTGTGCCAAAGAAGTACGAACTCACCCTCAACCTGCTGACAAGCCTTAGCTAACTGAATTGTTCGCTCGTAGGCCAAGTTGGGTGTCAGCCCTTCATTGAAATCAGCTTTAAGCTGACCATCCATAACGATCAGCGGACGTTCTTTGACATTCATTAAACGCTTCTCTAATACGTCAAAGACTGAATAGGGATAGCAAAACCCACAGCGGAAGCCGGCTCGGGCTGCATAGCCCAAAGTACTATCATAGGTTGCTCCAGATGCTTCCCACGCGCGCCAGGTATCGGGGACCTTAAAGCGCAGAAAGTGCTGGCGTCCTCCCACTATGGTCTGCTGACAAGCTTCCTCTAATCGTCGTTTTTGCCACAGAAAGGCGTCTGGATCTGTCATTGTGGTGTAGCCAGGATGGAAGCCGATTTCGTGTCTCCTTTGTTGCACCGATTGGAGCAGGTGTTGAATGACCGGAGATGATGGGGCGTATCCAAAATCCTTTTTACTTTTTACTGCACTCATGAAGTTGAATGTACTTCTCAGCCGATTTTTTTCAGAAATGTCCATCAATTTCAGTACGCCCTCATAGAAAGGGTCCGTTTGGACATCGGTCACCCGACGTAAGCCGCCTTTTAACCAGCTAACTGAACCGCGCAGATCGTACTCCAAGAGTAGCTTACTACTTGCGGTCTTCAAAACTTGCATCGGTGTTCGATAACGGAGTGGTCGATCGATGTCGTGGGTCAGAGCCACGCTAAAGACTCTTTTTTTTCGCTGCAAATTGGGCCAGAGCTGTCGGAGACACCACCATAGAATTTCCACATACTCATTGATGATGGGGCGATCCAAGAAACCGGCCTGAAATGCTAGTGAGGCCTTGGCCGGAAATCGATCATGGTCATCCCGCTCATTTTTAATAATCTCTTCCAAACGTGTCAACATGAAGAAGGCGGAACCAAAGACGTCTAGCCCCAACTGGATTCGATCATTACCTACATCAAAAAAATTTGGATTTGTCGGATTCTCCCCGTAGATTATGGGAATTGTTGTTGAAGTTATTCTTGGTTTTGCTCCCGTTTCATTTAAATTCCATGATTTGAGAGGTTGTTTTGGTAATACTTTGGTTGTTAGCCAATCCGATTTGGTCATGCGGAATAAGACATCTGATATTGTGAGTTCTTTCCCGTCAACCGCTCCGATGCAGTACTCTGACCGGGGGACAGGCTGTATCTCAAAATCAAGGCCAAGGATTTCACCGAGTAACAAGTCTGTTATATAACGGCGTTCCGCTAGATAGGTTGGCGCAAACTGTACGAATAATTCGGCCATCTATCTAGCCAGACACTTTAAAATCTACTATTTCACATCGACTGTAATCAAGTACCAGACTGGTTTCTTCACAGGATCGTGTAAAACATAATTTCAGACATCTTTCCCTATACCCATATTTCTTTGCATAGAAGAACTCCTCCACATTGTACGACAATCCTTTGGTATGAACATCTAAAACCCGTCGTCCAAAGAAACGCAAACTCAAGTTTTGACTCTCCCGCTGCAATTCAATTGATGGGGCAAGTATTAGGGTTAAGTAACCGTTTGCCAGACCGCGGAAATAATCGTCTATGTAAATTGACCTATGCTCGATTCTAAAATTGCGCCGATGAACTGGGCCAAATCCCTGGTGCTCTCCTTCGAACGAAGCTTCGGAAGTGTGGTTTATTTTAGCATTTGCTTTTTCCTTCAATTGAAAAACTCCCTTTGGCCCTGGAAGCAATAGATGTTGTTCCAAATCTTCGTTCCATAGCGTATTATGGTTACGAGAAGCGCGATAGGTATTTCGAGCGTCAATATCCGATGTGTACACAAACGATCCAGGATCTACGATTACCGGTATGCCACAAAGATGTAATTCGAACGATAAAACATCATTGTGACTGTGCCCTCCTAATCCATTTCTACCCGTTTTACCGCACGTGATTAATAGCCACATCATTTCATCTTTGAATAGGACAATTCCTGTTTCCTTGTATACACAGTGTCCAGATGGCGTTCTAAAAAAATCAAATGCTTGCCGATCTATTGACTGCACTTCACATCTTACTTTCTCTGCACATGTAAGGGAAATCCCCATGGGTAACAGGGCTACCGCATCCATATGATAGGCTCTTCCCCAAGCGCCAAAATCAATATCCCCAAACAACCTCCCCCCAACCGCCAATAAGTGTCGATGATCGCGAAATTCCTCATCAAATAAGTTATTTTGACTGGAGAGTTGGCCAATCGGGGTTATTTTTACGAATCTTCCGTTGTCTGCATCACCAACAATTGGAACAAGACCTGAAGGCGTGGTAATGTTGGCAGTAAAAAGAAGCATTTTATACAATCTTGAGAAGTACCAATCAGGAAAAATGTCTGTTTTGCGGATGGAGAGCTCTTCTTTTTGGGGCAATATGTATCCATTCCATTTCCTGCCAAGCTGCATAGCATAATTGCGCAAGCGGTCACGTCTAGTAGGGGATATTCTCAACCCTAGTGACGTGCCATGTAGAAACATCTCTGTTACAAATCGGTGGTAATGTGATGAAGCTTCAAAGTTTCCTCCATCTTCATATACCGTATTTTTTATCTCATCTAGTAGCTCGTGCAAACAGAATAGAATCCAGTCATCACTATCAGGAAATTCTGGATATGCATAATAAATGTACATCAAACATACTATGTGGCCAAGATAGTGATTGTTGGTTTCTCCCTTTTTTCTGCCAAGATTGCTTTGGATGTGAAGTGCATGTTCATAGATGCTTCTAGCTATAATTTGTCGGACTATTGGGGTCAAGAATGGACTGTCTTGGATCAAACTAATACCCCAAATCCAATTGACGCAGCGAATTCCCGATACCAAAGCCGTGCGCCAAGCAATTGTGCAATTCAGTGGGTTTGAGGCAATCCAATCCAGAACCTCCAGAATCCATTCGGCGTCAACCTGCTTACCCTTTAGGCCAAGCTGTTCCAGAGTATCTGTGTCTAGTAGCTGCTGCGCTTGGAACGCCATACCAAGAACTGGGCTGTGTTGAAAACGAGATAACTCTCCTGGCGTCTTTATGTCTGCCCCTGTGTCGAGAGGGGGACGAATTGACTTATACCAGACTGGTGGCGGCCAGCGGAAACCGCTCCGCAAATCAATATGCCAGTCTATGGGATCGTAAGTTTCAATTAGCTTTATCAATTCTTGATCCTTTTCCTCGAAACTTGCAGAAGTTTGGTCACAGATATTCGTAAGCAGATCGATCATTTTATACCGAATTCTACGGATCAAAGTGGTAGCTTGGTGCGAGCGTTTAGACGACGTAGAGTAACTACATTTCTTCCATCCACTACCTAATAGATCAAAGTGATGGTGGTAGACTTGATCAAAGTAAGCTTTCCATCTATCGTCAAATACTATCCAAAGTTTCTCTGGCGTGATGCCGGTCTGCCGAATGTGCTGAGTAATTCCATGGGCCAGACTTTGTAGTTCTGGAGAAAGAAATTGGGGGTAATAATCTTGTCTTAATCCGTCTTTCGTCAAATGTAGAAATATATTGTGTTTGACTCGAGAAATACCCCTCAAATCGATATATTTTTGGTAGGGACGCATAAGCCTTATAGCTATTGCGTTCGAAAAATATTTCATCTTGAAACCAATATTTCCAAGCAATTGGGTTAGGGACACTTTTTGCAGCATCATCAGATTCTTTATGATTATTTCCAAAATGATAGATCGCGATTCATTACTATTTCTACTTGTTTAATGTCATATTGATAAATATCTGAAAGCCGTTTGCGGCTTTCAGGAGTAACATCCGTACTAGCAGTATTCCATTCCCGGACTTGCTTCCAAAGATAGGTTGTCCGAACCCAGTTCACTAGAAATTTTAGTCTGCTTTGCATAAGTTGTGTACCATTGCGCTGTGTTAGTGTTACCAGCTTGCCCACCAATGTTTGTTTTTTTGGCCGCGATGGGTTGGGATTATTGTCAACTCCATCGGGCCAAAAACTCGGATCTATGTTTAAGAATTCATACAAGGAAGTGACGTATTCTTTCCTTCTATCGTAGAGTAAATCCTCAAAAATCTTAATGTGGATCTGTTCTTTTGAGAAACAAGACAGATATATATTCAATATCTGACCATATCGTCCCCTATCGACTATGGCTGGGTAGTCGTTTATGAATTGGTCTAAGCTTAGTCTTGTAGAAATTTCCGAACGCTCCTGTAACCTGCGGAACTCCGATATCATCCTCTCTATTGGATTCCGAAGGGCAATGATGATCTTTATATCTGGATAATACTCTTGAATTTTAGCAGATACCTCCGTAATGTATTGGGGAAAGCTGTATGTTACCGAGAACTCCCCCACCACTGTTTTATCACGGTATTGCCCAAACTGTTGCTCATACCAATTAACATCATTTACTGCTACCTGCTGTATTTCCTCATTATAATTTGCATCGTGACTGAAAAAATGTAAACCTCGGAGCGGTTTCCCAATCTGTGGATGTTCTTGCAGGCAATATTGTAAAAATGTCGTGCCACTTCGCTGTACACCTACGCCTATAAAATCCGGTTTTCTTCTAACTCCAGCATTAGCGGTCTTGGCCCTGCTATTCACCGATTCTCTCCCAATCGTCGTTATTGATAGCTTGATTGTCTTAATATATACAATAAGAGCAAATGTTGGAGGAAGAAACTGAAAGCAATGGCTATACTATAACCAATTGCAGCCTCGCGTACCTCACCAATCATCGCTCCCGTTAAAACACCCACACTGACCAAGGCCAGCCGTAAAACGGCCCACCAGAGGTAAACCTTTTGTTCTCGCAGCACGGTAAAAAAAGGTGTAAAGGGCGTGAAAACGAATTGGATATACAGTCCGGGTACTAATAGCTGGGTTAAAATACCAGCATCCCGCCACTCTGCCCCAAAAACCAATGAATATAGCCACGGCGCTAACAGAAGTAGTGTCCCAAATGGTGCAATTCCAACCATGGCAAAGTATCGCAAACGCCGCAGGTAAATCCGTTTCATCTCCTTGGGTGGAGTCTCCGATCCTTCTTGCAGATTGGTTTGTGACATACTTTGGGAAATGAAAGTGAACGGCATTTTGACAATACGCTGGGCCAGAACGAATTGTCCCAGCGCGGCGGGCGCAAATAGAAACCCTAACAATATTATCGGCGCTTGTGGGGCAGCCGAATTGCAGAGGGAGGACCAGGTCATATATTTGGGGTAGATAGAGTTTCTTTTTGCGGCAGCGAAAACGCGTGGGAGAGAAGGGGCGAATTGTTTGAAATCAAGCCACTTATTCTTGCGGTTGATCCAAATGAGGTAGATGCTAGCTAATCCCGTACCCATCATCGACCCAAGTGGTAATCCGATTATTGCGCCGCCGGTCAACAAGCCCAAACCTATCTGGAAGGCAGCAGTACCCGTAACATCTTCCACCTGAGCAATGCTGATCGTTCGATAAGCCTTTAACTTGAGCGCCAGAAAACGAAGGGTTAGCAGAAGACCGGTCAACCCCAAACCAACCGCCAGCAGACTACTCCAATTACTAAAGACTATATACATTGGAGAACCAGGTGAGAGCAACGCAGGTAACATTATACCAGTAAGATAACTGATAACGATTGCCAGGAGGATCAATAACACTATTAGGGCAATAAGACCGTGTTGTTCTGATCTACTGCCGGAAACTACCAAGCCTCGTTCATACCGCCACGTCGCAAACACGGAACCGATACTAATCACGCCCATAAAAACCCCATATATCCCAAAGGCTTCAGGAGAATAGATGCGGGTCAATATCGGCGCCGCCATAATTCCAATGAGTTGGGCCGCGGTGGTCCCCGCCGTCAGGGTTAGCACTTTTCGAAGGTAGATGTGAGTCCAGAGTCTACCAATTAAAGGATGCGTCATAATCTGTTGTTTCCGGTCTCGCAAGGTCTGAACTAAAGTCATTGCTCTTATACGTCTTTAGCGAAGCAAATGTGAGGCAGTGTCTCCCCCGTGCCTCGATAGGAGGCCATCAGCCGCCAGGACGTCCCACTTCTATCAACATTATATTGTCAAAATAGACTCGTCCTGGAGCTTTATTATTGAGTACGCGGATTTGTACACCGTTAGCATCAGATACAGGTTCCAATATGCCGGCGTAATGCTGCCACGAACTTGGTCGGACGCCTGGGGCTACATAGCCGTACGCCCGCAAATGTCGGAATGGTTTATCTGTCCATCTATAGCCTATATAACCCCGTCCACCTTCAGTCAATATCCAACCGGTCTCCAGATATAGGGCATTCGAGTTGATTGGTATGGATCGAGAAACAAGGCTGGTTCGGCTATACACCTCTGTTGTTTTCAGAACGGCCACAGTTGACTGCTCACCGGTCCGGTCTTGCGTTGTTAGTTGACGAGTTGTCGAATCGGCTCCGTAGAGATTAGCCGGAAATCCGGCAGGCAGTCCTTCAGTTAAACCTAATTCGAAACCTCCATTGAACACCAGGTTAGTGGCTGTTTCAACGACTTGCACCCAATGGCCCTCTCCAAGTGGATACCAACCATTTGTCTCATCACCGGCGGTAGCGCCAACTGGACCTTGCCAGTAAAGCCACAAAGATGTTGGCCTTCCCCGAATCAGATGCGACTCATCGGTTCGATATCCCAAGAATTTCCAGCCGTTTTCTAATTCTTGGTTTACAATAACAGCTGGACCCTGTGCGACCACCTGTTTCAGCCAACTTGCTCGTGACTTTGCGGCTTCCGTCGCAGCCTTGGACTCTTTGCTGATTGTCTCAGCTTTTTTAAGAACTCCCGCCAGTTTTTTCAAAGCCAGTAAATCATCAGGAACCAGCTTAAGATAGCGATTGTATGATTTTATTGCGCTGTTTAAAGCAGTGGTATTCTCCAATGATCCACCACTGACTTCATTGATCATCCCTAAACGTAGATAGGCGATAGCATATTGCGGATCGATATCGATTATTTGCTGATAAGTTGACCTGGCTTGCTCCAAATCTCCTCGTCGATAATACATTTCCCCAAGATAGAAATACAGATCAGTATTGCCGGAGTTTATGCTTATGAGCGATTTAAGTAAATGTTCTGTGGTCGGGCTTTGATCATGCCCAGTACGATAGGCAATAACGTCAAGTAAAGATTCCCAAGGCCATATACCTTCTGCTACAAGATCGGCAAAAGCTTCTGTTTGATATCTATCCAATCGAGGATCGGGGGGGACAAAGGCGATATGTTCCAGTGAAAAATTTTGTAATTCTTGTCGATATACCTCGACCGTTTCATTTCTATCGACATAGTACTGGGCCAGTCGCCAGTTAGCGTATAGATTACCATAGCTGGATTCTAACACTTTTTTCTGCCAGATTGATATTGCTTCGATTTGATCACCATTAGTCCATAAGCGTTCGGCCAATTGTAAATAGTTTGCGATTAATTGTGGTTGTCGATCTCCTACCGAACCGGCTTCGAAGTGGGCAATGGCTTGTTCATGCTCGCCTAAGCGGTCATAAACATCGCCCAATTCCAACTGTACTACAGGGTTGTGGGGGGCTAACCGTAGGGCCTGTTGAGCCGCAGCTAAGGCTTGATCTGGCTTATCTGTCTGCAAATAGACTTTAGCAAACTGGCGATAGGCCAGGATATTATCTGGTTCCAGACGAAGAGCCGTGTCCAGATAGTGGATAGCAGATTGTCTGTCGTCTTCCAACAATCTTACACCTCTATCTAAATAATAAGCGCTGCCGATATAAGGTACGCTTAACCAGAGTAAACTCACTAAGGTAAGGCTTAACAAGCCAAGCCAGATTTTAGATAATATATACGAATATTGCATATGTTTTTTGCATGGTCAAATAGAAGTGCTACTCTCTTCATTTACTTATTGTTGATTGAATGTAGTTGGCCAAAATTAAATATTGGCTAATACTATCTGCTACAATTTATAAACGCAAATAAACAGATTGAAATCAAACTGCACCCTAAAAGCCAAATTCTTCGCGTATATCCTTTGTCTCTAACAGAATCATTCATACTCATTATGTTTTTGTTGAACAAATAGTTATTGAACGCCATCCGCCAATAACTCAGCGCAACGTTGGGCCGCTTTTCCGTCCCCATATAATACCGGACGCTCAACCGGCGACGAAAAGGTTTTTACCGCCTGGATGATCTTGCCTGTATCGGCGCCGACAATCATATTCCAGCCGGCCTCTACTGTTTCCACCCACTCCGTCTCGTTGCGCAGGGTTACGCACGGCACGCCCAACCAATAGGCTTCTTTTTGCAATCCCCCGGAGTCGGTTAAGATCAGCCGGGCCGCTTGCGCCAGGCTGACCATCTCCAGATAACTCACCGGCTCGATCAGTTTGACGTGGGGGGCAAGGCGATCACCCAACGCGGCCATGGCTTTCCGGGTGCGGGGATGGACCGGAAAAACCACCGGCTCCGGCAGCGCCTCAAAAGCGGCTAAAATACCGCTCAATCGCGAGACATCGTCGGTATTTTCGGCCCGGTGAACGGTGGCCAGCAGGTAATGGCCCGGCTGTACCCCCAACGCGTCCAAAATAGATGAACGCGCGTCGGCCCGTTTGGCCGCAAAGTGCAGGGCGTCGGCCATGACATCGCCCACCAGATGCACGCCCCGGCTGATGCCTTCCGCCGTTAAATTATCAACCGCCGTCTGGCTGGGGCAAAACAGCAGCTCTGAAAGATGGTCGGCCACCACCCGGTTGATCTCTTCCGGCATGGTTCGGTTAAAACTGCGCAGTCCGGCTTCTACATGAGCCACCTTAAGGTTGAGTTTGGCCCCGGCCAGCGCGCCGGCCAGGGTAGAGTTAGTATCGCCATAAACCACCACCCAATCCGGCTGTTCGGCCAGTAATATTTTTTCCAGGCCGGCCAGCATTGCCCCGGTTTGTACGCCGTGATGGCCGGACCCAATCCCCAGGTTGAGGTCGGGCTGGGGAATGTCCAACTCGTCAAAAAATACGCCCGACATGTTATCATCGTAGTGCTGGCCGGTGTGGATGAGGATCTCGGTATGGCCGGCCCCTCTCACGGCTCTGCACAAGGGCGCGGCCTTGATAAATTGCGGTCGCGCGCCAATAACGGTGACCAGTTTCATCAAGCGGCTGATCCGGTTTTATGAAAATCGACTATGGCTGTCACCACGGCGGCCAGCATGTCCGGGGTCAATTCCGGGTAAATGGGCAGGGCCAGGGTTTCCCGGGCTGCTTGTTCGCTATGCGGAAAGTCGCCGGGCTGATATTGTAGATCGGCAAAACATTCCTGTAAATGCAGCGGAACGGGGTAGTAAATCTCGCAGCCAATGTTCCGTTCTTTGAGGTAGGCCAGCAACCTGTCTCTATGGGCCGAGCGGATCACAAATTGGTTGTAAATATGGCGGCCATACCC
>CAZTFF010000081.1:0-22015 GCA_964612485.1 uncultured Caldilineaceae bacterium
CATTATAGGACATTTTTTCCGTTTTTTCGTGTCCAAATTTTGGGGTCCATTATAAACGAAAAAACCAATCGTTATAAAAATCTACCGATTGAGCAATATCTGATTTCCAACGATCCGGTCTATTTGCGTTTACCAGCATACTCAATCCCTGAAATCATTATTCCCAAATCTCCTCAAAAACAAATTCCATAAATTTATCCAGGGAGATCATTTTCTTTTCTGATTCGCTGCGCCGTTTGATCTCGATGCAGTTCTCCTTCAGCCCGCGCCCGCTGACCGTGACCCGCCAGGGGATGCCGATCAAATCGGCATCGGCAAATTTGACCCCGGCGCTTTCACGGCGATCATCAAACAGCACGTCAATGCCCGCCTCTATTAATTCTTCGTAGATTTCCCGCGCCTTTTGGCCGGTGGCATCGGTGGGTTTGCCCAGCGACACCAGATGCAGTTCGAACGGGGCCACGGCATCGGGCCAGATGATGCCGTACTCATCGTGATGCTGCTCCACAATGGCGGCCATCAAACGCCCCACGCCAATACCGTAGCTGCCCATTACCGGCACGTGACTCTTGCCGTTTTGATCCAGATAGGTGATATTCATCGGTTCGCTGTAGCGGCGGCCCAGTTTGAAACAGTGGCCCACTTCGATACCACGATGGAGTTCGAGCCTGGCCTCGCGGCCCACGCATTTGTCGCCGTCTTGCGCCAGCGCGATGTCAGCCACAATGTCCGGCTCGTAATCTCTACGGGCGTTGGTGTTTTTGACGTGATAATCCACCTTGTTGGCCCCGCCCACCAGGTTGGGAAAATTCACCGCCGAGTCGTCGGCCACGATGATGAGTTTACGCCCGTGGCCCAAATCTTTTTTCAGGCCAATGGGCGACGCGTAACCGGGCACCGCGCCCACCGTCTCGATTTCTTCGTCGGTGGCATCGCGGAAACTCAGGCCGCCCAGCGTGTTGCTCAATTTTACCTCGTTGACCGGCAAATCGCCGCGAATGACCACAAAGATAAAATCCTTGGTCTCGTTTTCGGCAATGTAAAACACCGCTTTGACCGTTTTGGTTTGGGGTACGTCCAAAAACTCGGCCACCTCAGCAATTGTCTTGCAGTTGGGCGTGTAGACTTCTTCCAGCGCGGCGGGTGCTTCCGGCGGCGGTATGCCTTTGTCAAATTCGGCCCGTTCGGCGTTGGCGAAATAGGCTCCATCACTGCTGATGAACACGCTGTCCTCGCCGCTGTCGCTCAACACCATAAATTCGTGGGAGCCGCTGCCGCCCATCATCCCGGAATCGGCCTGCACCTCCACCACCTCCAGCTCGCATGCTGCGTAAATATGGCGGTAAGCTTGCAGCATGTCGGGATAAAAGCGGTCAATATCGGCCTGATCCGCATGCACCGAGTAAGCGTCTTTCATAATAAATTCGCGCACCCGGACGAGGCCGCCGCGCGGGCGCGGTTCGTCGCGCACCTTGGTTTGGATGTGGTAAACCAGCAGGGGCAGTTGTTTGTAACTTTCCAACTCGCTTTTGAGGATGTCGGTAAAAACTTCCTCGTGGGTCATGGCCAGGGCCATATCGCGCTGGTTGCGGTCCTGCCAGCGCACCAGTTCTGGCCCCACGCTTTGCCAGCGCCCCGTTTCTTTCCAAATTTCCGCCGGATTAACAATAGGCATCGCCATTTCCTGGCAGCCCAGGGCGTCCATTTCATAGCGAAAGATGCCCATGATTTTTTTGCCGACTCGCCAGCCCAGCGGCATTTGAGTATAAATACCGGAAGCCAGCGGTTTGATAAAACCGCCGCGCTGCAACAAACGATGGCTGGTCAGTTCGGCTTCGGCGGGATCATCGCGCAATGTGCGGCCAAACAGTTGGGAAAAATACATAAGTCACCTGGTGTTTTTCAAAATCAAGTGCAAAGTATAACATAAGGGCCTAGGGGTGGCAATATTTTAACAATAAAGGATAGCTGTCGCCTTCACTTTTGGCTCAAAATGAGCTATAATAAATCACAATTCCGATGTCATTAAGTAGCCGACTCAATGACATCGATCACAATTCTATTCCACACGAAAGCGCCAAATGAAGCAAAGACGACAAATTCTCAGAGATGATCCTCCCTTTTTACTCCGAATGCTCTATTTTATTTTCATCGGCTGGTGGTTTTCGTTAGTCTGGATCAACACCGCCTGGGCGCTCAACGCCAGCATCATCGGGCTGCCACTGGGGCTGTGGATGATTAACCGCACGGCCCTCATTCTAACGCTCAAAGCTAACCCCATGGTAGTGGTCCGAGCCGAAGATGGGAGCGCTGTTTATGTCTCTAACCTGCCGCAGGAAGGGTGCTTGCTGCGGGCAATTTATTTTCTGTTTGTGGGTTGGTGGTTCAGTTTTATCTGGGCCAATGTGGGCTGGTTTTTGTGCGCCATTATCATCGGCCTGCCCTTTGGCCTGTGGATGCTCAATCGCCTGCCCATGGTGACAACTTTGTATCGACAATAATTTTGCGCCTTATTCGAAAGGAGGCTTTTCAATGGATTTACGACAAACCATCTCCGACCACGAAAGCTGGTTTGAGAACATCACGGGTAAAATTCCCCTTTACAAAGGTTACAAAGAAAAAGAACAACGCCGCGAAGCCGACGCTATGCTGCGCGAACATTTAGCCAAACAGTTTGGCGAGCAACTGCGCCGCGCCGAAGATGTAGCCGGCCAGATGCTCACCGGCCCCGGCATGATGCAGCTTGATGAGATGGGCAAAGGCAACACCCGCCTGCAAACTCTCATCGACAAGATCAAAACCGCCGCGCAGGGCTACGCCGGCCTGTTTGATGCCGTCAAGATCAAAGAAGATGAGCTGGACACGCTCTACGAGTTTGACCACGCCATGCTGCTCAAGGCGGATGAAATTGGCCAAACCATCGATGCCTTGCAGTCCGCGCTGGATGCCGGCGACGACAGCCAGATTGCGCCCACGGTGCGGCAATACGTCAAATCCGTGTCCGACGCGTCGAGCACGTTTGATAAACGGAAAGATGTAATTTTGGGATTGGCGTAACTATCGCGTATAGCGTATTCCGTATTTTGTCGTGTATTGAATAAATTTACGGTGTACGAAATACGCAACATGAAATACGAAATACCAAATACGCCACACACTCGCGGAGCAAAAATTTACCACTTATCTAAATTTAGGAGATAACCATGGCAGTTTCCGAACTTATTGAACTCACCCATGAAATGAAAGACCGCATTGTCCAGCGCTGGCCGGAACACGGCGAAGGGCGGATCAAAATGGGCGCGCAGCTCATTGTCTCGCAAGGGCAGGCGGCGGTATTTTACCGCGACGGCAAATCGTTGGATGTGTTTAGCCCGGGCCGGCACACCCTGACCACGGCCAATGTGCCCCTGGTGACGGGAATGTTCAGCAAATTACTGACCGGGGAAGATAGTATTTTTGCCGCCAGCGTTTACTACGTGGCCGTCCGCGAATTTCCGCAAGAAGGCTGGGGCACGCGCCAACCCATTGCCATGCAGACGCCGGGCCAGGGATTGGGCTGGCTGCTGCTGGGCGCGCACGGCACGTTTGGCTTTGAAGTGAGCGACCCCAAACGGGTCGTTGATACCTTTGTAGGTGGCGGGCAATCATCGTTGGATTTAAAAGCGGTGAAGATGCGGCTGACCAACGCCATCACCCAGGCCGCCACCGATTGGTTTGCCGAGGTGAACCCCGGCAATTTGATGAAAGCGCAATCGATGATGGATGAGATGTCAACCGCCATCAGGATCAAAGCGCAGGATCAGTTTGAATCGATGGGCATGCTG
Source organism: uncultured Caldilineaceae bacterium (assembly GCA_964612485.1). GTDB lineage: Bacteria > Chloroflexota > Anaerolineae > 4572-78 > J111 > JAFGNV01. Next base: position 3,825 of record CAZTFF010000081.1, read on the forward strand.
CTCAAAAGCATTACCATTGGCGGCCTCAGCCCGCTGGAAACTTCGGCGGACAAGCTCAAACAAATGGGGCTGTTGGACGCCCAAATGTACATGCAACTGCAGGCCCTGGAAACGCTGCAAAAGTCCTCGCAAGGGGGCGGCGGGGGAGGAATGATGGGCATGGGGGCCGGCATGGGCGCCGGCGTAGGCATGGGCCAGATGATGGCCGGCATGTTTGGCGGCATGGGCCAACAACAACCACAGCAACAGCAGGCGGCTCCCCCTCCGGCAGGCGGCGCTCCGCCCCCGCTGCCCCAGGCGGCGGCGTTTTTTGTTGCTATGGGTGGGCAGCAGGCCGGGCCGTTTGATATGAACACCTTGCAACAACACGTGCAATCGGGCCAGATCACCAAAGATACGCTGGTGTGGAAACAAGGCATGCCCGCCTGGACCGCTGCGGGTGAGGTGCCAGAATTGGGCAACTTGTTTGGCGCTGCGCCGCCGCCGCTGCCTCCCACCGGTTGATCATAACCTGTTAAAAAAGAAACACCGCCAGAAATGATACCTGGCGGTGTTTTTTTGTTGGTTTTAGCCATCAGGAGACCAAAACCAGACTAAAGTGAGGATTTCTCTCAAAAAATTCAGAGAGGAGAGAGACCAAGTTTATGTTCAGGCAACCGGCTGCGAAACAAACGCCGGCATTGTTGGGCGAGCAAGGCGCTGCTGTACCGTCACCACCCCCACTGCATCGGTGACGGTTTCAAAAATCCGAAAGATACGGTCGAACATAGTCAGTTCAAACAGCAGACGGGGCTGGTCCTGCGGCCCGGCCAGCCGAAAATGGTGCATATCGCTGCCAAACATCTTGTAACCGGCCACCAGTGCAGCCAGGCCCCGGCTGTCAATATAAGCAACATCTTCCAGGTCGATCACCACAATTTTTGCCCCAAAACTTCTGGCGTCGGCCAATTTTTGTTCCAATTCATCCGCGTAGCGGCCACTGAGCGGGCGATCTATCTTCAACACGTGCAGGTCTTTATTGAGAATTCGATTCAAGATAGTCATTGTTTTCCTCCAACAAATAATGTGACTTTTCCATTCAAAAAGGGTATACTGCTTGCTGTTTCAGTACAAACTGTTTCCGGTTAATTCTGTACTCCTATACGCGCGTTCATTCAGAAAGTTGCATGCACCGGAAAAATCCGGCATTCTTTAACCGGTTATTGCTGGAGTTCCTGGACGAAATCATCATCAAAACACCCGGAGAGATTAAAAGATAACCGCTACCCACAAGGAGCCAATAACTCATGGCCAGAATTGACGATCGGGCCGCCAACCAACTCCGCCCCGTGCAATTTACCCCCCACTTCACCAACTATGCCGAAGGCAGCGTGTTGGTAGAAACCGGGCAAACCCGCGTACTTTGTAATGTGTCGATTGAAGATGAGGTTCCCGCCTGGCGCGAGGCATCGGGCGGCGGGTGGCTCACAGCGGAATATGGGATGCTGCCCCGCTCCACGCATCAACGCATCTCGCGCAAACGGGGCAACGAGAGTTCGCGCTCGCAAGAAATTCGGCGGTTGATTGGCCGGGCGCTGCGGGCGGCAGTGGACGTGGATAAGTTAGGACCGCGCACAGTGATTGTTGATTGCGACGTGATCCAGGCCGATGGCGGCACGCGCGCGGCCGGCATCACCGGGGGCTACGTGGCTGTGGCGCTGGCGCTGCAAAATCTGATTGCTGCCGGAGCCATTCCACCCGACACGCTGGTCACGCCGGTAGCCGCCGTCAGTGTGGGTGAAGTGAACCGCCGGTTGCTGCTGGATTTATGCTACGAGGAAGACTCCGCCGCCGAGGTGGATTTGAACGTGGTCATGACCGGCAGCGGCAAATTTGTAGAGGTTCAGGGCACGGCTGAAGGCGAACCGTTTGATTACGACACCCTTTTGGGGTTGGTTAAACTGGCCCAAGAAGGCATTGAGCAACTGCTGGCAGCGCAAATCAAATTGCTGAGCCAGTATGAAAAATAGTTGGCATTGATCCTACAACGATAGTCTCAGGCGTCAAAATAAAAATTTGAGGAAGAAACTATGACCGAACCGTGGAGAAAATATTATAAAAAAACCCTTATTCCGGCGGAAACGCTGCAAGCCCGCATCAAAGAATTGGGCCAGGAAATTTCAAGAGATTACGCGGGTAAAAATCTGCTGCTGCTCTGCATTTTGAAAGGCGGCATCCTATTTTTAACCGATCTAATGCGCCAGATTACCATTCCGCACGAGATCGACTTTATGGCCGTGTCCAGCTATGGCCGCGAAAGCCGGGAATCAACCGGCGTGGTGCGCATTTTGAAAGACCTGGACGAACCGATTGATGGCCGCCACGTTTTGATTGTAGAAGACATCATCGACTCCGGCCACACGCTTGATTACATCACCCGCATGCTCAGAGCGCGGCAGCCGGCCAGCTTGCGCATCTGCACCCTGCTGGATAAAGAAGAACGGCGCGAAGTTGATATTCCCATTGATTACGTGGGGTTTGCCATTGCCAACGAGTATGTGTTTGGCTACGGTCTGGATATGGATGAAAAGTACAGAAATTTGCCATTTATTGGGGTAGCTAATCCGGGAATGGTGGTAGAGGAATAGGAGGGAATTCAGCGATTCAGTGAATCAGCGACACAGCGAATCTGTGAAAAGAATAGCTTCGCTGAATCGCTTCTTCACTACTTTTCCGGTACGCGGCTTTGGGCCATCGACTCTTTGACCACCGGGGTCAAACCGATGACGTCACCTTTTTCGGCCAACTTTTGCCAGCGTGGATTCCGAATCGGCGGGCATTGCCAGGCCGGTGGCGGAGTGTTGGCCCGCAGCCCCTTGAAGGCCGATAAAATACCGCAGTGGTAACAATGCTCCCGGCAGTCAACCTTGGTTTCACCTTTTTCAGCAGCGTACCAATCCAGCAGCAGCCAGCGTTTTTCCACCCCGGCATTGATATGATCCCAGGGAAAAATCTCGTCCGCCAGCCGCACGCGGTGAGCGTACCAGTGAGGGTCAAGCTGAGGCTCGGCAAAGGCCTCGCGCCAGGCATCGATGCGATACCACTCGTTCCAGGCGTCAAATTTGGCCCCCTTTTCCCAGGCGCTTTTGATAACCGGCCCCAACCGGCGGTCGCCCCGCGAGAGAAAGGCTTCCATTAAACTCTCTTCCGGCTCGTTCCAATCGAAAATAATGCCCCGGGTGCGGCCAAATTCCTGCCGCATCAACTCTTGCTTACGCTGAATATCGTCCAGTGGCGCCAACCCGGCCCACTGAAACGGCGTGTGGGGTTTGGGCACAAAAGTACTCACGCCTACCCGCACTTTGGCCCGGCCGCCGTGATATTTGCGACCAATGGCTACCACTTCTTTGGCCAGTTTGGCAATGGCCACCACATCCTCATCCGTTTCGGTGGGCTGGCCGATCATAAAATAAAGTTTGATCAAACGCCAGCCCCGGCTGTAGACCTCATCCACCGTGTTGAGCAGATCTTCCGTGCTGATGTATTTATTGATGACATTGCGCATGCGGTCGGTGGCGGCTTCGGGGGCGAAGGTAAAACTGCTTTTGCGCCCGCCTTGCAGCATTTCCAGCAAATCGGCGGAAAAAGACTCGATGCGCAGGCTCGGCAGAGAAATGTTCAGGGCTTTGTCGCCATATTTTTCGGAAATGGCTTTCACCAGCGGGCCGATCTGGCTGTAATCGCTGCTGCTGAGCGACAGCAGCCCCAACTCCTCGTGGCCGGTTTCCACCATGATTTTGTCCACGGTGTCCAGCAGTTCTTCCAACGAGCGCTCCCGCACGGGCCGGAAGATCATCCCCGCCTGGCAGAAGCGGCAGCCCCGGGTGCAGCCGCGTTGAATTTCGATGGAGGCGCGGTTAAAGGTCACATCCACAAACGGCACCACAAAACGGGTAACAGGCGGCGGCATCAACGGCGCGATGCGTTTGACAATGTGGGGTTCGGCTTCTTCGACCAGCGGTTCCACATTGGAAATCGTGCCGTCGGACTCATAATAGGTGAAGGCGTAAAAACGGGGCACGTACACGCCGGGAATTTGGGCCAGCCGGCGCAATTGGGTCTCACGGCCGGCATGTTCTACATCCCGCATCGCCTGTAGAATCTCCACGATCACGTCTTCGCCTTCGCCCATCACAAAAAAGTCGATAAAATCGGCCATCGGTTCAGGGTTGAAGACGGCGTTGCCCCCAGCGCAGACCAACGGGTACGTTTCGTCACGTTCGATACTCAGAAGCGGCATCCGGGCCAGATCGAGCATGGTCAATACGTTGGTGTAAAGCTGCTCGTAGGGCAGGCTGACGCCGATAAGATCAAAATCGCGGAGTTCGCGATGGCTTTCCAGCGCGTACAGCGGCATGCCGGCTTCGCGCATTACGGTTTCCATATCGGGCCAGGGGATGTAGACGCGCTCGGCCAATACGTCATCGCGCTTATTGAGCAGATCGTACAAAATTGCCAGCCCCAGATTGCTCATGCCCAGGTCGTACACATCGGGAAAGACCAGGGCGACTTTGGATAAAATCGCCGGGTCATCCCAATCTTTGAGAACGCTGTTAAATTCGCCGCCCACGTAGCGGGCGGGTTTTTGTACCGTACCTAAAATACGGTCGAGTTGTCGATCATCAATACGCATAATGTAGGCCCCCCAAAACAACAATTTAGAGAGATATGATGTTATCTTCTCAATATTTCGGGGGAACGAGGTCTGAGCCTGTCGAAGACCGTTAGTTTCGACAAGCTCAACCAACTCTACCCCAGATTATTGAGAAGGTACGATATGATAGCATAAAAAAGTTGAGAGCCAAAACTAATTTGGAGTAAAAAAACTGCTTGACCGGTTCTGTGAATGGGTTTACAATGGTACGGAGAAGGGGAGTTTCCTCCTCGGCACCCGTAATGGAGGTACGTATGCAGCGCCGCACAGTTTTTTTCTCGATGATCCTCCTTTTTTGGGGCATCATTGCCTGTAATGCCGGCCCGTTTGTGATTGAAAGATTTTCGGCGCAAAATACCCGTTTTGATGAAGGACGGCCGGTCAACCGGCACCTGATCATCCTGCAATCGCCCACGCCTACAGCTACATTTACCCCCACCGTCATCTCAACCCATACGCCCGCCACCAAAACCGAAACCGGAGCCGGGGCCGAAGACCCACTGCCTCCAAGCGCCGGGGCCGGGGCCGGCGCGCCTACACCCACCCCCACTTCGCTTCAATCGGCCACGCCAACGGCTTCCAGTACAGCAACCCCAACGGCTACGTCTACATCGACCCCTACGCCCACGGCCACCGGCACGTTTACACCAACCCCCAGTCCCACTCCCACCCATACGCACACGCCCGATACCGGGGGGGGATCAGGCTCTTCGCCAACGGTCGCTTTTAGCGCCGGGCGCTACAACGTGAATGAAGAGGATATTGCCGCAATCTCGGTTGTACTCAGCGAGCGGGTCAACAGAACGGTTACGGTTGATTACCGCACCGGCGACGGCTCGGCGATTGGCGGCGATGCATTTTGTGAAGGCTGCGATTATATCAGCACCAACGGCACGCTCACCTTCCCGCCCGGCAGCAGGGCCCAAACCTTCACCATTACTACTATCTATGACGGGATATTTGAGGCTGACGAAACCGTCAATCTCTCCCTGCAAAATGCGGTGAATGTTTCCCTGGGATCGCCTGGACGGGCTACGCTCACCATTTTAGATAACGATCTGATGGTTGGTTTCGATAGCTGGAGCTACAGCGTTGACGAAGATGGCGGCTCCGCAACCATTACGGTTACACTCAACGGCGCCGCTTCAGAAACGGTTTCGGTTGATTACACCACCGCCGACAATACAGCCATTGCCGGCAGTGACTACACCGCCGCAGGCGGCACGCTACAATTCAATCCGGGGCAAACCGTCCGTACCTTCAGCGTTCCCATCACCAACGATGCCCTCAACGAGTTTGACGAAATGATCGACCTCACCTTGAGCAACCCGGTCAATGCCGCGTTGAGTTCATTTGATACGGCTGAACTGACCATTCTTGATGATGACACCGCACTGACCGTTAATACCGGCAACGATGTCGATGATGGGGTCTGCGATCTGACGCATTGCAGCCTTCGAGAAGCCATCAACAGCGCCAATGCCACCGCCGGCACCGATACGATCAATTTTGACATTCCCGGCAGCGGCCCCTATGTGATCGCCCCCGTCACAGGCTTGCCCGCCCTCACCGATCCGCTTTTCATCGACGGCAGCACCCAACCCGGCATTACACTGGACGGCGGCAGCATGGTTCAATTTGGCCTGTCGATCTCGACCACCGCCACGCTGAACCGGCTGGAAATTCACCACTTCAACGATTCCGGCATTTTCAACGACGGCGGCAACGTCGTGATCAATGATTCCATTATTCGTGACAATACAGCCACCAACGGCGGGGGGATTTTGAACGAGTTGGCCGGTGTACTTACCCTCAACAATACCATGGTCAGCGGCAATTCGGCCACCAACCTGGGTGGAGGCATTTACAGCGAAGTTCAGGGCGTGATTACGATCAACTATTCCACCATCGACAACAATTCCGCCGACTCCGGCGGGGGGATTTTCAACCAGCAGATCAGCTCGTTGATTGTGAACAACAGTACCATAAACGGCAATTCCGCTATCGCCGGCGATGGCGGGGGAATTTGTAGTATTATTTCCGGCCAGGTCAACATCAACAATTCAACTGTCAGTGGAAACAGCGCCCAACTTGCTTCGGTTGATGGATTTGGCGGCGGCATCTACGGCGGCGGAACCGTTGTCGCAAACCACATCACCCTGAACAACAATTCCGCCCAGGGCAGCGGCGGCGGCATCTTTGCCACCACTCCCTTTACAATGAGCAACTCGATTATTGCCAACAGCACCGGCGGCGACTGCGTTGGGCCGGCCATTGACGCGGATTACAACCTGATTGAAGACGGGAGTTGCTTGGGGGGCTTCAACAGCATCAGCGGCGCGGCCAACCTTGGCCCCCTGCAAGCCAACGGCGGCCCCACCGAAACCCACGCCCTGCTCACCGGCAGCCCGGCCATCAATTACATTCCCTACGGCAGCAACGGCTGCGGAACCCTGCTCATCGACCAACGCGGCTACACGCGCCCCCGGCCCGCCAACGGCGCGTGCGATATTGGCGCTTACGAAGTGCAATAAACGCTATTTCAAGAAAGGAAACATGTATGGCCCGGCCATGCCCCCATTGCGATGAAGAAAATCTGCCCGATCAGGCCCAATTCTGTTACCGCTGCGGCCATCGCCTGCCTGGGGAGGATGATGACGAATCGACCCGCTTTGTCCCGGAAACAACCCGCCTGGATGATCCACAGACCGTTCAACTTGATCTTGATGATGAAAGAGACGATGATCTACAGACCGTCCAGCTTGATCTTGATGAGGAAACGGGCGAAGATCAAACCACGCGCGATTTGTCTGAGTCCACCTCCCCGGCTGACGAGGATGAAAGCACGCGCTCGATTTCCGATACAGACATAGAGGATGATGACGAAAGTACCCGCGCGCTCCTGGAAAATAAGGGCAGCAGCCAACCAACCGTCATTCAAACCCGGTCTGAGGATGAATCAACCCGCTACGTTACGCCACCATTAGACGAAGACGAAATGACCCGGCCCCTGGCCGAATCGGGCAGCCCGCCCCCTGATGAAACGCCCCCACACCCGCCGGACGTCACGCTTCATACCGGCGAAGAAACCCTGAAATCCGGCCAAATTCTGGAACAGCGCTACCGTCTGGAAAAAACATTGGGGCGCGGCGGCTTTGGCGCGGTGTATCTGGCCGAAGATATGAAACTGCGGCGGCGTTGTGTGGTCAAACAAATGCTGGTGCAGGGCCAATCGCCCAAAGAAATTGCCCTCTACCGGGCCAATTTTAGGCGGGAAGCCAACCTGCTGGCCGAACTCAACGATCCCGGCCATCCCAACATCCCCGAAATCTACGATTACTTCTCAACCGAGAGCGGCAACTACCTGGTGATGAAATACATCGAGGGCCGCAACCTGAAAGACTCGCTGGAGCAGACGCAGGGCGCCATCCCCTGGCGGGAGGCGGTGCGTTACGCCATCGACGTATGCAGCGCGCTGGACTACATGCACAGCAAAGGCAGCGAACCTATTTTGCACCGCGACATCAAACCGGCCAATATTTTGCTGGGCGACGATGGGCGGGTCTGGCTGGTAGATTTTGGGCTGGCCAAAGCGGAGCCGGTAGACAGCAGCAGCCAGGAACAGGGCGCGACCAAAGCGTCGGGCAGTTTGGGATACACGCCGCTGGAACAATGGCTGGGGCAGGCCACGCCCGCCTCGGATATTTACGCCCTGGGCGCTACCCTGCACCATATGGTTACGGGACTCAACCCACTCGACGCCTACAACGGGAAATTCAACCTGAAGATCATCAACGACCTGCACGGTCAATTTCCCCCCATCAGAAAAATTGATCGAAAACTGCCCAGGCAACTGGACGCCATTGTGCAGCGCGCCATCGCCGCTACTGCCGATGAACGGCCTACCCCGCGCCAGTTACAGCAGCAGCTTGAGGCGCTCATCACCGCCGGGCAGGCGACCGCGCTCTACACCTTCAAAGACGGCAGTTCGGCCACCACCATTGCCGAATTGGTGGAGTTGTGCGAGGCGAATCGACAGGAAGCGCAAGAGTATTTGTACAGCGGCGATTTTGAACGCTGGTTTCTGCTCATCAACCGTAACGATCTGGTTCAAGCCGCCGTTCAGGCGGTGGCACAGGGCAAGAACCGGGCGCATGGCCTGGAAAGGTTCCTCAAACTGATCATGCCCAATCTCTTCTGGCGGCGCGCGGGCAAGGTCACGCGGCGGGTGGCCCTGCTGCTGGCTCAGATCGCGCTGATCACCCTGGCAATTGTGCTGCTGCTGGCTGTGGCCGGCTCTTACGGACTGCGCCGGTTTGCCCAACAAAGCATCGGTAATATGGATTGGAATTTTTACGCGCTCGAGGTGGGGCAGGATAATGCCTACACCGAAGCTTACCTGGCCGAGCAATTCAACACCTTTTACCTGTTCAACCGCAACGAGGTCAAGCTATCCCCGCCCAACCGGATCGATCTGATTGGGCATTGGGATGATCTGCCCCTGGCCGATACGGTTTCGGTGCCTATCTCGGCTACAATCACGCTGGAAAACAAGCAGCCCCGTTTTCAAGTGACGGCCATCAACGGACTTCCGCTGTTTTTGGTGGGTGAAAACATCTCCGGCGGCATCAACGAAGGCATTCGCGCCGCCTTTCAAAAAAGCCCGGTAGACATCACCCGGCTGCAAGTTAAGCCCCGTGAAGTGGTTTTTCATGTGGAAGAAACAAACGACCCGAATCGCCCTCCGTACAACCCGCCGGTGGTGTCGGTCACGCCCACCCCGCTGCCATCGCCCACCCCCACCGGCACGGCGATGCTGATCGTGTTCAACCAGGCGAGTTATGATATTATTTTGGACATCGAAGGGGAAACGAGCTGGGAAATTGCCGGGGAGACCACCAAAGTGATCGAATTGCCTGCCGGAACTTACAGCTACGCCGTCCGAGCCAAAGGGGAACCCCATAGTCTGGCGGCGGGCGAAAAAATCTGGAATGCTCATAAGGCTTACCGGCTGGACATTGTGCCGGCCGATGCGCTCATTAATCAGACGAAATCAGAAAAATAAACGATACTTTGCCACACCGGATCAGGTCGCCATTTGCCAGCGGAACAGGCACGCCGGGGATGACTTTTTCTTGATTGACGAAGGTGCCGTTCATACTTTCCAGGTCGTCAATCAGCCACGCGCCTGCCTGTTGGAACAGATGGGCGTGCTGGCGCGAGACCCCGGCCTCAAGCGCGCCGTGTGGCCCCAGATCAATATCTACCTGGGCCTGTTTGTGAGAACGGCCAATGATCAGATCATTTTTTTCCTGACGAGGCACCTCCAGCGTTACGCCCGTATCTTTGAGCAATAATTTAATGTTTTGGGGAGGGGGCGCATCGAGCGCGGGGCGCAAGGTTTCGGGAGCGGTTGACGATGCCTGAGCCGCTGCTACGGGCGGGGTGGGCAACGGCTGAGGAGACTCCAGCCGAACCCGGCTCAACACATCGGCCAACTCCTGCAAGTTGGCGTAGCGGTCGTCGGGCATTTTTTCCAGGGTTCGCAAAATTATCTTTCCCAGTTGCGGCGGGCAGGCGGGGTTGAGTTCACAGGGATTGGGTGGCATTTCACTGATGTGGGCAAATACCTGCAAATTGATATTATTGTAATCAAACGGCAGCCGGCCGGTGATCATGTGAAACATCACTACCCCCAGCGAATACATATCCGCCCGGCCATCAACCTCTTCGGCGCTGGCCTGTTCCGGCGGCATATAAGAGGGCGTGCCCACGGCCACATCGCTGGCGGTTAACTCCTCATCGGTTTCGGTTACTTTGACCAGCCCAAAATCGGTCAGCAGCGGCCAATCCGGTTGGGGCATCATAATGTTGGTGGGTTTTACATCTCGATGGATCAGGCCGTACTCGTGGGCGTGGTGGAGCGCCCTGGCAATTGCTATGGCGTTGTTAATGACAAAATCAAGGTCAAGCGGTTGGCCGGTGAGGTAGTTTTCCAATGTGCCCTGGGCAACGTACTCCATAGCAATGTAAGGCAGGCCGGCTTCTTCACCATATTCATACACCATCAAGATATTGCGGTGGCGTAACCGGGCGGTGGCTTTCGCTTCGCGGGCAAAACGGGCCAGCAACATTCTATCGTTGCTGTGCAACACTTTTACGGCCACCCACCGCTCCAGGGCCGGTTGAAACGCCTTATAAACCGTGGCCAGCCCGCCTACGCCGGCGACTTCTTTTAATTCATACTGCCCCAACTTTTTACCGATCAGATCAGTCATTTTCGACCCTATCAAAAATATGGAACCCACAGGACCTTAAAACACAAATTTCCCAGGAAGTATAGCATACAAGCCGGAAAAATTACAAGCTGAAAAAGGTGGCAGGGTAGCAAGGGTAGCATCCCTTCGACAAGCCCTTCGACAGGCTTAGGACGCGGCCTGATTGCGCAATGAGCAAGACGAAGGATGTGAAGAAACGTGAAAAAATTTAAAAACTTAGCGTCCCTTAGGAATAAGATTTTAATAACTTACCCATTTCGCCAGGAGATTAGCGATTAGAGATTGGAGATTCAGGTTAATAATCTCCAATCTCTAAATTGGGTAAGTTATTTATACACCATTCCTTAGCGTTCTTCGCGGACTCCTCTTTCTTGGCTGGTTCTGGCTATGCCAGGGAGGATGATGTTTTTTGATAACTTGTCTTTGCGTGTATCAGGTGCTATTATTTCAATGTTGTAAAACAACGCGTTGATTTTCAATACATCAACCCATTGACAACCAGCCATCCCAGGTATCGATTCTCCTTGCCCATGATCCAGCGTATCGCTCACCTAAAAAAATACCTGCCTCGTATCAATATCTCCAGCCTGAGATATCGAATCAGTATTCCCTTCTTTATTTTGATTGGGCTGCTGATCTTTGCCCTGGTGGTTATCTACCTGACCACGGAAACGCCGTTGATCCAATTTTTGCTGGTGGCGATCATCTCGTTTCTGGCGGCAGTGGGATTGGGGCTGATTATCGCCCAACAGCTTTCGCAGCGGATCCATCAAGTGATCGACGCCGCCCAACAGGCAGCCGAAGGCGATTTAACCGTGCGAGTCGAAGACAGCAGCGAGGATGAAATCGGGCAACTGGCCCGCGCTTTCAACCGGATGACTGAGAATTTAGACGAGTTGCAGCGCAGCCGCGATCTGGTGGGCCGCACGATGTCGCCGGCGGTGCGGCATTCACTGATAGAAAACGGGCTGGATTTTCGGGGAATCACGCAGGATGTGTGTATTTTGTTTATTGATATTTGGGATTTCACCCGCATCACCGAGGGCTACAATACTGAACAACTCGTTTTCTTCTTAAACGATTACTACACCACCATTGCGAATCAAGTGCATTTGGGCGGTGGCATCATTGGCAAATACGGCGGCGATTCTATTTTGGCATACTTTGGCGCGCCGGAACGCGCGCCCATTACCCAATCGGCCACGGAAGCGGTTTTGACTTCGCTGGCCTTGCAGGATGCGATTGAGGAGTTGAGCGACCGCTGGGCCATTTTGGGATTACCCCACATCCGGGTGGGGATGGGATTGAGCCTGGGGCCGGTTGTGGCTGGGCCCATCGGCTCCGAAGAACAATTTGAGTACACCGTTATTGGCGATTGTGTAAATTTAGCCGCGCGCCTGCAAGCTTTAACCCGCAGCATTGAAGGCTATGGCATTATTCTAACCACAGACGTTTACCACGCCCTGGCCGATATGGTGAAGGACCAAATCCGCGTTGTCAGCGCGAACAAGTATGAGCAGCTAACCCATCGGGAAAAGGCCCGGCAACCGGTTCAATGTGTTGATCTGGGGATGGTATCGGTCAAAGGCAAGCAAGGGCCGGTCCACGTGTATGGAATTCCCGATGTGGATAAGTAGGGATTTTTTAAGGCACCAAAGCGGGCGCGATCAAAAAGCTATCCGTACTGCTTTGCGGCAGCGCGTCCAACTGTTCCAGCGCTTTGAGCAATTGGGTATCTTCGCTTTGCAGCAGCTCTGCGGCGGTCATCTCTTCTAATTCGAGCGGAGAAAGCAGATCGCTGCCCACCGGCACTTCAACCACAATATCCGGGGCAATGCCCTGTTTGCGGATCAAGCGGCCGTCAGGCGTCAGCCATTGGCTGGTGCCCAACAGCAGCGCCGAGCCGTCATCCAACTGGAAGGGCCGCAGCACGGTGCCGGTGCCAAAGGTGGTTTCGCCCACCAGCACCCCCCGCTCCTGATCTTGGATAGCGCCGGCAAAAATCTCGGCGGAACTGGCCGAGCCGCGATTGATCAGCACCACCAGGGGAATGTTCGGGGCAATGCCGTCCGGTTTGACGGCATATTCCTCGCGCAGCCCGTCGGCATCTTCTTGCAGCAACACATTGCCTCCGGTTAAGAACTGGCTGGTTACGGTAATGGCCTGTTCCAGCAGCCCGCCGGGGTTGTTGCGTACATCGATCACCAGGGCGGTGGCGCCGGCAGCTTGCGCTTCTTCAAACGCCGCTACGAAATCATCATTTAAATTGGCGCTGAATTGAGACATGCGGATAAGGGCCGCGTTGGTGCCGGGAATCATCGTCCAGGTAACAACATCCAGCTTGATCTCGTCTCGAATAATAGAGATTTCCAGACTTTCGTCGGTATCGGGCCGGAAAAAGGTGATCACCACTGCCACGCCCTTCTCTCCCCGAATGCGGTCGATGATCTCATTGAGGGGCAAGGTGGTGACATCTTCGCCATCAACTTCCAGGATAATATCGCCCGCGCGCACGCCGGCCCGGTCGGCTGGGGAGCCGTCTAACGGGGCCACGATCACGGGCATGCCGTCTTCAATGGTCACTTGCGCGCCGATGCCAAAAAATTTACCCGATACTTCGGTGCGCTGCCGAACCACCTCTTCCGGTGTTAAGAAGCGGGTGTGGCCTTCATCACCCAGGGCGCGAATCAGGCCGTTAATCGCGCCGTAGGTCAGGCGAGTGTTATCCAGGGCGTCTCTATCCACATAAAAGCGGTGCGCCAGCGTCCAGACCTGCCAGAACACATCAAATTCGGCGGGCTGCTCATCGGCATGAACCACAGTGGGGTTAAAAACGCCTGAATGGCCCACAATGATCCCCGCGCCAAATGCGCCGGAGATCACAAAAAACAAAACCAGCGTGATGGTAATAATGGTAATGAGTCGTTTCATCGGATGCCATCCTTCCTTACAACAGAAAAAACAAATCTTGCAGCTTTATGATGTCGCCATTAACCATTATCTTACCCAACGTTGGTTAATGTAGGCTATCAACAATCATCTTATCCAATGTTGGTTAATGTAGGCTGAGAGGCCGTCCGGTGGGTCCGGCCATCGAGTCAACAAAAAAGGCCGGTGTTTACCGGCCTTCTCGCTAATTCGTAACTAAATTCACCCGACTCAAGGTTCAGGTATGCCTTATTTTTTTCGGGATCGCTGGGCCTCTCGCCGGGTTTGTTGCAGCAGTTGGGTGGTGACATTTTGGGCAAAAACCGTCATCGCGCCGGTTTTACCAATTCGTTTGTCGAAAATTGGATAACCATCAATGATAAGTTGGTCATCGGTATGCTGGTCAATAGAGTCTTTAACTTTATCCCATTGTTTCATGGCAATATAAACAATGTAAGTGGTCGGATCTGGGGGAGGTTTGGGAAGCCCTTTAGGCAAATTGGGCGCCTGGCTATTTTTCATACTGGTAATAACTACAGTTCCTTTTTCGATCACGCGGCCCGGACGGCCAATAATGTTTACCTTCACAGCAACAATTTCTCCTTTCGGCAATTGCAGGGCTTCATTTGAAAGTTCTTTACTTTCCTCCCAGGTAATGTATTTGGGGACTACTCTGGAGCTGGGGCCAAAAATTTTTCCTCGCTCTTTGGGGGTGGCTTGATTTTTTACAAGCTTAAAGAACACCCCGCCGGGGGTCCGACGCCGCTTTTCATCATCGGTCATCATGCCGCCTTCAGCTTCGATCTTGAGAGTTTGTTCAAGGGTATTGAGCGCTTTCTCCTCACCCAATACCTCAAGCACCCGTCCAATTTCGGCCAGAGGCGTTTCACCGGATTCATTTAATGCTGTCGCAATTTTTTGCACGACTTCTTCATTAGACAATTTGGTAACTCCCTGCCATCTATCCTGACAATAGAAATTATGGTACAAAGTATAACACAAGCTGCTCAGATGAAAAAGTTACGGCCCCGGAATAACCGGAAACTATTGCAAAAGAGGCAACTTGTCTTGTAAAATAAGTAAACTATAATATTTAGTCGATTCTGAACAAAGCGCGGATTTGATCAATTGGCCATCACTAAATAGCGTAATCAATGCCGGTTCAAAAAATAATATACAACTTTTTCTCAAACTCTGCAAAGAAACAATGAACTAAAAGGTAATATAATGTCGAAACCTCCATCATTCACGCTTACTCAAGCACAAAACTTATATTTATACACCTTTCTGAACAAAGTATCACGTTCATTTGCGCTGGTTATTCCTGTACTGGATGAGCCGCTCAATCATTACCTGGCAACCGCTTATCTGATTTGCCGGGTGGCTGATAATATCGAGGATTGCCACCAATCGTTCGCGTGGAAAAAAGCGCGTTTTGCCGATTTTTCCCAGCTTCTTGAAAACCCCACCTCGGCCCGCGAAATTTTAAACACCTGGGCGCAGGAATCGTGGCCCGGCCTCACAGACGATGAACAGCAATTGATGGGACCGGAACACGGCGCCACCTTGTGGGAAATTTACGCTCAAATCCCAACCGATTCCAGACAGATCATCGCTCGTTGGACCAAAGTGATGGCCCAGGGAATGGGCCAGCTTGAAGACCCGGTAAAAACACCCCAATTGGTTCAGCGCGATAGTTTGCAGATACTGGCCAAAGAAGATGATTATAACCGCTATTGTTATTTTGTGGCCGGCACGGTCGGCCACATGGCCACAGAATTGGTGATAACCCATTATGGGCTGAAGGGAGATGTGACCACCCGTTTAATCGGTAACAGCGAGGCGTGCGGCCGCAGCTTGCAAAAAACAAATATTGTTAAAGATTTCCCCAAAGACCTGGCTCGCGGCATCTGTTATCTGCCTGATGAGTGGATGAAAGAAGTTAAACACAGGCCGCTTTCCCTGGTGGGCGCGCCCAACACCTGGCGTCGAAAAATTATCCAGAATGTGCTGGACGAATTGGATGACTCCATACAATATTTGCTGGATTTACCTTACAGCACCACCGGCTATCGTATGGCCACGTTACTGGCCATCTTGCCTGCTTACCAAACAATTCTGATGGCTGCTCAACGCCACGAAGCCCTGTTCACGGCCAACCACCACATAAAGATTTCACGAGAAACGATGGCCCAATGTATTCAGGATGCTCAGGCCATGCTGATGGACAACGAAGCCATTCGCCAGTACAGCTTGCGCCTGAAAAAAGCCATTCATACTGAATTTGCCCGATCAACGCAGGCTGTAGCCGGTTCATACTGAAAACAACACGCGCTAATCACCCATATTCGTGCCCACCCGCCGGGCGCTTTCAATCCACGGATGGTCGCCCAAAATCGTCACCCGCGATTCCAGACCGGTGAGTTCTTCTAATTGGCGAGAAAGCCGCATCGTGCTGTCGGCCTGCCGCGCCTCAATCTCCCGAATTTGCGCCCTATACTGCTTTTTGTCGGCCTTTTTTTTGGCTTTCTTTTTCTACTCCCTGGCTTTCTGTAACCCGGCAGCATCTTCTCTGGACAGCGCCCCTTCCGCCACCGCCACTATGCTGAAATTTTTGCCGCTGTGCCGTCGCTGCCGAACGGCTTCGACAATTTTTTCAACATTGTAGGGGATTTCAGGGATCAAAATCACATCCGCGCCGCCGGCCACGCCCGCGCCCAACGCCAGCCAGCCCGTATTATGACCCATGATCTCCACCACAATGATCCGGTGATGGCTGTGCGCCGTGCTGTGCAGGCGGTCGATGGCCTCCGTGGCGATGCCCAGAGCCGTGTCAAAGCCAAAGGTCACATCCGTTCCGGCCACATCATTATCAATGGTTTTGGGCAGGGTAATAATATTGATGCCTTTTTGCAACAGGCGATAGGCATTTTTCTGCGCGCCGCCGCCGCCCAAACACACCAGTGCATCCAGATGATGCTTGCGGTAATTTTCAACCATCACTTCGGTCATATCCATCACCTTGCTGCCCACCGGCATTTTGTGCGGTTTTTCCCGGCTGCTCCCCAGCATAGTGCCGCCCGTGGTCAGAATACCGGAAAGGGAAGCGCTGTCCAACTGAAGAATGCGATTCTCCATCAATCCCCGGAAGCCATCCCGGAAACCAATTACCCGCATGCCGTATGACTCCAAGGCGGCTTTGCCAATCCCCCGGATCGCCGCGTTGAGTCCAGGGCTGTCGCCGCCGGCGGTTAGCAAACCTATAAGTTTCGCCATATTTCACTCCTTCAACGATGTTCACTACCGGACACTTTTTTATAATCTAAAAAACGGAGGCAAAAGCCAAAAAATAACAGATGAGGTATAGTAGCGGGCAATCACATCTCAGGAGAGTGACAATGCCCAAACCTCAAAAAACAGGTAGTCATACCCGCCAACAACGTAAGAAAGAAGCCAAACGGCTGGATCGACGCAGGGAGAAAGGCAGGGGTGACAATTTTCGGCGTTATCTGGCTGTCAGAAGTGCCCTCAAGCAGTTTTATCCGGGTGAGCCAAGTGGGAATTTGGCTCGTCATCTGAATACATTGGCCTGGATGATTAGTGGCATTGTCGGCAGCAAACGCACGAATTATCCAGAGATAGCCAAAAAATGCCCGGATGGTAATAAACCAAGCAGCCGGGAGAAACGATTTTTTCGTTGGGTCATCAATGACCGGGTTGACATCGAGACTTATTTCGCTCCCTTTGCGGTCACCTTGCTGTTCAGTTTGGCAAATGGGCCCCTGATATTGGCCATTGATGGGAGTGAAGTTGGTCGGGGTTGTTTGGCTTTGATGGTCAGCGTGGTCTACCAGGGCCGAGCCTTGCCCCTGGGTTGGGTGGTCGTCAAAGGTAACAAAGGCCATTTTCCCGAAGAAACTCACGTTGCTTTGGTTCAAGAAGTGGCCCAGTTGACCCCACCCGAAGCAGATGTCATCTTTTTGGGTGATGGCGAGTTTGATGGACTGACCTTACAGCAGACCGTGGCCAGCTACGGCTGGCACTATGTCTGTCGCACCGCCAGCGATATTGTGTTGACTGACGATGGTGATGAATTCAATTGTCAGCAACTTGGCCTGCGCCCCGGCGATTTGATCAGTATGCCCCATATTCTTTTTACCCATCAACACTACGGCCCGGTGCATGTCATCGCCTGGTGGGCTAAGGACTACAAAAAACCCATCTTTCTGGTGACCAATATGGATTTGGCCCAGGAAGCTTGTTTCTGGTACAAAAAACGCAATACCGCAAAA
>CAZTFF010000082.1:0-21923 GCA_964612485.1 uncultured Caldilineaceae bacterium
TTTACTGGGCTTTCTTTTCCCCCTTGCGCCAAAGCGCAACTTCCGAACGGAAAAGCAAGCCAAAACAAGAAGCGGGTCAGTGCAAAATTTGACAATAAAATATCCAACGCGCCTTCTAACGTTCGGCATGTGCCGCCCGCTCCGTACCATTCTATCAAAACGTACTCACCCACGCAAGACTATACTCGTAAAAAGACGCCGCTCTTGGGGTCGGAACCATGCCGTTGTTGGGTGGCAAGTTGTCAGAAATATTGTAATTCGGATTACAATATCCAAAAAATTAATTATTGTGACACTTTCAGTTTCATAATAGCCCCCGGTTCTGTATGTGCCAACCCGCCGCCACGCATCGGCTGAAAATAAACGCCACTATTATCTCTGGCCCATCCGCCCATTACAATTTGGCCTTGGTCAAAGAAATTATACTCAACTAACATTTCATCAGTTGCAGCATCATAAATCTTCAACACACTATTTTTTAAGATGTAGTAGTATTTTCCATCGGAAGATTGCTCCCTGCCACTGAGAATACTTGTCTTTTGTTGAGGAATAACCATGTAGTCATAGCCTGCTAAAGCCTCATCAACATTTTCTACAATCAGCCTGAAGTTTTCATCTTTATTACTCTTGTAATCAGGACTCAAAATAAAAATCGCATTATCTTCTGCCGAAAAGTTATACTCCCCCTCATATCTGTAAATTGTTCCCGCATTCTGCAACAACTTTTCCAAGTTCACTGCTGAGTCTTTGATCTCTTGAAGATGCACTCTGGTTAAATCATCGGCAGTCAGAACAGATGCTGACCCACCGTTATCATTCAAACATAGCAATTTTGTGTTATCAAGCCAGATCACACTCGTGCTACAATTATCAATTGTATCCTTCTGTTGGGTTTCAAGAAAGAATAAAACGTCTATTACTGATTCATTAGGAATAGAATCATAAATTATTTTATCCCCACCGGGTGAAAGTATCCAACCACGAATGTCTTCATCCTTGGGAATAATGATCTCAATATTGGGGTTCGTTTCCTGACCAAACGGCCAACCACAGCCAAACAGCAGCACAGTTATGATTAACCACACCATTCTCACGTTCATAGACAATGATCTCCTTTTTAGCAACACGGTCTCACAGGGGCGATGGATTGCCCCTGTGATTTACTAATGCTTATGCTTTTACCTACTTCTTGTGAATGACAATACTTCCCCCGCCGATCGCCGTAGTAGGCTCGGCATCATCCGGATCACCCATCTGGTTGTCGTAAACCACCACATCACCATTGTCCTTGTCCCAAATCTTGATGCGGAACAAATCCACATTAGTACTGGGGGTGAGCGCCTCATCCGTGGCAGTCAGCATAAAGCCATAGTTGCCCGCCCCGTTGATGGTACCGCTACCCTTAAACTTGGCTTTGTGTCCGGCCACCACCAACCATTCGTAACTGTCAGATTGAAAATCCAGATCAGCCGCTTTGAAGCGGAACTGGGTATTGCCCGTGGGGATATTGGCCCCCTTTTTATACTTCGACACAAAGCCGAAGTTCGCCTTGCCGGTCAGTGTGGGATCAGAAGTGTAGGCTCCCGCCGGGGAGTCGATCCAGCCGCCGCCGGTCACAAAGCCGCCCTCCGGATCGTAGACAACCACGTACTGGTAGACAGCTTCAGCCGAAACGCCGGTTATATTGCTCACCGTCAACTTGAGGGTGTAGACCCCCGGTGTAGTGTAGGTGTGGCTATCGCTGACCGTCCCCGAACCATTGGCTTCATCCACGGTTCCGTTTGAAACCGTCCCATCGCCCCAATCGATAGCGGCAGTGTGGATTTGGACAGAATCGGAATCGGTGAAGTTGGCGTTGAGGCTAACCGTAGCACTCACACTCAACGGCTCCACCGGAGCGGCCAGGGTATCGATCACCACGGTGGCTCGGCGTACTACCCGTTGCTGTGGCCGGGGGCGTTATTGAGGGATGTTTAATTTCATAATAGCGCCGGGTTCCATAGGGGTCAGACCACCACCATGTCCCCGCTGGAAATAAACACCGCTGCTGTCACCGGCCCACCCGCCGGTTTCAAGGTATCCTTGACCAAGGTAATCGTATTCAACCACAATCTCATCTATCTCCATGTCATAAATTGTCAAAACATTATTTTTGAGAATGTAGTAATAATCTCCGTTGGGTGACTGTTTTTCACCGCTCAGAACGGTTGACTGTTGTTGGGGGATAATTGTATAGTCATAGTCATAATTTTTTAAAACCTCATCAACATTTTCTACAGATACCAGATAATTTTCGCCCAAGTTTTCCTTATAATTCTCACTCAGTAGATATATTTCTTTTTTATCTATTGTAAACTGAGTTTGATAATCACCTTCATACTTGTAAATGTGAATTGCTTGAGATAGCATATTATTTAGTTTATCTAAATTTTCCGGCCTAATCTCAATTCTGTGGAGTGGTAATTGAGTAAAATCATCGGTTATCAATATAAAAGGTGACGAACTATCAATTTTGCATAACACGTTAATACTATCAAGCCAGAATGCTGGTGTACAAAAATTAAATTTTTTCCTCTCCTGAGTTTCAGGATACAATAAAAAGGTCGCATTCTCTTTAATTGAAGCATAGATTATTTTTTCTCCTCCCGGCGAAAGCATCCAATTTGGCACGTTCTCACTTGCAGGCACAATAATCTTAACATTGGGATTGCTTTCGGTTTCCATACGTGGTAACCAACACCCAAACAACAACACACTCAAGATGAGCCACAGCATTCTCATATTCATAGATCATATCTCCTGTTGTCATTAACGAACACAGGGGCAATACACATTGCCCCTGTGTTTTGGTAACACTTGCTTATCCGTTTTAACGAAACATAATTCTGTTTTAACGGAACGCCTACTTGTGAATGACAATACTACCGCCGCCAAGAGCGGTAGCGGGATCAGCATCATCCGCCGCTCCGATATTGTTGTCATACACAACCCTATCTCCGTCATCTTTATCCCAAATTTTAATGCGGAACAAATCCACATTGGTACTGGGCGTAAGGGCTTCATCCGTGGCGGCCAGCATAAAGCCATAATTTCCGGTCCCGTTGATGGTGCCGTTGCCCTTGAATTGAGCTTTTGGCCCGGCCACCACCAACCACTTATAGGTATCGGAGTGGAAGCTCAGATCAGCGACCTTAAAATTGAAGCTGGTATTCCCGTCAGGGGTATTAGCCCCCTTTTGATACCTGGACACAAGGCCAAAGTTGGCTTTCCCCGTTAACGACGGGTCCGCCGGGTAAGCACCCGCCGGCGAATCAATCCAGCCGCCCCCGGTGACAAAGCCGGCGTTGGGATCGTAAATAACCACGTACCGGAAAACGGCTTTAGCGAAATTGTCGTTTTGATTGGCGACGGTCAGGTTAAGGATGTAAACCCCCGGTGTAGCATAGGTGTGATTGCCGCTGATTGTCCCGGAGCCGTTGGTTTCGTTAACGGTTCCGGCAGAATTGGAGCCGTCTCCCCATTCTATCACAGCAGTATGAATTTGAGCCGGATCGGAATCACTGAAATCGGCGCTGAGGTAAACCGTTGTGCCCACACTTAACGGCTCCACCGGAGCGATCGGGGTATCGATCACCATGGTGGACGGAGGCGTTATTGAGGGATGTTCAGTTTCATTATAGCGTCGGGTTCCATAGGTACCAACCCTCCACCAAACAATGGTTGAAAATAAACACCACTACTATCTTTAGCCCATCCGCCTATGTCAATATCTCCCCCTGATTGCTGATACTCAACTAATTTCTTGTCAGTAATGGCATCATATACGGTCAACAAGTCCATAGGCTCTTTTAGAGGGCCTTTTTCCTCAAATAAGTAGTAATAATCTTGCTCCGGTGAATATTGTTTGCCACTTGACTTAAACTTCTGGGCAGGGATGATATGGTAATCATACCCTTGTAAGACCGCATCTACATTGTCCACCTGGAGACGATAATTCTTATCTGCATTCTGTTTGTAATCTTTCCCAAGCAAATATATCTCTTGTTCATTCACTTCAAACACATATTCACCTTCATACCGATAAATATCGGCCGCTTCTGATAAGAATTTGTCTACTGCCGCTTGTTCAATCTCGTGCAGCGGAACTTTGGTAAAATCATCTGTTGCCAGCACAAAACTACCGTTATTACACAGCAACTTCATATTATCCAACCAGCTAACCGGCTCACAAGATTCAAGTTCCTTTATTTCCTTGGTTTCAAGAAACAACAAAAATCTGGCTTCTTTATCTGATTTTATGGAGACATAGTTTATTTTATCCCCTTGGGGAGAAAGCATCCAGCCTCTGAATTTTACTTCCTCACTTTTCGGTATAATGATTTCAACATTGGGATTTGTTTCTTGTTGGCTAAATGGTAATCGACAACTGAATATTAACAAGCTCACTAAGAGTAGGATAGCCTTTTCTTTCATATCATCACTCCCCAGACAAATGATTTTAAGGGGTGGTACGTAAAGTCGTACCACCCCTCTTGATTTCAATCCGGTCTATTCCTCCTGCAACTGTATGATAAGTTGGGTGGCCATGTCCACTAACCGGTCAGCTGCGACCACCGTAATATGTTTGCCTCGCTGAGCCTCTACTTGATTGATGAAGGCCTGCAATTGGCTGATTGCCTTGGCTGCTTTATCCTCACTTATATAATCTTGCGCCCTGGCTAATTTTCCCTGCAAACTGTTGCAGATTCCCTGGTTGTCAATCTCTCCCTGCTGACAGTAGCCGTCAAGCGTGCTTCTTAGAGCTTCTATTGTCACTACTTCCGGGGTGGGGGTTTGGGTCGAGTTTGCCGGTGCGGTTGGCGTAACTGTGGGAGTTGTGATTGCGGTAGGTGTGGGGGTTGGTTCATCAGGTGGTGTGGGTGTAAAGGTAGGCGTTTCGCTGGGTGGCGGTGTTGGCGTTTCAGTGGGTGTTGTCGTAACGGTTGGTGTGGGTGATGCGGTGGCGGTAGGTGTCAGGGTAGCGGTGGAAGTTGGTGTTAAGACAGGTGTGGTCGTGGGAATTGGAGTCGCCGTTTCGGTTGGCGTTAGGATCGCCGTAGGAGTCAGCGTGGCAGTAGCCGTTGGAGTGGGGGTAGGCGTTGATGACGCAACCACACTGATGTAGTTAGTTCGGGTGAGCATATGGGTGCCGTTCTCGCCATTGACGGTCAGGCTGACCGTATAAATACCGGGTTCGGTATAGATGTGGGTAGAACCGGGCGTTAGCAGGAAATCGCCCTGCCCGTCGCCGTAATTCCACAGGTAAGTGTAGGGCGCACCCGCCGTTTCATCCCTAAACGTTACCGTTAAGGGAACGGTGCCGGTCAGGGGATCGGCGCGGAACGCGGCCACCGGCGGCAAATGGGTATCAAAGTTAAACCCATAGGTTTGCCCCACCGTGGTTGTTCCGGTTTCACTTTTGACCACAACAATTCTTTCGGTGGGGGTCAGGGCTTGTAAGGCTCCTATTTTATAATCACCTGGGGCCACGCCAATCCCTTGCACCTGATATTGCCCTTCCACCTGGGGCAACAGAATAATTTGCGGGTCTACGCCGTCTTCGCTCACAAATGCGCCGGGAACTTCATTGATAACTTGGCCGTTGCTCAGATCAAGCCCGGCCTGCCGCCCCAACGGATCGGTGGCAAGCAGCCGTACCGGCGAACAAGAAGCGATGGCAACCACATCCCAAACAGAATTGAACACGTGATTGTATTGAGCCGTCCAAAAACTTTCATTAATATCTGCTTCGGGAATATCTGTTACATAAGATACGATTCGTCTGATCACATCCGGTTCATAGTTGAGGCTCATATGAGTCATTCCTGGTTGTTGAGCGCCAGATACGCTAGGATAACTCACAATTTTACTTAAATCCCCACTGAAATCAGGTACAAGAGCGTCTCCATTTACTGTAACTCTATCTATTAGGTCAACAAGTTCACCAAACTTCCAAAATTCCGAAAGAGGTGGATTTGAGGGAGGAGGTTCAACATGATAAACACCATCCGCTTTTGCAGAATCACTGTAAGCGGAAATAATGGGGACTCCTTGAAGCCGGGTCACATCAAACTGCCCGCCGGTGGTGTTCAAATCATCCAGAAAATTAGCGGGCGGTTTACCGAAGCAATAATCATAAGTGGGACCGCCGCAGAGATAGAGCGCCGGAGCCAGCGGCTTGGCCTGGATGTAGGATGCCGGTACATGGTTGGGACGCGGCAAAAAGTCCGGACCGGAGGGTACGCGAAGTCTTAAATAAGTGTAATAATCTTCTGTCTTCCAGGCATAAATTTCGGGCCAAGCTTCAACAAGGGCGAGATTGGGGGGATTTAACTCACAAAAAGTCAGTAACCCCAAAATCTGCAAGAAATAACTTTCTTGATCAAAGAATAAACCTGTGGGATCTCCCCCATACCAGGCTCTGTACGCAGCCATAGTTCCTTCGTGTGGCGTACCCAAGGTGATTAGCTTATTGATTGTATTTTTATTAGCTTCGCTGTTTTCAATGTAGGCCCGGGCAATAAGCCCGCCGGTGCTATGAGCAATGAGCGTGACTTGATCATAGTTAACATAGGGTTTGCGTAAATCCGAAGGCGTATTGACAATTTGATCAACAAAATTCTTAACTGCAACCTTACCCGTTTCACCCAAAGGGTTGCGCCAATCATACCCAAAGGCAAGCAATGAGGCTCCGGATCCAACATGGTCTGGATGGTACTCCGATTTAAGCCCTTGACCAGGTTCATAGCCTGCTCTTTTCAAGCCCGCTAGCATATTGTCATAAGTTTGTTTTATAGGATCGGGAATGCCATCAGGCCCAGGTGGAAACGAGGCCAGAAAACCGGGGACCAGCACCACCGGATGAATTTCCGCCAAAGGCACATTCACCGAGGTTTCAGCCCGGCCCAGAAGGTCAATCAGCGATGAGTTTGTATATAGTTCCGCCCCAATGTCCAGGTCGGTTTCCACCGAAGGTTGGATCCATACCGTGGCGCTGATAGTTTTGACCTGCCCCGGAGTCATCGCGCCCGGCGATACTACTTTACGATATTGGGCAATATGAGGGTATTCATCCCCACCGGCAAAGCCGTTTTCTTCTAATACATAAAAGCGGCCTTCGCGTTCGCTGCTTGCACCGGCCACAAACGGCGAGTTGATTTCCAGAGCCAGCGCCGGGGCAGACAAATTAACCGAAGTTGTGTTGGTAAACGTCATCCTTACTTCCAGAGGATTGGGCGTGGGAAAACCTTCGTTGTTGGTAATTAAGTTGGTTACGGGGCTGCCGCTGGGGTCAAATACTTCAACCCTTACTGCGTCCACCGTGCCTATAAAATCCACTTCCGTGGTATCGGGTGGCACGGTGACGGTTGTGGTTGGGGGATCAAAAAGATGCCCTTCCAGTGAAGGGGTAATAATGTAGGTATCATCAATGAGGTAGTCTACAAGATAAACGCCGTCGGCATCCACAAGGGTTGTGATAGGTGTGGTGGAGGCCAGGGACGTTAACGAAATGAGAGTGTCGGAAAGCGGATCATTGTTACCATCAAGAACAGAACCGGCGATGTAATTTGTGACATATTTGGTCAGGCCCATCTTGACCGCAAAAGCCTCGGAGTGGCTGCCGCTGTAACCTTCGTAAGTGGTATCAAAGCCCGGTGTACCGGGAGGAATAAAACTATCAGAACGGGTAGTGCCGGTCAGGTACACCTGACCGGACTTGTCTACCGCCAAGGCTTTGCCTCTATCGTCGCCAAACGCGCCCACATAGGAGGCATAAGCCAGACTCAGCCCGTCTGGTTCGAGGATGATAATGTAGGAATCATATCCCCCATACGCTGCTTCGCTATCGCCATGAACTTTGTCGTACCCCGGTACATCCGGTGGAACTAAATCCTCGCCGCCACCGCCGCCCTCGATCCCGGGGTGATAGGCTTTACCGGTTACGAAAGCGTGGCCCGATTGATCGACCACTATACCGTAACCCACAGTATTACTTTCATTTATACCGCCCAGGTAAGTGGCGTAAGCCGGACTTATGCCATTGGCCTCCAGTTTGACCATAAAAGCATCCTCGAGGCCGCTGAAGGTTTTATCATACCCCGGCACCCCTTCCATAAAGTCAGAGGAATAGGTCGAACCGGTTACATAAGCGTTATCAGCCTGATCGACAGCAATATCATAGCCGGTTTCGTTATCGTTGCTGCCGCCCAGGTAGGTGGCGTAGGACAAGCTTGCTCCGTCGGGATTCACCTTGACCACAAAACCATCACCCTGACCGTTGTAAGTGGTATCAAATCCTGTTACACCAGAGGGAATAAAATCAGGGGAATCGGTATTACCGGTCACGTAGGCATGTTCGGTCTGATCAACAGCAATGCCATAGGCGTAATCATAAGAACTTCCGCCCAAGTAGGTGGCGTACAGCCGGGAAGTTCCGTTAGCCTGCACCTTAACCACAAAACCGTCCATAAGTCCAGCAAGCGTTCTATTGAACCCTGGTATCCCGTCTGGCACAAAATCAGAGGAGCCGGTTTCGCCCACGATGTAAGCGTTGCCCGCCTCATCCAGGGCAATATCATAACCGACTTCGTTGCCACTGCCCCCTAGATAAGTGGCGTAGGACAAGCCTGCCCCGTCGGGATTCACCTTGACCACAAACGCGTCTTCGTATCCAGCCAAGGTACTATCAAATCCACCCTTCACAGGAAAGTCAGAAGAAGTGGTATTACCGGTTACGTAGGCGCTGCCGGTCTCATCCACGGCCAGACCATAACCATTCTCAACACCACTCCCCCCCAAAAAGGTAGCGTAGGCCAGGGACATACCATCGACTTCCACTTTAACTACAAATGCATCGTCACCATTATGATCTGTATCGAATGCGCCCGAGGTTGTGGGGAAATCTGGGGAAGAGGTGGTGCCTGCCACATAAGCATTCCCTGACCCGTCTGTGGCAACAGCATAGCCATGATCGCTGTCGTTTCCGCCCAAATAAGTGGCATAGTTAAGGTCAGACATGACTTGTGGTAGAGGAGCCAACAGGTCGAGAAACAAGGGAGAAGCCAGTCCGGAAGAACGCGCCGGTAAGGCAGGCGGTATCAATGAAGCCGAGGAAGCATCTGTGAAAGGGGCGGTAATTTCGTGGTCTTTCACTTTTGGCGGGGCCGGCAAATCTAGCGGTGCGCCGTCAGATGTCACGGCCTGTAAAAGAGGCCAGGCAAAGTCACCAATGTTTGTGGTCAGACGCAGGTGATGATTATCCAACGTTAACGTATCGGCGCCATCAGCCCGCAGACGAATATTCGCTAACCTTTTGCTTTTGGCCGGAGAATTTGCGCCTTCATCCCGCACCACCAATCGTTGCACCAATTGTCCATTCTCGCCCGTAATTTCCAGGTCAATACCCGGATACA
The DNA here is from genome assembly GCA_964612485.1 of uncultured Caldilineaceae bacterium. Lineage (GTDB taxonomy): Bacteria > Chloroflexota > Anaerolineae > 4572-78 > J111 > JAFGNV01. The sequence goes on from CAZTFF010000082.1 coordinate 9,453, forward strand.
GGTCTACATAGCGCACGCCGCCCCACACCGGCACGTTGGTTTGCCAATTGGCCGGATCGCTGCCGGTAAAGTAGGATACCTGGGTATGCAGTGGCTCAAAAGACTCCAGTACCGGGTGAGGGTTTGCTCCTGGAAAGCTTAACTTGAGGTTGACCCCGTTCAGCGGTCTATTGGTAAGTGACTTTTTGTTCCTTTTCCCTTCCAATAATTCATCGGGCATACGTTCCATCGCTGTAAACCAAAGAGCGTTGTCGGCCAGATAAAGGGTGCCGTTTGCCCCCCACACTATAAAATGCGCCTTTTTGTCGAATTGGCCCACGTTTTCGATGAACATCAGGTTGGAGGCCGCTGCGGTTTGGCGTGTTACAGTTTCAACCCGTCCGAAACTTGCCGGGGTGGTTTCACCGGGTAATTCCGGGAACATTAGCGGGGTACCATTTTTACCGGACTCAATCACCGGCTGCGTTTCATCCGCCGCCGATACCAAAGATACCGGCCCTAGTGAATTCGCCAGTAAAATGAGAGCCAGTAAACTATTGAACAAATAATGTAAACGTGTGGCAAGAGTGTGCATAGTCTCCCTCCTGGAGTAAAGTGATGAAAGTTAGTGTGTTATACTCAATCGCATCATAAAGTGACAATCTTTGGTAGTTTTTATATCCTTTTATGATACCTCCGAAGCAGTATACCACATTTGATGCCACCCAACGCCCGGCTTCAAGCGCCCGCAAGACGCCCCACAATTAAAACCGACTTACCCACGCAAGACGATTTTCGTTAAAAAGCGCCGCTGTTGGGGTCGCTTGCAAGCCGTTGTTAGCCGGAATTACCGATAGGAAGGGCATTATTGCCAACCTTTCCACTGTTCAATCAATTCATTGAGTTCACCTTCGTATGGTTCCGAGGCATACAAGGAGAATTTGTTTATAATTTCGGATTGCATTGTGTCGAATAAAGGAAGTTGATTGGCTTTTGGTTTACCATTTACAAAATCACCCATAGGTTCTAAACCTTTAGCAAATCTGTGTAAAATCGTATCCAAAGCAGTTGTGCTATTATCAATTCCTATCCATTTACGTTTAAGCTGAGAGGCCACATCAAGTGTAGTGCCTGATCCACAAAAGCAATCCAAGACAACATCATTGGGGTTTGATGATGCTTGAATAATCAGAGACAGCAAGTCTGGATTCTTTTCAGTCGGATAACCTGTTATCTTTATATTTTGGTTATGGGCGTCACGAAAATTCATCCAAATATCTTGAATTGGGATACCCTGACTTTCATCAAAATAGACCTTTCGACGAGGATTACCGTTTGGAGACCAATAAATCTCGCCCCGCGCATCCATCTCGTCTAATTTTTCAGGCGTATATTGCCAGTGTTTTCCTGGGGGTGGACTTATACCACGCCAGGGCTGTCCTGTCGCACCATTCCTGACGCCCGGCGCGTGTACAGGAACTTTTTTATATCGCCGCCCTGTCTTTTCCTCAACATACTGATATTCTTTCGCCGCTGATTCAGGTGTCCATTCCTTGTAGGGACGATTCCAAATATAATCATCCGATTTGGTATAGAAAAGAATATAATCAGAGATATTTCCGTAAGTCTTTCTGGTATAATTTTTCGGATTACATTTTTTACGGGTTATCCAATTGCGGAAATTTTTCTGCCCAAAAATCTCATCCATCACAATCTTGATATGAAACGCCATATTCATATCAAGATGGATATAAATTGACCCATCATCTGTCAACAACTCTCGTAATAATACTAAACGTTTTCGCAAAAATTCAATATAATGAGTGCCGCCCAATAAATCTTGATATGCATCACCTTGAGAACGAGATTGAAAGACACTTTTAGTAGCAAAGGGAGGATCAATGTAGATAAGTCGAATCTTGCCTTTTATCGAGGAATCATAAAGTAATGAGGCGAGTATTGGTAAATTATCGCCATAATAAAGGCTACTTGCATGTTCTACCGGATTTTGCCAAAGTAAATTTAGAGTTGCCGGCTTTGTTGCTATTATCTCTTTTTTTGAACTTTTCCCCGCATATGCCAATGAAATATTTTGAGAATCATCAGGCAAAGAAATTCCTTCACTTATATCGCCATTCCACTTTGTTTTTGAAACGCCTGTAGCCATCTTCTATCCTATTCAGAAAGCAACCAATTCTCAGTAATTCGTTCGGGAAGCATTCGCAGGGTAATCACCATAATCTTGCCAGGCCAGCTATTTTCAAGTTTCACATAGTCGTCCCACATAGAACCAAGTAACAGGCCCGGCCCATCATTGACGAAAATAACTTTCGTGGCTAGATTATGTTCAGTCGCATAATTCAAAATCTCATCAGCACAACTTTGATAACCTCCCGTGCGATCATCTTCTTGTGCGCCACCTCTATCTGAGTCATACCGCGCTAAACCTATCGCCAACACATTTTTCTTGTTGGAGTCAAAAACCACAAAATCAACAGGGCGTTGTGGGTTGGGATAATTGTCGAACACGTTACCCACCCGAATATCTTGGCCAGCCCGTTTTGGTCCTTCGACAATCATCTCAGGAAAATGAGATTGGAATAGCTCAAAAAAATTCTCGGTCAAATCGTAACCTTTTTTACCTCGGTCTTTGTACTCCCACAAAACCGCACATAATGCTTCATCCGGCATAGGGCGACTTTCAAATGCAACTTGTACCTCCTGAATTGGACGAAACTTATTCCCAAACTGGTCACAAATTTCTTGGGCTTTTGTTTTCCTTTTTAACATTTCAACAGGCGTTGCCGGACTGACATATTTTCGAAAAACTCTGGCAAGTTGCACCCGCATCCAAGGCTGCCCAATCTCAGAAATACGGAGGAATAAACGAGATGAAGACTCAGAAGTCTTTACAAGTTGCCCAAACATTTCCAGAACAGGCTGGTAAAGTTTACAAGCATCTTCCAAAATGTCTGGGTAATATTCACCGGTCGCAAGCGTAATCCATTTATGGCCTTGCATTTTGTAGTTTGCAAAGGAATCAGGTAGTTTTGCCATATTGTCGCCTTTGGGTTGATTAAGGGGATTGTAACATATCTGGTAACTACTGGCAATAGGCTTGGGTAGTTACATTTAAGAGGAATATTGGAGAGAATTTTTCCGGCTAACGCTCCACATCAAGGGCGCGCTCTGACTCACTCAATCATAACCTATTTCCCCACGCAAGTCAACTATCGAAAAACAGCGCGGCTCTTGGCGTCCCTTGCATGTGGTTGTTATATGGCCCTGCGATCTAAACACCCGCTTTTATCTTCTCACGAATCTCCATAAGCACTCGCCCCAACATATTCTTCCCTTTTCCATCACCTCCGTCACCCCAGTAGCTATCGTTCTCCGTATGTTCAATAAGTAAACTATCCCCTGTTCTCATTAACATATGGCGCAATTCCAGATGTTGGGTAAATTTTGCCATCACTGCTTCCCGCATAACGTCAAGTTTTACCATCTCCCAGTCTGAACGTAGGGACCGGCTACGGTCGCGCCCCATTTGTGCAGCAATTCTTGGAGTCTCAGCCATCCTAACTTCTTCTTCGTGTTCCGTTCCAACAAATTTCTGTGCTTGAAAATAGTGTTCTGAAGTCGGCCAGGTTTTACCTTTTAACTCAATGGGATAACGAGCAAAGTTAGAAAAACAGCCGTAATCATCTTCAAGTTGGTAGAAGCTGATGACGCCTAAGAGATGGTTTTCCCAAGCACGCAATTCTTCTTCTGATAACTCCAGGGCTTCTTCTAAAGTTTGTACCGTTCCAACTACATTCTCATAAGGACCGGAAATCCGATGTTCGGAAATAGACCAGACTTCATAATTGTCTGATCGCTGTCGAATTGATATTTCAACAAATATCCCATCCGGAGGGAATTGTTGGCTGAACGCATAAACAATGTCGCCATCTTCCCCCTTAAAAATCTCCCATTCTGTCCACAATTCAATTGGAGAGATTTTGGCAAACTCCCGCAAAAATTGCTTCTGCTCATCAGATATCAGCATACATTGTATCCTGCGCTCTTTCACTTTTGCCTCTGCTGCCGCTAAACTCAAGCCTTGCTTCAGAAAATAAGCATGAAGGATAGTACCTGTCCGACCCACCCCAGCGTGACAGTGAATAAATGCTTTCCGTTCTTCACTTTTCATTCGCTCGATAAACTCAAGGATTTCTTGGGCTTGTTCTTGCGTAGGTGGATAGTGATCCCGAATGGGCGAATGAAGGTAAGCTATATCCAATTCTGCAAAGAGGTCTTGAGTGATGTTGCTTAGCCCAATCAAAGAACTCGTAGTTAAAGAGACAATGGCGCGAACCCCTTGTTGGTGCAAAGAGTAAATATCTTTGGCGTTGAACGGTATGCTACTGGCGACAAGAAACGGAGAATCTATTACACTAAATTTCATAGAAATTCACTTTTTTAAATTGCCGATTTTCTACCAAGCCATATAACGACCGCCAATCAGCGGCTGTACAAACAACTTATACCATACGACTCGACTCTACACAAAACACCCCGACGAAAATCACGTCGTCTGCCAGCACACGTTGTCGAACCTCGAAATAACGTGGCGGGCGACACCCAACACAATGAAAGTCTTGCTTTGGCAGTCCGCTGCATTGGCTTTGTTAGCTGCGTTCCCATTGAGCAGTAGATTTGACCACAAAACCAACCCCAACAAAATGCCAAAAAGCTTGCCGCCACGACCACTCCCGAATGGGAAACCTTTGAAACAAATTTTCTAACCTACCATTTTACTCACAGCTACCCTGAGAGATATTACAAGTTTATCGGGAGAGATAAACTGCCACCAGTAGAAATAATAGCCGGCTTTAACGACGACTCTTAGACGTTCTAGACTGCTTTCGGTACATACCCCTAACATATTTGAATGAATATTGTCAATGACCACCACCAGAGGTGGTGGCTTGAATTATTGCACCTAGAAGGTGCGATGGTACTTATCTAGTCAGACAATTTGCCTTTGGTCACATCTGTATCGCCTTTACGATGCTACCAGTTCTCATACTTCTTGTTACCTTCTGTACTGACACGGTAGTCTCGTGACCATACCAAGTGCCCCCAGTATCATTTACGCAGTTGGGGATAATGGCTCAATAATAGTCGCCAGGTCAGTTTATTTACCCTATGCTCTGTGATACGGCGGACTGGAAGGCATAATACTTGTCATACTCACTACACTGGTAGAACCTTTTCTTGTTCCACTACCAGAGGTAGTGGTTTTTCTATAATAAACATAATTAGGCTCGGTAAAGGGGGGCATCTTGTCAGCCCCATAAATATCCCCATTTTCCTCAATCCGACCACTGTCATCAAAGACATCTTTTTTAATTTCAGTAAGTAGATCGAAAATATCTTGTTTATGTTGATTCCAAAATTTATTTCTCTTGGCAGAACCAGGTTTAAGGTCCTTGAAATTGCCCTTCATTTTTTCTCCTTCAAAATTCAATGAGATATCATTAATTACCAAGAAGTAATGTGCTTCATGAGATACCAATCTGCCACCAAACTCACTATGATTTTACGGCAACTTGACTAACAAAGTCAATCGCAATCACAAAACGCTGCTTTGGCGCTTGCAAGTTGCTGTTAGGCTGCTACCTGGCCGACCAGCACGATTAATTTACAAAACCAACCTCCAAAAAATACCGAAACTTGTAATGCGAATACCGAATTAGTTGTGCCATCGAAGGAGTCTTGAAGTCCTTTTCCGCATCGTGCCTTCCTCTTCTACGCATTGAGTTACTAAATCTCATATACTGCCAGAACCGGCCAATGATCTGAGGGGGCGATGCCATCATAGTAGAAGTGAGGTACTTGGGCTGCGATTATTCGAGCATATTGATTACTAACGATCCAATCAAGAGTTTGATTGAGAGTTGGACTTCCAAGAGAAGCATTAGGCGTAGGATAGCAAGGTGCTGTTGGGGGTGTAGGTACACCCAAAGCAGAAAAACAAGTCACATAACCTGCCTCATGTAGAATGAATACGGGATGGGAGGTATCATTGAGGTCTCCCATAAAAAATGCAGGTTCATTCTTCCAGACTAAACTCTCCAATACTTCAACAATTTTGCGAGTCTGTTCTAAGCGGGGGGATCTGCCAGTTTCAAGTTCGATGGGAGTAGCTTTATACGTAAGATGAGCTGTGCTAACAAATATTGTACGATCCTGATTTTTTAACTGAAGTCGAGTCCAGAATAATCTTCGATCTCCATCTAAACCAACATCTTCTGCACCATACTCGATTTCTTTGAACAGATGATTATTCCAATAGATGTTGCCTTCGTAAGTCCAGCCAGGAAAATCATTATGCACTCGACGGTACTGCGGCATTGCCTTATCTAGTAATGATTGCGATTCCGCACAGAGTTCCTGAAGACACAAAATGTCTGGAGAAAAATGATCAACGAATTTTTGTAGTGCTGGCTTCCGCAGCGACCAGCGCGTATTTTTCCATAAGTTATAGGTTACAATTGATAAGCGTACGGGAAACATGTAATAGTGAAATCTCCTAATTTCAGAGTTTTAGTGCGTTTGTAATCGTATGTGAACCAAATCGAGTCATTGCTGCAAGTAGTAGACGATATTTTGAAGAGGGGTGGAATTTATTTTTAGCCCCATCATGCTCTGTCTCGAAAAAACTCAATCGTAATAGCCGGACTATGTTTTCAAGAGTGAAAGGTTCTCCTACCACGGCCGCGGCTTCCCATCTATCTTTGGCTCTCTTTTCCCAATTGATCTTTATTTCATCGAAAGATTGTGGAGTTTCGATATAAACACAGAACCCAATGTTTAAGATATTATATTCGAGAAATATTCCCAATATATGCACAGCGTCTGTTGAAATGTTATACCCAGAGGCAAACTCCTCTTCGAGACCTCTAACAGCTGCCGCCGACAAGGCTGCATTTCCAAATACCAAGTCTTTCTGTGTAATTTGTTCTTCAAAACTTATCGACCAACGGGATGGGTGGTATCCTGTATGCGGCGAACGTTGACAGAGAATTAAACGATTATCACTGGTAACAACTATAGTATGAACTACTGCAATACCCGGTACCGAGTACCTACCAAGGTTCATAATTTGATTAATCAAACGTTCTCTGAAGACCAATATAGAGGTATCTTCTTTTTCTAATGCCTCAACCATACCCTGATGAAAGCCCTTTCCTTCTTCATAGGTTGTCGGTGAAAAGACCAATTGGACGTTGGTATTATCGGAAGTTGCTCGTTCGAGAAATGCTACACGCTGTTTTATTTCCCACCCTAATCCAGTTGGCTTATCTCTATAGGGGGACAAAAATTGAACTGCTTTAGGATCAAGAGGATAATCTTCTTCCTTGGCGAGTTTAATCTCAAACGAATCAGCCTTCCATCCAAATGGGAATGGACCACCCAGGATTTCCATCACGCCATCAACGGTAAATACTTGCGTATGCGGATATTTATCGAGAAATATCGCTAGATTAGAATCAATTCCAATGAACTCTTTTATTAGGGATTTATCAATTTCTGTCATAATTTTAAGAGAGTAGAGGTGTAATTTATTTTGGACAATCTAAAGTAACAAGAGCATCATTTGCTTCTTGTCTTACTTGTGGATTCTCGTCCTCGTAGGCAACCCGACTCAAAATATCACAAATACGTTTCTTAAACAACTCAACAGTTGTGCGGGTTGCTATTTGGGTAAGCGAGTATACCATCCGCCTACGTGTTGCATCAGGGGTTCGGTTATCAAATACTTTTTTTTCTAGGGTGCTAACTGCCAATTCCGAATTATCAAGTACTGCCAGCGCTTCAACAACGGTATATTGGGCATCCTCGTGATCATGTTCTAATGCCCTAATCAAAGCTTTAGCAACATCAAGTGAAATTGTTTCACCAACTTTTGCTTCTTTTAATATCCTTTCTGCCGTCTGTTTTACCGTCTTCCAATCAGAATATCGAGACTGATCTCTTTTATCACGTATTCTTAATCCTTCAATGGTTTCTTCATCGGTATAGGGGATAGATTTGGAGTATTCGGGTAAACTAGTAATTTTCCAAAGGGCATTCCGAGCCTCCCTTCTTGCTGGACGTGGCATGCTTTCATCAGCTTCAAGTTCGGCAAGTAATGGCTGTGCTCGACCATCACCTATTTTCGCCAACGCGAGGGCAATAGTCTCCAGAAGTTCATCATCTTCACGAGTTTGCAGTAAGCGATCTAAGAGATCCAGAAGCGCAATAATAGCTTGGGGATTATGATAGGCCCCTAGCCCATCAATGAAACGCCTTTTATATTTATAATAGTGCATACCATCAATTAAAGTTGGTACTACTAAGTCTGGATTTCCTACATCTTGCAGTACCGAAGCTATACTACTGGCAGTTTCCTGTTCACAATGAGAATCAAGGGATGCACATAGTCGCTTAACCCAAACTGGGGCTAACTGATGTAATGCGTAAGTTACCCCCCAAGAGCGACTCATCATTAATTCATCTTCACGCTTATTCTTAAGCGTTTCCAACATAGTATCATATATCATGCCTTCAATTTCCGATCTCTTTGTATCGCGTGCTTGTAATACCTGTCGCACTACAATAGGCACATAAAACGGGGCATTGATATTTTCCAAAATCCATTTTACTTTTGGTTGCCAATGACGTTGCTCATCAATAATCTGTTTACACATAACAAAATCTGCAAACGAGTCATGCAAAAAGCTTATGGAACTCGTAACACGGATGACTCCTTCAGCAACAAGTTCTTCATAAATAGCCCATTTGACCAATGCTTGACTTGAAGAATTTTTGTTACCATTAATATCTTCAATATCGGTTTGTTTGAGAATATTATCCAATATTTCGTGACTAAGCTGGTAGGTTTGATCTTGTAGCATCCTGTCTGCGATTTTCTTAGCAACAATCACCTTTGTTGAACATACTTGTTCTTTACTTAGATTTCCAAACCGATTACCGACAAATGCTTTTGATCTAATTCGTTCTACTCGTTGCTCCCAATATTTCTGCCGAACCCAAGTATCTGAAGGATTCGCAATGTATGGTAATGGTTCTTCTTTACTCAACTCCAATAACAAATACAAAATGAATGGATTCTGACACATCTCTATCAATTTGGAATGAAGATCTTCTAGACGTAAATGATAGTGATCTTGTGCTTGTTCTAAAACACTTATCACTTGGTTATCAGATAGCCTCTTTAAAGGTACTGATTCAAGTCTGGGAGTTGCAGCGTCTTCAAGACGTTGATATTCCGATGGACGAGATGAGCATATAAGTAAAGAATTAGCAGCTAATTCATTCAACTGTGATACCAACTTAGCCGCATTTGTGTGGGAGAGAATAACATCAAGAGAGTCTACAAATATGACAATACGTTTCTGAACAAGTTTGGCAAAATCCTGTAATCGTGATCCCCAATCTGCTGGTGAACAGTCGAGGAGTTGCTCTAACTTTTTCCCTTCCCCATAAAAATAACTGCGATCAAACCAAATAGGAAAATAAAGTTCACTATCCTTACACCACTCCACTAGACGAGATAATAAGGTCGACTTACCAACCCCAGCTTCACCAATTACAACCCAACCATAAAATCCAAATTGAACTTCAGTCAGTTTGTCAAGTTCATTATGTAGATATTTATCAGCTTCACGTTCCAAATAAGGAATTTTAAGCTTGATAAATTCTTTTTTTAAGGCTTCATTGGTTGCTTTATCCAGTCCTAACAATTTGGAAATAAGTGTAGATGCATTTTTCGACTTCAATTCGGGCCAGCATTCGAAAACGTTATTCATTGAATTTACGTAACTAATTGCTGAGCCTTCTTTTTCTTCGCCAATTAGGATGCCCACAACTGCATTTTGTTCAGGATCAAAAACAGGAGATCCACTCATTCCGCCAACAGAACTTCTACCAGGCATTTGTGTTTTAAAGGGGAAAATTTCATCTATCTGTTTGATCCCTAAAGGCCCATTTAATGAATAACCATCCGGCCAGTCTTGTCGATAGCCGAATGACCAAACTTTCGTATCTTTTTTGGGTAACCCTAAAGGAGCGATACTAAGGAGAGGGACGTGTTCGTCAGATATCTTCAGAATTGAAATATCTTTTTCCGGGTTTGCTAATTCTCTGCAAATACTTACCTTTAATAATTTTCCTTGATACTCGATATCTACAGAATCAAAATCCAATTTATGATCTTGGAGTACATGATTACAAGTAACACAATGGCCTTTGGAAGAAATCCAAAAACCTGTTCCCACAATAATATACTCAGAGCTTTTACCAAAAAGTCTTTTGTTGGGTTTTAAAACTTTAAACACACATTGTTTAATATAGTCTTCCAAGTCCATCTTCAGGATATCCTCATCGTGTGCTAAAATTTACCACCAAGGCTCTGAAAAACCACCTCTTTTGCTGGACCTACCTACTGGTCTAAAAGGACCATCGTCATTGCTGCCACGGCTTGCTGCGTGAGCTGTTATGGTATTGGCACCTACGGCTGTCAAATAAACAAGAAAGCTGTTTACAAATGCCACAACCCAAATTAGAGGCGATTTATCTTGGCCAAATGCGACGCCGAGAAAGACGAAGACAAACGCTAGGACTAATCCTAACCATTTTTTGATATTGCTACTTAGCCCAGGAATCAGATATCCAATAACACTGGTAATTACCCAAACCCCAGTCGTCGCACCTGTCAAAGTAAAAAGTGTTTCGATAGTGTAAAACTCATTTGGAAGTTGCATTTTATTCTCCTGATTTAATGTGGAATTTAGAAAGACAAAACAGGTATGTATCACACACCAATCCATTATACTACACCCAATTGGTCAAGAACAAACCACAAGTACAAATCTTTCTGGTTATTGCATTTACGTGGAGATTCAAAACTTTGGAGAGCAATTCTAAGCAGCTAACGCCACCACTCACGCGGCGCACGAGAATCCTAACAACAAAAAGTGATGTGCTTCATGAAACATCACACCGCCAGCGGGAACAATTTGATTTTACACCAACTTGACTGGCAAGACCAACCACAATTAGACACTCCCCACAATAAAACGCTGCTTTGGCGCTCGCGTGCAGTGGGTTTGTTAGGTGCGGTTTTGGCTAATCTTCCAACATAGCCGGATGAATAAATAATTCGTCATCAACAATAGCGAACATTTTTACTACACCCTCAAAATTAATGCGCTCTACCGTGTCTTTTTTGTAAGTTGCGACCAACACGGTACTTTCTTCTGTATTGCCGTACGCATCAATTAGTGGGAAAGTACCCTCTACTACAAGTTCATCATATTCCAACCCACTATTACGAACAACATACAAAATCTCAAGTGTATCACTTCCCATCCCTTCACGTATCCATTCATTAGAAAAATTGTCTTGAATACGGAAAGTGACGTAGATGGTTGAACCCTCAATCAACACTATTACTCTGTCATCTCTATTTCGATTGCTTTCACCCAACCTATCTTTTAGTGCAGTTTCTAAGGCTACTTGTGGATCACTAATACCTGTTGCCAATTCTTGAGTTATATATTTATTTGCAAACTCCTTGACTAACGGTTCATTAACAGACTCCAGAAAAGCACGCCAATTTACAATATCTTCCCGTAATATTTCAAATTCTGTATTCAAAAATTGCTCAAGGTCATTTATTTCCACATCGGTAATATACCTCTGTCCGCCACGATAAATTACTATCTGAAGCTGTTCAAGACACGGGAAGTCTCTAAAGAGTCTAGCGGATGCCTCTAATGATTTCTCATTGGCGTAATATTCTGTTTCGACATAACCATCTTTGAAAACTACTTTTTTATCTGCAAGGCTGCTTTGTTCAAGATCAATGAAGCCACTTATCTCAGCTAATCTCTGCATAAAAATATCTTCATCACATGTCAACGACTGAATTCGCTGATTGATTATGTCATCGGCACTGAGTTCTGGAGTATTTGTTGGCTCTGGCGTATTCGTACTTGGAGGTGTGTCTGTCGGCTGTGGTGTGTTTGTACTTGAGGGTGTATCTGTTGGCTGTGTTGTATTCGTACTTGAGGGGGCATCTGTCGGCTCAGATGTATCCGTACTTTCAGGTGTATCTACTATGATCGGTGTGTCCACGGGTGCAGATGTTAACGTTGGCAACGATTCGGCAGAAACTTCTGTTGGCTTCCTTTCTTGCTCTGGACTATCCCCAAAAAAGGCCATTGGTAAACTACACAGGCAACATATAATACAACCAAAAACGGACAACATAATTATTTTGCCCAATAATCCTTGCTTTTTGAACGTATCTGTAATTTGTGACAAGATAGCCATGAGTGTAAACCTCTCCCAAAAAGATGATATTGTGTTGATTCAAACAAAGCACCTAACGACCCCGGCATGTGCCGCCCGCTTTGAACCATTCTACCAAAACAAACT
>CAZTFF010000083.1:0-21899 GCA_964612485.1 uncultured Caldilineaceae bacterium
GTGAGGTATCTTGAAAAAAGTGTATGATTTCGTTATTTTGGACAAACTTCGATATGAGCCTTGCATATTTTTCCACTGGAATTGTAAAAACCGAGAGAGTCCGCAAAGTTGCATCAAGTTACGCTACGATTTTTCCTTTGCGTTTCTTCGCGGCCCTTTGCGGACTCTAAAATAAGAATACATTTTTGCAACTGACCTTTGAATTCTTTATGGCCTGAATAACCGTCGAGGAATTTGGCCCAGATTTTCTACCACCCGGCCAACGCCTGGGCGTTCCATCAGGCGAGAATGGGTGTTGGCAGGCCCTAATCCAATGATCAGGCCAATGTTCGCTGTCCGGGCCGCTTCAATCCCTGAATAGGAGTCCTCAACCACCACGGAATCTTCGGGAGCCAGCTCCAGATTTTTGGCCGCCCGGAGATAAATATCCGGCGCGGGTTTGCCGGGCCGCGAGCCGTCATCATAAACAATTTGTTTGAGATTGAACCATTTGCCTAATTCAAGGTGCCGGATAAAAAAATCCAGGTTGCTTTTGCCCGAAGCCGTGGCAATAGTGTGGGGAATCCCGCGTTCAACCAAAAAGTCAAGCAATTCGATGGCACCCGGCGACAACTTAAAGTCCGTGCCCTGGGCCAGGCAGAGCTGCCGGTAGGCGCTTTCTTTTTCTTCGATTCGTTGCTCCAACTCCGGGCCGGTCAGGGGATGGCCGGTCAGGTATTCCAGCAAGTGTTGGTTATTGCGGCCGTGCATATGCACGGCCATCTCTTCATCGGAGAGCGGCGCGCCCCGGATGGCGGCGGAATACTCTCGCCACGATTGCTCTTGCAGGTGGTTGTCCCACCAAAGTACGCCGTTGAAATCGAAGATGATACCCCGGTATGATTTTGTCATCATCTCTCTATCGTTACTTAAATGATTATTAAGCGCCTACAGCAGACTCCAGCGGTTTCAGGCCCGCTTCAATCCGTTCACGCTGCGGTTCCAGAAAAGGCGGCAGGGCCAATTTTTCACCCAGCGTTTCCAGTTTCTCATCGGCGGTGAAACCGGGGCCGTCGGTGGCGATTTCAAAAAGAAGGCCGCCGGGAATTCGGAAATAGATGGAGCGGAAGTAAAACCGGTCGATGACGTCGGTCACGCGCAAGTTATGAACCGCCAGACGCTCGCGCCAATATTGTTGGGCCTCATCATTGGGCACCCGGAAAGCGATGTGATGCACGCCGCCCGCGCCCAACTCGCCGCGCGGCCCCTCAGGTTGTTCCATCACCCAAAGTTCTTTGCCGGCGCCGCCGCCATCCAGTTCAAACACGGTCGTCTGTCCGTTCGAGTCGGATTCGTAGGTGGCGGTTCGGGTGTAGCCCATTGCCTCGGTTAGAATGCGGGCTGTGGGTTCAAGCTTGCGGACGATCAGGGTGGCGGCATAAAGGCCGCGAATGGTGTGCTCGGTGGAGATGGCGCTCTTTTCCCAGGGAATACCGCCCCCGGCGGCTCCTTCATCATCAACCAATGAGAGGCGTTGGCCTTCGGGATCGGTAAAGTTGATCAGCGCGTGGCCGTGAAAATCAACAATACCGCTGTGTTCAATATTTTGTTGGGTTAGATAGTTGCTCCACCATTTCAGGGCGGCGCGGCCCGGCACGCGCAGCGCGGTGGCGGCAATACTGCCGGCCCCGTTGCGGTTGGGACCAACCGGCCAGTCAAAGAACGTCAGGTCGGTGCCGGGCGATCCCGTTTTATCGGCGTAAAACAGGTGATACGCCGAGACATCATCCTGGTTGACTGTTTTTTTAACCAGCCGCATGCCCAGCACCTGCGTGTAAAAGGCAACGTTTTGCCGCGCCTGGGCGGTTACGGCGGTAACGTGATGCAATCCATTGAGTTTCATAATTAACCTCCGTTGTGAATTCTACGCTATAACTTGAACTATTTGCTGACAACCGTCGATTCCTGCGCCAGTCCCAATTTGCGGCATAAGGCGGCTAATTGGGATTGCTCTGCCGGAGACAAAACGCTCATCACTTTTACAACCTGCGCTACGTGAGCGGGAAAGATGTTTTTGATCAATTCGTGCCCCGATTCGGTCAGGCAGATGGTGATGTAGCGCCGGTCGGTTGTGTCCCGCTGCCGCACCACCCAACCGCGTTTGACCAGGTTATCGATCACCAGGGTTAAATTGCCCTGGCTTTTGAGGATTTTGGCGGCCAAATCCTGCTGATGCAGCGGCCCCAGATGGAACAGCGCTTCCAGCACGCCAAATTGGCTCCAGGTTAAGCCGTGATCTTTCAAATAACAATTTACCCGCGCTTCCACCGATTCGGCGGCGCGGGAGAGTTTGATGTAAACATCCAGCGCTGTTTTTTCTTCAGACGTACCTTGATAATGAGTGCCCATCGAAATTTGTAGCCGTCAGATAGTTCAATGTCTAATAATTTGATATTAAACTATATAGCAGATTTATTCTTGTTTGTCAATTATTGTGGCGATTCTAAAATGGAAACAAATCAGGCAAATTATCAAAATTGAGTCTTGACAAAATAATTGAACTGTAGTATTCTGTGGAAACAATACCGGTAACGATACCGGAAACATTACCGGACAGGCATAAAGAATATCGTTGAGGGAAACTGTGAACCAAAAAAATATCCCAACAATTCGTGATGTAGCTAAAGTGGCCGGCGTGTCTGTTTCAACGGTTTCTCGCGTCCTCAACGATAAAGATGATGTTTCCACCGACACCTACGCCAAAGTGCAAGAGGTTATCCAAGACTTAGGTTATGCCTCCAGTTTGGCCGCCAAAGGTATGCGCAGCCGCCGCACCAACGTGATTGGCCTGGTGGTGCCCGATGTGGGTGATTCGTTTACGATCCAGGTGATGAAGGGTGTTAATCGGGCCATTCAGGAATTGGAACAGGATTTGATTGTGTTTACCGGCGGCAACCACGCCATCCGTTCGTGGCCCGCCCGCGAGCAGCAATATGTTTCGCTGCTCAACGGCAGCATTACCGACGGCATTATTCTTGTCGCGCCCACCGCCACTGTTTTTGCAACCCCCCATCCTTTGGTGGCCGTTGACCCTCATCCTGAAGAAACGGAATTTTCCTCGGTGATCGCCACCAACCGGGTTGGCGCGCTGGCTCTGATGGAATATCTTATCCAATTAGGCCATCGGCGGATCGGGTTCATTGGCGGCCGCACCGACCTGCAAAGCGCCCTGCGCCGGTTTCAGGGGTATAAGGATGGGCTTTGCCGGGCCAACTTACCCTTAGAGCAGGTCTTGATCCAACCCGGCGATTACACCCGTGAGAGCGGTTACACAGGCGCGCAAAAGTTGTTGAGCCTGTCTGATCGGCCAACCGCTATCTTTGCCGCCAACGACCAATCGGCCATTGGCGTTATTCATGCCGCTCAAGAAATGGGCTTGCGCGTTCCTGAAGATCTATCGGTGGCCGGCTTTGATAACATTCCCGAAGCCGGCTACATTGGTGGGGGTCTCACTACTGTTGACCAGTTCATCGACAAAATGGGGTATATTGCCGTAGAAATGCTGCTTAAACTGATTGAAGATAAGCCTGTTGAAAAATTGTTACGAATGGATACCCAATTGATTATTAGAAATAGTTGTCTACCTGTCGCGTCGGTTTAAGTGGCGTGAATTCGGATTGGTGGATTATTTTTTTGTGTTTTCTCGGTAACGATACCGGTAACGTTATTATCAATTAAAGTAAATGTTGAATGTGAAGGAGGTGATGCGCTCAAAGAAGTGTGGCATTCAGGTAGTACCATTCAATCATCGTAGGTCAGTTCAATGTATATTTATTAACCAAATCAAAGTTTCTTTAAGGAGGAAACAGTGAAGAAGTCGAGAATTTTGTTGTTGAGTTTGTTACTTGTGGTTGGTATGATTGTTGTGGCTTGTGGCGGTGCGGCCGCACCTGAAGCTTCACCTCAGCAGCCGCCCGAAGAAGAAGCCGCAGCCGAACAACCGGTTGAAGAAGCGATGGAAGAAGAAGCCCCTGCCGAAGAAGAAGCCATGGAAGAGGAACCCATGGAAGAAGAAGCACCCGCCGAGAAAACGGTGCTGAATGTATGGTCTTTTACCAACGAGATCATGACCATGGCTATTGCGTATGAAGGCAAGAACCCCGATGTAGACATTGTTTACACCATGATCCCCATGACCAACGGCGAATATCAGACCAAACTCAAAGCGGCGTTGGGTACCGCAGACGCGCCCGATGTGATTGCCCTGGAAGCCTCTTTTGTCAAAGAATTGGTTGAATCTGATATTCTGGCCGACCTGGGTGATTTGCTGCCCATCGCGGAAGAGAATAAAACCTACCCCTTTGTGATTGAGGTGGGCACCGATGATGGCGTAACCAAAGCCTTCTCCTACCAGGCCACGCCGGGCGCGTTGTTCTACCGCCGCAGCCTGGCCCAGGAATACTTTGGCACCGATGATCCCGAAGAAATCCAGGCCTTGCTGTCGGATATGGACAAATTTGCCGAAGCGGCGGCGATTGTGAAAGAAGAATCCGGCGGTGATACTTACATGGTCGGTTCCAGCGGCGATTTCCAAAACCCGTTCTTTGCCAACCGCGATCAGCCCTGGGTGGTTGATGACAAGCTGGTGGTGGATCCGATGGTTGAAAAGTATGTAGAAACGGCCAAGCTGTTCCGCGACGAAGGCTACGAAGCCCAGGCCCAACAGTGGCAAGAAGGCTGGTTTGCCGGCATGAACGATACCCTGGTTGACGCCGAAGGTAATCAGAAACAAGTGTTTAGCTATTTCCTGCCCACCTGGGGCCTGCCCTACGTGTTGGCGCCTAACGCTGCCTCGTCCGATGGGTCCAGCGATACCAGCGGCGACTGGGCCGTTATCCCCGGCCCGCTGCCCTACCAATGGGGCGGCACCTGGCTGGGTGTGGTCAAAGGCACCGATAAGTTGGAATTGGCCAAAGACTTTGTCCGCTTTGCCACCCTGGATCAAGAAAACCTGACCAACTGGGCTACCGGGGTTTACACCAACGAATACCTGAAAGAAATCGACCCGCAAGTTCCCGACGATCAGATGCAAGCCCCCGGCGACTTTGTTTCCAGCCAGGTTGTGGTGGAAAACATTGTTGACTCGTTTGACGATTCTGAGTTGAGCGGTTTCCTGTCCGGCCAAAATTCCTACGCCGGTTTTGCCGAAGCCGCTCCATCCGTCAATGCGAAATTGATGACCGGCTCCGACGATGCCATTCAGCGCGCGCTCAACGATCCGCTGAACCAGTACCTCAACGGCGAAATCACCGAGGAAGAAATGTGGGCCACCTGGAAAGATTCGCTCCGCATTGAATTCCCGGATTTGATCATTGAATAGTAGTTTGATAGTATGATTATGGGCCAGTGTATTTTAATACACTGGCCCATTTTACAGGAGTACAAAAATGATCAGATCAAAAATCAAAAAAAATCACTACGGCTATCTTTTTATCACCCCTTTTATTATTTCGTTCCTTTTATTCGGATTGTATCCGGTTTATAACACGCTTTACCTCAGTTTTACCGATACCACCTTGTTAGGCGGTGGCGGTGATTTTATCGGCCTGAGAAATTTTGACCGCCTGTTTGCGGATAACATCTTCATCAATGCGGTCAAAAATACGTGGCTGATTTGGATTTTGAATTTTATCCCCCAAATTGGCATTGCCATGTTGTTATCGGTTTGGTTTACCAGCCTCCGTCTGAGAATTAGAAACGTAGGAACATGGCGAGCCATCTTCTTTTTACCCAACTTGTTGATGCCCGCCACCGTAGCCGCCCTCTATTTTAGCCTGTTTTCTTTTTACGGCCCGGTAAACCAGTTTATGGTACGAACCGGCCTTTTACCCGAGGCGATGCAATTTTTACAAAATAAAACTATTGCCCGCAGCCTGGTAATCTACATTCAATGGTGGATGTGGTTTGGCCCAACCATTATTCTCCTAATGGCCGGGATGACTTCAATTTCTGTATCCCTTTATGAGTCGGCCATGATTGACGGCGCCAGTGAACAGCAAATGTTCTGGCGGATTACCATGCCGTTATTAAAACCCATTTTGATTTACGTGTTTGTCACCTCGTTGGTGGGTGGCATGCAAATGTTTGACATCCCCTATCTTTTAACCGATGGCCGAGGCGCGCCCGGCGGCTCAATTATGACCAACAACATCCTGATGTACCTGAAATTTGCCAGCAGCAAAGGCCACATTGGCGCCGCCTCATCTGTTGGTGTTCTGGTCTTTATTATGACCTGTATCTGCGCCCTGGGTATTTTTTACTTCTTACGAGAAAAAGATTAGATACTGCCGGAAGTCTTTGCGCTTTTTTGAGATAGAAAATGGAGTTTCAGAAATGTTAAAGAATTACGCCTTGACCACAACCATCCTTCGTGGGCTTGTCTATGTCGTACTTTTTTTCTTACTGGTGATCACCATTGTGCCAATTTGGCTGTTACTGGTCAATGCCACCCGCTCTACAACCGAAATCCAACAGGGCATTTCTCTTTTTCCAAGCGTCTATACGTTTGAAAATTATGAAATTTTGCTGGGCAAAGGGCTTAATTTGTGGCGCGGCTTTTTTAACAGCCTGTTTGTGGCGGTGGTCTCAACACTGGTTACGGTTTACGTGGGATTTCTCACGGCCTACGGCATTGTGGTTTATGATTTCAAAGGGAAAGAGCTTTTCTCCAACTTTATCGTGATCCTGGTCTTGATCCCCATGCAGCTTTCCGTCATCGGTTACTACCAGTATATGTCGGTATTTGGATTAACCGATACCTTCACCTCGCTCATTTTGCCCACCATTGCCGCCGCCGGATCGGTATTTTTTGGCAAGCAATATCTGGAGTCAATTGTCATCAAAGACCTCATTGATGCCGGTCGCGTGGATGGGGCCGGCGAATTGCGTATTTTCCATCGAATTATGATGCCGCTGGCCATTCCCGGCGCCGTGACCCTGGGGATTTTTGCCTTTGTCCTTTCCTGGAACAATTTTTTTCAAGCCTTTATCCTCATCTCATCCTTTGAAAAGTACACCCTGCCGATGCTGGTACAAACCCTGCGTGGCGATGTTTATCGCACCGAATATGGCGCCATTTACCTGGGGCTGGCTGTTACCATCGTCCCTATCATCATTATTTACATGATTTTTTCACGATACATTGTAAGCGGTATCGCTATGGGGTCTGTGAAAGAATAAGATAAAATTCAACTCTTGACACGATATTTGCTGCCGTACACTTTTAATTGCGAATAACGCGAATAAATAAATGACGCAAATACTCTTTAAAGATTTCAAAAAAATATTCGATAAATTCGCCTATTCGCGCCATTCGCGATAAGACTTTTGTTTCAGTTAAAAGTATCCGGTAGCGAGAACATAAAAAGCGCTGGAGAAACGATGCAAATAAAAACCATAACTATATCTCGTTACAAAGATCCAACTTTGTCTATCCAAGAACGCGTTGATGATCTGGTTTCTCAAATGACCCTGGATGAAAAAATTTCCCAGATGTTGTTTGATGCCCCCGCCATCGAACGCCTGGACGTGGCCAAACATAACTGGTGGAACGAATGTTTACACGGCGTGGCTCGTTCCGGGGTGGCTACTGTTTTTCCCCAGGCGATTGGCATGGCCGCCACCTGGAACCCCGAACTCATCCATCAAGCAGCCACCGCTATTTCCGAAGAAGCCCGGGCCAAACATCACCAGGCCGACCGGTTGGGTATCCATGAAATTTACAGCGGCCTCACCTTCTGGACCCCCAACATCAACATCTTTCGAGACCCTCGCTGGGGGCGAGGCCAGGAAACCTACGGCGAAGACCCCTATCTCACCGCCGTTATGGGCGTGGCCTTTATCACCGCCCTGCAAGGCGATGATCCCCATTATCTAAAGCTGGTAGCCACCCCCAAGCATTACGCGGTTCACAGCGGGCCGGAATCGGATCGTCATCATTTTGACGCCCAGGTTGATGAACGCGAGATGGCCGAATTTTATTTGCCGGCGTTCGAAGCCTGCATCAAAGAGGCTCAAGCCGTTTCGATCATGGGCGCCTACAACCGCGTTAACGGCGAAGCTTGCTGCGCCAGCCCCACCCTGCTGCAAAAAATCCTGCGCCAAGAATGGGGCTTCGGCGGCCCTACCGGCGATGAAGGATACGTGGTGTCTGACTGCTGGGCCATTATTGATATTTATGCCCACCACAAATTGGTGGAAACGCCCGCAGAAGCCGCCGCCCTGGCTGTTAAAAACGGCTGCGATCTGAATTGCGGCAGCACTTATCCCGCGCTGAAAGAGGCGGTTGAGCAGGGCCTCATCGATGAAGCCACCATCGATCAATCCGTCAAGCGGCTGTTCAACGCCCGCTTTCGCCTGGGCATGTTCGATCCGCCGGAACAGGTTCCCTACAGCGATATTCCCTACGAAATTGTCAACAGCCCGGACCATCAAAAACTGGCCTTGCAAACCGCCCGCGAGTCGATGGTGCTGCTCAAAAATGAGGGGTTACTACCCCTGCCCAAAACCCTCAAATCCATCGCCGTCATTGGCCCCAACGCCGACGACCTGCCGCCGATGGTGGGTAATTACAACGGCACGCCGGCCAAAGCCATCACCCCCCTGGAAGGCATCCGGCAAAAAGTATCGCCGGATACCACGGTGTATTACGCCCGCGGTGGCCCCCTGGTCAGAGGTCTGCCGGCCATGAGCGTTATCCCGCCCCTCTATTTGCGCCCCGAACCAGCCGATGTCGCCGAAAGCGGCCTGACCGGGGCCTATTATAGCAATCTGGCCTTTGAGGGCGAGCCGGCCTTCACCCGCACCGATCCGGTTGTGGATTTCTTTTGGAAAGACACCTCTCCGTTGGCGGGGCAGTGGGGCGAAAAATTTGCCGTGTGCTGGACCGGCTACCTGGTGCCACCGGTCAGCGGTACCTATACGCTGGGCGTTACCGGCTTTAACAATTACCAACTCTACCTGGACGACAGGTTGGTGGTTGCTTTTGACGATATCCATCATCCCGTACTCAAAACCCAACCGGTAGAGCTGGAAGCCGGACGTTTGTACCGGGTTCGGTTAGAGCTTGTTTCGTACGGCCTGGACCCGCAGGTGAAGTTGATGTGGGCGATGCCTGAAACCAATTACGAGGCCCCGGCGCTTGAAGCGGCTCAAAAAGCCGAGGTCACGGTGATGGTGCTGGGCCTCTCGCCGCAGGTGGAAGGCGAAGAAATGCCCATTAAGGTTGACGGATTTTTCGGCGGTGATCGCCTTGAGATTACCTTGCCCCGCGCCCAGGAAGAATTGCTGCAAAAAATCCACGCCCTCGGCAAACCGGTGGTACTGGTCTTGATGAACGGCAGCGCCCTGGCCATTAACTGGGCCGCCGAGCATATTCCCGCCATTGTAGAAGCCTGGTATCCCGGCGAAGCCGGCGGCATCGCCCTGGCCGACGTTCTCTTTGGCGATACTAACCCCGGCGGCCGTTTACCCGTCACCTTCTATAAATCTGTTGATGATCTTCCCCCGTTTGAAGATTACCGACTGGAAGGCCACACCTACCGCTATTTTTGCGGCAAGCCGTTGTTCCCGTTTGGTTACGGATTGAGTTATACCACCTTTGCCTATGACAATCTGCAAATGGATCGGTCGCAGGTTAAAGCCGGGGACGAAGTTGCCATCAGCGTGACCATAACCAACACCGGCAGCCGAACCGGCGATGAGGTGGTGCAGCTTTATACTTGCGATGTCGAAGCCGGCGTGTCTCGACCGGTCAAGGAACTGAAAGGCTTCAAACGCCTCACCCTCAACCCCGGCGAACAAAAAACCGTCACGTTTACCCTGGCCGTGAACCAACTGGGTTTTTACAATCACCAACTGGACTTTGTGGTTGAGCCGGGCCTCATCGAAGTGATGGTGGGTAGTTCGTCGGCGGATATTCGACTGTCGGGGGAATTTGAGATTGTGGGAGAGATTACCCCCATCATCGACAAAACTTTTTTCAGCACGGTAGCGGTATAGGTTCCAACAACAGACAAGATTTTGCAGTTCCCAACCATAGATAATACCAAGTTTCATCTCCTCTTTTTTTAGCGCACCGGGAATATTTTATCACCAGTTATAGATTCCCGGCGCGTATTTTATTGGGCTGTCAACTTAACTGTTCAAAGTATTTGCGTTATTTCCACAGGCGTTTGAAGTCAACCGTAACTTGTTCTATAATATCAGCATGGAAAACATTATCAGGGAAGCCTATTTTGGACGACTATCGCGCGTTGCTCAAACAACACATTCTGAATGACAACTTCATCAAAGCCACCTTCAGTGGCCGGCAGCGAGGCCGGTCGTTGGCCTGGAACAGGGTGATTATTCGCCCCGTGCGGATTAAAGACCAGCCCCATTTACAAATTTCCCATTTTGACGACAAACAGGACATCACCAAAAATTTTGCGGGAAAACAGATCGAACCAAAATTGGATGAGGCGTTGTCACTGCCGTTCAAAAACTTTGCCGTGCAAACCACCGGCCAGACCATTCAGGTGCAGATTACCAAAAAGGGAAAAGCGATGATCCACCGGCGCCAGGCGGCAACGCCCCGGCCTGCCCCTTCTCTGGCGCATAATCGACAGAAAAACCTGCTGCTCCCCGCCGGCCGGCCTGATCCATTTCTACACATCACCGGGATTATGACCGATGAGGGCCGGGTGCGGGCCAAAATGCAAAAGAAATTCCGGCAAATCAACGAGTTTTTGCAGCGCATCGTGGAAACCGGCGAGCTGGACCGGGTTGAGCAGCCGCCGGTAAAAATTATTGATTGCGGCTGCGGCAGCGCTTACTTAACCTTTGCCGTTTACCACTACCTTAACCATATTTTGCAGGTTCCGGCCACTCTCACCGGTGTGGACGTAAACCAAGAACTGCTGCACAAACAGGCCGCCCTGGGCAAAAAGTTGGGCTGGAAAGAACTGGATTTTGTGATCAGCCGGATTGTCGATTACCACCCCCCCCATTCTCCCGATATAGTGCTGGCACTGCACGCCTGCGATACCGCCACCGACGAGGCTCTGGCCCAGGCCGTAAAATGGGGCAGCCGGATGATCTTTTCGGTACCTTGCTGCCACCATCATTTGCATCAGCAATTGGTCAAAGAAAAGGAACCCTCCGCCTTTCAGCCCATTTTGCGCCATGGCGTATTCAAACAGCGCTGGGGCGATATGCTGACCGATAGTCTCCGGGTATTGATTTTACAGATACTGGGCTACCAGACCGATGTGGTGGAGTTTGTGTCTACCGAACATACGGGCAAAAATTTAATGATCCGCGCTGTCAAAACAGGAGAGTCCGGCGATCCGCAGCGGGTGGAGCAATATCTGACGCTACGAGATTTCTGGCAGGTTCAACCCTTTTTGGCCGATCTGCTGGCGAATGAGGTATCGAAGTGGATCAGATAAAATCTGCTGCGGCCTTTGACCCCAGCCCAACGTTGCGTTAAAATACCTGCCTCATTTCTGATTTTTGATGAAGAAAGCAGCTTATGACCCATCAAGAAGCCCGGCAGCTCTTAAGAAAGTTGATCCAGGCCAAAGATAAAGACGAATTGCAGCGTATTGTGAGCATCAACGTGAGCCAATGCGACAGCGTCTTTTTTTCCGAATTGGAAGCCCAGGTAGAGAAATATCGCGCTCAGGATGATGAGAGTAGCGCCCAAAAACTCAAAGAGTTGGGCGATTTTATGGCTCGCCTGCGGTTTATGATCTAATAATCTAATATTGCGTTTTTCGCCCTACCATCCTCAGGGCCAGGCTCAAGACGTGGTTCGATAGGCTGATTCGTTACGCTTCGCAGTTGCTAAAAAACAGGCATCCTGAGTAACGGAACGAAGTGAAGTATATCGAAGGGCGGCTGTTTCTTGGCAGATTAGAGTATCAAACCAGACAGCTCCCGGAATCACGCGGGAGCTGTCTTTTCACGGAGATAAACCTGCCTGTTGATTAACAGTGATTTCTCATTTTTTGTAAACCGATAACGCTCCCCACTACAAAAAGCGGCAGCCACCCAACCAGGCAGCCTAAATCCCCCGCCGCTTCGTCCGACGAAGCGGTGTCTGGCGAAACTTCAGCCGGGTTATTCTGGGCCGACGGTGTCGAGGCTTCAGCCGGACTCAGCACGACGATTTTTACCGGCTCCGACTGTGCATCTCCCAGGCTGAATGTCACCTCATATTCTCCCGGTTTGTCATACACATAATTGGCCGTGTACTGCCGCTTGATGGAAAGTCCGGGCTGCCATTCTACACAATCCGGGGTGGCGCTTTGGCTGATGCCGTCGCCAAAAGTGAAGGTCCGTTCCACGCAGTAGTAATCCGGGTTGTCGTCCGGCCCGCCGACCAATTCTCCCCTGAAATTTACCTCTAACGGAGCCATTCCCCTGACCATATCTGCTGTCAGGATGGTGTAGATGTCGCCTGCGTCGGCATTGGCGGGCGGTGCGGATGTCACCGGCTCGGCGGTAGGTTCGGTGTCAGCCGGCGGTGAAGTGGAAGGAATTTCGCCGGGATCGCCCGCCACCGTTTTGTAGGCCGCGCCGTTGATAACCACGATCACGTTTGAGCCGAGGGCAAAGTATTTGCCTGTTTCGGGGTGCGCCAGCAGAAAATCGGTGAATTGGTTGGAGGGGAAAGGCAGGGGTGTCGGGGTCATCCGGTTGGGATCATAGGTTGTGTCTGTCCAGACGCCGTTTTTAAGCACAAAGGCTTTGTCGCCCACCGCGGTGACGGCGCTGGCGCTGGAGCCGGTTGAGTGTAAACCGGGGCTGGCCGTGGCCTGGGGAACCGGGGCCGCCATATCAGACTCGGCCAGGCGGTTCTGTTCCACGGCTTTTTCTACCGCCGCGCCGCCGGAAACTTCGGGGGCGGGCGCTTCTTCCGCCGCCGCCATCTCGTCTTCTACAATGATGTTGCGGCCTTCTTGGCTGAGCGCCATTTCCGGTTCTTCTACCAAAAACGAGGTGTAGGGCGTGATAATGCCGTAACGAATGCTGAGATTCACGATCTCATCGATGGTCTCACGGTTCTCGCCGTGGAGTCGAATCTGGTTGAGTAGATGTCCTACTTTCCGCGTGGCCCACAGGCGGGGAATAAATTCGGCGCTGTGGCTGCTCTGGCGGTCGGTGGCAAAGGTCAGGTCGTCAAACCGAAAATCGCGGCTGCGCCCGTTGACCTCACCGCTCAGGGTGACGGTGGCCGGGCCGCCGTCGCGGTAACGACCGGTCACAATGAGTTGAGTCCCGGCAAACAGATCAGGCAGGGGGTAGGGATAGCTGTCTTCGATGCGCGCGCCGTCAACATCAAGTTGAAGATCGGCCAAGACCGGCGTGCTGACTTTGGCGTAAAAGGCGCTGACCTGTTCGTCTACCCGCTCGCCGGGGCGCACGTAGGCGCTGCTGCCGCGCTGCTGCCGGGCCAGCGTATCAAGCAAGACCGTATCCACATCGTCGCCCACGCCAAAGGGGAAAATGCGGATGTTCCCGGCAGCGGCCTGGTTGATGTTGTTGAGAATAAGCGGTGTTTCCACCACGCCGCTGGTGGGCAGGCCGTCGGTGAGAAAGATAACGATGGTGGGGCGCTGGGTGTCGGCGCTGTTGATGGCCTCCAGCAGGGCGCGGTTGATGTCGGTGCTGCCTTCGGCGCGCAGGTTGCGGACAAACCGGCGGGCTTCGGGCGCGGCGGAGAGGGGTTCGGTGCGGTTGGAGAAGGCGCGCGCGCCGGTGCTGAAAGCGATGATGTTGAAACGGTCGCCCTCATTAAGATGATCGAGCACGTAGGTCAGCGCGTCTTGCGCCTGAGCCATTTTTTCGCCTTCCATCGAGCCGGAGGTATCCAGCACCAGGATGACGTCTTTTTCCACTACCTGCTCGGTGTCTACATTGGGCGCGACCAGCAGCACAAAAAAGCCGTCTTCATCGTGTTCTTTGAAACTGAGCAGGTTGACGCCTACATCTTCGGGCGAGACGGTGTAGTAGAGGCTGAAATCGGTGGTGGGCAGTACATCGTAATCTTCCCAGCCGATCAAAGCGCGGTAGCGGCCATCGCGGCTGATGCTGACCGGGTGGCTGGGCGAATAGATGGCCTTGATCGAGTTGTGTGAAGCCAGATCAACCGTAACGGCCACGTTTTCCAGTGGTTTGCCGGAGAACCGTTCGGTGCTGAGCGGGTACACGTAGCGCACCAGGCCGTTGTCTGCGGGCAGGAGTTCAGTGTATTCAATTTCTACGCGGCGGGTATCGCCGGGATCGATGGGGAAGATGCTGGCCTGGAACAGATCACGGCCCACATATTCCAGCAGGGCCGGGTCCAGGCGGCGGCGCACGATGTCATCGTAGATGCGGCGGGCTTCTTCTTTGGTATAAAGTTGGCCTTCCACTTTTTCGCCGTTGACCCACATCGAGAACTCGCTGATGGCGGCGTTTTCCGGAAGCGGAAAAATGTAGGTGCCTTCCAATGACCATGGGCTGTCGTTGCGGAAAACCTGGTCCACGCGGGTGGTGGCTACCTGGTTATCGATGGTCACGTTGACGCGGTGAAATTCCACGGTCAAATAAGGCACTTCGTGCGGCGGGGGTGGCGGCTCGGGGCAGTCGATGCAGATGGGGGGTTCGGGAATAATGATGCCGTCGGCAAAAACGGGAGAGGGGGTGAGCATCGTATGGGTACCGAATAATAAAATGAACAGGGTGAACAGGGCGATGGTCATTTGTTTCATGGCAAAATCCTCCATTGAACTTGGTTTGGGTTATGCTTGTAAGACGCCGTTCAACACGCGTAGGTTCCCAATTTGAGAAATTAACTGTGTTAACATATCATAAGGGTATGAGAAACATTACGCTGGTTTTTTTGTGGTTTGGTATGATGATATTAGCCTGTGGATCGGCTGATTTGGCTTTGATGGGTACGGTTCCAGCAGACACCCCCACCGTTAAATTGGCTCAGTACAGTACGTTCACCCCCACAGCCACAGTAGATGTACTGCTGGAGGTTGATACGTCCACGCCAGCGGTGGTTTTAACCCCGGTATCAGACGAAACGAGGCTCCTGACGCCAGTTCCAATGGCTACTGTAATGTCTTTGGCTACTTTTACGCCGGTACCGTCAAATACAGCTACCGCTACGCCGACGCTTGAGGTCGAGCCATTGCCTCCGACTGAACTGTTGCCCAGCCCAACACCTCAATCTGCCGATACACTTGCCTCGGAACCTCCTTCGGCCAGCGAGGTGGATTTTGTGATGCGCTACATCCGACTGCGTACCAATGAGGAAAATAGCTGGGATGGTGTACTGGGGCCGGGTCAATGCGGCAGCGATCATAGTATTTACGTACATGTGGCCGATGCGCAGGAAAACTTGTTGGATGGCGTGTTAATTGGGGATAAATATGGTAATTTTGAAGTGCCTACCGGTGTGGATGGGCCGGGTGTGGTGCGGATTCTGGTCTGGAATGCTACCATGGAATTATCTGTAGTGGGACATCAGGATGGGACTCGTTATACCAGTGATTTCACGCTCCCGCTTTCAACCGTCGACAAGGATATTCCGTTAGATTGGCTGCAGCAGGCCGGTTACTGCGAGTCGCCGGAGGATTGTCAATGGCGGGTGGAAAACAACCAGCTTTGCCGGGGGCATTATTCGTATGATGTAATCTTTCAACGAACATGGTAAGATAGAGCTTGAAGCAACCAAATTTTAATCAGACAATCGGTGAGCATAAATCATGACAGATTTTAAAGAACAGGCGTGGCTGGAAGAGCATTTCAGGCAGAGTCTCTCCGAATTGGGGGGGCACATTGTCCAGGTAAAACGGCTGGTGAAGGACGTGCTCCTGCCCCATTTTGCGCGTGATGGCGTCTCCCCGGAGTTTATTGAGCCGCTTGAGTTGATTGTTGATGAGTTAGGCAGAATTCAACGAGAGGTCAGCACCACTGCCGTGCGGGAGGGGCTGGACGAAGCAACCTTTAATTCTGTTTACCAGCGACAACACGCGGCCTGGAGCCACGAGTTTGCCGAGATCATGGCTATTGTTACCGATGTTACCCAACAACAACAGCCGCTCCGCCTGGATGTTGCCGAAGGCATTAACCAGTTAGAGCGGTTGTTTCAGGCTAAAAACAACATGCTAAAAGCCCACCTGTTGCATGAGGTATTGACCCAACGGTTTGGCGCGCCCCTTAATTACCGGGTCTGGATCAACAGCGGTTTAGAAACCGAAACATTGGCAGAATTAGAACGAGCAGCCCATCAAGCCACCACCCTGGCTGAGTTTGAAGCGTTGCTCGATGACATCGACATCAAGCGCCGCAAAAAATAGTTCCTCATTGGTCGCCGTTAAGAAATTTCGAAACCTGGGCCATCGATACGTTGGCCGTTAGATCTATGGTCATCGGCACCACGGCAACTTCTTTGTCGACAATCAACGTATGAATGTCTGATCCCGTTTCCAACGTCTCAAAATCAATTCTGATCTCGTAATCTACCGTTGCGGGTTCATCGAGCCGCCGGCGATCCGCTTTGATCCCCTCAAAATAGCGCTGCCGGGAGAGAGTGGATGTTTTCCAGGGCGTTTGCGGCGTGGCAGCAATGGGTACATCAATTTTCAGCAGATCGACCCCGGCGGGCAGCCCATTGGCCAGCGTTCGTTGGGCAAAGTAATGGATAAAATGGGCCGCCGCGCTGAAATCAATCTCGTGGCTGTAACTGAGATAAAACTCTTTCGACATCTCCAGGCTGGCCGCCAGCGCCGGGATGCCGGAACCGGCGGCTTCTAAGGCCGCCCCTACCGTGCCCGAGGCGGTGATCCCTGATCCCAAATTTTCGCCATAGTTGATGCCGCTGATGCACAAATCAATGGGACGCGGCGCCAACTCCATCACCGCAGCCGCCACGGCCTGGGCCGGCGACATATCGGCCTTGTAAGCCGGATGGGGCGTGCCGTTGAGAGGGATTTCGGTGGTGTAGATAGCATTATCGGTTTTGAAGTGGAAACTGCGGCCCGCGCCGCTCTGCTGGTGCATGGGGGCCATAATGAGCAACTCGCCCAGGGGTGCTGCCGCTTCCGCCGCCGCGTACAGCCCCGGCGAGTTTATACCATCATCATTAGTTACTAAAATTAAAGGGCGTTCAGTCATAAAAATCTCCTTCTGAAATAATCCAAACTGTAATTATAAATCAGCTTCCATAGCCGCCAAAAAATCAGCTTTTGTTTTGTCCCTTGCAGAATTACCGGTCGGGTGGTAAACTACCGCCAAGAGTTTTGATGGAAGGAATCCTACCGCGTGGCCTCACAAGCTTTATACCGAAAATGGCGATCACAAACATTTGAACAGGTTATCGGGCAGCAGCACGTGACCCAAACGCTGGTCAACGCGCTTAAAACAGACCGGGTGGCGCACGCCTATCTGTTTACCGGACCGCGCGGTACGGGTAAAACCACCACGGCGCGATTACTGGCCAAGGCCGTCAACTGCCGGCATGAGGATATGGCCGCCCGGCCCTGCAACGCGTGCGATATTTGTGAAGCCATTACTCAAGGGCATTTGTTGGATTTGATTGAAATTGATGCCGCGTCGAACACCGGCGTGGACGATATCCGCGACCTGCGGGAAAAGGTCAATTTCCGGCCCGGCCAGGCTCGGATCAAATTTTACATCATCGATGAAGTTCACATGTTGTCCAACTCGGCCTTTAACGCGCTGCTGAAAACGTTGGAGGAACCGCCCGCGCACGTCATTTTTGTGCTGGCCACCACCGAACCGGAACGTATCCCGGCCACCATTATGTCTCGTTGCCAGCGTTTTGATTTCAAGCGGATTAAATTGGATGATATTACCGGCTGGCTGGCCCACATTGTAGAGCAGGAAGAATTGTCGGCGGAGCCGGAAGCGCTGGTTTATATGGCCCGGCAGGCCGGCGGCTCGATGCGGGATGCCATCAGTTTGCTGGACCAACTGACCGCCTACGGCAGCGAAACCATTTCTCTGAGTTTGGTTCAGTCGGTGCTGGGCGCGGTCACGTCCCAATCGGTGATGGTGTTTGTGGAGGCAGTGATTGATCGAGATATGGCGGCAGGGTTGGAGGCCATTAATCAGATGATTGATGATGGCGTTGACCCCCGCCAACTGGCCCGCGAGGTGGTAGACTACCTGCGCTCGGTGATGCTGGTCAAGCTGGGGAACGGCGCGGAATCGCTAAACTTGCCGGAGGAAACATTAACCACCCTCAAGGCCCAGGCCGCGCGCGCCGAGACGCAACAGGTGGTGCGGGCCATTTCCCTGTTCAATGAGGCTCTGGTTGATATAAAATCGAGCCTGCTGACCATCCCGCAGTTGCCGTTGGAACTGGCGTTTGTAGAAGCTTGCACAGAGCCAGAGCGCGTGGAGCCTGTAACGCCCGTGGCAGAGTCATTTGTCGCACCGGTTTCACCACAACCAAAACCGAAATCTAAAGCCCCCGCTCCTCCGCCTCCCCCCTCACCCTCCGCGCCACCGGCAGCGGAAAGCGCGCCGGTTCTGCCTGATGCGGTGGCGGGCGATCTTACGGTTGATACGGTACGGAAGTGTCTACCCAAAGTGATCAAAACCCTTGAGACTAAAAATAAAGTGATGGCTGAATCGTTGCGCAACCAGGTTCGGCTTTCTAAAGTGTCGGGCAACGAAATATTTTTTACCACCACCGATATGCTCAAAGAACGCTTTGACAAACCCCAACCCCACGCTGCCATTACCGAGGCGTTTGCGCTGGCGATCGATGCCAAAGTGGTGGTTCGCTTTGTGGCCGATTCTGCCGCAGATCAGGATAAACAGGCTGGCAGCGAAACCGCCGATGCCGATGAACTGTTGAAAGTTGCCGAGGAGTTGGGCGGCAAAGTTATCAAATAAGAACTAATCCAAATTTTTGATTTGAGATTCCGAAATAAAGGAGGTTTTTATGGCCAAACGAAAAGGAAAAGGTAAAGGATTTTCATTGGGCGGCGGCGGTGGTGCCGGTATGCCCGGCGGCATGAAGGGCGGCCTGGCCGGCCAATTACAGGCCATGCAGGAACAGATGGTGCAAACACAGGAAGCCCTGGGCGAAAAAACCGTAGAAATCAGCTCCGGCGGCGGCATGGTTCAGGTGGAAATGACGGGCCATTATAACCTGGTATCCATCACCATCGATCCCGAAGCCGTTGACCCGGACGATGTGGACATGCTGCAAGATATGATCCTGGCCGCCATCAATGAAGCCGTTGAAGCCGTGAAAAAAATGAGCGAAGACGAGATGAGCGCCTTTACCGGCGGAATGAACATTCCCGGATTATTTTAGAACGCTAATTCCGTCATAGACAAGGAATTTCCCATGCAGGTAACACCCGCTCCGGTTACCAAACTGATCGATGAGTTTTCGCGGCTGCCGGGCGTTGGCCCCAAAACCGCCTCCCGGTTGACGTTTTATTTGCTGCGCAACCCGGCAGAACACGCGGTGGCCCTGGCCGACGCGCTGCGCGAATTACATGAAAAAGTGGTGTTCTGCTCCCAATGCTTTAACATTGCCGAAAGCGACCCCTGCCCTGTCTGCGGCGATGAACATCGGGACCGGGCGGTGATTTGCGTGGTGGAAGAGCCGCTGGACGTATTGGCCATCGAGCGCACCCGCGATTACCAGGGCCTTTACCACGTGCTCCACGGCACCATCGCCCCGGTGGAAGGCATCGGCCCGGAAGATCTAAAAATCGCCGAACTGGTAGACCGCGCGCGGGCCGGCGACACCCCCCTCCGCGAAATCATCATTGCTACCAACCCCAACCTGGAAGGCGAAGCCACCGCGATGTACATTGCCCGCCAATTCCAGAGCGAAGCCTCCGCCATCAAAATTACCCGCCTGGCGCGGGGCCTGCCCATGGGCGGCGATCTGGAATACGCCGACGAGATCACCTTGAGTCGCGCCCTGAGTGGCCGCAGCGAGATGTAATCCGGCTTACGCCTGTTGGGCCAAAATTCTATCTAAATCTTGCTGATTTACATTCAGCAGCCCTGCCGGCGGCAATCGTTTTAGCAGCGCGGCCCAGTTTTTATCTCGATCAAATACCGCCTGGAGTATTGGCTGCGCCTTATCCACCCTTCCGATATTTAGCAGCGAGACGCCGTGCCAGAATTTCATTTCCAAATTGTCGGGCTGCATGGTTTCAGCCGCGCGGTAAGCCTCAAGCGCGCCGGCCACATCATTTTTCTCCAGCGCCAGATCTCCCCGGTTCATAAACTCATACGCCCGGTGAATGTGCAGCAGCCGTTTTAGCTCCGCCACCGGATCAGGGTGATCGTCCACCCGCAAATCGATCAACCGGTCTTCCCACGCCTTCCCCGTTGATTCGCCCTTGACCACTATTAATGCGGCCGATTGCTGGCCGCGAATATCGCCGCCTGCGGTCTGGGCCGCCGCCAGGACTGCCACCATGCGCTCGGCCAGGGGCCCCTTGGCGGTTTCAAACGCCCGCGCCATGGCCGGCCAGACGCGATCATTGAGCATCATATTGGCCTGCACGGAAAAATCATCGCCAATTTGATGTCCGGCTTCGGCAATGCAGCGGGAGCCGGTGTGGGCGGCAATCTTACCCTGCGTATCCATCACCGCCAGTTGGCGGATTTCCGGCGCGTCATCCGACTCCGTTAGTTCGGTTACCACCTCCTGCGCCGCGCGGCCTTGTTTTAGCAAGGCTAACCCGCGCGGTCCGTACGAAATGTTGACCAGCGCCTGGGTGGCGATTGCCCCCACCCCCGCCTCTATCCACGGCACCACCGGCCCCACGGAAAACCAATGTGATTGCACGGCTACGCCCATTTCCCCGGAAGCCGGATCGCGGGCCACAATAGAGTAGGTGTGGGCTAACTGGCTGGGTGAAAAAAAACTGTGATCCATTATTAACGACCTCAGTCAATAAACAAGCCCACCCATAGAGAGGTGGGCTTGTCTGTAATAATTGTTAGAAAATTTGATGAGTTATTGAAATTGAGAAGCTGTCATTGAGGCTGAACTTCCGTTGAGGATGATGCCCAACACAGCGCATACCGTCCAGATAATCATAATGTTTTTTACATTTAGCCTGTTAGCATTAATCCAGCCCCAGATAAAGGGGTAGAGGGCACAAATAATACCCAGAATGCCGTGTAACACCCCTTTTTCCTGGAACAATTTGATCAGGATCATGATCCAGCAGATCAATGATCCAATTCCCACAATAACCGCCAAAATAGTTAAAACAGTTGCCATCTTACAAAACACCTTTCTATTGGTAGAAAATAAAAGTGACTTTTTGGGCAGCGGTCAGGCTACCCGACAATTAAATTGATAAAGGCTTCGCGTAGAAAGAGCAGCCGCGCCAGCCAATAAACCACTAAGCCAATGAGTAACAGGGCCACAATGCCGGTATGCTGTTCCAGCGTTTCAATTGTGGTGATGAACCGTCGGCGTTGCGCGCCCGGAAGAAAAGTGACCAAACTCATCAGAATGAGGGCTAACAGGAAGAAAGAAGCAAAAATATGATAGTTTAAGGATGTAGCCCAATTGCCATGCAGCAAAGCGGCGATTGCGCGGGAAAGTCCGCAGCCGGGGCAGGGAACCCCAAAGATTTCTCGAATAGGGCACATCCAACCGGGCAGCCCGGCCATAGCCAGGCCGGCATGGAGCGCAGCAGCACCCACAATAATGGCGCTGGTGGGTCGGTGAGTTAAAATAGGAGCGAGTATAGGATTGAATATACTGTTTTTAGAGGGTGAATCGGATGAGAAGAATGTTTTTTCTGGCGCAGCAATTCCCGGTTTGGAAAAATAGAGAAGATGGATTTTAGGTGAGGAAAAGA
>CAZTFF010000084.1:0-20647 GCA_964612485.1 uncultured Caldilineaceae bacterium
GGAAACGGACATTATTTTACTTAGTGTGTGTTTTGACAAAAGGGTCCATCTTAGTTTTGCTCCGCAGACCTATCGTAACATTCGTGTGGAGACTGCGCAACAAGTTATCAGTGCGCTCGAACGGACAGAAAACTTGATGGCGATCACCCCAGACACTTTGCGGAAGACTCCCTCTATCCTGGCGATATTGCGTATGACAACCGCGCCGCCCATCGCTCGTGATCGTTTGATCGGGTTGGCCGGTGTTTCACCAAACCTTGTGAAAAGTATGGAGGTTAGCCGGCGAATCCCTCCACGGATGTCTGAAGCAGATGTTGAGATTGAACTTCAACAGATAAGTCGGATCATCGAGAAATTAGCGGATGAAGATCTATTTCCCCGGTTGGAAACTCAGAAGAAGCCGTCTGAAATCGAAATACATCGGGCGGCAACCATTGTAGCCGATCGTCTGTGTGGAGCGGTGACCGACCCAATTATTCGCAATGCCCAGGAGCAGAGACAGCTTGACGCTATCAAAAAATGGTTAGAGCAGCGAGGTTACACATTCATTGAATCGGGGCGTAATTTGCAATTTGATCAAATGAAACCGGGCACGTTCTCCTTCCGCCACAATATACCCATCTATCAGCAGAGTCGAAGCAAAGCCGTCAATATTCCGGTTGATGTAGTGGTGATGCCGTTTCAAGCCAAAGAGGATGAATTGCCGTTGTTGATCGAGGCCAAATCGGCCGGGGATTTCACCAATACCAATAAACGGCGTAAAGAAGAGGCAACCAAAGTAATTCAATTACGCAGTAATTATGGCTCCAATGTGCGTTTTGTCTTATTTTTGTGTGGGTATTTTGATAGTGGTTATTTGGGCTATGAAGCTGCCGAAGGCATTGATTGGGTGTGGGAACATCGAATGGATGATCTGGCGAAATTTGGATTGTAGCGTATGGTTACAAATATTGACAACGTATTGAGCCGTATCGAAACGCATAGAATCAAAACACAACATCGGTTGGACGCGGCCAAAACGCAGCTCGAACGGAATAAACTGGGACAATTTGCCACTCCCCCCGATCTGGCAGCAGAAATTTTAGAATTTGCGCGTGCGTCACTATCGTCGTCACAGCCAATCCGGTTTTTAGACCCTGCTTTTGGGACAGGATCATTTTACGCTGCCTTGCTGAAGGTATTCCCATCATCACAAATTTCCCAGGCATGGGGATATGAAATTGATCCACTTTATGGTCGGGAAGCAGTCACCCTCTGGGAAAATACATTTCTGAAATTAACTATTGCTGATTATACTCGGATTCCATCACCCGATTCGGAAAATAGTAGAGCCAACCTGTTGATTTGTAATCCGCCATATGTTCGGCATCATCATATGGCCGCTGCTGAAAAGTTACGTTTGCAGGCGGATGTGGAAAAAACAGCAGGTGTAAAATTAAGCGGTCTGACCGGATTATATGGCTATTTCCTGCTGCGTTCACACGATTGGCTGGCCGCAGGAGCTTTGGCGGGTTGGTTGATTCCAAGCGAGTTTATGGATGTGAATTATGGCTTGCAAATCAAACAATACTTGTTACAAAATGTAACGTTGCTGCGCATCCATCGGTTTGACCCGAATCACGCCCAGTTTGCGGATGCGTTGGTATCTTCAGCCGTTGTATGGTTCAAAAAAGAAAAACCACCAAAAAATTATAATGTAGAATTTAGTTATGGTGGCACGTTGGTAGAACCGGAAAAAATCGAACTTATTTCAGCGGAGATATTGCGTACCACCGCAAAATGGACTACTTTTCCTAAAACAACTGTAGTGTCCAAAGACAAAGGTTCACTCCGGTTATCGGATTTTTTCAAAATAAAACGCGGTCTGGTAACGGGGGCTAATAAATTTTTCATATTGACGCCTCGACAAATAGCGAAATATGACCTTCCTTCTGAATTTTTGCGGCCAATTTTACCCAGTCCCCGTTATTTACCGGCAGATGAAATCGAAACTGATGAAAAAGGAAACCCGGTTTTAGAACGACAACTCTTTTTGTTGGCTTGCAGCCTGCCGGAAGATGAAGTCAAATCCAAATATCCGTCGTTATGGGAATATTTTCAACTGGGGGTGCGAGATGGTACTCACGAGCGTTATTTGTGCCGGCACCGCTGGCCCTGGTATGCTCAAGAAGATCGACCGGCCTCACCTTTGCTTTGTACCTATATGGGACGCAAAACTTCCAACGGCAAACCATTTCGATTTATCTTAAATCATTCTCAAGCCACGGTGCCAAATGTATATTTGATGCTATATCCAAAACCTGTGGTGCAGCAGAAAATCAAAGATACGCCGGCGCTTCTTGAAAAGATATGGTATGCGCTAAAAGAAATTCCTGTTGAGGTTTTAACCGGTGAGGGCCGCGTTTATGGGGGAGGATTGCATAAGATCGAACCCAATGAATTGGCAAATGTTTCAGCCGATATTATTTTGAAAAATTTGCCGGAATTATCCGACCCCTATCTAAAAAAACAGCTTTCACTTTTTGACTGACGACTACAAAATCAATTCATCAAAAATCATGTTGAGGTAAATTAATGGCAGACAAACTGACTCCTCGCAGTGAGGATTTTAACGAATGGTTCAACACCCTGGTGCTCAAAGCCGATTTGGCCGACTACGGCCCGGCGCGTGGTACGATGATCGTAAAGCCCTACGGCTGGGCGCTGTGGGAGAATATCCAGCAGGCCCTGGACAGCCGATTTAAGGCCACCGGCCATATGAACGCCGGTTTTCCCATGCTCATTCCCCACAGTTTCTTGCAGAAAGAATCGCAACACGTGGAAGGCTTCTCGCCCCAGTTGGCGGTGGTCACGCACGGCGGTGGCCAGGAACTGGAAGAACCGCTGGTCATTCGT
The DNA here is from genome assembly GCA_964612485.1 of uncultured Caldilineaceae bacterium. Taxonomy (GTDB): domain Bacteria; phylum Chloroflexota; class Anaerolineae; order 4572-78; family J111; genus JAFGNV01. The sequence continues at coordinate 2,896 of CAZTFF010000084.1, forward strand.
CCCACGTCCGAAACGCTGATCGGCCACGCCTTTGCCAAGTGGGTCAACAGCTACCGCGACCTGCCCGTTTTGCTGAATTTGTGGAACAGCGTGGTGCGGTGGGAAATGCGCACCAAACTATTCCTGCGCACGTCCGAATTTTATTGGCAGGAGGGCCACACCGCCCACGCCACCGCCGAGGAAGCCGAATTTGAAACTCGCCAGATGCTCGACGTTTATACCGACTTTGCCGTGAACGAGGCCGCCGTGCCCGTCATCCCCGGCGAAAAATCGGCCATCGAGCGTTTTGCCGGAGCCGACCGTACCTTTACCATCGAAGCAATGATGGGCGATGGCCGCGCCCTGCAATCCGGCACCTCGCACAATTTAGGACAGAATTTTTCCAAAGCGTTCGACATCCAATACCTGGATGAGAACAATACGCTGCAATATGCCTGGACCACCTCCTGGGGCGTCAGCACCCGTTTTATCGGCGCCATCATTATGACCCACGGCGATGATCAGGGTTTGATCCTGCCGCCGCGCCTGGCCCCGTATCAAACGGTGATTGTGCCCATTTACCGCAAAGATGGCGAAAAGACCCCGGTGCTGGAAGCCACCGAACGCATCCGGCAGGAATTGGTTAATGCGGGCGTGCGGGTCAAAGTGGACGACCGCGATACGCTCTCACCCGGTTTCAAATTCAACGATTGGGAGATGCGCGGCGTGCCCACCCGCATCGAGATCGGGCCAAAAGATATTGCCAAAAATTCCGTAGCTCTGGCCCGCCGCGATGTGCCGGGACGCGAGGGCAAACAGTTTGTGCCGCAGGAGGGATTGGTCAACACCGTGCAGAATTTATTGGACGAGGTGCAAGTTTCGCTGCTGGAACGCGCCCGGAAGTTCCGCGATGACCGTACCCACGATGTCGACAATTACGACGATTTCAAGGAAGTCATCCAAACCGGCTTTGCCCGCGTCTGGTGGGCCGGCAGCGATGCCGATGAGCAGCGGGTGCAGGAAGAAACCAAAGCCACGCTGCGCTGTGTCCCCCTGGAGCAGCCCGGCGGCAGCGACGTATGTTTTTACACCAGCCAGCCGGCTGATAAGATAGCAATTTTTGGACGGTCGTACTAAAGACAAAATAGCAAGGTAACAAGGTAGCAGGGTAGCAGGGTAGCAAAATACCTTTTGATTGCTACCCTGTTACCCTGCTACCCTTGAGGAACAAATTATGTTGCAATCTATCCTATCCAACAAACAGGAAGAATTACTCAAAGAAGAACGCCAATGGCTGGCCGAGTTGCAGGTGATTTTGGGTCGGTTGGGCGCGTCACCGGAAGATCAGACCACGTTGACCCGCTCCATCCAGCAGTTGGATGAGTTATTTTTGCTGGTAGTGGTGGGCGAATTCAACGCCGGCAAAAGCGCTTTCATCAACGCCCTGCTGGGTCAAACCTTGCTCAAAGAAGGCGTCACCCCCACCACCTCGCAGATCAACCTGCTGAAATTTGGCGACAGCCGCCGGCGTGAGGCGCAGGACGCCTACGTGCAGGTTTTTACCGAACCGCTGGAGATGCTGCGCCAGATCAGCATAGTGGACACCCCCGGCACCAACGCCATCATCAAAGAGCACCAGGCCATCACCGAGGAGTTTGTGCCCCGCTCCGATCTGGTGCTGTTCATCACCTCCGCCGACCGCCCCTTTACCGAGAGCGAGCGCGCTTTTTTGGAACAAATTGCCTCGTGGGGCAAAAAGATCGTGTTCGTCATCAATAAAATCGATATTTTCGACAGCCCCGACGAGCAGCAACAGGTAGAGCGTTTTGTGCGTGACAACGGCACCCGCCTGCTGGGCGTGGCGCCCGATGTGTTTGCCGTCAGCGCCCGCCGCGCCCTTAAAGCCAAGCAGGGCGATCCCGCGCAGTGGGCCATCAGCGGTTTTGAGCCGTTGGAATCTTATATCCACGATACGCTGGACGAGTCGAACCGGCTGCGCCTGAAATTTCTCAACCCCCTGGGCGTGGGCGACAACCTGGTCAAAAAATATGCCGACATCACTACCAACCGTCTCACCCTGCTGGCCGATGATTTTGAAACCCTGGCCAACCTGGAACGCCAGCTTGAGATGTATCGCCAGGATATGGCTCGCGATTTTCAGTTTCGGCTCTCTGATATTGAAAACATCCTCTACGGTATGGAAAAGCGGGGTAATATCTATTTTGACGAAACGATGCGCGTGACCAATATTTTCGACCTGCTCAATAAAAATCGGCTGCAAAAAGGGTTCGAAGAACAGGTAGTGGCCGATGTGCCTCAGGCCATCGAGCAGCGCGTCAACGAGTTGATCGATTGGCTGGTGAACGCCGATCTGCACCAGTGGCAGAGCGTGATGAACTATCTGGAACAGCGCAAAATGGAATACCAGGAGCAGATGATCGGCGAGGTAGGCGGCAGTTTCCGCTACGACCGCGAGCATCTGATCGATTCCGTAGGCAAAGCTGCCGAACGGGTAGTGGAAACCTACGACAAATCGCTGGAGTCGGCCAAAATGGCCGAAAATGCGCAACTGGCCGTAGCCGGCACCGCCGCCGCCGAATTGGGCGCGATTGGCCTGGGGGCGCTGATTACCGTATTGGCCACCACCGCCGCCGCCGACGTAACCGGCATTCTGGCCGCCAGCGTTTTGGCGGCATTGGGCTTTTTTGTGATCCCGGCCCGCAAACGGGCCGCCAAAAAAGAGATGATGGAGCGCGTGGCTGCGTTACGCATTCAATTGACCAACGCGCTATCCACCCAATTTGAGCGCGAGTTGAACCGCAGCCTCCAGCGCATCAATGAGGCCATCGCACCCTATACCCGTTTTGTCCGCGCCGAGCAAACAAAACTGGAACAAACCCAAACCGAGCTTACCGAAGCCCAGCAGGCGCAAGGACGATTGCGGGCGGAGATAGAATCGATTCTGTAAGAATTATTTTGGGGCATTAATTTGGACGCAAAAAAAATCCTCATCACCGGCGGCAGCGGCTACCTGGGCCGCCATCTCTGCGCCAGGGCCGTCAAAACGCATACCGTTTTTACCACCTATCACACGCATCCCAACAATGTCAAAGCCGGCGAAGCGGTGCGGCTTGATCTGACCGATCAGACTGTGGTTCTTGATGTCGTCCGGCGGTTGGCGCCACAGGCCATTATCCACACCGCTGCCACCAATCCCGGCCAGGGCGATGAACAAATAATGATGCAAGTTAATGTTGAGGGCAGTCGCCACGTGGCAAAAGCGGCGGCTGCAGTGGGCGCGCGGTTGGTTTACGTCTCTACGGATGTGGTTCACGATGGCCGCCACGCGCCTTACGTTGATGACGCCCCGCCCGCGCCCATCAACGCCTATGGCCGTTCCAAAGCCGCCGCCGAGCGGGTGGTGGCCGAGATCGATTCCCAGGCGGTTATGGCCCGCACCTCGTTGATTTACGGCCTGGAAGAGATGGATCGCGGCACCACCGGTTTTGTGGAACGGTTGCAGCGCGGGGAGCCGTTGGTGTTGTTCAATGATGTGATTCGCCAGCCGGTATGGGTGGAGAATCTGGCCGAAGCTTTGCTGAAGTTGATCGACATAGATTTTGCCGGAACCTTGAATGTGGCCGGTCGCCGGGCGCTAACCCGTGAGGAATTTGGCCGCCGGATGTTGGAGTGGTGGCAGGTTGATACCAGGGATTTACTCAGTTCAGGTCGGGGAAGCGACATTTCCGATACGATCCCTTTGGATTTGCGGTTATCGGTGGAGAAAGCGGAAACATTGTTGTCAATCGATTTGTTGGGCGTTGATGAAGTATTGGCGCGGCAGCAAAGATAGTCAAAAGACGAGATCATTCTATCCCTGAAAGAACACTATGATGAGTGACAAATTGACGATCACCAAAGGACATCGTTATCTACTCACCACGGCAGCCGTGATGACCTGTTTGCTGGTAGCCCTGGGCGGCATTGTCTGTATCACCAATTCCAGCCAGGGCTGCCCGGATTGGCCGGCTTGTTACGGACAATTCATTCCGCCCCCGCGTGTGGACTCTATCATCGAGTATACGCATCGACTCATTGCGGCGTTGACCACCCTCCTGATCATTGCGTCGGCTGTTGTGAGTTGGCGGAAAACGCGTTCAATCCGCTGGCTGAGTTGGCCGCCGGTGATAGCTGTGGTTCTGACTTTTGCGGTTATTGTGTTTGGCGCGTTTGTGGTATTGACCGGCCTTCCGCCTGTTGTGGCGGCCATCGATCTGGGGTCGGCGTTGCTGGTACTGGCGTTTATGGTGGTTACAGCGGTCGTGGCCCGAATTTGCCACCGCAATCCTGCTTTGACCAATCAGATTTCGTTTGCTGATACGTTTGCCAAGTTAGTCTTATGGACGGTGATCACAATTTTTATTGTATTTGTGAGTGGCGTGCTTGTTGCCGAAAGCGGCTCGATGGTGAGATGCCTGGGCTGGCCGTTATACAACGTGGATTTTGGTGATTTGGGCTGGCCCCAGGTGGCGCGTCATTTGGTTGCTGGGGTCGCCGGTGTCTTGATCGTTGCAACTGTTGGGCAGGCGTGGCGAACGCAGCGTAACCACCCGGCCACTTTGTATACCGCCACGGCCACAGGCGGCGTGTTTTTGGCTGAAATAGGCGTTGGCATCCTGCTGCCGGCGAGCGATTTCAACGTTTTTCTGTTGATGGCCTATGTTGTGTTGGCCGCGTTCTTGTGGGCTTTACTGGTCGCGTTGGCCATGCTGGCCGGATTGCGCCTCAACACGTAATTGCAAATACGTCCCAACTTTTTAGAGTTCGCTAAGGGCGCGAAGGAGATAAAATTAGCGTATCTTCGCGTCCCTTCGCGGACTCTTTCATGCCTCAGAAACCCGGAATGAGTTTACACAAGCCCAAGGTCTATAGGGCCATAAGTGCCTTTTGCGCCGCCTCTATCGTTTGTTCAATCACTTCATCGGTATGAGCCGTACTCAGAAACCCGGCTTCAAATTGCGACGGGGCGACGTACACGCCGTTCTCGACCATCGCCCAGAAGAATTTGGCGTAGCGTCCTGTGTCGGACTGGCTGGCCGTCTCCCAATTGGTCACCGGCGTGTTGGTGAAGTAGGTGCAGAACATCGTGCCAACCTGGGTTTGGTAAACCGGAATGTTGGCCGCCTGGGCCGCCTCGCCGATGCCTTGCCCCAGCCGTTTGGCCCGCGCCACCAATGTATCAAACACGCCATCCTTTTGGAGCAGTTTGAGCGTTTCCAGGCCGGCGGTCATGGCCAGCGGATTGCCGCTCAAGGTTCCGGCCTGGTACATCGGCCCCACGGGAGCGACCCTTTCCATAATTTCCGCGCGGCCCGCATAGGCCCCCACCGGCAGCCCCCCGCCGATTACCTTGCCCAGCGCGGTCAGATCGGGCCTCACGCCGTACAATTCCTGCGCCCCACCTGGCGACACGCGGAAACCGGTCATTACTTCGTCAAAAATCAACAGCGCGCCTTCCTGTTGGGTGAGATCGTGTAGCCCCTGCAAAAAGCCGTCGGCAGGCGGGATTACGCCCATATTGCCGGCCACCGGCTCGATGATGACGGCAGCGATTTGTTCCGGGTTGGCCTCAAACAATGCTTTCACCGAATCCAGATCATTGTAATCGGCAATCAGCGTATCCTGCGCCGCGCCCTCAGGTACGCCGGGGCTGTCGGGCAGGCCCAGCGTGGCCACGCCGGAACCGGCTTTCACCAGCAGCATATCGCCGTGGCCGTGATAGCAGCCGGCAAATTTGATGATTTTATCCCGCCCGGTGTAGGCCCGCGCCAGCCGCAGCGCGCTCATGGTGGCCTCGGTGCCGGAGTTGACAAAACGTACCAACTCTGCCGAAGGCACCAGCTCACAGACCCGTTGGGCCAGCTTGGTTTCCAGCGCGGTGGGCGCGCCAAAACTGGTGCCGTGCGCCGCCGCCGCATTCAGCGCGGCCACCACCTGGGGATGGGCGTGGCCCACAATCAGCGGCCCCCAACTCAACACGTAGTCAATGTAACGATTCCCGTCGGCGTCAAATAGGTAAGGGCCGGCAGCCCGTTCGACGAACAGGGGCTGGCCGCCCACACTCTTAAAAGCCCGCACCGGCGAATTCACGCCGCCGGGAATATATTTTTGCGCTTCTTGGAACAAAATTTGTGATTGGGTAGTTGGCATTGTTTCGTCCTTTTGTTTTTATCTATTGACAAGCGATGACCGAACACCATCTTCCGATCATCCGTGGTCCGCCACTCCTCACTCATCTAATCGATAGCCTGAGGCTCCTGTTGCAACTGCTTGATAACCTGCTCCGCGGTTTGCTGCCCCTGGTGAATGCAATCGGGGATGCCCACGCCGCGAAAGGCGCTGCCGGTGAAGTGGACGCCGGGCAGTGTTTCTGCCGCCAGGGCTTCGATTTTGGCGACCCTGTTCAGATGGCCCACATCATATTGGGCGTTGCCGTGGGGCCAGCGGTAAATTTCGTGGCGCGTAGGTGCGGCAGAGATGCCCATCACTTTGTGGAGTTCGGTTTTGACCAACTCCAGCAGTTCGTCGTCTGGCAGGTCAACTAACTCTTGCCGTTTGTAGCCGCCCACAAAGACGCGCAGCAGCACGCTGTCGTCTGGGGCGCGGTAGTTGAATTTGGTCGATACCCAGGTGCAGGCCATCAAGCGGCAATCTTCGCTTTTGGGCACCACAAAACCAAAGCCGTTGAGCGGGTGGTCAAATTCAGCCCGATCAAACGCCAACGAGACCGTAGCCGTGGAAATATAGCGCACGGCCCGCAGCCGCGCGGCCAATTCATCGGAATGAGATTCCAACAAGTTGGCGGCGCTGTAGGCGGGCGTGGCCATGATCACGTGGTCGGCTTGGAGCGTTTGGCCGCTGTCAAGCTGAATTTGATACGGGGCCGCTTGATCCGCCACTTTGTTGATTCCGGTGACGCTCTGGCCGCTGATGAGATTTCCGGTCAATTGATCGACCAGCGTATCGACCAATTCTTTTAATCCGCCGCGCAGGGTCATAAACAGCGACAGTTTAGGCTGCGATGCGCCGTTGTTTTTTGCTTTGCGGGCTTTCATCTGGGCCAGCATGCCTTTGATCAAACTGCCGTGCTTTTTCTCCAGATCGATGAAGCGGGGAAAGGTGCTTTTCAGGCTCAAGCGCGAGGGATCGGCCACGTAGATGCCGGCCATCAGCGGCTCGGCAATTTTGTCCAACGCTTCGCGGCCCAGCCTGCGGTTGATGAAATCGGCCAGGCTTTCGTCGCTGTTGTCTGTTTTGGGGGGGATGAACAAATCCATACCCATTCGCAGCTTGCCCCACGGCGATATTAGCGGCGAGAGAGCAAAGGGTGTAAAGCGAGTGGGGATAATCAGCATCACCCCATCGGGCAGGGGACGCAGCCGGTTTTTGTGAACAATGTAGACCTTGCGCTGTTCGTCGTTGGTGCCGATAAGCCGGTCTTCCAGCCCCAATTCTTTGCAGAGCCGGTAGGCCCACGGTTTTTGGGAGATGAAGGAGTCTGGCCCGCCTTCGATGATAAAACCATCGTCGGTGTTGGTGATGATTTTGCCGCCAAAGGCCGCTTCGCGTTCAACCAAGGTGTAGGTGAGCGGCAGGTTATCGGCCTGGGCTTGCTTTTGCAGATAGTAGGCGGTGGCCAGGCCGGCAATACCGCCGCCAATGAGGACAATGTGGGGGGTGTGGGTCATTATTTTAACTCAATTCTGGCGTATAGCCTGATAAACAACAGTTGGGGGGGCAAACATCCTGGCGCGGGCCGTATTTGCCCAGAGCCAACCGGTTGGGAGTGTCGCTCAGACGTTCCTCAATCAGCAGGCGAATCATTTTAATAAATTTGGGATGCGTGCCTACGGTGGCGGCGCGCACCACGTTCAGGCCAATTTCGTCGGCTATTTCTTTGGCCTCGGTGTCCAGATCAAAGATCACTTCCATATGATCGGAAATGAAGCCGATGGGCGCAATCACCACATCCGTCACGCCGTTGGCTTTGAGCGCTTCCAGGTGATCGCCAATGTCCGGCTCCAACCAGGGTTGGTGCGGCGGGCCGCTGCGGCTCTGGTAAACGAGCTGCCAGGGGTTGGTTCCCACGCTATCGACCACCAGCCGGGCGACCTCTTGCAATTGGGCTTCATACACGCAATTTTGGGCCATGCTCAACGGAATGCTGTGGGCGGTAAAAGCGATGTGGGCCTCGGCGCGGCGTTGGGCCGGAATTTGGGCCAGCGCGGTTTTTACGTTTTCAATATTGGGTTCGACAAAACCGGGGTGGTTGTAAAACGCCCGCAGTTTAGATACCTGCGGTGCGTCCGGCCCCATCTCGGCCTGGGCGCGTTCGATATCTTCCCGGTACTGGCGGCAGCCGGAATAGGAACTGTAGGCCGAGGTAAAAAAGGCCAGCGTGTTTTTGACCCCATCGTCAACCATTTGGCACATGGTATCGGGCAGCAGCGGATGCCAGTTACGATTACCAAAGTAGATGGGTAGATCGATCTGGTTGTTTTTGAGTTCGGTTTCCAGGGCGGCAATCAGGGCGCGGTTCTGCGCGTTGAGCGGGCTGACGCCATCAAACATGCGGTAATGCTCGCCCACCTCTTCCAGCCGCGCCCGTGGAATATTCCGTCCGCGCAGCACGTTTTCCAGAAAGGGAATGACATCGTCCATGCCCTCCGGCCCGCCAAACGAAAGCACCAGCAGGGCATCGAAAGAATTGTTGGTTGAATTGTTCATAGTTCACCTTTTCAGGGTAGCAAGGTAAGGTAACAGGTAGCAGGGTAGCAAGGCAACAATGGTTAAGTGTTACCCTGCTACTCTGTTACTCTGCTACTCTGCTACTCTGCTACCCTGCTACCCTGCTACCCTGTATTCATGCACAAAATCAATCAGGGCGGCCACGTTATCGACCGGTGTTTGGGGTAGGATACCATGGCCTAGATTAAAAATAAAGCCGGGTTGAGGCGCGACTCGGTCTAATATTTTGCCGGCTCGTTGTTTGAGAGCCGGCAGCGGCGCGAATAAGGTTACGGGGTCCAGATTCCCCTGAACGGCCACATCGTCACCCAGAATCCGGCGGGCTTCGTCAATGTCGATGCGCCAATCCACGCCAACCACGTCGCTACCTGCCGATTTAATGAGCGGCAGCATCCCCGAAGTGCCGGTACCAAAATGGATCACCGGCACGCCTGCTTCTTTGGCGCGGGCAATGGCCCGGATGGAGTAGGGCAGCGCAAATTCTCGGTAATCATCGGGCGATAGCATGCCCACCCAGCTATCAAACAGTTGCAGCACCTGCGCGCCGGCTTCGGCCTGGGCAAACAAATAGTCGCCCACCAGGGCAGCCAGTTTTTCCATCAGACGATGCCACGCCTGGGGATGCGCGTACATCAACGATTTGGCTAGAGTGTAGTTGCGCGACGATCCGCCCTCGATGGCGTAGGCGGCCAGGGTAAAGGGCGCACCGGAAAAACCGATGAGCGGCACGCGCCCGGCCAATTCTTGCCGGGTCAATTTGATGGCTTCCAGCGTAAAGTTCAGGCTCTCGCGGGGGTCGGGCTGGCACAGGGCGTCAATGTCTGCCGGGGTGCGGATGGGGTTGTGAATGACCGGCCCTTCGCCTTTTTCAAAGGTGAGTTTCAGCCCCATGCCTTCCAACGGCGGCAAAATATCGGCAAAGATGATGGCCGCGTCCAGATCAAAAGCGTTGATTGGCTGCATGGTTACTTCCGTAGCCAGTTCCGGGGATTTGATGATTTCCAGAATAGTGTATTTTTCGCGTAGCGAACGATATTCAGCCATATACCGCCCTGCCTGGCGCATCAGCCAGATGGGAACGGCGTCAACTGGCTGCCGGTTGCAGGCGTTCAGAAAACGTTGGGATTGTTTACTCATTTCGACTCCTTAGCGCCACAGGGCCAGCGTTTCGTTGGCCGGATGATAGAACGCCGTGTAGAGCGGCGTATCCCGTTCGGTGTAGCGGCGCACTTCGGTGCTGCGCAGCCGGTAAACCAGGTCGGAAAAGAGGGTCAGGTCGTCGGTTTCGTACACCACCACAAACTCCTGATCCTGCAAGCCCACCGAGTAGAGCAGCAACTGGGTGATGTCGGGGTACTCTTTGCCCAGTTTAATGTGCTCATTCATCATACCCTGGCGGGCGTCGCGGCTCATCAAATACCAATCCATGGTTTTGACAAAGGGGTAAACCACCAGATAAGGTTTACGTGTTTTGGAAAAGGGATCAATTTCCTGCGTCGAGCGTGACTTCGTGTAGACGGAGGGTTTGGTAAAACCCCACAGGGTATCGGTTATTTCAATCAAATTTCGATAGGGATTGGTGGCCTGGGCGTATTGGGTGAAAAATTGGCCGGCCACGGCGGTATCTTCGACGGTGGCGGCAGTCCACACCAGGATGTCGGCCTCGGTGGCGGCGGGGAAAACCTGGTAAATGTCTACATTTTCGGCGGTGACTTGCAGCCCCTTGAGCCACGCCTGCTGAAAATCGGACTTTTTCGACTCGCTCAAGTCGTAAAAATCGGGCGTAAATCGAAAAAAAGCAAAATGATTGAGTGTTTTGGGTGTTTGTTCAGGCATTTATCCATCCTCAATAATTTATAGTATTTTAGTTACACAGAGATACACGGAGAATTCACAGAGAGGCGCAGAGAATTCTTATATCTTTTTCTCTGTCTCCTCGGCGCGACTCTGTAATCCTATTCAATCCATCTCGACGCATCTTTGGCATGATACGTCACAATTAGATCGGCCCCGGCGCGTTTGATGCCGGTGAGCAGTTCCAGCACCGTGACCCGTTCATCGAGCCAGCCGTTTGCAGCAGCGGCCTTGAGCATAGCGTACTCGCCGCTCACGTTGTAGGCCGATACCGGTACATCGCACTGCTCGCGGGTCTGGCGGATAATGTCCAGGTAGGGCAGGGCCGGTTTGACCATCACCATATCCGCGCCTTCGGCCAAATCCAACTCCACTTCGCGCAGGGCCTCACGAGCGTTGGCCGGGTTCATTTGATGACTCCGCCGGTCGCCAAATTTGGGCGCGCCTTCGGCGGCATCGCGAAAGGGGCCGTAAAAGGCGCTGGCGTATTTGACGGCGTAGCTGAGAATACTCAGGTTGGTGAAACCGGCTTCATCCAGCCCACTGCGAATGGCCGCCACCATTCCATCCATCATTCCCGACGGCGCGACAATGTCTGCGCCCGCTTCAGCATGAGATACAGCGACGCGCTGCAGAATTTCCAGGGTGGGATCGTTGAGAATCTCATCGCCTTCTACAATACCACAATGACCGTGGTCGGTGTATTCGCACATGCACACATCGGTGATGACGAGCAGGTCGGGGTATTCGGCTTTCAACGCACGGGTCGCCTGTTGAATAATTCCATCATCGGCAAAATTTTCTTCGCCAATCGGGTCTTTGTGGGCTGGAATTCCAAAGAGAATGACAGAAGGGATTCCCAATTCTACGGCTTCTCTTGTTTCCTTGACCGCCTCATCCACCGAAAGTTGGGCAATGCCCGGCATCGATTCAATGGGATTGCGCACGCCCTCGCCGTGGGTAACAAACAGCGGGTAAATAAAATCATCCGGTGACAATTGCGTTTCGCTGACCATCCGCCGCAGCGTGGCATTGGCCCGCAAACGGCGGGGTCGAAGGGGAAGGTTGATGTTCATCTATGGTTGCCTTTCGGGTTACAAGGTAGCAGGGTAACAAGGTAGCAGGGTAGCAAGGTAGCAGGGTAGCAAGATGTTGTTACTCTGCTACCCTGCCCTGCTACCTTGTTCAATTCATTGCTGTCAGGCGCGCGCTCAGTTCTTCCTGAAATGGGAACGTGCCCGGCTCGTAGGTGCAGAACGGTTCTTCGGCCATGGGGTTGCCGGTGACGGCGTAGGCGCGGGAGCGCGACCCGCCGCAGACGCCGCTGAATTCGCACAATCCGCAGCGGCCTTCCAGTTGGCCGGGGTCGCGCAGGGTTTTGAACAAGGGCGCTTCGCGGTAAATATCCACCAGCGATTTTTCTTTCACGTTGCCGGCTTTTACGGGCATAAAGCCGCTGGGGAAGACTTCACCCAGGTGAGAAATAAAAACAAAGCCGCTGCCCGCGTTGATGTGCATGGGCGTGCGTTTGATGCTTTCACGTGGGGTCAATCCTTTTTCGGCCACAATCCGGTCGAGTTCGGCCTTGAGTTCATAATAGACCGGATGCACGGCAATGTAATCTTCCAGGGGGAGACCCTTTTTATCCAAGATGCTGCGCTGCAACACGACCCGTTTGTAGTGATGGCCCTCGGTGGGTTTGGCGCTGATGTATTTGGACACATCGTACAAAAAGTGCATCACCGCCTCATACTCGGTGGGCGACACCTCATCCGACTCCAGGGCGCGGCCTGTGGGCACCAGGAAAAACAGGCTCCACGTCATCGCGCCGAGTTCTTGTACCAGTTTGAAAATATGGGCCAGGTCTTTCAGATTGTAGCGGGTCACGGTGGTGTTAACCTGCAATTTCAGCCCAATTTCGCGCGCTGCCTGCCAGCCGTTGATGGTCAGTTCAAACGAGCCGGGGACCTGCCGGAAATCATCGTGACGCGCCGGGGTGGAGGCGTCGACACTCAATGAAATGGCTTTGGTTCCGGATTCTTTCAGCCGCAGTAAATTCTCTTTGGTCAGCAGCGGCGTGCCGGAGGGCGAAACCGCCACCGCCAGCCCAATGTCCGAGGCGTAACTGACCAGGTCAAAAATATCGCTGCGCTTGAAGGGGTCGCCGCCGGTAAAAATAAAAATGGGCGACGGCTTGCCAAAGCTTTGCGCCTGGTTCAGCAGGGTTTTGGCCTGCTCAAAATTCAACGAATCGGGATGCAGGTTGGGCTGGGCTTCGGCCCGGCAGTGGCGGCAGGCCAGATCGCAGGCCTGGGTGGTTTCCCAGATAATCATAAAGGGCCGCTCGTGCCGGCTGGCCTGGGGTTGGCGGATGAGTGATTTCATACCATACTCCTGTAAAAATTGTGAATTGTGAACGGTTAATTGTCAATTTTTAATTGACGTTTTGAATTATTTTGATTCACTGATTCACTGGCTCGCTGGTTTATCTGTTGAAAATATTGCTGCAAAGCCGCAACTAATCCCGGTATCGTGTAGATTTCGGCTACGACGTGAACCGGTAACCCGGCGTTGGCGGCAGCCTCAGCAGTGATGGGGCCAATGCAGGCTACAATGGCCGGATCAATGGCCTGGGCCGGATCGTCGTTTGCCAGCAGGTTGACGAAATTTCGCGCGGTTGATCCACTGGTGAAAGTGAGCGCATCCAGCATAGGTAGCAGATTGGGCAAATGGCCGGGGTCGGTAACGGGTCTATTTTGGTAGGCCGTGACCCGATCAACAACCGCGCCTCTCGCTTGCAGCCCCTCCACCAGCGTATCGCGGGCAATATCGGCGGTGGGCAGCAGAACGCGTTGGCCCGATACATCGGGCATCGCTTCAATCAGGGCTTCGGCCACGTGTTCCGAAGGCATCAGATCAATCGACAGCCCTCGCGCTTCAATTTTTTTCGCCGTGGCGGGGCCAATCGCTGCAATATTGATTCCTTGTAGGTCTGCCGCGCCTTTGCCGCCGGTCACCAGTTGCTGCCAGAAATATTTGACGCCGTTGGCGCTGGTCATCACCAGCCACTGGTAAGTGTTGAGGTTGGCGATGGCCTTGTTCAACGGGCCGGGGTTTGGGGGCGGTACAATTTGGATGGTGGGGAATTCCACCGGAACCGCGCCCTCCGCCTCAAGCCGGCGGCTGAGTTTGCTGTTTTGCCCCTCGGCGCGGGTCACAAGAACACGTTTGCCGGCCAATGAGTCAGGCATGAACGGCCTCCAAAATTTCTTGCGCGCCATGGGCCAGGGCTTGCTCGGCCAGGGTTTGGCCGATAGCCTCCGGCTCGGTGGCGGGGCCGGTGTGATTTACGCGGATAACGCGCCGGCCTTGCGGGTCGGCCACAATGCCTTGTAAATTCAGCGTATCAGCCTGTGCCTGCCCCAGCGCGCCCACCGGGATGCTGCACCCGCCGCCCAATCCGGCCAGAAACGCCCGCTCGGCCAGAACGGCCTGTTGCGTGGAAAGATCATTGATTTCGGCCAATTTTTTCAGGGTGAGGTCATCATCGGCGCGGCACTGTACGGCAATCGCGCCCTGGCCCGGCGCGGGCAGCATCAGCTCAAAAGGAAGTTGCTGGCTGATGTGGTGATGCAGTTCCATCCGTTTGAGTCCGGCAGCGGCCAGAATCACGGCGTCGTAGGGGCCGGCAGAGTCCATCGCTTTTTTGATGCGGGTGTCCACGTTGCCCCGCAGCGAGATGACATCAAGATCATCGCGGTAGGCCAGCAGTTGGGCTTGGCGGCGCAGGCTGCTGGTGCCCACCGTGGCCTTTTGCGGCAGCGTATCAAGCGTGTATTTGTTGCGGCTGACCAATCCGTCGGCGGGGTTTTCGCGGAGCAAAATGGCGCCAATGGTCAGGCCGGCGCTGTCTTCGGTGGGCAGGTCTTTGAGGCTGTGAACGGCCAGATCAATGGAATGGTTGCGCAGCGCGGCTTCCAGTTCGGCGGTGAACAGCCCCTTGCCGCCAATTTCGGGCAGGGGTTTGCTGAGTTCTTTATCGCCTTTGGTAGTGAAAATGGTGGTGCGAACAGCCAAATTGGGGAAATGCGCTTGCAGCATTTTGGCTACCAGATCGGTCTGGTAGCGGGCCAGCGCGCTGCCACGGGTGCCAAATGTCAGTTGAAATGGATTCTTGGTCATTGCGGGTCAGTATCCAGAGAAAAGAGATCGTGCAGCGCGTGGACATATTCAATGCCGTTGCCGTTGGCGGCGGCAGCGCGAAGCTGAACGGTAGGTTCGTGTAAGAATTTATTCATCAGCCGGTGGCTCAATTCGGCCACTAGTTTTTTCTCTTTTTTGCTGAGGTCATTCATCCGGTTCAGGGTCCGTTCCAGTTCCTGCTGGCGAATGGCGTCAAATTGCTCGCGGAAGGTGGTGATGGTGGGCACTACTTTTAAAGAAGTGTACCAGTTTAAAAAGTCGGCCACTTCTTCATCAATGATGGTTTCAACTTTGGGGATTTCGTTTTCACGGGCTTTAAGATTGTCTTCTACCTGGTTTTGCAGATCGTCGATGTTGTAGAGATGCACGTTAGCCACCTGGCCAACGCTGGTGTCTACATCACGGGGCAGGGCAATGTCAACAATCAGCAGCGGGCGGTCCGAACGCTGCTGCATCACTTTATTGATTTGGTGATGGTGTAAAACTACGTGCGGCGCAGCGGTAGACGTCACCACCAGATCCGCCTGGGTTAGACCGGAGTCCATATGGTCGAACGTGAGGGGGGTGGCGTTCCACTGCGCGGCCAGTTGGTTGGCTCGTTCCTGAGTGCGGTTGACAACAAACATCTTTTTGACGCCCTGTTTAACCAGCGCTTTAATGGTCAAATGTCCCATTTCGCCCGCGCCCAAAATCATCACCGTTTTGTTAGAAAGATTACCCAGGTGTTTGCGGGCCAACCGGATGGCAATCGAACTGATAGAGGCCGGATTCAGGCTGATGTCGGTTTCGGTGCGGGCGCGTTTGCCGGTATGAATTGCTTTTTCAAACAGACGCGATAAAATGGGGCCAACGGTTTGATGGGTTTGGGCGGATTGGTAGGCCTGCACCAGTTGGCCCAAAATTTGCGATTCACCTAAAACCATAGAATCCAGCCCGGCGGCCACGTGCATCAAGTGGTTAATAACAGCATCGTCCTGATGCCGGTACAGGTGCGATTCAAAAGCAGGGATGGGCAGGCCGGAAAGCTGGCTCATTAGTTTGATGACAGCTCGCGTTGAAGCCGGCACATTTTTGGCCAGTGTGTAATATTCCAGCCGGTTGCAGGTGGAAACCACCACGCTTTCCCGGCTTTCCGGGGTGGGGGTTAACGCCGGTATTTGCTTGTTTTCGGTAAGAAAAGCGCAGACCGTGGAGGAGCTGAAGGATAATTGTTCTCGTAACTCTACAGGGGCAGTTTTATGATTAATACCGATGACTGATAAATGCATAAAGCTATCCTGAGGAAGATGTGTATCCGTTTTGGGCGATGAACGAAGTTTAGAAGTAATGCTGATTGAATAACAATTTTATTATAATTTAAAGTTGGGTATCGTGCAAAATCGTAAAAAATTTTATAGATAATTATGGTATAATCATATAAATTCGTATAATTCTTTTGGTGAAATATGAACGTCGACGATGATAAATTGATGAGCATTGCCGAAGCAGCGAAAATTTTGGGCGTACATCCGCTTACGTTGCGCAATTGGGCGGAAAAGGGGCAAATTACCTGTTTCCGCACGCCGGGCGGTCATCGACGGTTTCGGCGGCGAGATTTATCAAACTTTTTGGCGCAGATGCAGCAAGACAATGACTCACCGGAAACCGTACTGGTGACGATGACCCAACAGGCACTGCGGCGGGCTATGATCACATCCTCGCCGCCGCCGGTAGTGCGTCCGGTGTGGCAGCAGAATTTATCAGAACAACAGCGAACCACCATGCGTTTCCTGGGAAAACAACTTCTGGGGATGACGCTGCATTATGCCACGGGTGCGGAAGACGATTCTAACCTGGACAAGGGGCGTGAATTAGGCCGCGATTATGGCCGGGCGGTCAGTAATTTTGGCTGGTCGATCACCGAGGCGGTGGCTACCTTTAATTTTTTTCGGGACAGCGTCATCGACTCCACCTTTGCCGCCCAGCACGCGGATGCCGCCCAAACAGAGCTGTACCGGCGGCTGAATGTTTTTTTCAACGAGGTGCTGTTGTCTATGATCCAGGTATTGGAAGAAAAATCGATTTAATTCCCTGAAAGGGGGAGACATCGGGGCGGGGTGGAGACGGGGTTATTCCGTGCGTCCACCCTGCCCTGTTTTTTTATTCACCCGGCTGATAAACGGCGCTTTCGGGATGATAATCAATCCAGCCAAACCAGAAGGCGTAGGTGGTAGGAACAGCCGCAAGTTGCCGACCTTCCAGCGGGCCGCTAACGGCCTGACCGGTAAAAATATCCCATTCGCTCCCGGTTTCCTTGTCTTTGACCCTGAGGCTGTTGATTTCGTCTTCAAACGTGAGCGTGGTTTCATCATCCAACCGGCGGTCGAACACCGTACCCGATAAAGTGCGGAAGTCGTACAAAACCACAAGGGGAATATCCTCAACCGTATCATTGACTACGGGTTTTTTCTGGAGCGCGGTAAAAGGATAAGCTTTGGCTTGCCCCGCCAGCCGCACGCCGATGACGTATTCTTTGGGATGCAGATCGCTGCCCCGTTCCGGGCCGCTGCCCAACGGTCCCCGGCCCACCACTCCTTCCCGGCCACTGGCATAGTAACTTTCGTAAGAGTCGCGCCCAAACAAAGTGGGGTTAATCACCAGGGTATCGGGGTGGCGTTCTTTCCAGGTTTCCCAATCGGTGTGCAGCGCGGGAATAAAGGTGAGCTGCGTGCCCGCATAGTCGCCGCCAATGCTTTGGCCCAAAATATGAGACCAGAGGCTTTCTGTCTGATGATCGTACATGATCAAGCCGTTGCGGTACAACATGCCGGAAACGCCAAAAGTTAGGGTCTGATCTTCGCTGATTTGCCGGTCATACACGATGCCGGTGTAGCACAGCGGTCACCACGTGGCGGCAATCAACCTGCCG
>CAZTFF010000085.1:0-9750 GCA_964612485.1 uncultured Caldilineaceae bacterium
GTGCGCGAAGGTGGCCGCACGGTTGGCGCCGGCGTCATCACCAAGATTTTTGAATGATCTGGTTGAGAAACAAGACTGACTTTGTTTTTAGAGAGGAGTCAGAGGGTCGAGGAAGGACGCTTGAACCTTCCTCAACCCTCTTTTTGCTGAATTATGGCTAAAAAAGCAGTTCGTATGGTAATTACGCTGGCTTGTAATGAGTGTGGCGAACGCAACTACACTTCCGAAAAAAATCGCCGCAATGATCAAGCCCGTTTGGAAGTAAAAAAATATTGTCCGCGGTGCCGCACCCATCAAATGCATCGCGAAACCAAGTAAGGAAACGGTGAGCATTGGCAGCGAATGTTTGGCATTTGCTGAATTGGGTGTTGCCAGCAACCTGTTGAGAGGAGCACGCATCATCAATGGCCAAATCAAAAGTAAGGGCCTCGTCAACAACAGGCAAAGAGCCTAACGCGGTTGTAAAATATTTTCATGAAACACGCGCGGAATTACGCAAAGTAACCTGGCCAACCCGTGAGGAGGCCAGAAACCTGACCATGATCATTGTGGCCGTGACCATCGCTATGGCGGTGTTTTTGGGCCTGTTTGATTACGTTTTCCAGGAAGTTGCCAGCGGCGTCATTTTGGGCCAGGTAGTTTGGATTGTGGTTGCCGTGGTGTTGTTTCTGGGTGGCGCTGCCGCATTTTATTACAACAGCCGCGAGGAATAAAAGCGCCGGTTTGGATTGGTAAATTAAAGTTATGACTGACGAACAAAAGCCTGTAGAAGAGAATATCGCTGAGCCGGATACCGCTGTTGAAAAAGTAACGGCATCGGACAATCAGGATGATGCTGCGCCTGAAGAGGCTGCGCCTGTAGAGACGGCGTCTGAAGTGGCAGTATCTGAAGAAACAGGGTCTGAAGAGGCGTTGGCTGAAGAAACCGATGATCTTGAAGAAGGCGCTGATACTGCCGGCGCGCTGCCTGAAGATGAAGCTGAGGAATCGGGCGAACCGCCCCGCCCTGAGGGAACATCATGGTATGTGATTCATAGTTATTCCGGCTATGAAAATAAAGTGCAGAAGAACCTGTACCATCGGATCGAGTCGATGGATATGCACGATAGAATCTTCCAGGTGGTGGTTCCTACCGAAGAAGAGGTTGAACTGAGAGAAGGCCAGCGCCGGACCATCGAACGGCGGGTATTCCCCGGCTATATTCTGGTAGAAATGGTGCTGGATGAAGACTCCTGGTATGTGGTCCGCAATACGCCGGGCGTAACCGGATTTGTCGGGTCGGGGAACAAACCCACCCCGCTGCGCCAGGACGAAGTGGATAAAATCATCAAACGCATGGATGCCGAAGTTCCCAAAGTCAAAGTCAGCTTCAAAGTTGGCCAGAAGGTTCGGATTGTGGAAGGGCCTTTTGAAGACTTTATGGGCACCGTTGATGAGATTGATTTGGAACGCGCGCGCGTACGGGTGTTGGTGAATTTCTTTGGCCGCGAAACACCCATTGAACTTGATTTTCTACAGGTGGAACGCACCTGATTTGCAACTAGACGTAATACGAGGAAGGATTTACCATGGCTAAAAAGGTCAAAGCTGTTGTTAAACTACAAATCCCCGCCGGCAAAGCGAATCCGGCGCCGCCCGTGGGTACCGCTTTAGGGCCGCATCAGATCAACATTATGGGCTTTTGTAAAGAATACAATGCCCGCACCCAAGGTATGATGGGGTCGATCATTCCGGCTGAAATCACCATCTACACCGACCAGACCTTTTCTTTTGTGACCAAAACCCCGCCCGTGAGCGATTTGTTGAAAAAAGCAGCCGGGCTGGATAAAGGTTCCAGTGTTCCCAATCGCGATAAGGTGGGCAAAGTTACCCGCGATCAGGTTCGTGAAATCGCTGAGACCAAAATGAAAGATCTCAATGCTTTTGATGTTGAAGCCGCAATAAAACAGGTTGAAGGCTCGGCCCGCAGCATGGGCATTATTATTGAAAATTAAGCAAATAAATTTTAGAACGTGGGAGGGTGTTGAAAAAACACCCGCTATCACCACAGGAGGTAAACGTGCCTAAACGAGGAAAAAAATATCAAGAAGCTGTAAAGTCTGTTGACAAAGACAAAACTTATACCCCGGAAGAGGCTGTCGCCCTGGTCAAAAAGACAGCCTTTACTAAATTTGATGCCACGGTGGAAGTCCATCTGCGCACCGGTTTAGACCCCCGTAAGGCCGACCAGCAGATTCGCAGTACCGTGCAACTGCCGCACGGTACCGGCAAACAAATCCGCGTGCTGGTTTTTGCCGAAGGCGAAGGCCAAAAAGCTGCGCTGGATGCCGGCGCGGATTATGCCGGCAGCGATGATCTGGTTGAAAAAATCCAGGGCGGCTGGTTCGAGTTTGATGTATCGGTAGCCACCCCCCCCATGATGTCGAAAGTGGGTCGTTTGGGTAAACTGCTGGGGCCGCGCGGTTTGATGCCCAGCCCCAAAGCCGGCACCGTGGTGCCCGATGCTGATATTGGACAGGTGGTGGAAGAATTGAAAGCGGGCCGGGTAGAGTTCCGGCTGGATCGCACGGCCAATGTACACGTTCCTATCGGCAAAGCCTCTTTCTCGGAGCAGCAATTGCTGGATAATTTTAGCGCCTTTATGGAGGCCATTAACCAGGCCCGGCCAACGGCCATCAAAGGCGTTTACATTAGAAAAATAACTCTATGCGCCACCATGGGGCCTGGGGTTAAGGTTGATGCCGGCCAGTCGCTGGCCCTTAAGCTGGATTGAGTTTTTAAACCAAAAAATAAATAACGCTGTTCTTGTTAAACCGGAGACAGCAGGTGTACGCGCAGCACATAAAAATGCTGCGGGTACTTAAAAATTGCCTGCCGAGGTAAAGATGAGCAACCGCTTATGGCCGTTTAGCGCCATAATGTGGTGAGAAAGAAAATGTTTACGTCTTTGCGTCGGTTGGCGCAAAGACGTTTTGATATTTAGGGAAAGGAGGTAACCTGATTTGGCTATTTCCCGTAAGAAAAAAGAACAATTAGTAGAAAAATATGTTGACCAGCTCAAAGCAAGCGAAGCGGTGATTATCAGCGACTACCGTGGTTTGACCGTCAGCCAATTGCAAGAGCTGCGGGGTAAGATCCGCGAGGCTGAAGGCAGTTTTGCCGTGGTGAAAAACACCCTGGCCCGCCGCGCGCTGGCAGAAGCGGAATTATCGGTGCCGGATGAGATGATGTTTGGCCCGGTGGGCATTGGTTTTTGCGGCAACAATATCCCCGGTGTGGCTAAAGCCTTTGCCGATTTTGCCAAAGATCATGAAGAATTGGGCATTA
The DNA here is from genome assembly GCA_964612485.1 of uncultured Caldilineaceae bacterium. GTDB lineage: Bacteria > Chloroflexota > Anaerolineae > 4572-78 > J111 > JAFGNV01. The sequence continues at coordinate 3,328 of CAZTFF010000085.1, forward strand.
AAGGCGGCTTGATGGATAAGAAGGTTCTTTCTGAAGACGATGTCAAGAGCCTGGCTAAATTGCCCTCGTTGGATGTTTTGCAGGCCCAATTGCTGGGGCTTATCAATGCGCCGGCCTCGCAACTGGTGGGCGTGGTCAGCGGCGGCGTCCGCCAGATGGTCAATGTGATTCACGCTTACTCGGAGCAGGGCGAAGAAGCGGCTGCTGAAGCCCAATAATTTATCGTTCCGGTAACAAACGAACAGCTTAAAAAATAATCTAAAACATAATTTGTAGTTTGTACTTAAGGAGAATCTTAAAAATGGCAGATTTGGAAAAAATTGCTGAAGAACTGAGCGGTTTAACCGTTTTGGAAGCTGCGGAATTAACCAAAATCCTGGAAGAAAAGTGGGGCGTTAGCGCCGCGGCCCCGGCTGCGGTGATGGCGGCTGCTCCCGGCGCGGTGGCGGCTGAAGCTGCGGCAGAGGAAGAAAAGACTGAATTTGACGTAACCCTGAAAGAAGTAGGCGGCAAGAAAATTCAGGTCATTAAAGCGGTCCGCGCCATTCGCTCCGATCTGGGCCTGAAAGAAGCCAAGGCGCTGGTAGATGATGCCCCGGCCAAGGTTCTGGAAGGCGCCACCAAAGAAATGGCCGACGACGCCAAAGAAAAATTGGAAGCCGAAGGCGCTGTTGTCGAGGTTGGATAGCAAGGTAGCAAAGTAACAAGTGTAGCAGGGTAGCAATTTGATCAGGTTGGGTTTCTGCTACTCTGCTACTCTGTTACCCTCTTACCCTGCCACCTTGTTTTCATTCAAAGGGGGAAATTTTCTCGATGAGTTGAGCGTATTCGTCGCCCAGCATTTCGGCTTTGGCCTGGGTTTCAGCTTCGGTGGTGATGCGAACGCAGGGCTGGTCGGGATCGGGAATAATGAGTACCCATTGATTTTCATCCAGAACCATTCTCACCCCACTGACAAAATTTTTGTCTTTACACTCCTCAAATTTTTCGTTGATTAAACGCATCACTCTGGCTTTGGCTTCCCATACGCACGATACTTTCCGTTCGGCAATATGAAAATCGGGAATTCGGTCAATCACGTCGCCCAGCGTTGTTTTTTGGGTGGCCAGAAACTCCAGCAGTTTTGCCAGCGCAATCAAGCCATCGGCGGCGCATTGAAAATCTGGAAAAATAAAATTTCCTTTGCCGTCGCAGCCCATAATGATGCTTTTGGTGCATGCTGTATTGATCCAATCTTCACGGTCAAGTTCGGTGCGGACCACGCGTCCATTGTATTTGGCGGCAATTTTTTCAAAGGCGTTGGGCAGGTTAAAGGGAACCGCAATGGCGCTGCCCGGCGCATCTTTTAATACCAATTCCGTCATAACCGTGGCCGCGGTAACAGAGTCTAGCAGGTATCCCCGATTATCAACAACAAAAACCTTTTCTCCGCCCGGTTCCAGCCGTACCCCCAACTGGGCGTCCATTGTTTTGGTGATAATTTTTAATTGTTTAAGCGATGTCTGGATTTGCGATGGATCGTGCGGTTCGCCCGAACGGGTGGTGGCTCCCAGCGCAACCACGTTACATTTCAACTTATCCAAAATGGCCGGCAAAACATCGGCGATGGGGATGTCGGCGAAATCAACTACCATATCAAACGATGCTTGCTGAATAGCTTTGGTATTGAGATGGGTCAGGAAATCTTCAATGTACGCTTCTTTAACGCGCTGGGCATAATCGATGCTGCCGATGTCGTCCAGATAAACCCGCCGGAAATCCTCCCGGAAAAAGACTCTTTCAATAGACCGCTCGCGGTTTTTGCTCAACCGCAAACCGTTGCCGTCCATAAATAAGATGTCTATCACCCGTTCGTCAAACGGAGAAACCCGCACGTGGATACCGCCTTCGGCGCCACACACCCGGGTATGATAGCTGGCCACCGGAATGGGCAGCGATCCCAAATCCCAAATATTGATGCCGGCGGACGGCAGGCCGGAAACAAGAGCCTGTTTTATCATCCGCGAGCTGTGGTGCATATCGCGGTTGATGGTGACAAAAGAGTCCTTTGGCAGGGTGGCCCCAAAAGCAGCGCCTAATTTGGCCGTGAATTCAGGCGTCAGATCAATATTGACCACGCCGGTAACGCCAAACCGCCCAAAGAGCACGCGCCGGCCCTGCGACCCCCAGACAATGCTGCTGTTAACTGTGGCCCCCGGTTCAACCTCTTTGCCCGGCCAGATTTTTACACTGGGGTGAATGACAGCGCTTTCGCCGATAATCGTGCCGTCGCCAATGACAGCGCCTTCAAAAACCGTGGCGTGGGCTTTAAGGCTGCACTGCCGCAACACAATGGCCCCGCTGATTTGGACGCGCTCGCCAATATAACAGTTGCGCCACAAGACAGAGCGATCCACAATGGCTTCATTATCGATAATGGTGTAATCCCGCACCACCGTTGGCCCGCGGATAACCACCCCGCTTTTGACCTGCACGGAATTGCCCAAATAAATGGGGCCTTCCAATACCACATCCGGCGCCAGCGATACATCTCGGCCCATCCAGATGTTGTCGCCTAAATGGCGGCCCAGATCAAGGCCCTCTACCTCGCCGTGCAGGGCGTTGTTGGTGGCCCGCAGATATTCGGCAATGTTGCCCACATCGCACCAATATCCCCTGGCCACATAACCGTACAGGGGATAGCCTTTCTCGTGGAGCATGGGGAAAAGATCGTTGGAGAAATCAAAGGGGATGTTGGGTTCAAAAAAGTCCAGCACCTCCGGCTCTAATACGTAGATACCTGTATTAACATAATCAGACATTACCGAGCCTCGGCCCGGCTTTTCTTGAAAACGGCTGATCCTGCCTTCGTTGTTCAGGTTAATCACGCCATAATCAACCGGGTCGGCCAGTTGGTAGAGAGCCAGGGTGGCCATAGCCTTTTTTTCTTTGTGATATTGGACCAGTTTGCTGAGGTTGATGTTGGTCAGGCCATCGCCGCTGATAACCAAAAAGGTATCGTCTAAAAAATCTTGCGAATTTTTCACGCTGCCGGCGGTGCCCAGCGGAACTTCTTCAACACTATAGTGGATATTCATCCCCAGGCCGGTGCCGTCGCCAAAATAATCTTGAATTTGGGTCGCCAGATATTGAACAGTTACCACGGTATCGGTGATGTTATGCTTTTTAAGCAGATCGAGAATATGGGCCATCACCGGTTTGCTGACGATAGGTATCATAGGTTTGGGCCGCTCGATGGTGATGGGCCTTAACCTGGAACCTGCTCCCCCGGCCATAATAACCGCTTTCATAAAACAGTTTCTCCTGACGTGGTAAATGTGCCCTAATCATACCATAAAGTGGGATAACGGTAAACCATACGTTTAGGCACAAGACATTGTCTTGCTTCCCCCTGGATAATTTACTATAATGTCTCCAAAATTTCTCAAAATATTACTACACCACAGGAGGGAGAAAATGGAAAACCAGGCATCTTGGCTAGACAAAAATCGTCACGTAATTTTTGGAGTTATGCTGGCGGCGGTATTGGCGGGGGGCACAATTTTTTACCTGCGCCAACCCGCAGCGGAACCGATAGAAATTGTTGCCCCGGAACCCACAGCCACCAAAACGCCCGCCGCCACGGCCACGCCCGGCCCCGTGCGGGTGTATGTAACCGGCGCGGTGGCCCATGTTGATGTTTATGTTTTGCCGCAGGGCAGCATCATCAAAGATGCCGTAGAGGCCGCGGGCGGGTTTACGCCTGATGCCGACCCGGAGCGCATCAACCTGGCCCTGGAACTTGCCGACCAGCAGCAAATTCACGTGCCCGGCCTGGACGAGCAAAATCCCCCGCCGCCGGTTCAGCATGCCCCGTCCGTTAGCCGGAGCGCTGCCGCCGGCAACACCGGAAGCGCTGCCGGCGAGCAGATCAATCTTAACACCGCCACCCTGGAGCAGTTGGATTCTTTATCCGGTATTGGCCCGGCCATTGGCCAGCGAATCATTGATTACCGGGAAAAAATTGGCGGTTTTCAAAACATCGAACAAATCACCGAAGTGAGCGGCGTTGGTGAGGCCACGTTTGCCAAAATCAAAGATTCGATCACGGTTGGACCGTAAGGAGCGGCGTATGAGCAAAGGCGAAAAAGTTTATTTAACCTGGGACGATGTGGATGATCTGATCAGTTGCGAGCTGGTGCCGCGGTTGCGTAAAAACGATTATGATGTGGTCCTGGCCATCACCCGGGGCGGCATTGTGCCTGCCGGTATGATTGCCGAGCAGTTGGCCATCCAGCCGATCTTGGTGGCTTCGGTAGATTTTTATGAAGATTCTGAGCACGAGCTGGATTGGCCCGTGTTCATGCAATTTCCCTCCGACAGCCTGCTGCGCGGGCAGCGGGTGTTGATTGTAGACGATGTGTGGTATCGCGGCCTGGAAGCGTTGAGCGTATCCGAACGGGTGGAGCAGGCCGGCGGGCGGCCCACGTCGGTGGTGCTGCATTACAAGCCCGCCTATTCCCAATTTGAGGATCAATCGCCCGATTATTACGGCGCTGAAACCGACAATTGGATTATCTATCCCTGGGAGGTTGAACGGCTTCGCCCGTCGTCTACTGTATGACCCCGCTGCCTGATTACACCATCCGCGAGAGCGCTCGCGCCAAACACGTGAACCTGAAAATCACCATGGACGGCAGCCTGGAAGTGGTGATTCCCCGGGGCTTCAACCGCCAACACATCCCCGATATTCTGCGTAAAAAACAAACCTGGATTGAACGGGCCGGACAACGTGTAGCCGAACGCCGCCGGCATCAAGCGGCGCAGCCGGCCCGCCCCACAGAGATCGCGCTGCGAGCGATTGGGGAAACCTGGGTAGTTGAATACCGGCCCACCGCCGCCGGGCGCGTTACGATCACCGAAAAATCCAACCATCGCCTTGTGTTGAGCGGCGCGGTGGATGATCTGGAATGCTGCCGGGAGGCGCTGCGCAAATGGACGGCGCGCAAGGCTCGCCAGCACCTGGAGCCGTGGCTGCAAACCATCAGCCGCCGGGAAAAACTGCCTTATGAAAAGGTGATGTTTCGCGGCCAGAAAACCCGCTGGGGCAGTTGCTCCTCGCGCCAAACCATCAGCCTCAATTACAAACTCCTCTTTTTGCCGCCGGAACTGGTAGAATCTGTACTGATTCACGAGCTATGCCACACCAAACACCTTAATCATTCGGGCAAATTCTGGGCGCTGGTGGCGAAAAAAGATCCCCATTATCAACAAGCCAGAAAAGAATTGCGCGCAGCCTGGCGTTATTTGCCGGGGTGGGTGCCCAAATAAAGCCTAAAACCCAAATATATCCCAAATAATTATTGGGAAAAATTGGGATATATTTGGGAAATATTGATAAATATCGCCAAAATCCCGGCTCACAACTGCTGCACCGTTTCCCGTTGGCGATTGTTGAGGGTGCCGTTTTGCAGGCTGTCCACCATCGCCAGCAGGTAGGCGGGAGTGGTTATTTTACTTTTATGCTGATAAAATCTTTGACACGGCGCATCATTAGGAGCATAATCATTGTCACCAACCGTGCATAAGTTTTATTAAGGGAGATAAAGTTATGGCTGAAGCACAAACAACCACCATTCAAACAAAAATACCTGTTGGCCTGTTTGTTCAGGCCCAAAAGTTGGTGGAAACCGGCTGGTTTGGCAGCCTGGATGAAGTTGTTGTCGATGCGCTACGCCGTTATCTGGAAACGCACCGGCTTGAATTAATGGACGAATTCATCCGTCAGGATATCGAATGGGGTTTGCATGGCAATGAGTGAATCGAGTGAGGGCGTTGTCTGTGATGCCGGGCCGCTCATTCATCTGGATGAAGTTGAAAACCTGTTTCTTCTGGCCGATTTCGCCTCTATTCTGGTCCCCGAACAGGTGTGGCAGGAAGTTAAACAACATAGACCCGCTGTTTTAACCCGACCGCCTCTTCCGTTACAGAAAATTGCGGTAACTGTTTCCACCCAACCATCTTTTCAAACGCTGGCGCAAGCGCTAGTCGTTGGGGATGGGAGAGCAAGCAGCCTTGTCTTTGATGCAAGACTACCCGCAGGCTATTTTTCTTACTGATGATGCGGCAGCCCGGTTGGCCGCTGTAACATTGGGATATCGGGTGCATGGCAGCATTGGTATTTTACTGCGATCTGTACGGCGGGAACAGCGAACTCGTCAGGAAATATTGGCCGTTTTGCGCAATTTACCCGCGCATTCCACGCTTCATATTCGCCCCAATCTGTTGCAAGACATTATTGATGAACTTGAGCATCTGTAGCCGGTTTTTACGCAACAGAATTTGTAACTTCGCGAGAAATTCCATGTAATGACCGCTACATAGAAAAATGAAGCTGTTCGTTTTGCAAAGTGAAGCTGTTCGTTTTGCAAAGTGAAGCTGTTC
>CAZTFF010000085.1:9850-20435 GCA_964612485.1 uncultured Caldilineaceae bacterium
TGAAGCTGTTCGTTTTGCAAAGTGAAGCTGTTCGTTTTGCAAAGTGAAGCTGTTCACTTTTTGAAGCGATGCCCCTCATTTATGCGCCACGTACACCACCCATTCAGCCGCATCATACAAGGAAAGGCCATCCCATTGGGGATAAATATCAACGCGCTCAAAGCCGGCCTGCTCCATCATCTCCACCATTGTTTCAACCGCATACGTTTGGTCGCAGAGAACAACTTCATCCATCTGGCCGCTTTCCAGGTGGATGACGTGAAAACGTTCAATCGAGATGCACGTTTCTTCATCCCAGTATCGCTCCCCCAGGTGCAGAAACGGCGTATCACCCCACAAGCCTTTGTCGTCGGTGAACCACCAACTGTTGTGTTTTTTATCGACCCTGTCCTGATTGAGCAGTTCCACGCACAAGGTTCCGCCCGGTTTCAGGGCCTGGACAATGTTGGCCAGCAGCGACTGCGCCTCTTCCTTTTTGAACACGGCCAGTTGGCCGTAAATGAACAGGGCCGCGTCGAAAGATTCCGCCGGTATCTCCATCTGCCGCACATCCTGCCGGATAAAACGGCACCGCCCGGACACCCCGGCTTTGGCTGCCAGCGCCTCCGCGTGCCGGATGGAGGCCGGGCCAAAGTCGATGCCGGTTACGTGGCAGCCGCGCCGGGCCATTGCCGTGGCGTACAAACCCGGCCCGCAAGTTACATCCAGTAACCGCGCCCCGGATTGCAGCTTCAACTTTTCCCACATCCAGTCGATCTGCATATCGCGTTCCGGCGTGGGGCGGCTGGCCGCGCCGTGCGATTCATCAAGATGCTCGCGTAGCATTCGTTCCGAAAATTCGGCCTCGTTCCACGGCAAATTGCCGCCCTCGGCCCAGGGGGTGGGCGGGTCGGGCCGGCGGTATATTTTCCACAAGGCTTCAGTTAGTGATGGGGTGGTTTGGCTCATAGGTGGCTCCTGATGATGTTTTTAGCTCGATCAAAACCGCGTCATAACATAAATTCTTATACTCAGTGGATCCAATTTTTGAGTTGCCTTCGGATATTTACCCCCCTCAATCCCCCTCACGAGGGGGAGTTAGAGGGGGTAAATTGGATCTACTGATACTCAAAAAAATGTACCTTCTCAATAATAGGGGACAGAGTTGGTTGAGCTTGTCGAAACCAACGCTCTTCGACAGGCTCAGATCTCGTTCTCCCGAAATATTGATATTGAGAAGATACCGTGGCTCATGTTGAGAACAAGTTCAAGTATTTCTGGCCCTCCCCTAACCCCTCCCAAAGGGAGGGGGATTTGCACCCTCTTCCACTGGGAGGGGGTTGGGGTGAGGGTGAATTCTCATATTTTGTATCTGTAATGTGAATCCGCACTTGTATTTGGCATAAGCCGATACTGTTAATCGTGTAAATCCTGTCTAAAAATGCATACTTTGGGGCACTAATTTTTTTAGGGCTGAACACCCCTGTCTCGCCCCCGCATCATAACACGGTTTTCATAATCAAAAAAATAGTGAAAAATTTCCTATTGACCTCTTCCTCGAAATGGGTTAGGCTGGTAGATGGTACAGTATAGCTTTCAACCATTTCCTACCTGTATACGGCTCATTAACAAGGGGTATCTATGGATTTGACCGGGATTACTGTTGCACAGTACCATCTTTTACAGCAGATTGGCCAGGGCGGGATGGCCACCGTTTACAAGGCCCACCAACCCAGCCTGGACCGTTACGTGGCCATCAAGGTGCTCAAATCTGATCTGTCGCAGGGCAAAGGATTTGTGGCCCGTTTTGAGCGCGAAGCCAGGGCTATCGCCAGGCTCCGCCACCGCAATATCCTGACCATTTTTGATTATGGTCATATCAATGAGGGCCTCAATAGCGATATCTTCTATCTGGTGATGGAACACGTCAGCGGCGGCACCCTGCGGGAAAACCTGGGCTGGCCGCAAGACCTGGCCTATGCCGCCAATATGATCACCCAGGTGGGCGGCGCTTTGGCCCACGCCCACCGGCAGGGAATGATCCACCGGGATGTAAAACCCAGCAACGTGCTGCTGATCGAAGAAGATTGGCCGGTATTGTCTGATTTTGGCCTGGTGAAAATGTTGGAAGATAGTCAGCAGCTTACCCTGAGCGGGGCCAGCGTGGGCACGCCGCAATATATGTCGCCCGAACAGGCGCAGGGCCGGCCCGTAGACCCGCGCAGCGATATTTACTCGTTGGGCGTAATTCTGTATGAGTTGGTGACCGGCCAGCCCCCCTTTGGTCTGGAAAGCGCCATGGCTCTGATCCTCAAACATATCAATGATCCCGTCACCCCGCCGCACGACTTGCGCTCCGATCTGCCGCCGGATATGGAACGCGTTATTCTCAAGGCGCTGGCCAAAGACCCGGAGCAGCGCTACCCCCGCATGGAAGATTTTCTGACCGACTTGAACAGTACCGCGCCGGTTAAACCCGCCCGGCCCGTGCCGGTTGAACCGGCTGCGCCACCCCCGGAAAGCAAGCCGGTGCCAACGCCGCAACTGCCCCCGCCCCGCCGCAAAAAACCAAAACCTGCCTGGACCCAGACGGCGCTGCGGGTTCTGACGTTTGTAGCCCTGGTGTTAACCATTGCCCTTTACCGCGATGTGCTGATGCCCCTGGCCGTTAATTTTATTGATCTGATAGCCGGGCGCTTCTCGTCTGCAACCTCCCAGGCCGCCGGAACGCAAGAGGCATCTTCCCCCGATGCCGGATTAATTGCCATGGTGTCGGAAACGCCCTCGCCTCTGCCGGCCACCGAAGAAAACCTCACCCCCACGGTGGGCGCATCGGCAACAGCGGCGGAAACAACGCCGGTAATTGTTGAAACGCCGGTCCCGCCAACCCCCTCATCCGAACCATCGCCGGAGCCGCCTGTGGTTGAAACCCGGGTATGGGAGAAAGATGGCGCGGAAATGGTTCGGATCCCCGCCGGGCCTTTTTCGATGGGCAGCGACGATCTGGGCGACGACGAGCGCCCCGTTCACCGGATTACGCTGAACGCCTACTGGATTGACCGGTACGAAATCACCAATGCCCAATTTGCCCGTTTTGTTGAGGCCACCGGCTATCAAACCGATGCCGAAAAGGCCGGTTGGGGCTGGGTGTATTTAGGCGAAGAGTGGGGCGAAGTAAGCGGCGCGGATTGGCGCCACCCCCGCGGCCCCGACAGCGGCATCGACAACAAACAGCAGCACCCGGTAGTGCTGGTTAGCTGGCACGATGCCGACGCCTACTGCCGCTGGGCCGGCAAAACACTCCCCACCGAAGCGCAGTGGGAAAAAGCGGCTCGCGGCCCCGGGGATACCTTGCCCAAATATCCGTGGGGAAATACCTTTGACCCGCTCAATGCTAATGTCAAAGAAACCGGTCTGAACGATACCACACCCGTAGGAACATTTTCCCCGCAGGGCGACAGCGTATATGGCGCGGCGGATATGACCGGCAATGTGTGGGAATGGGTGGCCGACTGGTACGACCGGGACGCCTACGCCAACGCCGCCTCAACCAACCCCACCGGCCCGACCACCGGAACCTATAAAATTTTACGGGGCGGCTCGTGGTTGTTCGATGCCGTCTACGCCCGCGCCGCGTTCCGCTACAATGTGCGGCCCGATTATACCTATGATTTTACGGGGTTTCGTTGCAGCAGTGAGGAGTAAATAAAAACTTAGCGTTCCTTCGCGTCCCCACTATAGTGGGCCTTCGCGGATTCTATCATTCACACGGCAGTAATTTTGGAGGAGGGGCTTTCCCCCGCACTTTAACATTCCCATCGAGGAGCTTGCGCTATGCGTTCACACGCAACACAAATCACTCTAATTGTTCTTTTGCTGATGCTTCAATTTGTTCTCACTTCCGCACCGGCGCAGGGGCAAACGGAAACGCCCAAAGAAACGCCCGGCCTGGACGTTATCATTTTGGTTGACGAATCGGAAACTATGTGGAACAAAACCGATACGGCGGGCGTACGGGTCAACACCGTTAATTATTTGATCGATATCCTGGCCTCGGAGCAGTCGGGCCAACACCGGGCGGGAATCGTGGCCTTTGGCACCGGGCCGGAGATCATCCCGTTGACGCTGTTGGATACGCCGGCTGCGGCTGAAACCCTGAAACAGCAGTACGCCGCCGTTCACCAAAGCATCCGGCCCCGCAAAGACGTGCAATACACCGATATTAACCGGGCGCTGCAATCCGCCCTGGAGATGCTGGCCCAGGACGGCGACCCCAACCGCAAAGCCGCCCTGATCATGCTCTCCGACGGCCAGCCGACCACGCGTGATGTCAGTGAGAAAGAAGGCGAAGAAACGGTACTTGCTTATCTGAGCGAAACGCGCCGTTTATTGGGCCAATTACAGCAATATCCGTACACCGGCCCGGTTTGCGGCAGTCCCACCGGCGCGCCGCTGCATATCATTGGGATGGGTGTGGACAAGCTCTCCGAAGCCTCCACCCCGGAATTTATTGAGCTGTACCGCGAGTTTTGGCAGGAGAGCGCCGCCAACAGCCAGGGGTATTACAAAGAAGCCGCCAGAATCCGAGAGATGCAAGGCATCGGCACTTATATTTTTGCCGAGTTGTTGTGCACGCCGGCCACACCGGCAGAGGCGGTGCGAGGCTCGCAGGTGTTGGAATACCAGGTTTTTGAGAATTATTACCAGATTTTCTTTACGATTTCCGGCAAAGAGAATCCCGATCTGGAAGCCAGGGTTTTTCGTCCCAAGGCCGACGGCAGTTCCGGCGATACGCCCTTGAGCGAGGCGGCGGAAGGCGTCAGCTTGCAGCGCGGGCCGGATTACGAGGTCTGGGGCATCCGCTTCACCGAACCCTGGGCCGGCACGTGGCGGGTCAAACTGGAGGGCGAAGGCCGGGCCGAGTTCAGCTACGTGTTTTTCCCCAAGGTGTCCCTGCAATTGGCCGAACCCAATAATAATTTCCTGCCGGTAGATAAACCTTTCACCATCCGGGCCAAAATTGTTGATGAACAAGGCCGGGTGGTGGATATTCCCGTAAAAGATTTTCAGGCGGAAGTTGAGCGAGACGATCCCGAAGGGACGGATTTCCGCCAACAATTTGCCCTGGAGCCGGACGGCGACTCGTTTGCGGCCCAATTAGAACCGCTGGCCGAAAAAGGAGAATACGCTCTGACTCTCAGCGCCCTGCTGCCCGATGGAACGCCGTTGTACGAGCATCAATGGGTCACGCTGATCTCCGCGCCCTGGGTTGAGGTGGCTAAACCGGAGGCTCCCTTTACCCCGGACCAGGAAATTCCCCTCACCGCCAATGTGCATCTGGCCGGCGCGCTCTCGCCGGAAAGCGCGCAGGTGGTGGCCACGCTGCTCAAAGACAATGCGCCTCTGCAATCCATCGAGTTGAGCCAGAACGACAGCCGCCGGGCGGATGAGGAAACCGTTGTCAATTACACCGGCACCTTTCCGCCGGTCGAGGCCAGCGGAAAATATAATGTTCAGGTCAAATTGATGGCGATTTTGCCCGGCGGGCGGGTGTTCAATCAAACCTCGTCGCCGGTGCCGCTGTCGGTGCTGCTGCCGCCCTCGGCCACCCCCAGCCCTACCTCGTCGCCTGCCGCTACCCCCACCGCCACATCGACCTCAACGCATACCCCAACACCCGTACCTACGGCCACGCCAACGTTAACGCCTACGACGGTTCCGTTTTTTGTCGCGGCCACAAACTCGCCGTGGTGCTGGCCCGGCTTGCTGCTGTTGCTTTTGTTGTTGATTGTGGCAGCCCTTCTAGGAGGCGTGTGGCGCAAGCGCCGCCAGGAGCAGGTGCCGGCAAAGATACAATTTTTGGCCGGTTTGATGCAATCTCGCCGCGAGAACGAAGAATCGCCCTACGTGCTGGTGCTGGGCAGCGGGCCGGCGGTGAGCATGGGTAGCAGTTCGATGCAAGAGGTAGTTTACAACGTGGCCGGCACGCGGGACCTGGATAAATTTCACAAAACCCTCGATGGCCTGAGCGGCACCGAGCGCTATTTGCTCTTAAAAAAATATTTCGACTCAATCGAACCATCGGACGGGTACCGGCGGCTGGCCGAACTGGTCAAAAAAGGATATTTTAACGTGATCCTGTCTACCAACCTTGATCCTTTTGTGGAGGAAGCGCTGGCTGCCGAAAAAGTGAAATCGGTTGAGGTGATTGTGTGCGGCAACCGGCGCGGTATTGAAACCGTAGATATACCGCAGGATTCCGCCTCACCCGTGCGGGTAGTAAAACTTCATGGGGATGTGGAAACCCGCGCCTTTGCCTTTACGCCCAGCGAAATCACGGTCTTTGGCAGCGACAGCGAGCCGCTGTTACGCGCCTATCTGGCGCAGGATGTGATCATCATCGGGCACGGCTCGCGGGATTACGATATTAACCGGGCTATCTCCCGTGAAGGTGGCGCGATCTGGTACGTGGGCCAAAGCCCGCCGGCCACCGATGATTCAGTTTACCAGGCCATGCGCGCCCGCAAAACGCAAGACAACATGATCACGGGCGAGTTCGGCTGGTTTGATCATTTCTTTGAGGCTCTGTATGAGGAATTAATGCGCTCATGACGGCGTCTGAACTCGATTGAATTGCTGGGCACCGAACCGATTTCTCCTGATTTGCCCAACATTTTTCCCTCTGATCATTTTGGGCTGTGGGGTACGTTGAAGTGGGTGTAACCGTTCAGCTTCCGGCTCAACTCAGCCGGATCGTCCTCTTTTGCCACCGGCCTTAGTCGGAAAATGAACTTGAACGTGCCCGGCTCAACCAGATATTGCGGCAGCGCGCCCGGCCCGCAACTGGCCCCGCCCAACCCGCACTGGCGGGCATCGAGATTTAGAATAATTTCATCTCGCCGGGTCAGCTCGTTGGTGTGGAAGGCCCGGAATAGATCATCGGCTGAATAGTGGCTGACGCTCGCCTCCAGCAACGATTGCCCTACAGCCAGCAGCCCTATGCCCTCATCGTTGGTCAGTGCCAGCCAGCGGACATCGGTTTTATTGCCGTTTTCCTGGGGCAGGATGTAGGGCACGTATTGCTCGTCAACCGTACCGCTGTAGCGGCCCACCGCCGCGCCGGCATTCCGATCAATATAATTTTCGTGCGGGCCGCGGCCAAACCAGGTGAAGGTTTCAAAGCCGGCGGGCAACGTCATCATCAGGCCAACGCGGGGTAGAGAAGGCAGGTTGGTGTTAGTTTTGATCACATTTTCCACCACCACATCGCCGCTGCCAAAGAGAGTGTAGCTGTGCTCGTGGTCAAAACTATCGGCGCAGCCTTCCGCTTGGGCCAGGGTGTGGACGGTGATCTGAACCACCTGGGGGTGGGGCTGCTGAATGGTGACGGTTTTGGTTTGAAAACCCAGCCGGTTGAGGCCCGCCGCCAGCCACTGCTCCAAAAACCCTTGCCCCTTTTCCGGTATTTCCGATTTAATGCCGTCGTTGTCCGTTGGCGCGCGCCAGACATTCAAGATTGGGCCGCTTTTTAACAGCGTCGTATCCTGAAAAATAAAGGATGATATTCGACCGGCTGTTTTATCGAACGTTATCTGGAAATCCAACCCCTTGATCACGGCTGCTTCCGGGGGTTCTTCCACTTCGAGCGCGGCCATTTGATCCGCCTTTAGTGCATCAGGTTCAGAAACTTCCACCGGCAAGTTGAACTGCTCCCAGGCCACCTCATGCCCCGGCTCCGCCCAGCGCGTGGCTTCGGCCAGGGTGAAACGCACGGTCAAAAAGTATTCCGCGCCCGGATCAGGCGCAGGCGTCTTGAAGGGCAGGGTCACAAGTTGGCTGGTTCCTGCCGGAATATCCAACGGCGCGAGTTCGCCGCGCTGCAAAATTTCGCCGCCGGACATCACTTCCCAGGAAATAATTAAATCGCTCAGGGTTGAAAAATATCGTTTGTTGGTGATCTCGATCTGACCTTGGGCCAGGTCTTTGGCGGTGATCGCTACCGGTTGAAAAATCTTTTTGCATTCGTACATAGCCGGATGCGGGGTGCGGTCGGGCCAAATGAGGCCGTTGATGCAGTAATTTACATCGTTGATCTCGTCGCCAAAATCGCCGCCGTAGGCCCAATATTCCGTACCGTTCTCGTCAACCTTGAGCAATCCCTGATCCACCCAATCCCAGATAAAGCCGCCTTGCAAGCCGTGGTTGTTTTCAATGGCCTGCCAATATTCTTTGAGATTGCCGGTGCTGTTGCCCATCGAGTGGGCGTATTCGCACATGATCAGCGGGCGGGTATTGGCCGGGTCCTGCGCGTAAGCAACAATGTGATCCACGCCGGGGTACATATTGGCGTAGACGTCGCTGACGCGATGGCCCGCTTTCCAGCCGGCGCGCCGGTACGCTTCTTCATCAAAGCCGGCGGTCAGGTCGAGATTTTCGTCCCGCGTAAGTTGGGTAAAATGAGACGTCGCGCCCTCGTAGTGGAGGGGGCGGGTGGGATCGTAGCCGCGGATCCAGCCGGCCAGCGCGTCGTGCGCGGGGCCGTAGCCGCTCTCGTTGCCCAACGACCAGAGGATGATGCTGGGGTGGTTTTTATCGCGTTCGACCATGCGCTGGCCGCGCTCAAAAATGGCGTTGGCCCACAAGGGGTCGTGGGGCAGTTGGTTGTAGAGCGCGTGGCCCTCGATATTGGCCTCGTCGATGACGTACAGGCCGTACCGGTCGCACAGATCGTAAAAAACGCTGTCGTTGGGGTAGTGGGCCGTGCGTACGGCGTTGAAGTTGAACTGCTTCATCAGTTTGATGTCGGCGATCATCGATTCCAGAGTAACGGCTTTGCCCCGCCGGTCATCGTGATCGTGGCGGTTGACGCCTTTGAGCAGCACCGGCTGGCCGTTGATGAGCAATTCGCGGCCCTTGATTTCGATTTGCCGGAACCCGATGTGGCAGCTTACGGCCTTGATGGTTTGGCCCTCACCATTTTTGAGGGCCAGCACCAGCGTGTAAAGATAGGGCGTTTCCGCTGTCCATTTGTGGGGGTTGGCGATGGGCTGGGTAAAATTGACGTCCGTTCTTGTCCAGTCGGAGACCAGAACCGGGCGGGTTAGAGGCGCATCAAAAACGGTCTGGCCCGCCGCATCATAAAGTTGCATGGCCACGGTGTAGCCGGAAGCAAGCGGAAAACGAATTTCGTGGACGTAGGGCGTGGGCCGGGGCCGGTCATTCAGGTTGACGGCGGCCCGAACCCGCAAAATCGCATCGTGATAATCGGTGTCCAGTTCGGTGCGGGCAAAGACATCAAAAATATGGGTTTTGGGGGGAGCGTACAGCGTTACGCCGCGATAAATGCCCGCCATCCACCAGTGATCTTGGTCTTCCAGGTAGCTGCCGTCGGACCAGCGGATAACCATGACCGCCAGGGTGTTTGCGCCAGGCCGGGCGTAGGGAGTGAGATCGAATTCGGCGGGCAGGCGCGATCCCTGACTGTAGCCCACCCTCTGCCCGTTGAGCCATACGTAAAAGGCCGATTCAACGCCGTCAAAACTGATGAGAATTTGCCGCTCCTGCCAATTTTCAGGAATGGTGAAGGCGTGGCGGTAGAGGCCGGTGGGGTTCTCTTCCGGCACAAAAGGCGCGTTGGGCGGGAAGGGCATTTTGACGTTGGTGTAGATGGGTTTATCGTAGCCGTGCATCATCCAGTTAGAGGGCACGGGCAGGGTGTCCCACGCAGACGCATCAAAATCAGGGTGATGGAAATTGGCGGGCGCGGCAGCCGGCTGCGATACCAGGCGGAATTGCCAGGTTCCGTCGAGGCGTTGGAAATAGGCCGATTCCTCCGGTTGGCCGGCCAGGGCCGCCGCCTCGTCCGGGTAAGGGATCAAGGGGGCGTGAGCCGGGCGTTTGTTCCGTCCGACTACCTGGGGATTTTCCCAATCGTGGTTTTGGGGCCGGGAATTTTCAGAGGACGTGTTGGATATTTTGAAGGTAAAACTCATCGTTGACTGTTCATAAAGCAACCTCTAACTGGCTAACTCTACCTCAAATGACTGGCCTAAGGGGTGGAAATCTGCCGTTTCTTGATGCTCAAGTTTGGCTTCAATTTGCTCAAATTGCCTTACCACCTCAGGCGTGTATAACCTCTCCCCGCACAAAAGGCAAATCCCTACCTCGACCTTCAAAAAGGCTGTGTTGACACCACCATACAATACTTCGGTAACTTCTTTTTCAACCACCGGTCCTTCACAACGGGGACATTTCTCAATATACTTCATTATTATTTCCTCGTCTTCCAATCAATCCATCGTTCCGGATCAGGACGATAAACCGTAATTAAGACGGCTATCCGACTCTCTTCTGCATACGCCCAAACACTGTGAACAACATCTCCTCTTTCGATTTCACCGTAGATCAAACAACTTGGATACGGCTTGTCTGTCGAATAATCTTCAACTACTTCACCACCACATGTGGCAGAAAATATATCATCCAAAACCAGGTCATCCTCTTTGGCTTCTTTCCGTGCGTGTTGAGTAATGTTCACTCGCTCGGCTTGAACAGCTTCGATGATCTTTTGGATGTTCATAGAGGTAATACAATTCAAATTCTAATT
>CAZTFF010000086.1:0-20382 GCA_964612485.1 uncultured Caldilineaceae bacterium
TGTGGAAAATGAGATCGGAGCTTTACAATTGGCCGGCGGGTCGCAGCACAGTTTGGTCAAAAAATTACAACAAGTCAGCGATGTGCTGGCCTGGCTCAAAGACAGCCGGTTGCTGTTGTAGACTTGATTATCCTAACTGCTCTTGCAGCGCCGTCCACACCCGTTCCGGCGTGAGCGGAATGCGTCGAATGCGCACGCCGGTAGCGTTGTAAACTGCATTGGCCAGGGCTGGGGCCACCCCATCTTTGGGAATTTCGGCCACCGCTTTGGCCCCAAACGGGCCGGTGGGTTCCACGGTTTGCACCAGGATCACATCCAGCTCCGGCATCTCGTCGGCGCGGTAGATTTTGTAGGGGCCAAAAGCCGGGTTGACCATCCGGCCTTTATCATCGTAAGCCATTTCTTCGCAGTGGCCGTAGCCCAGCGCCTGGGTCATCCCCCCTTCGATCTGCCCGCTGGCGGTTATGGGGTTGATGGCTACCCCGCAGTCTACGGCCATCACCAATTTTTTTACCGTGACCTGGCCGGTTTCAATATCCACCTCTATTTCGGCAAATTGCCCGGCAAACGGCGGCGGCGAGGCCGGCGACACAAACGAGGCCGTAGCCATGATCTGCCGCTGGTCTGCTTGATGTAGGGAGTGCAGCGCCACCTCCTCTAGCGTCACCGAGCGGCCATCCGGCGCCAGGGCCAGCCCCTCTTGCAGGGTCACGTTTTGCCAGTTATCCAGCCCCAGCATCAGCCCCACCCGTTCTTTGATCTGCTCTCGCACCTGCTCAGCGGCTTTTTTGGTAGCGGTACCGGAAATATAGGTGGTGCTGGAAGCGTAGGCCCCGGTATCAAACGGCGTCATATCCGTATCGCTGGAGTAGACCACAATGTCCTCAACGCCCACGCCCAACACTTCTGCCGCAATCTGGGCCAACACCGTATCGGAGCCGGTGCCCAGGTCGGTGGCCCCCACCAGCAGGTTGAAGGAGCCGTCGTCATTGATTTTGAGGCTGGCCCCGCCCATATCCAGATCAGGAATGGCCGTGCCGTGCATGCAAACCGCTATGCCCAGCCCCCGACGCAGGTGGGGTTTACCGGGAACCATATTCCAGCCCGGCTGGCTGCGGCGGTTCCAATCAATGGCCTGCATGCCCTGGGCCACGCACTCGTTGAGGCCGCAGGAACCAATGATCGGCAGTTCGGTTACTTCTTCAACTTCACGTTCGCCCAGGTAAGGTGCAATATCCAGCACATCGCCCGACTGTACCCAATTTCTGCGGCGAAATTCAATCACATCCATTCCCAGCGCGGCGGCGATCTCATCCATATGGCTTTCCAGGGCAAACAGGGCCTGCGGCGCGCCGTAGCCCCGGTACGCGCCCGGTACGGGAATATTGGTGTAGGCCACCTTGCATTCAAAGCGTTTGTGGGGGCAGTTGTAGCTGCTCAGGCCCCGTAGGCCGGTAACCGTTTGCACCGTGAGGCCGTGGGTGGCGTAAGGGCCAGTATTGCCGATGACCGTCATCTGCTGGGCCACCAATGTGCCGTCGTTTTTGACGCCGGTTTTATAAGTGATCGTCTGCGGGTGGCGCGTGCGGCTGGAGATAAATTCTTCCGCCCGCGTTAGTTCCAGCCGCACCGGTTTGCCGGTGGCGATGGTCAAATGGCCCACAATATCCTCAATGAGCATTTCTTGTTTGACGCCAAAGCCCCCGCCAATGCGCGGCTTGATCACCCGGATGCGGCGCACCGGCACGTTCAGCAGCGGCGCCACCATCCGCCGCACGTGGAACGGCACCTGCGTGGAGGTGCGGATCACCAGCCGTTCGTCCGAATCCCAATAGCTGATGGCAATGTGGGGTTCGATGGGGCACTGCTGCACTTGATGCACGTAATATTGGTGTTCAAAAATCTGGTCTGCTGCGGCAAAACCTTGCTCCACGCTGCCGCTTTCCGCTTCGATGTAGTGGCTGATGTTGCGGCTGGCGTCAAACGCGCCGTCCATATCCGGCTCATCGTGGATCACGGGCGCGCCGTCTTTGATGGCTTTGTTCTCATCAAAAACCGCCGGCAGCGGCTCATATTCTACCTTGATCAACTCCAGCGCGGCTTCGGCAATTTCCAAAGAATCGGCGGCCACGGCAGCCACTCGATCCCCCACGTAGCGCACTTTGTTATCAAAGCTCACCTGATCCAGCGGCGGCGGGTTGGGGTACGATTGGCCGCCGGAGGCGTAGCGCACGCGGGCAATGTTTTTGTAGTGGATCACGGCCCGCACGCCGGGCAGGGCCAGGGCTTCGCTATCGTCAATATCCACAATACGGGCGTGGGCGTGGGGGCTGGTGAGCAGTTTGGCGTAGAGCATGCCGCGTATTTCAAAATCATCCACAAAGGCCGGGTTGCCTTTGGCCAATTTGATGGCATCGACCTTGGGTTCGGATTTGCCCACCACCTTCAACTCCGGCGCTTCCGGGGCCATGACAAATTTGGGGGCGGTGATGCGCCGGGTATCGACCCCGGTTTTGGCCGACGGCGAGGCGGTTTCGGGGGTGGGGTCTGCCCCGCCGTTGGGATCGGTGGGCGGCAGCAGATCACCAAAATCCTGGCCCGGCAGAGTGATGGGCGTGACCACGTTGGGTTCGATCACGGTGGGGGCTTCGCCGCGCAAAACCGCTGCTGCTTCCAGCACGGCCTGAACCGGTTTGACGTAACCCGTCTCCCGGTCGAGAATGCCGGACAGGGCGTCGCGGACATCGGCCTCGGAGGGTTTGGGATTTTTATCGAGCAGGGCTTTGGCGGCCAGGATCATAGCCGGGGTGGCGTAGCCGGATTGGATAGCGCCGGTACGGATAAACGCTTGCTGGATCGGGTGCAGGTTGAGGCCCTGGGCCAGCCCTTCCACGGTTTCAATGGTGTGACCGTCGGCCTGCGCGGCCAGCATCACCTCACTGTTGACCAGTTGGCCGTTTAGCAAAATGGCGGCAGCGCCGGTTTCGCCGGTGTGGCTGCCAAAGCGCACGCTGTAATAGCCCTCGCGCCGCAGTACCGTAAATAAGGTTTCCCCCGGCTCGCAGCTAAATTGTTTTTCCTCACCGTTAAGCGTGATCGTAATCTCCATTGATAGGTCTCCTCCAGTTAGATCTCGAAAAAATTGTGAATTGTGAATAGCCAATGGTGAATGATTAATATTGCTACGTTGTCAAGTCCATCAACCGTTCACATTTCACAATTTGTATATCTTTGCTCAGGTCTTTAACTCGTTCAACACGCGCTCGGTGAGCGTGGCGGCCATTTGCCGGCGATACTCGCGCGACCCCTGAAAGTTATGGGGCGGGTTGATGGCCGCTTTGACATTTTGCGGGTCTACCAGCACCGGCACCGTATCAACGCCGCACAGGGCCAGCCGAATGAGGCCGTTGTCCACGCGCCGGGCCAGCGCGGCCACAATGGGCCGGTCTTGGGGGGTGCGGGCCACGCGCGCGGCAGCGGTTTTGCCAATGGTTTGCAGCGTCACCGAGACAAGCAGCCCCCCACCGTTCAGGTTGGCCCGCACATCACGCAAAAAATGGGGCAGGCTGACGGTTTTTCTGCCCTGGAGCGATTGAACTTGCACCTCGGCCTCATAAAGCAGCAGAGCGGCCAGCAGTTCGCTATCCGGCGTGGGCGAGCAAATTGTGCCGCCAAGGGTAGCGGCGTGGCGCAGCGTATTGGGGCCTTCCCGCCGGATCGCCTCGCGGAGCAGGGCCGGGGCGCGGCCATCATCCGCAAGCGTTTGCAAGCGGACCATGGCGCCGGCGGTCACTGTTTGGCCGGTGTATACAATCTCGGCCAGTCCTGCTTGTTGCAGGTCAACCACCTCGTCGCTCAACGGCGGCAGGTGGGGAATTTGGCACGTTCCGCCGCCGATGATCGTGGTTTGAATGTTGGGCCGGTTTAAAAGCTGCAAGGCTGCTTCAATGGTGGTGGGGCGATGGTAGGCGTTAAGTTTTGGCATAGGTCCCTATCCTTTGTCCGGCCCGCCGGCGACGGCTGCGGCGCGGGCGTTACTATTTTCGGTTGGCGCGAGACTGCCGGGCCGTTGCGGCCCAACGCGGCTATAATTTTATGAATCCGGCGCCGCGCAAAACAATCCAGGGTGGCGCGCGGGGTTGTAAAGTACACAGGAGGCGGCTTGATCGAACGTCGGGTGGAGGAAATCACTGACAAAGCGCATTATAAATTATTTTGGACGGATACGAAAATTTGGCGGCGGGGAATGATACGAAGTACGCTGTACCCCATACCAATAGAGCGCTTTCATTGCCAATATCAAAGCTACTACTTGGAAAGCGATTTGCTACTGCTTGGAAATCAATTTTCTACGGTAGCAAAATGATTTCCTACCGTAGCGAAACGTTTTGCTACGGTAGGAAATTGGAAAGTGAGTTCAAGAAAACGACAGCCTACTTCTCCGGCCCTTTATAGAACATCGGTACAAAAAAGGTCCAGGCCAGCACCAGCAGGGAGCCGATGATGGGATCGCCGATGCCCCAGGCGGTGAAGGGGCTGAGATTACCCAGGGAATAGACCCAGATCAAAAAGGCAATGGCCGAGATGATAATGTGGGTCCAATCCGGCGGCAGGTTTTCCACCGGGTCGGCGGTGCCGTATATGCGGATGGCAAAGAGTCCGATCAGGCAGATGATCGTCCACACGGTCAGGTAAACCGCGTTGCCTTCTGGGATGACGCCCACACCTACCAGGTACAGGCTGACCACCTCGGCGGGGATCATTTTTAAGAGCCGGTCCAGGTAAGAGCGAAACGATGCGTCGGGCCCGGCGGTTGATACGGTTTGCGCGCCCATTTTGTCGGGCCGCTGGATTCTAAAGGGTGCTGACATTGGAACCTCCCGTGGTTGCTAAAAATCTGTAGGTTGATCTGCGCCCATCATAACCAAAGTCGGAGTTTGAGTCAACCGGACGCGGCGAATTTAACGTTTTACGGCTGGAACGGCTTGTCTTTATGTTTATTCACAGGTAAAATGAAACATATCCTGTTGAGGAATGCGCTATGGCCTTGAATGTGAATGATGTGCGGGCGGAGATGCCCAATTATGACGCTTACAGAGATTGGGAGCGGGATGGCGAGATTTTGGGGATAGCGGTTCACCACTCGGCCACCGCCAACCGCGAAACCGGCGCGCCGCTGGGCGATGCCTTTACCTTTTTTAATTACCACGTCAACGTGCGCGGCTGGGCGCACGGCGGCTACAACTACGTGATCCCCGGCGGCGGCCAAATTCAGTACGCGCTGGATGAAAAGATCTCGGCCTACCACGCCGGCTTTAAAGACCCGGACAACTCCGAAGGGCTGGAGCACGGCCAATATTGGAACAACCATTACCTGGCCATCTGCCTGTCGGGCTGGTTTGCCGAGGGCCGCACCTACCGGGACGGCGGCGGCCAAACGCAAATGATCCCCGATAACTACACCTATCCCGCCGATGCGCAAATGGAGTCGCTGCTGGCCCTGGTCCAGCACTTGCGGGAAAAATATAACATTCCGGTGGAAAACGTGCGCGCCCACCGGGAGCTGGCCGGCAACAGCACTACCTGCCCCGGCTTGAATTTTGACCCGGCGGAGCTGCGGGCCACCCTGCGTGAGCTGGACGAAGAAGCGCCGCCCTCGGAGCCGGAACCACCGCCGGAGGTTAACCCCGGTGAGCACGTGTTACTGCTGCCGGATGCGGACGATTATTTGGAGTACGCCCTGGGCTACATCTGGAAATTTGAGCCGGATGTGAGTTTTTCGCTGGAAGAAGCCAGAGGCCGCTGGAAATATATGACCGTGATCGGCGAGGCAACCGAGAGTCAACTGGAACGGCTACGCAGCGGCGGCGCGGCCTTGGTGCAGCATATCCCCGGCAACCCGCCGGCGGCGCGGGGCGTGCTGGATGAATTGGTGGATAAAAATCAGCGATTTTTGACTGATACAGATGACTCCGGTTCGGATGGAGACGGCGCGGAGCCGGGCGATGGAGAATCGCCTCCCGAACCGGAGGAACCGGCGCGCACCTATACCGTTCAGCCGGGCGACACATTATCCTTGATCGCCAAGCAAATGTATGGGCAATCCAGCCTGTGGACGATCATTTTTGAGGCCAACCGCGATACTTTGAGCGATCCGGGGCGGATCCATCCGGGCCAGGTGTTGAAAATTCCACCCCAACCTGAGTGAGCTTATGAGCAAACAGAAATCACAACTCCTCGAAATCCTATACTCCAGCGGCCCTGCGGCGGCGGTGCTGAAGTTGGCAGCCAAACATCACGACCGGGGATTGGCCACCGAACTGCGCTATCCGTTTCTGGCTATTGTCGGCCAGTCGGAGATGAAAGTGGCCCTGATCCTGTCGTTGGTGAACCGGGCCATTGGCGGCGTGCTGCTGGTGGGCGCGCGCGGCACGGCCAAAACCACGGCGGTGCGCGGCCTGCTCGATTTGATGCCGGTGGTGGAACGCAGCATGTGCGAGTACGGCTGCGAGCCGGAAGATATTTACAGCTACGGTATGGACGCGGTCTGCGCCGAGTGCGCCCAGAAATTTGGCATGGGCGATCCGTTGACCCGGCCCGAATCGATGCGGCTGGTGGAACTGCCGCTCAATGCCCGGCTGGAAGATGTGGTGGGCGGCATCAACGAGCGGGTGGCGATAGAGCAAAATCGGGTGGAGTTGGAGCGGGGCATTTTAGCGCAGGCCGATCTCAACCTGCTTTACATCGATGAGGTCAATCTGCTGGACAATATGATCATCGACGCGATTTTGGATGCGGCGGCGCAAGGCCAATACACCGTGCGGCGGGGGCCGCTGGCCGCCACTTACCGTTCCCGGCTTACGCTGGTGGGGTCTATGAACCCGGAAGAGGGTAATTTGCGTCCGCAAATCCAGGACCGCTTTGGGCTGCGGGTATTGGTGCGGGGAATTCAAAATTCGGAAGAACGGTTGGAGATTTACCGGCGCTCGATGGCCTACCAGCGAAAACCCTACAAGTTTGCGCTGGATTGGGCGGCGGAAACAGAGGCCGCCGCTCAGGAAGTGACCGAGGCCCGCAAGCGGCTGCCCCAGGTTGTTTTTGGCGAGGGGGTGCAGGAAGAAGGGCTGCGCTGGGTCGAAGCGTTGAAAATCGACAGCCACCGGGCCGAAATGACGCTGTTTGAAGCCGGTCGAGCGCACGCGGCGGTGGATAATCGATTGGAAGTGACGTTGGATGATCTAAGGGCTGTGGCGTCGCTGGCCCTGCGCCAGCGCCAAACCGATTTTGGCACGCGCTATTTTGCGGATCAGGAGGTAGAGGATCAAAAAATCAAAGAAGTTGTTGGCAGCGCCCCCCGCAAAAGAAGCCGGCAGCGGAAGAAAAGCGCGGCTGCCCAGGCTCAGGCATCAAAAAAAGAACAAAAGACAGAAGCTGCACCGGATTAAAAAAGCCTAATTTGCTAACTAATGCCTGACCACCGACTACCAAATCACTACGGAGGTCTGCTGTCTGTGGTTGGTGGTCGGGTTTTTAGTGCATCTGCGCTTGCAGTTGCCGGCGGCTTTCGGACGCAACGATCATCGGGTTTACCGGGTGGGAAATGGGCGCGCGGGGGAACCGGATATCGAGCAGCTCGGCCAGGGTCAGCAAAGAACGTCCGCAAGCGTCCGGGATGTATTTCATGATCAAATTCATCTTTTCAATAATTTCAGCCTCGCTGACGTTGCCAAAATTGCCCCTGGCGTTCACCAGTTCCAGAAATTTTTCCAACGTGCCTTCATCCACGCCTGGAACATTGTTGATGGCAAATTCCACGGTATTTTTAACGTGCAATTTTTTAATTCCCTGGATTTGCGTTAATGTTTGTTCGGCCATGGTATGCCTCCCCTATAATTGATTGGTTATTTTTCAGACGTTGTGCCTTGAAAATTGGTTCCCTAAATCCCCAACAAATTGTTGACATTAATATAACATTTTTTAGGACTTTTTGTTTGACTGACCTCTGACGAAAGTCTGACCAATACCTGTCATCTGCCCGTCAACGGCTGACGGGCAGCCACCGCTTATCAATATGGGGTTTGTAGACCGGTGCCCGGATAAAAATAAATCGAGAGGAAAAATCGGCCAATTTTTGGGGTGGTCGCATTGTTAAAGTTCTGCTAAGATAAGATCAACTTAATATGAAGGCCGATTTTCCCATTCCGTTACAAGGACTAAAAAATGGAGCCACAAGAAATTATTGATCGATACCAGGCCGGTGATCGTGATTTTAGTGGGGCCAGCCTCCCCAAAATAAAATTGAACAACGCAGATTTGCCCGGCATTAATTTGAGCGGGGCAGACCTGAGCCAATCGGATTTGAAGGATGCTGATTTTAGTGATGCAAATTTATCAGGAGCAAATTTGAAGGGGGCCTTAATGGCCGGCATCAAGTTGCGTAACGCCAATCTAACCGGCGCCAATCTGAGCTGGGCCGATTTATTTACCGCCGATCTGCGCGGAGCCGATTTAACCGGCGCTAACTTGCAGATGACGGCTTTGCTGAAAGCGGATCTCACCGGAACCATCATGCCGGATAGTGAAGCATAAAAACCGGATAACTGACGGAAATAAAAAAGAACGCGGAGCCCCGCGCTCTTTTTACGTGTCTGGAACTTGTTTACAAATTCTGGATGATCGCGTCGGCAAATTCGCTGGTTTTGACTTCGGCGGCGCCTTCCATTTGCCGGGCAAAATCATACGTGACAATCTTCTGGCCGATAGTTTTTTCAAAAGCCGCGCCAATGAGGTCGGCGGCCTCGTGCCAGCCGATGTATTCCAGCATCATCACGCCTGAGAAAAGCAGGCTGCCGGGATTCACTTTATCTTGCCCGGCGTATTTGGGCGCGGTGCCGTGCGTGGCTTCAAACAAGCCTACGTAGTCGCCAATGTTGGCGCCGGGCGCCAGCCCTAACCCGCCTACCTGGGCGGCCAGAGCATCGCTCAGGTAATCGCCGTTGAGATTGGGCGCGGCCAGCACGCCAAACTCTGCGGGGCGGAGCAGCACGTGCTGGAAAATAATATCGGCAATGCGGTCTTTGATGACCACGGTTCCGTCCGGTTGTTTGCCGCCGTATTTGTCCCAGAGTTCGTCTTCGGTGAGCGTAACATCGGAAAATTCTTCCTGCGCCAGTTCGTAGCCCCATTTTCTGAACGCGCCCTCGGTAAACTTTTGGATGTTGCCTTTATGCACCAGGGTCACATTTTTGTAGCCGTAATCCAGGGCGTATTGGATGGCTTTCCGCACCAGCCGTTTGGTGCCAAAAGCGCTGATCGGTTTGATGCCAATGCCGGCCCCTGTAAAGAAATTGGCCCCCATTTCTTCGCGGAGAAACTGAGCCACTTTTTCGTTTTCGGGCGTGCCGCTTTCGTACTCGATGCCGGCGTAAACGTCTTCGGTATTTTCGCGGAAAATGACCATATTCACGTCTTCCGGCTTTTTCATCGGGCTGGGCACGCCCCGGTACCAATGCACGGGACGCACGCAGGCATACAAATCCAGCACCTGCCGCAGCGTAACGTTCAGGCTGCGAAACCCGCCGCCTACCGGCGTGGTCAACGGCCCTTTGATCCCCACAATGAACTCGCGCAGGGCCTCAAAGGTTTCATCGGGCATATAGACGCCGTCATAGGTTTGGGCCGCTTTTTCACCGGCGTAAATCTCCATCCAGGCGATCTTTCGCTGGCCGCCGTAAGCGGCCTGGACGGCGGCGTCCCAAATGCGTTTGCTGGCGGTGGTGATGTCGGGGCCAATGCCATCCCCTTCAATAAAAGCTAAAATCGGATGGTCGGAAACTGCAAGTTTTCCTTGAGATACCGTGATCTTTTGTCCTTCCTGGGGAACGACGATTTTATCAAATGGCATAGCTTTCTCCTGGTAAATAGTTTGACCTATTGTACCGTCAGGGAGGGGGTCTGTCAATAGAACGTCAGGCCACGGCAATGCGCGGCATCCACAACGGCTCTTTACCCATCTCGGCGTGGAGAAGTTTCATCACCAAATCAGCCTTGAGGGCGGCGTGCTCCGGCTGATCCCACAGATTGTTGATCTCGCCGGGGTCGGCGGCCAGGTCAAACAACTCGCCGTAGGTTCGGTTGTAATACACCGTAATTTTGTAACGCTCATCCACCAGCGTTTTGGCGTGGATGGTGGTGGGCTGGTGCCGGTTTTCCACCACAATATGATTGCGGAGGGTTTCTTTCTGCCCGTACCAGACCGCTTTCTGGTCGATGCCTGTCATCGCGCGGGGGATCTCAAGCCCGGCGATGCTCAGAAACGTTGGCGCAAAATCCACCAATGATTGCAGGCTGCTGCTCTGCCGGGCCGTCGGGATGCGGCCCGGATAGCGGGCGATGAGTGGAACCCGGATCAAGTCCTCGTAATGGAACGCGCCTTTGGCGATCAATCCGTGGTGGCCGTAAAAATGGCCGTGGTCGGAAGCAAACACCACCAGCGTATTGTCGGCCAGGCCCAACGCATCCAGTTTGTCTAAAATTTGGCCGATTTGCTTGTCCATCAGGCTGATCATGCCGTAATACACGGCAATATCTTTGGCCAGTTCCGCCCGGTCTTGCCGGTGGGAGTGAAAGCCGTGCATGGCGTTGCCGCCCGGTTCTTCCCACGCGGAAAAGTCGGGGTTTTTTTGCCGGGTCAATTGAAAGTGCGGCGGGTTGCTGGCATGTTCGCCGGGGGTCAGCGCCGGAATGGTGAGCGAGTCGGGATCATACATCGTATCCCACGGTTCCGGTACCAGGTAATCGGGGTGGGGGTCAAAAAAGCTGGCCCAGAGAAAGAAGTTGTCATCATTTTGCTGGTACTGTTCCAACAGCGCGTTGGCGCGTTCGGTTATCCAGGTGCCGTAGTGGTATTCTTCGGGAATGAGCCACGTATGTTTTTGATCGGCATTGTGGCCGGTGGGGGGGCGGAAGTAATCGCGCCAGTTATGGCAGCCTTTTTCTTCCAGCCAGATGGCGTAATGCTGGCCCACGTGCGCTTCATCGGTGTGGTTACGGGCCAGTTCTACGCGCTCAAAGCCGTAGAACGGGTCTTCAAAATGGCGCCAGAAATGGAGGTCCTGCAAAACAGGATAGGATTCCAGGGAAGGATATTCGTCCGTTCCCCGGAGCGGTTGAAAGTGCGCTTTGCCGATAAGCGCGGTTTCATACCCCGCCGCGGAAAAATCTTCGCCGACGGTGTGTTCATCTTCTGACAGTTTGGTGCCCAACGACCAGCAGCCGTGCTGGCTGGGATACTTGCCGGTAATGATCGAGGCGCGGGTGGGCGAGCAGGTAGGGTTGGGACAGTAGGCCCGGTTAAACAGCATGCCCTGTTGGGCCAGCCGGTCCAGATTGGGGGTTTTGATCTCCGGGTTGAGGCAGCCCAGTGTAAACCAATGCTGCTGGTCGCTGGTGATAAGCAGGATGTTAGATTTCATAACTTTATTGACTCCAATGTATTTTTTTTCTGACAACTTGATTGCGTTGGATGATGATGCTGCCGTCCTTGCTGATGGTGAGGGCGTGGCAATTGTGGATCAGCAAATCATACATATCGCTTGGCTCCGTTGCTTACAAAAGGTTTTCTCAACTCAGGTGACAGCCTCATTGTACGATTGATGGCGGGGATTTACAAGGTGGGGGGAGGATGTTTTGTCAGGCCATCGAGTATGGTAGAATAAACAGCTGTGTTGCCAGCCAGAGTGGGGCCTGGAGGGGTGAAGTGGCTTTTGCACAGAATTTGAAAACGAAAGTGACAAATTCAATGAGATACAATAAAGGTAGCAACGTTATGAGTATAAGGAAATCAACGTGGTGGTAAGACTCAACCGTGTCATCACGCTCATAGGGATCGTTCTTGGCCTTACGGCCTGTCAAGGCGATTGGTCTGGCAGCCGCCCTGCGTCCACGCCTACCGTTGTGCTGGTCCACTACGCCACGCCCACGGTTACACCCCGGCCCCCAATAACAGCGGCGGAAAAGCTCCCTGAGTTAGCCCCGCCAACACCCGAAATCCACCTCACATCCCGTGCGGAAGCTGAAGATGATCAAACGGATGGCTCACCGCCGGCTACCCGGACGCCGCTGGCCACCTCTCCCCCGACAGCCACACCAACACCTGGTTCCACATCGACACAACCAGAGATCGCGCCCCCGGCTGAGACAGCAGCCCCAACCCCGATCCCCACCCCGGCGGCCCTCAGCGGTCGTATCGCCTTTCCGGTGGACGATGGCGGCGGGTATTACGATGTGTGGGTCATCGAACTGCCGCCGCAAGCCCCGCCCTTTCTGGTGCAGCCCCGCGCCCGCCAGCCCGCCTTCGCCCCTGATGGCCGCTTATTGGTCAAAAGCCAGGGCAGCGACCGGGGCGAGAGCATCGGGCTGCTCGATGCCGGCTACATTTGGCAGGGGATCATCAATGAGTCGCCGGCGGACTCCTACCCCTTTTGGCATCCCGATGGCACCCGCTACGCCTTCTCCAATTCCAATCTGGTCAAAGACCCCGACACCGCCCATCTCGCGCCCTACATTTTCACCGCCTGCTCGCTGCAAATTCCCAGATTTGAGCAGGACATCAAGTGCCAGGATACCCGGCAGTGGGGCAGCATCACGGTGGGTGATGCGCCGGTCTGGACCGACGATGACCGGATTGTCTTTTTTACTTACAAGGGCGAGGATGGGCTTTATTTTGTGGAGCACGCCTCGGTGCTGCGGGAGGCGGGCGGGCTGGGGCCGCCCCAGTTGCTGGCCCGCAGCAATGGCCGGCCCACCGACACCGCCGGCTCCCGCGTATTCTTTTCCGCCGGCGATATTGAGGGCAATTGGGAAGCGTATGCCATTGATCTGGACGGCAGTAACCTGACCAATCTCTCCCAATCGCCCCTTTCCCGGGATGGGCTGCCCACGATTTCGCCCGATGGCGACCGGGTGGCCTTTGTCTCGGATCGTGATGGGGCGTGGGGTATCTGGGTCAGGCCGCTGGCCGGGGGTGAGGCTCGCAAAGTGGTAGATTTTTCCGACATCAACACCAACCCCAGCCCGTGGGGATCGGACGACAGAGCCTGGATGATGGAGCGTATTAGTTGGGGGCCTTGATTGTTTGTTCGGAGGATCACACGCAACTTGCAATCCATCGTCGGTTTTGGGAAAGTTAAAAGAAATTTTTCACTAAAGCTATTAACCAAAAGACACGCCTATCGTTCATCAAAACGGATAGGGGCCTTTTCCCATTCACCTTCCAAGTTAAAGCCCCGCTCCAATGGGGCTTTGGTAATACTCCGCCCGCACCAAAACCAACAAATGAGGTTGCTTCATCTCCCCCGCCTGTGATACAATGTACCCGGTAACAAAAAAACCTCCAGGCTAAAAACAAAATCCTCTCATTACAAAATTATCTTACCAGGCGCAGCGGCCTGGCTCTTTGCGCGTTTCACGCTGCCGCCTGACCCAAGGACGGCATTTTTTTTGGTTGACCGGATTCCATGCCTGAACCGACCTCGGCTCCTTTATGTAGGAGCGAAGGGCTTCGCTGCAAAACGTAGGGGCGAATGGCCATTCGACCCTACCCAGAAAGAACCAGGCAAATTTGTCAAAAAGTCATCGTTTATTGCGTTACATGCAACATGCACCGCTTATGCTGTGGGCAACAATGAGGGGCTACGTTTGTAGAGATTTCATAAAAATTGGTTGTCCATTGTTTCCGTAACGGCAACAATGAGGGGTTATGTTGTAGACATCTCACAATTTTTACGGAGGTGTCTACAATGGGACGCAAAATCAATTTTGGACGATTATCAGATTTTATAGAGACCATTCGGGAAAATGATTGCAAGTTACGGGCCAATGATGCAGCCAAGCAGCTTGGCTTACATCCTCAATCAATTACCCGACTATTGGTAGCTTCAGAGGAACAAGCCGAAGAACTTCTTTATGAAGATGACAAGGGCTTTTTGGGAATTTTCAAGCGATGAGTTTGGTGTGAAATCAATGAATTTTTCGCAGATTCACGGTATTTGGCAACAAAGTATGTTAAGATGTTGCCAAAATAACTATTGAGGAAACAAAATGGCTAAATTAATTGATGATAATGAACTGATCCGTTTGTATGCTGAACCCGGACGTGGTTATACCGATCAGGAAATGGGAGACCGCCTGGGCGTGAGGCGCGAGGCTATTTTCAAGCGCCGCAAGAGTCTGAGAGAAGAATACGGCGATGATTTTTTTGTAGAAACTGAGCGAGGTCGTTTCCGCATCGACAGCCGCACCTTTATCTCAAACATTAAGGTTAGCTGGGAAGAAGCCCTGATCTTATACCTGGCTACGCGCCGTTTAAGCCGGAATACTCGGTTGCCCAGCCGTCCGGTGCAAAACGCGCTAGGCAAGTTGGCTACGGCGCTCTATAAACCTATGACCGAACGGCTGGTAAAGGCCGCCGCTACCGTGCCGGAACTCCCGGAAGAAGCGCGCCGCGCTGAGATTTTAACCACGCTTATTCGCGGCTGGTCGGAGCAATATAAGGTGCATATCCGCTACCAAAGCCTGGGCAGCGACACATCTACCAAGCATACAATTTGCCCGTACCTCATTGAACCTTCACCGTGGAGCGACAGCGTATATGTGATTGCCGGCACCAATGTAATGGACGGTTACGTGCCCTTTCAGTTAGAGCGGATTGAAAAAGCCACTTTTAGTACCGAGCCGTTTCCCCCTGACCCCGAGTTTGATGACCAAACGCTCTTTCAATATGCCTGGGGTATTTGGGGGGGCAGCAAAAAACCTGCTGATCCGGTTAAACTCAAGTTTACCGGCAAAAAGGCCGTCCGACGGTTAAGGGAAAGCGTATGGCATCCCGACGAGTCGGTGAGCGACCCCGACGAAAACGGCCACGTCATTTGGCAAGCTCCCATTGCCGAATGGCGCGAAATGCTGCCCTGGATCAGGGGCTGGGGCAGCGATGTGGAGGTGTTAGAACCGGAGGCTTTGCGCCGGGCGCTTGAACGAGAAGCCCGTCGCTTGGCCGAGTTGTACGAGGTGATGGCGGTGGGAAAGCAATTAGTCGCGCATGTGCGTAAAGACAAAAAAATTCAATCAGTTGAGGAGCATCTATCTGCGGTTTCAAATTATGCCGGTCAATTTGCCGATAAAATCGGGTTGAAGGAGATCGGGAAAATTCTGGGTTTGTTGCACGATGTGGGTAAAGCAAGCGATGAATTTCAAAACTATATCCGTTCCGGGACAGGTCTTATCTCGGAAAACTCGCCTGATTGGGTTGATGTCAAGGCAAAAAAGGGAAAAGTTGACCATTCTACTGCTGGCGCACAAATCATATACCAGAAGTTGAGCGAACGCGGCGATAAAGCAACAGCAACAGCGCTGGCAATGGCTTTATGTATTGCCTCACATCATTCCGGGCTGATTGATTCGCTTAAACCGGATGGAGAAAACAATTTTCAGCGACGTATTGGAAAACCGGAAGAAAGCGCTCACGCTAATGAGGCTTGGTCAAATCTGACAAAAATCGCTAACAAACTTGAAGAATTGTTATCGGACGACATAGGAATCCGGTTTGCCGAAAAACTGAACAGCTTAAAGGCGCAACCCGAATCACACGATACATTGAACTTCAAATGCGGCTTATTGGTACGCTATCTACTCAGTTGCCTCATTGATGCCGACAGGCTTGATACTGCCGATTTTGAGTTTCCCTCCAATGAGTACATCAGAAATTACGGCAATTATACGCCTTGGGAAACACTAATTGAAAGATTGGATCGGAAAATCCGGGAGTTTGAAAACAAGCCGGACAGAAATGAAGTAGATAAATTGCGTAGCCAGGTATCGCAAACCTGTCTGGAATTTGCCGCAAAACGAAAGGGAGTTTACCAGCTAACCGTTCCCACTGGTGGAGGTAAAACGCTTTCCAGTCTTCGCTTTGCGCTTAACCATGCCAAACAACACAAACTAGATCGAATTTTCTATATCATTCCGTACACGTCCATTATTGACCAGAACGCCGATGAGGTTAGAAAGATTCTAGAAGAAAAAGATAAAAAGGGGCATTACTTAAACAAGATAGTTCTGGAACATCACTCCAACATCATTCTCGATGATAAAGATGAAGAAAAGAACTGGATTGCGGCCAAACGGCGAAATCTCTTGTCGGACAATTGGGATGCGCCGATTGTTTTTACCACGCAAGTTCAATTTCTGGAAGCGTTGTTCGGTTCAGGCACCAAAAGCGTCAGACGAATGCACCAGCTTGCCAATTCGGTTATCATCTTTGATGAGGTGCAAACCATTCCGGTTCGCACGGTGCAAATGTTTAATGCCGCGCTAGAATTTCTGGTACACGGCTGCGGCTCAAGCGTGGTGCTTTGTACCGCCACCCAGCCCTTGCTTGATAAAATAGAACCGCCGCAACACGCGCTAAACATTGACGGAAAGATGATTGAAAATGAGAAAAATCTCTTTGAGCAACTCAAGCGCATTGAGGTCTTTGACCAGAGGAAAATCGGCCCCGGTTGGACGAATGAAGAAGTGGCGGAATTGGCAGAACAGGAATTAGATAAAAAAGGGAGCGTTCTGATCGTGGTAAATACCAAAAGGTCAGCCCTGTCCCTTTACCAAACAGTTGCCGCCAAAAATCCAAAGGAGATGCTTTACCACCTCAGCACCAAGATGTGTCCGGCGCATCGTTTGAAAAAACTGGATGAAATCAAAGCCAAACTTAAAAATCAGGAACCGGTGATCTGCATCAGCACCCAATTAATTGAAGCCGGGGTGGATATTGATTTTGGTTCCGTTATCCGTTACCTGGCCGGGCTGGATTCAATTACCCAGGCGGCGGGGCGATGTAACCGGAGCGGCAAGCAGGAAGATGAAGACGGCAAGAAAGTATTGGGGAACGTGTTTATTGTCAATCCGGCCAATGAAAGTGTTAACAGGTTAATAGACATCAAAAAAGGGGTGAAAGTATCAGAACGTCTTTTGAGTGAGTTCGACAATGACCCCGAAAAATTTAATAATGACCGGCTGGGGCTGGATGCAATGAGTCAATACTACGAATACT
Source organism: uncultured Caldilineaceae bacterium (assembly GCA_964612485.1). GTDB lineage: Bacteria > Chloroflexota > Anaerolineae > 4572-78 > J111 > JAFGNV01. The sequence goes on from CAZTFF010000086.1 coordinate 17,105, forward strand.
ATTTCTATCAACGCAAAAAAGAAATGGCTTACACTGTGGGGCCGGATTCATTAGTGGAACAAGAAGACAATTTATTCAATCTGCTGTCAAGAAATACAACAGGGGCCAAGAGGGACACAAGCGTAATGGGGACAAAACCAACATTTGTCTTTAAGCAAGCCTTTCAAACAGCTTCAAGGGAATTTGAGGTAATAGATTCTCACACTCAAGGCGTCATTGTACCCTACGGAGAGGAGGGAACGGAAATTATAAACGAACTTTGCGGTACCGCTGAGTTGGAAAAACAGTACAAACTCATCAAAAAAGCGCAACGGTATTCGGTTAATCTATTCCCCCATGAATTTAAAGAACTGGCTGAGTTGGAAGCTGTTAGAGAAGTTCAGGACGGTGCCGGGATTTATTACCTGGGCGAGCAGTATTACAGCGAAGAATTCGGCTGGAGCAATGAAATTGTTAAAAAAATGGAAACCCTAATACCTTTTTAAGGAGAAGCCTATGAAAAAGCAGAACATTATTACGTTTAAGGTTTTTGGGAAATACGCCCTGTTCACCGATCCGCTGACAAAGATTGGCGGCGAGAAGTATTCTTACCAGATACCCACTTACGAAGCCTTGAAAGGGGTTTTGAGTTCGGTCTACTGGAAGCCGACCATTGTCTGGTTTATTGACAAGGTCAGGGTGATGAAACCGATCAGAACCCAAACCCGCAGCGCCAAGCCGGTGAAATACGGCGGCAAAGGACACGATCTTTCCATTTACACTTACTTGGCCGATATTGAATATCAGGTGCAGGCGCGGTTTGACTGGAATTACCACCGCGAAGATTTGGCGCAGGACAGAAACGAGAACAAACATTATTTTGTGGCCAAACGGATGATCGAGCGCGGCGGCAGGCGAGATATTTTTCTGGGTACCAGAGAGTGCCAGGCGTATGTGGAGCCGTGCGAGTTTGGAGAAGGGGCCGGCTTTTATGATGGTTATCCGGGCGAACTCTCTTTTGGCATGATGTTCCACGGCTTCAACTACCCGGATGAACTGGGCAAGGATGAACTTCACGCCCGTTTCTGGCATCCCAAAATGGAAAACGGCGTAGTAGAGTTCATTCGCCCCGATGACTGTGACCCCACCCTGGTGAAATTTGTGCGCGAAATGAAACCGATACCGCCGAATTCGATTGGCCTACAAGAAGAAGGCTTACTTGAAGGCTACCAGGAAGGAGCGTTGTAAGATGAGTTGGATGCAAAAACTGTACGAAACGTACAACAATTGTGAAGGACAGATTGGTTATTCCAACAACGAAAGAGAACGCCCCTTGCTTCCAGTATGCCATATTACAACTCAGGCTCAAATTGAAATTGCCATTGATGGAGCCGGTAATTTTCTAAGAGCCAGGCTGGTAACAGACAAGAGAGAAGCAAGCACCATCATCCCCAGCACTGAAAGCTCGGCCAGTCGGGCCGGAAGTAAACCGGCTAATCATCCGCTTTGCGACAAACTTCAATACATTGCCGGTGATTTTCGGGATTTTGGCGGCTCCGTAACTTCGGGCTTTGCCAAAGAGGTTGAGGAACCTTACCGTAGTTTTGTAAAAATACTAAAGAGGTGGTGTCAATCAGAATTTTCACACCCAAAGGCAGAAGCGGTATTGAAGTACATTGAGAAACAAACCGTGGTGCAGGATTTGGCGAAGCAAAAAATACTTCTGATAGGAGATGATGGAAAGTTTCTTGAGAAAAAGGAGGTTCAGAGAGAAAAAGATACAACTGACATTTTTTCGGTTGTGAACGACCAGGAACAAGCTTTTGTTCGCTGGATTGTTGAAATTCCGGGCGACCCTGAACCTGAGATATGGAAAGATAAAGCCTTGTGGAATAGCTGGATAAATTTCTATCTTTCTGACAAAGCCAAAGAACCTTTCTGCTTTGTAACTGGAAAAAAAGATGTATTAACCTCCAACCATCCCAAATACTTGCGGCGAGAAGGCGATGGCGCAAAGCTGATTTCATCTAACGATACAAGCGGGTTTACTTTTCGGGGACGATTTTTGACGGATGCTCAAGCCTGCAATGTAAGCCTTGAAGTATCGCAAAAAGCACATTATGCGCTTTTGTGGCTTATCAGCCGGCAGGGATACCGAAAAGATGATCAGGCTATTGTGGCCTGGGCAACATCCGGGGCAGAACTTCCGCAACCTACAGACGATCCCGTATCCATTCTTGATGACAGCGGCCTGATTAGCGATGAAGCATCGCCGGTAGATATTCGGCAAGATTTGGCAATAAAGCTAAAAAAGAAAATTGCCGGCTATAGTCAACAAATAACTCCTACAACGGATGTTGTAGTTATGGGGTTAGACTCCGCAATATCAGGAAAAGGCCGGTTGGCCATCACCTACTACCGTGTACTGAAAGGGTCTGATTTTTTGGAACGTCTTGACCATTGGCACGAAACCTGTACCTGGCTTCACCGTTATCGCGCCATTGAAGTTGTGGACAAAGAAAGCGAAAAAGCCAAATTCATTTATCCCCCGTTTGTCGGAGCACCTGCCCCCAAAGACATTGCCGAAGCCGCATATGGCAGGCGCGTTACCGATAAACTACGGAAATCTACGGTTGAAAGAATGTTGCCTTGTATTGTAGATGGTCAGCCGATTCCGCGTGACCTTGTTGAATCAACCGTTAGACGAGCATCGAACCGGGTTGGCATTAAAGACCCGCAAGACAAACGCGAAAGCGAGTGGAACAAAACATTAAGCATTGCTTGTGCGCTTTATAAAAAACATAATGAAAAGGAGAATTATAATATGGCACTTGATCAAACCAGAACCACAAGAGATTACCTTTATGGCAGATTGCTGGCCCTGGCCGACAGCCTGGAAGAATGGGCCTTGAACGAGGCTAAGGAAGGCCGCCAAACAAACGCCGCCCGTCTAATGCAACGCTTTGCCGAACGACCTTTTAGCACCTGGCGAACCATCGAATTGGCGCTTACCCCCTACAAAGCCAGATTGGGCGGCAAATCAAAAAAACGCCAAAGAATGATTGATGAGGTCATGGCCCTCTTTGATCCTGATGATTTCACCAATGACAAACCATTAAGCGGGGAATTTTTATTGGGCTATCATAGCCAGCGTGGGTTCCTTCGCTCCGGGGATAGCCAAAAGCAGGACGACCCACAAGAAAATACTGACGAATAATTATACAATTTAACTATAAGGAGAACAAAAAATGACAACTCTCACCAACAAAATTGACTTTGCAGTGATTATCGGCGTTCAA
>CAZTFF010000087.1:0-20180 GCA_964612485.1 uncultured Caldilineaceae bacterium
TCTTTTTCAACCCCCCTTGGTTTATCGACGAGGGTTTTGGGATAGGCTCTAAATATACAATCACATAAATAACGCAAGTGTGAACCTAAGGCCCGCTACTCTCCCTGGCACTCAATGGGATTATCATTCACAATGGCCTGGTGCAGGTGGCGGGTGGCCGGGGTGGGGCTTTCGCCAAACAGTTCCTCGAACAACTTCAGGCAATCGCGGTACACTTTGAGCGCCTGCCCTTTTTCGCCGTTGCAGGTATGGAACCGCATCAAGCGGCGATACACGCTCTCCAGCAGCGGATCTTTGGTCAGCGCCACCTGGCAGGCGTCGATGGCTGAGGCGTATTGCCCCAGCATGGCGCGGGCATCGGCCAATGTTATCAGCAAATCGCGGTACTCCACCGAAATTTCCCGCCGCAGATCAATGGCCCACTCCTCGTAGGGGTCTTCGGCCAGAAAATCGCCTTTGTAGAGAGCGCGGCCTTTTTCCAGTTCGGTCACGGCCTCGGCCCACTGCCCGGCCTGCGCCAATGTTTTTCCTTGCCGGGCGCGCTCGCGGAACTCGATCAAATCCCAGGTGACGCGCCCGCTCAGATCAAAAAAGTAGCCGTTGGAACTCCGCAAAATAAAATTAGAGTCGCGGGGTTCGATTTCCGGTTCGATGGTACGGCGGGCCACGCTGATGAGCGGTAGCAATTTTTTACGCCCCCCGGCCACATCAGACTCAGGCCAGAGTCGGGTGATAAGTTCATCGGCGGCCACGGCCCGCCCCCCGCGCGCGCGGCGAACCAGCAGCATTTTTACCACGCTTTCCGCCTGGGGGCGTTCCCACACTTCAATGGCCTGCCCATCGCGCCACAAACGAAACTGCCCAAAGGTCTGGATGTTCAATTCCGGCGCTTGCGTGGCCTGCTCTACGGCTGATTGGATGGCCTGGGGGCTGAAATTCTGTTTTTCAATGAAACCAATTATGGGATAATTGGTCAGCAAATCGGCCACATCGCCGGGGCCGGCCCGCCCGCTGAGAATGACCACTTTGGTTTTAGGGCGCGTTTCCACCAGATGATCCAGCAGCAGCCAGCCCTCGTGAGAGCGGAGCGGCAAATCGTGCTGTTGGAGTTTCAAATCCAGCACCACCAGGTGAAAATTCTCACGCTCCATTTCTTGCAGCGCTTCCGACGCATTTTGAGCCACGCGCCAAAAATAGCCCAGATCATTGAGGGTGTGCGCCACAATATTTTGCCAATCTTCCCGATTTTCTACCACCAGCACGCGGGGCCGCCCCATCGGCACACCGGGCGGCTCCAGCGAGGGCGGAGCCAGGTCCGGCGCGGGTCGGGCGTCATCATCCCCGGTATCCGGTTTGGCTTGCTGCCCGGTGAGTTCGTGCAGCCAGTGGTAAAATGTGGCCGGTTCCCAGCTTTCTTTGAAAAGAATGGGCGCGGTGGGGCAGAGACTTTTCAAGCTGGCGTCCAGGTCTTGGGTGAGCGAACCGGTGATGATCAGAACCGGCGTATCAGGCTGAATCTCGCGCGCTTTTGCCACCACGCTCAAGCCATCACGGTTAAAACGGTTGTCGCGGTCCAGCACCGGATCAACAATCACCAGGCTGAACGGTTGAGTTTCCAGCGCGGCGAGGGCAGCGCTGTAACTGGTAGCCGAGTGGGGCGTGTGCCCTTCGGCGGTTACGGCGCTGCATACAATATCTTGCCAATCATCGCGGTCTTCAACTACCAGGATGTGGGTTTGGGTTGTCATTGTAAAATCCTCCTCTGAGCGTGTCAGAATGCGCGCTCAGTTTTCCAGGGGTTGTAAATTGATGACAAAGGTTGTACCTTGGTCGGGATCACTGCTGAAATCAATGTGGCCTTCAAATTGATGGATAAACGTTTCCACCAACCACAAGCCAATGCCCAGCCCTTCTGTTTTGCCCGACACGCCGGGATTAAAAAGGCTCTCCTGCAACTCCGACGGGATGCCGGGGCCGTTGTCGGTGAGGGTGATCTCTACCCAACCGTCGGGCAGGGCGCGGGTGGCCAGCGTAATGCAGCCGCTGTCGGACGCGGCCATCGCCTGCACGGCATTGGAAATAAGATTATGAAAAACTGCTTCCAGCCGTTTGGCGTTAGCTCTAACCCGTGGTATCCGGTCATCAAAATTTTTATCTAGCTTAATATGATCGGGCCACCAGCAGCTTTTGATGGCGGCTTCCAGGCAGGCGCGAACATCGGTGGGCGCAAGGGTGGCCTGTTTGAGCGGGTCGGTCATGGTGCTGATGAGTTTGATGGCCTCCTCCGCGTTTTCCCGAATGCGCCCCACTTCTTTGCGAAACCGGCCCAGCGGCGATTGGGGGTTGTTCTGGGCCGAAAATTCTATTGTAGAGGCCCACACCCGGATCGCGCCCACCACATTGTTCATGGTATGGGCCATATCCAAAATCACGGCGGCCATCGCGGCCCGGGTTTCGGCGGCAACGCGGCGCTGCTGTTCGGTACTGAGCGAGCGATAGGCCTGCACTCGCTCATCAAACAGGCGGGCGTTGTGGATGGCAATGGCCGCCCATTTGGTCAGTTCCTCCAGCAAATCCTGGTGGTAACGGTTGAATTGCTGGTTGCCGGTTTTATTGAGCACTTCCACCACGCCCATCACGCGCCCCTCCACTTTTAGCGGCACACAGAGAATGGAGTGGGCTTCGTAGCCGGTCTCCACCGCCACGTCTCGCAAATGGCGGGGATCGCTGAGCGTATCGTTGACCAGGGCCGGTTGATCGTTTTGGGCTACCCAACCGGCAATGCCCTCGCCGGGGGCCAGCCGAATCTCCGTATCGCGGTCGTTGGCGTAGCGCAAAACCAGTTCCCGCGTGGCTTCGTCTATCAGAAAAATAGAGGTGCGCTCGGTTTCTAAAACAGCGTTGACCCCCTCCAAAATCACTTCCAGCACCCGTTCCAGGTTCAGGCTGCTGGTGAGGGCGCTGCCGATTTCATTAAAATAGGTCAGGTGCATGGCCTGGGCGCTCACCTGGTTGTAGTGAGTGGCGTTTTGCACGGCCAGCCCAATGATGCGGGCCAGGTTGGTGAGCACGTCTATGTCATCGGGCGTGTAGGTGTGGGGCGACCGGCTGATAACCACCAGCGCGCCGCCGGTGGTTTCGGCCACTTTCAACGGGGCCAGGGCCAGGGCGGCCAGGCCCGCGTTAGACAGCGCGGCCCGGACCTCGTCCGGCTGCGAAGGCGCGGCATCGACCCGCACCACATCATTCAACCCTTGGTTGAGGGCATCCTTCACAATCTGATGGATCGTTTGGGTTTGCTCGCCGGCCATTTTTTCATCGGCAGAAAGCCCCTTGCTGACCTGGACGGCTGGAATTCTGATCCGATCAAAGGGATCGACCAGGCTGATGAGGCCGGCATCCACCTTCAAGATGGCGAGCGCATGTTCCAGCCCCACGTTTAAAATGGTTTCCAGATTGAGCGAGCTGCTCAAGGCCAACGCCGCCTCGTTGAGCGCCCGCAATTGGCGGGCCTGGCGGGCCTCTCTGAAGAGGCGGGCATTTTCAATGGCGATGGTGGCCGAGGCGGCAAAGGCCGACAGCCGGGTAATGTCATCGGACGTAAAGCCAAAGGGACCTTTTTTGTTAAGCAGTTGCAGCGTGCCCAGAATTCGCTCTTCCAGCGCCAGCGGCACCGACAGCACCGAGCGGGTGGAAAAGCCGGTTTCCACCTCGCCAAACCAATGGGGGTCGTTGCAAACATCGTTGACACAAGCCGCCTCTCCGCTGGAAATGACGCGGCCTGCAATGCCCTGGTCTTTTCTAAGGCGGGTGGGGATATTGATCCGTTTCCCCTGGGAGATGGAAATGGCAAAGAACAACTCGTCGGTGGCCTCATCAACCAGCACCACCGAACCGGTTTCAACGTTCAGCATGCGGGCGGCTTCAAAGACGATGCGGCTGAGCACTTCGTCCAGATCAAGCACCTGCACCACGCTCCGGCTCAATTGGTTGAGCAAGGTGAGTTCTTCAACCTGGCGCTGGTGTTCTCTGGCCCGGTCAATGGCCATGGCCGCCTGGTTGGCAAAGGCGCTTAAAAAATCCAGATCGTCGGAGCCAAACACCGCCCGACGCGGGTGATCGATATAAAGCAAGCCCACCAGCCGGGCGTCGGATTTGAGGGGCACGGCCAGCACGGAACGGCTCTTTTTGAAGCGGAGCGTTTCATCGCTGGCTAATTTTTCATACCGTTGGTCGGTTTGTAGATCGGTCACCAGGCGAGGTTCGCCCTGATCCAGCACATCTTTGATGACAGTGTTGCTGATAAATTTCAGGGTGCGGGCCAGTTTGGCCTGGGTAAGTTCTTTGCCGCGCACCACAGCCACTTCTTTCGGTTCCGATTCGTAGGCCGAGGAGAGCAGCAAAACGCCCCGGCTGCCGTGGGTCAAACTCAGGGCGCGGTCCACGACAAATTCCAGCAGCTCCTGTAACTCGTACACCGAGTTCATCCGTCCGATGAGATCGTACAGGCTCTGGAGCCGTTCGGCGGTCATGGTGTGTTCCGGTTTATCGGGCAGGTGATTGTTCATAAGCGGCATCTCGCTAAATATCTAAACTCAAGCCTTCGTAGGCAATCATTACCTCGCAAGGATGACGGTGGGGGTGGCCCAACAGGTAAGCGGCGGCCTGCTCTTTGGCCTCCCAGATTTTTTCATCGCTGCTGGTGGGATCGTGGTGAAAGAGGGCCAATCGTTTGACCTGGGCGCGGCGGGCAAATTCCGCGCCCATCATGGCCGTGCTGTGGCCCCAATCGGGTTTGTCCAGCGCTTCGGTGAGGCTGTATTGGGCATCAAAAATGAGCAAATCAGCCCGGCGAAAAAATTCAACAAACCGTTTGGTGCTGGCGGGGTCCACCCGCTTGTACTCGGAGTCGGTAGCGTAAACCAGGCAGCTCTGATCGTCTTCAATTCGGTAAGCATAGGTTTCGCCGGGGTGGGAGGTGCGCGTGGGATAGATTTTAAAGTTGCCGATGTGATTCCACGTATCCGGTTTGATCTGTTTGAACTCCAGCGCGGCGCTCATGTAAGAGAGCGGGATGGGGAAGAAAACGTCATCCTGCTGCCGGGTCAGGCGATCTTCCAGATCGGCAAAGGGGGAATGGAACGTTACCCGGTTGCCGGGGATAAAGGCCGGTTGGAAAAAGGGGCAGCCTTGAATGTGATCCCAATGGGTATGGGTCATCAAAATATCAATCTGGTGGCCGCCCTGGGCAAAACCGCGCTGCATCATATCGATGCCCAGGGGCCGGATACCGGACCCCGCATCCAGAATGAGCCATTGGCCGCCGGAAGAAACTTCCAGGCAGGAGGTGTTGCCGCCCACGGTTCGCTGCACGGTGAACGGCAGCCGCTCCAGATACCGTTTGATGACCGCCGGGTCGGTCAGGTCCAGGCCGGCGGCTCCTTCCAGGGCTTGCCGAATTTTTTGTTTGATGATGTCCGAGGGCGTCGATGTAGGTATCGAACCACGGGTTCCCCAGAATTTAACGTACATGGTGGGCCTCCAACGGCTGCTTTCTCCGGGATTGTTCTTGAACGGTGTTCTTTGCAACTGTTGAGTTTATTATACCCCAAGAACGTTGCAAAAAAGTTGCAAACCGGGGGTGAAAACTTGATACTTTTGTCCTATCGAACGCGGTGATTGGCCACCGACGACCGCCCACGGATCACTTAAAACCGCCCCCGGTAGCGCTCCACCGGATACTTTTCATCATTTTTGGCTAATTTGTCAACAATAATTTCGGCCACATCACACGCCATCATATCGGCCAGGCTGATACAGTAGATCAGCACATCGGCCAATTCTTCTTTGATGGCGGCTCTGGCCTGGGGGTTATTGCGGGCCAGATTGGTGGCCTGCTCGGTGGTAAGCCACTGGAAATGTTCCATCAATTCGGCGGCTTCAATGGCAATCGACATGCTCAGATTTTTGGGAGAGTGAAATTGCCGCCAATCGCGGGCATCTCTAAAATCACGGACGGCTTGTTGAATATCGGCCAGGGTGGGTGGGGGTTTTGTTGTCATTGGATCTCCTTTTTTGAAAACGTAGAGAGATTGGAGATTGGAAATTAGAGATTTGAGAGCAATATTCTTCCAATCTCTAATCTCTCACCGAAATAGTTAGTTGGCTAATTTCTTAATGACCATCTCTCTATCTTAACCGAAATCAGGTGAATGGGCTATAACTCCTAGTTAGTTTTTTGAAAGCTTATGTTAAAATAAAATTGTCAAGCAAACAGCCGATTTTTGTGCTATAATTGTTATGTAAGCTCGGCATCGTTTTACAGGTACCGTCTCGATAATCTGGGGCAGAGTTGGTTGAGCTTGTCGAAACCAACGGTCTTCGACAAGCTCAGACCTCGTTCCTCCGAAATATTGAGAAGATACTTTTACAGGCCGTTATGATCTTTACATTTAACAATTGTAAAATGAGTTTTGATAGGAGTGCGAGATAATGGAGTCCGCAATTGCTTTTACGCTGGCCGCGATCATGGGCCTCACGTTTGCCGCGATTTTAGGGTATTGGGGCCAAAAATGGTTAGGACTAATTGCGCTGGTTGTTTTGGCCGGGATCGCGCTGGGGCTGAGTGCCGCAACTGCCGCGCTGGGATACCTCTGGTTTGAGATTTCCGGGGCCTGGACCGGCCTGGTGGGAGGAATACTCCTGGCCGGAATCATCTGGCAGCTCGGTTTTGGCAAATTGACCCGCACCAAACGGGCCGGTCGCTTTGCCGCCAGCGGCTGGTACAGCTTTAGCGCCCTGGCTATTTTTGGCTTTCTGGCCGGGGGCTGGATCGGCCTGCTGACCATCACCCTGCCGGCGTATCTCCTTTTTTGGTGGGGCCTGTATTACGTGGCCGGCTTTATCTTGCCGCTGCGCAATCCCAAAGATAAAGCGGAACGTCGCCAGGCGTTCCGCGCGCTGATCACCTTCAATATGGGCACCAATTACCCCTACTATTTTGTTGATGAAGACAGCCTCCCGGAAAAACGGGCCGACGGCAATTCTTTTTTGACGATGTTTGCCGGGCCGGGCCTGGTTTATACCCCCTGCGACCATCTGGCCTATGTGAGCAGCGGCGTCTTTGTGCGCGGTGTGCTTGAGCCGGGCCTATCCTTTACCGGCGTGTATGATCTGGAACCCCGGATCGTTGATCTGCGGCCCCAAATCCGCGCCTTTCCCGTGCAAGCCTTAACCAAAGACGGTATCCCCATTGAGGTTGTTACCTTTGTGCCCTCCCGCGTTGATCCCGGCAAAGAAACCCCGCAACTGGGCGGCTCCTTCCCCTTCCGCCAAAAAGCAGTCTATTCTTTGTTGAACCACGAGCTGGTTGAACGAACCCAGGATAAAAAACGCAGCGGCCAGAAACACGAATGGACCGGCGGCCCGGTTGACGGCCTGATCCCGCTCATTGGCCGGCCCATTGTGCAAGACATCATCAGCCGCTACACTATCGACGAGTTGTGCGCGCCCCACAACCCGGAATGCGACCCCCGGGTTGACATTGCCGCCGAAATGCGCGACCGGGTGCGGGAACTCCTGGAACCGCTGGGCCTCTATCTCATCGGCGGCGGAATCAGTAATTTGAACCCCAAAAATGAGGGCATCATTGAACGACGCCTGGCCAACTGGCGCACCTGCTGGGAAGGGGAGATTTTGGACCAGATGAGCGAGGCCCAGGCCAGCCGCATGTACCTCACCGAACGGGCGCGGGCCGAGGTCGAATCGGAAATTGTCGAGCTGTTCCGCCGCGTCACCCGGGGCACGCACAAACTGGACCTGGCGCTGGCTCTCCGCTTTATCGACACGCTGGGCGATATTTTTGCCCGCGAGGGGCAGTGGCCCGTACCCAACGATGAGCTAGACAGCCGGCTCCGCCAATTACGCGGGGAAAGTGAAGCGCGTGAACCTGATGAACCTATGTTTTTGGATGATTAGACCGAACAGGAGATAACAAATGTTTAATGCGGCGCGAACATTTAAATTTTGGGGGAGGACATCGCGGCTGTTGATCCCTGTGGTACTGGTGGCCGCGCTGGCCCTCTTAACCGAAACCCTCACCCAACCCCTGTTTCCGTTAGACGAATTTCTGGTAGAGAGCGGCGTAAGTTTGTTGGGATATCTGGCTGTCTACGTCATCATCGTGTTGGTGATTATGCTGTTTGCCGGGCGTTTTGTGGCCGCCACCTACAACCTGGACGGAACCAGAGAGGGTATTGCGTCGTTGATTCGTCTGATGTTCGGCAAACCGGGTTTTGGCCCCATTGCCGTTATCAGCGGCGGCCAGATTGCCAGCGGCCAGGATACCGTCGTTACCAAATTGGGCGGGCCGGCGGGGCTGGTGATCCACAACGACAGCGCCGTGGTGCTGGAAAAACGGGGTAAGCTGTCCCGGGTGGTAGGCCCGGGACTGCCGGTGCTGGAGCCGTTTGAAACCGTTTACGATGTTATCGACCTGCGCCCCAAACGCTGGCTGTTACCGGTGGGCGCGATGACGCGCGAGGGCATCCCGGTGACGTGGGACGTGGAAATCCGCTACCAGATTGACGACGGGGGCCAGGAGTCAACGGAAGACCGACCCTACCCCTTTTCTGAAGAAGCGGTGTTCAAAGCCGCCACCGGCAAGTGGCGGCGGGAAAGAGGCCGCACCCAGGATATAGATTGGGAAGGCTGGGTGGTGATTTCGCAAACCGAGGGATCGCTCCGCTCCATGATTGCCCGGCGCAACCTGGACGAATTGATCGGCCTGACCGAAGAAGCAACGCTGGCCGCGCGGGAAGCGGTACAAAACGAACTGGCCGGCATCATCCGCGAAGCCGCCCCCAAAATGGGCGCCAAACTTTTGGACCTCCGGCTGCAAACGTTGCAGGTGCAGGATGAAGTCACCGAGCAATGGATTGAAGCCTGGCGGGCGCGCTGGCAGGGCTGGTCAACCCGAGAACTGGCCCCACACGAAGCCGAGCGCATTCAGGAGTATGAAAAAGCGAAAGCCGAAGCCCATATCCTGCCGTTGAACAATCTGACGGCAGAATTACAAAAATTGGAACACGCCGATCAAGCTGTGATCCTGATGCGCTTGTCCAGCATTTTGGATCAGGGTACGCTGGGCGTGGCCTCACGCGTTTTTTTCCCCGGCCAGGCGCTGGAAACGGTGGAACATATCCGGGATATTTTACGCGGCCCCAGCGGCAGCGATCATCAAAACGGCGCTGTTCTACTCGGAACCACAGATGATAATGCAGATGGGGACGCTAAATCCAAACCGCAGAATTATCCCAGAGAAATTATCAGGGTGTTACCCCTATTTGATGAAATTGCTGCGGGGTACGAAAAACCCGTGGTCGATGATGTGTTGGGCTATATCCAGCAATTCGGCGAGTTGGATTTTGAGTTTGAAGGCCAACTCTTAAAAGCCATCCCGCTGCGCGGGCAAAAATGGCTCATCTTCTCGAAAGAATCAAGCTACGTGGTGGTAAAAATCAGTGGCGATAGTATGGACCTGGCCGGGATTACCACCAAAGATTACATCATCTTGCAGCGCAGCAGCGTGGGCGCCATGGCCCCGGCTACCAGCGACATTGTGGCCGTAGTTTTCCGAGAGGAGGATAGCAAGGCCACGCTTAAACGGATCACCATCAATTCCGAGGGAGTCACGCTCAAACCGGAAAGCTCCAACCCCCACCACCAGCCGCGTAAATTACCCTTTACCCAATTCAAGGGTGATCCGCCGCCGGTACAGATCGTGGGCATCGCCATTGCCGTGTTAAAACCGGAAGATATCACTGCTTAATTGCGATTCTTGGGATGAGGTATCTTCAACATCACCAAACTACTGCCCACAAAAAACAGGGCCGCAATGGCGTACACCACCAGATACCCCACCGTCGCGGTTCCTGAAACCTGGTTGACCCCATCGATCAGCGGGCCGCCCAAACGCCCGCCGATGCTGCCCACCACGCTGGCGCTATTAGCGAATCCCAGGTACAACGCCCCCTCCGCCGGCGGGGCTAAATCCGTGGCCAAAGCCCAGGAACTGCTCACAAAAATCCCCGCGCTCACGGCAATTAAAACGCCTGCTGCAAAAAGCAACGCCACCGCCTGCGAGACCAGCAGCAAGCCGGTTCCGGCGGCAGCCAGAAACCCGGCAACAACCAACAGCGGGCGGCGGCCTACGCGGTCGGCCAGGATGCCGGTGGGAACGGCCAGGGCAAAGACCCCCACCGCCAGAATGAGAAAAATCTGGCTGCTCACGGTTTGGGCCTCGCCTGGCGAAAAAGCCAGCACATCCTGCATATAATTCAAAATAAAGGTGCGCACCGCAATCGCCGCCGACCAGAAGAGAAAACGATTGGCCATCCACCTGGAGAACCCCGGCACGGCGCGAATGAGCCGATACAGCGCCAGCGGGTTGGTCAATGAAATCAGTTGCCCCGGCGGCTCTTGGCCGGTTTGCCGCCCGCCGGCCCGCCGCAGGCCACGCAGGGTAACAAACAGAATGATCCAGAAAAGCACCAGCGCGGCAAGAGCCGCTGTCCATAAATCTCCCTGGGCAATGGTAATGCCCACAATCGCCACCCCGCCAATCACGCCTACCAGTTCCAGCAAGGTTTTGATGCCGGCGGCGGCGCCTCGCTGCGATTCCGGCACGTAATCGGGAACCAGCGCCTGCCAGACTCCCTGCACCGTGTTAGACGAAGCCGCAATCAACATGGCCGCCGCAATCAACCACCAAAAAGTATCGGCGGCAACCACCAAACTGAGGCTGAGGCTCAAGGCCGCCACCCCGCCCAACAGGTAGGGCGCGCGGCGTCCCCACCGGCTGCGCGCGCGGTCGCTGCGGTGGCCAACGATGGGCTGGGCCACAAACGCCACCAGCAAACTCATAATCGTGACCAAACTCAACGCCGAGTTTTTGATCTCCGGCGGGGCCAGCAGGCGGATTTTTTCGCTGTACAAAAAGGGATCGAGAATGTTGATGAGGAAGCCCAGCGCCACTCCAAACAACCCCAGCACAACCAGAAACGAAACGGGACGATGTGGGCGTTTGAGAAGGAGCAGCGCGAGTTGGGATTCTGTTGAGATGGCCAAGGGCAGTTATCCACAAAAAGAATGACCGAAATTGTAGCACAAATGCTTGGCAGGGTCTACTGCGTAGGGTATAATCTCGGTAGACGCGAAGGAAAGGATTTTTTTCATGACAAATATTGCTCGATGGATCGGCGTAATTGGTTTTGTAATTTATCTGATGGGGGCCACCGCAGCCCTGGCCCAGCGCGATGAGAAAGAAGTGATCGTAATTGATGTGGAAGGGCCGGTCACCCCGGTGATGCTCAGTTACATTGAGCGCGGCATCGAAGAAGCCGATGTGCAAAATGCCGAGGCGTTGATTATCCGCCTGGATACGCCGGGTGGATCGGTTGATCTGACCCGCGATATTATCCAGGCTATCATCGCCTCGGATGTGCCGGTGGTGGTGTACGTGTGGCCGCCGGGCGGTTTTGCGGCCTCGGCGGGCACGTTCATTACCCTGGCCGGGCACGCGGCAGCCATGGCCCCCAACACCAGCATTGGCGCGGCCAGCCCCATCGATGCCGGCGGCGGCGAGATTGACGAAACGCTGCGCTCCAAAATTGAGAATATTTTGGTGGCCGACATCAAAAGCCTGAGCGACCGGCGGGGTGAGGAGGCCATCGAGTGGGCGCAGGAAACCATCACCGAAGCCAAAGCCGCCAACGCGGAAGAAGCCCTGGACATTGGCGTGATCGATTTTATTGCCGAAGACCTGGACGATCTGTTGGAACAATTAGACGGCTTCACCGTGCAGATGAACGGCGATGAGGTCACGTTATCCACGCAGGATGCCCGCATAAATTCTTTAGAGTCCACGGTGCTGGAAAATATTTTAAGATTGATCACCAACCCCACCATTGCCTTGATGCTCATTTCTATTGGGGGACTGGCCATCACCTATGAAATCATCAACCCCGGCGGTTATATGAGCGGCATCATCGGCGCGATTCTGCTGCTGGTGGGGCTGTATGGGGTCGGGCAACTGCCGGTGAATTACGCCGGCCTGGCCTTGATTGTGCTGGCCTTTATTTTGTTTATCGCCGAGCTATTTACGCCTACCTTTGGCGCGCTCACGCTGGCCGGGATGGTGGCTTTTGTGATCGGCGGCATCATTCTGTTCAATACCCCGGAATTTGCCTACCGGCTGCCCCTGCCGTCGATCATCGGCATGCCGCTGGCCCTGGGCGCGATTGTGGCCTTTGGCCTGCGTAAAGTGGTCCAGGCGATGCACAACCAACCCGCCACCGGCGTGGAAGGCATGGTGGGCGCCACCGGCACCGTGAAAGTTGCGCTGGCCCCCCAGGGCAGCGTTTTTGTGTGGGGCGAGCGCTGGACCGCCATCAGCGAAGACAAGGAACCCATCGAAGCGGGCGCGCGGGTTGAAGTAACCCAGGTTGACGGTTTTAAGTTAAAAGTGAAACGCGCGACGGATGTTTAACCCAAATCAACATAATATTTTCAATGTTATAAAATCAAAAAACACAATACTAAATAACGGATTCTTCAGAAAAACAACCCCAACATCTAGGGGTGTTTTAACGTCCATTCCAACAAGGTAGGGTGAGTTATGGAGAACAACCATTGGATGTCGCAGCGCGCGCAAAATATGCCGGCCAGCATGTTTTACACCATGGACGCGGCCAAAGTGGAAGCCCGGAACAAGGGGCTGGAAATCATCGACCTGTCGCTGGGGTCCAGCGATCTGCCCGCGTCGGAAGCCGCGATGGAAACCCTACGCGAAGCCACCTACCACACCGAAACCCACGGCTACTGCATGCATTCCGGCACGCTGCCCTTTCGGCAGGCCGCCGCCGCGTGGTTCCGGCAGCGATACCACCGCTCCCTGGACCCGGAGCGTCACATCCAACTGCTCATCGGCTCTCAAGAAGGTTTTGGCAACTTGCTGCTGGCTGTCACCGACCCGGGCGATGTTATTTTAGCGCCGGACCCCGGTTATCCTTCCTATTTTGGAGCGATGGCCATTGCCGGGCTGGAAACGGTGGCCATGCCGCTGCCGGAAGAAAATGATTTTTTGCCCGATCTAACTGCCATTTCGTCCGTGATCGCCCAACAGGCCCGGGCCATGGTACTGAGCTATCCCAACAACCCCACCGCCGCCACCGCCCCGGCGGAGTTTTTCCGGCAGGCCATTGAGTTCTGCCGCAGCCACGATATTTTGCTCATTCACGATTTTCCCTACGTGGATATGGTTTACGGCAACTACGAAGCTCCCTCGGTGCTGGCCGAGCCGGGCGGCATGGAGATTGCCGTGGAGTTGTACTCTTGCAGCAAAAGTTACCACATGGGCGGTTTTCGCATCGGCTGGGCCGCCGGCAACGCCGAGGCCATTGCCGCGCTGCACAAAGTCAAGAGCGCCATCGACTTTAACCAGTACACCGGCATTCAACAAGCCGCCATCACCGCCATCCAGCAGCCCCGCGAAAAGGCGCGAGAGGTTGCCCGCATTTTTGAGTTACGGCGCAATGCGCTGGTGCAAGCGCTCAATGAGAACGGGTGGGACACACCGCTGCCGCAGGCCAGCATGTATGTGTGGACTCGACTGCCCGAAGGCCAACCCAACTCGTTTGATTTTTGCGTGGAATTAGCGCGGGAAACCGGCGTAGCGCTGGCGCCGGGGCGCGGCTTTGGCCCCGGCGGCGAAGGCTTTGTGCGAATAGCGTTGGTCCGTGAGCCGGAGGCGATGGAGCGGGCCGTACAGCAAATACAGAAATTTCTGGCTTAAAGGAGATAGTTATGCCCTGGTACCAACACACCTTTCGATTGCCATCGTTCAGCCGAGGGTTCCATTTAGTGACTCGTCACATTGAGCAAGAAGTCCCCGAGCTATCCGACATCAACGTGGGGCTGGCCCATATTTTTATTCACCATACTTCAGCCGGCCTGACCCTCAACGAAAATGCCGACCCGACGGTGCGTGATGATTTTGAGAGCCATTTTAACCACATGGTTCCCGAAAATGCGCCATACTACAAGCACACCTACGAAGGAGCGGACGATATGCCGGCGCATATCAAAACCTCGCTGCTGGGTAGTTCGGTGACGGCGCCGATTACCAATGGCAGTTTTAATTTGGGAACATGGCAGGGAATATATCTATGCGAGCATCGAAACCACGCCTCGGGGCGGCGGATCACGGTCACAATTCACGGCGAGTAACCGTCATCCCCCAAAAAATTAGCCCGACCACTTGGTCGGGCTAATTTTTTCGATCAAAACAACCTATTCAATTTCATCAACGGTTTCTTCAACCCGCTCAACCGTTACTCTGAGCTTGACCAACACCCCGGCCAGGAGCGTGATGGCGGTCAATATCGGAGCCAGCACCACGCCGGCAGCCATCCCCACCAGGCCAAGGGTCAGGGGAACATCGAGCAGCACCGTGCCGCTCTCGCTGTACACGGTCAGGCGGCGGATGTTGCCTTCGTAGAGCAGTTCTTTCACTTTGGCCACAATTTCATCGCCGCTGAAAACATACTCTTCAGTTCGGACCTGCTCATTCTGAGCTTCGGTCTCTTCAGCAGCTACTTTTTCATTTTTTTCGGTCATGGTAACACCTCTTTCTTGTAATTTGTAAGGGTTAAACTTGTAATCGCTTTCAACATTCATTACGAGGTTGTTACCGAAAAGTTGCACGGCCCCTATTCCACAGCGGCTCACTTCGATTGTAAGTTTGATCCGCGTAGATTGATCACCACGGCATCGTCCGGCAATGGTTCACCAGCGGGGCCAAAGGCGGGAAGCCGTTTCCCTGTAATCGGATCGTACAGACCAACGGCCAGATGATCGACTTGCGTAAAATCTTCGGGCGGCAGCGGGTGAATATCTTGAACAATTTCCCCGGGCGACCATTCCACGGTGGAAGAATGCCCCCTCACCGGCGGCCCGTCGGCCTGGGTGCGAACAAAGCCATCGGCAGCGCGGAGGTGGATGAAGACGGTCAGATCGGCGGAAAGAGAGGCTTCTGTTTGCCAGTAGAGCAAGAGCCGGGCCGGAGAGACAGAGGCTGAATCTGGTAATTCAAGGTTAGCGGCCAGCAGCCGGATGGTTTGGTTCGGACCAAAGGTAGCGACAGGAACGGCAAACTTCTGTGAACCTTCCGGCAGGAGCTGATAGAGATAATCATCTTCAAAGACACCAACGGGATAAAGGGCCGGATTTCGTTCGGCGCGCCAACGGTCAACGGTTTCCCATTGGGTCCGATCGAGGGGGGCTTCGCCGGGATGGACGAGGATAAAAAAGGATGAACTTGAGGATGGTATCAAAGTTTGTAAGGCTGTAATTGATGTTTCATCGGGGAATCCGGCCAGCGTCTGGGCCAGTTGGGGCTGTCGGGGGGGGGTGTAACCGGAGTAGCCGTTGACCAACTGCCACCAGCCCAACGTGCTGGCCGCCATCCGTTTAACTTCGGGATATTCCGGGGCGGGGGCGCTGTGCAGGGGGAGTTCAACCAACGCCACCGGATCGGGCCGGGCGTCCAGCCAGTGATAGGCCGGATTCAGCGTTTGTTGATTGTTGACCGGGGCGAGGGGAAGCGGGATAGAGAGAGTTTCGAGGATGAGAAGGGTGGAGATGAAAAGAAATAAGACATAAGACGTGAGACGTGGCGCGTGGCGCGCAAAGTGCGAAAGATGTGAGTAGCCCAGGGCCGCTAAAATGGACAAAGCAAACAGGGCCGGGATGATCCAGCGGGGCGGCACGCGGACAATAGTGCTGGGCGGGAACAACGCGGCCAACAGTGCATAAGGAGCCGGAAAAGTGAGCAGCAGAGAAAGAACGGCCACAACCACCATCGCAAAAGCCATAAACCGCAAACTCCTGACACCTGACACCTGGCACCTGACACCCGGCACCTGACACCCAATCCCTATCACGGCCAGCACAACCACCACTCCCCCCACAAACAATGTATTTTCTCCGATAAAACCGGGGCGGGCGCGAACCTGTTCGGTGAGGGGGCCAAAAATAAAGTTGAGCGGTGCGGCAGCCAAAAAATCGGTGGGCGAGGCGGCCAGAGACAGGGCCAGGGACACGGGACGAGACTGGCGTAAGTCATCAAGCAGGGGAAGATAAGGAAGAATGAAGGGCAAGGTGAGCAAAGCAGCAAGTAGCAGGGTAACAAAAACAGGGGCAAGACGAGAAATCTGAAATCGACGGGAGATCAAAACGGCCAAAAGGTAAACCCCAAGGATGAGCGCGGCATACAGCGCCAGATACCACGAGGCTAATATTTGGAGCCAGACGAAAATCTCCACTACCAACAACAAAGCCACATTTGAAAATGACCACCAACCTGGAACCTGCAACCTGGCATTTGACACCTGACACCTGACACCCGCTCCTCCCCGCAACAGCAAATCAATCCCCAACACCGCATACGGCAGCCATTGAAACGTAAGCAGTTGCAAATGAGCCATCGCCGCAAAACGATAAGGGTTAAAGGCAAAGATCAGCCCGGCGATAAAGGCCGCGCCGCGATGATGTGTCCAACGCAGGGCCAGCAAATACATCCCAAAACCAGCCAGGGGAAAAGACAGCAGCAGGCTAAAATTGTAAGCCGCAACCGGCTCACCAAAAAACAGTTGCAGGGGTTGGGCCAGCAAGGCCGTGCTGAACAAATGCTCCGAGTAGGCCAGGGTATTGGGCAAGGGATAAAAAATATTCGCGTTGAACAGATTTAGCGGATCGGTGAGCAGGGCGTGGGTATCCCAGGCTAAAATCCAGGTGTTGAGCAACGGATCGCCAATATCGATGGGAACGGCGGTCGCCACGTTTAACGCCAAAGGATAGGTCAAAATAAGCGCGAGAAACGTGTAGAGGATGAAAATTAGCCAACTTCGGTAAAAAGGTAGCAGGGTAGCAGGGTAGCAGAAAAAGTTATACCAGCGCCCTCCATTTTTATTCGCTGACTCGCTGAATCGCTGACTCGCTAACTTCCACCTCATCGCATCACCGGAAGCAAAACGCTATCGTTCGGCAGCGGTTGTTCCGCGTTGTCCGTTACCGGTAAACGCTCGCCGGTGATCGGATCGTAGATGCCAATGGCAATGGTTTGCAATTGAGCCGGGTTTTCCAGCAGTGTTGCTATGGCGCGGACATCAACAACCACCTGTTCGGGCCGCCAATGGGGCAGCGGGTACAGGCCGTCATAGGGCATGCCATCAGACTGGGCCAGCAAATTACCCTGGGCATCCAGCAGGTGAACAAAAATACTCAAATTTTGCTCCAGCGGCGCGTTGGTTTTCCAATACAACGTCAGATGTTGGCCGTCAAACTCGGCGTGGCGCAGGGTGATATGCGGGCCAAAGCGCGCCAGGGAAGTGGCGGGGGGGGGGGGGGCGGGGGCGTCCAGCCACACCGAACCGATTTTGTAGGCGGTTGAACCATCCGGCAGCGCCAGCCGCTCACCGGTTTCCCGGCTGTAAGCGCCAACGGTGACATCATAGCGGATGGGCGCCAGGTCGGGAATATCGAGTTTCAACACATTCCGCAGGTACATTGAAGGCGGCCAGTTGCGGGTGGGGATGTATTCGGGGTCAACTTCATCCACTGTGGCCATCGTTTGCCCATTCGGCGCATCGAGATGGAGAAAAACAGAGTAGTTGGTAGCCAAATCTTGCATTGCGCGCCAGTAGACGGTGACGGCCAGGGTTTCACCGGGCTGCACCGTGTCCGGCAGCTGATCCACTCCCACCAACCGAAGTTGGTCGCCAAAATCGGCCTGCACGATCCGATCCGCAGGTTGGGGCCGGTTGGGATCAGACTGGGGAACGAACAGCGGAGCCAACGGGCGGGAGAGGAGGTAAAATAAAATCAAGCCGGCGGTAGCAACGATAAAAAATTGGGGAGAAATAGTCGTGGAGGACGACTGGCGACTAACCGCCGACCGCCGCCTCCCTTTGATAGCAAGAGCAACGAGAAAAATCAGGATGAGAGCAGCGCCAAGGCTCAACCATTGTCCCAGCGAGCGCAGGGGGGTGGATTCGAGTTGCAGCGTTAAGGTGTGCTGCCCCGGTGGAATATTGGTTTGGATCAACCCGGTGGGGTGGGTGATGGTAAAATCGATGGGCCGGCCATCCAGGTAAAGTTGCCAGCCTGGCCAGTACAGGGTGCGAATGGTAGCTTCAAACGCGTCGGGCGTGTTGATGCGCCAGGAGTCCGACTCGGCCTGATGGGAGAGGGTTTCAACCGTTGCGCCGGTTGGAAGCGAGGCCGGATCGATTTTTTGCGGCGCGCGTCCTGCCCGGTAATCGGGCCACAGGGTATCGGGGTCAGGATGCTGCTGCGCCCAGCGCGGCAAAAACTCGCCGGTGCTGGTGGTGCCGATCGCGCCGGATTGAACCTCGTAGGCAAAGGCATCGGCGGGAGCAGGCGTTCCCCAAGAAATAAATTGTGAGGGATAGAGGTAGGGGGCGTTGAGCGCGATGATGGTGAAGATAGAGATGAGGAGGAGAATGGGGGTGATGCGTGAGGCGTATTTCGACGCGCGTACGGCGTAAGACATCATCCAAAAGGCAGCGCCGGCCAGCACGCCGGCACAAAAGATGGCGGGGCCAAGCATTCGCCAGGGAAATTCGGCCAACTCTAACAAGGGAACCGACTCCCACAAAAATTGCGAGACGGGGAGGGTAAGAAACGCATAAACAAAAAACGCAGCAAGAAAAAAGAGGGTATGGGAAAAACATAAGATGTGGTGCGTGGCTTGTGGTGCGTGAGCCGGACTCGCTGATCCGCTCACTCGCCGATTCGTTGATTTTTTGACTCTGCTCACCACCACAAACACCACCCCCACCACCGCCAACCCCGCCCCAATGAGTTGCGGCAGGCCCAGACTCAAGGGGAAATAGGGATTGATAGCGGTGAGATCAAGGCGGTAGGGCGGCGATAAAAGCTCCGGCAAGGAGATGAAATTCTCCCGAAAATCAAAAAAGGTCTGGGTGATGCCTTCCAGTTTGATATCGTGACGCTCGCCAAAGGCCGGCAGCCAGAAAACGGCAGCCAGGCCCAGCCCCAACAACCCGGCGGCCAGGGTGCGGAGAAACGGGCGAGAGGAAGTTACCTGGCCCTCTCCCCAACGGAGAGGATTAGAAGGAGGACGCCACTTCCTACGCAAACTCACCGACTCGCTGACTCGCTGACTCGCTGATTCACTGACTCTCTTCCTCCCCAACAAAAAAACCGGATACACCCCCAACAACGGCACAAAGACCATAAAACTGATGTTGTGGCTGAACAACAGCCCGGCTAATGCGGCAGAGGCCGCCACCCAATACCGGAGACGACCATCAGTAATCAGCCCGTGGAATCCCCACAAAATCAACGGATAAAAAGCCAGGCCGGTAAACTGGCCGTAATTGCCCTGGATGTACGCCTCGCGCAAACGATAGGGCGCATAAACATAGACTGCCGCGGCCACCAGCGCCGGAGCCGGGCCGTAGATGCGGCGCGCAAAAAGAAACATGCCCACACTGTAGAGCAGAAAATCCAGCACCAGCACACCTTTCATCGATTCGTCCAGCGGCAGGCCGGTTAAATGAAAAAGTTGGGTCAACTGGTACAATATCGGCGGAGCGTAGCTAAAGATGGGCATGCCGTGGCCCAGGGCTAGATCGGTGCCCCAACGGGGATAAAAGTGGCCCTGCTGCCAGGCCTGGTTCAGTTCAACCTGCCGCATCAGATGCGCCGGACCGTCGGCGGTGTTGGGCAGCCCGGTATGCGTGAGCAGCGGCAGCACGGCAAACAGAGGCAAGACCAGGGCCAGCAGTAGACCATAGTCTAATTTTTGCCAGAATGTTACGTGTTGAGACGATGTTACCGAATTCATTGTGATGTTCCAGCGTTGGTAATACAACGACACCGAATGTCAACGCAAAGGCGCAGAGTTGTAGGATTAGAACGTCCTAACGTACCTTCTCAATGATCGGGGGTAGAGTTGGTTGAACTTGTCGAAACCAACGGTCTTCGACAGGCTCAGACCTCATTCCCCCGAAATATTGAGAAGATTGTCAAGTCCTGAAATAAGTTTACACAAAATAGTGACTATTACACATCAA
>CAZTFF010000088.1:0-19852 GCA_964612485.1 uncultured Caldilineaceae bacterium
GGCGGGCAGGTGCTGGCCGGGGTGCGCGGTCGAAGTGCGGTTGGTATTGCCAGCCTGGCCGAGGGCGTAGCCAGTTTAGCCGGCTTTGCGATGTTTTGGGTGATGGGAAATCCTTTTCCGTGGGCATTAGCGCCCTCACTGGTGTTGGGCGCGCTGCTTTCAGCACCGCTGGCCGCTTATATTGTCAGCCGTATTCCGACAGGTAAATTGACAATGGCGATTGGCGGCTTAACAACCGGATTGGGCAGCTATACCCTGTTCAAATTGGCAGCCAGTTTTCTGTAAATCCCTGGGGGGAATAAATGTCCAATACCTTTGAGACTGATCGTACAATTTTTTACCCACCCCTGCCCTCTCCCAAAGAGGAGCTTTGCTTCCTTTTACGGCCCCACTTCCCGGATGGTATCCGCAATAATAATGCCATTGGCCCGCAATAAACCCACCACTTCTACCACATCTCCTTCGGCAATAGCTGTATCCTGCTGCATATCGGGGGGCAGAAAAATTGTATGCCCTTCGATAATCCACAAATTTTCGCCTTTCGTTTCTAACACCCCATTGAACTGCACCTTGGCAACCTGACGTTGTTCAATCAGCCGCTCCATTTCTTGCAGTCGTTGCTGGTTGAACCCGGCCCTCAACTCGCGGCGGCGCGCCTCATCCAGCGTAAGATTGAGTTGGACATTTTCAGAGGTTCGTTTGACGCTATACAAAAAATCACCCGGAATAGTATCGGCGGCCAGGTAGTTGAGAATCATCACGGCCATAAGCATGGTCAAAATAATGGTAAGGGTCACCGTAACTAAATCGTTTAAAATTGCTCTGCGAGTCAGGCGTCTTTTCAGGATTCGGAGGATCGCTTCGGTTTTTTCTCGCCAGGGGGTCTGGGACAGCGCCGGTAATTCGGCCACTTGTTTGACGTATTCATTCCGCAGGACAGATTTTGTTTCTTCTGGCGCTAACTCAGGATTGGGATCGGCCAGTACGGAGGCGGCGTAAAGCAGCGGGCGCAATTCGGCGGCGTATTCGGGCACTTCGGCCAGAATATCTTCAATTGATACGCCCGCTTGCAGCGCAGAAATGCTTTCGTCAAGTATGGTTTCGAATCTATCTGTCATGCTCTGACCCTTTGGGTATGAAACGCGCCAGGGAAGCCAACGCTCGATGCTGTAGGGCCTTTACCGCGCCAACCGTTTTTCCCAGCAGTTGGGCGGTTTCGGCCAGACTCATTTCCTGTCCAAATCTCAAGGCAATCACGTGCTGCTGCTCTTCGGTGAGCTGCAAAATCGCCTTCCGCAACATTGGCCCTAATTGCGCCAAATGCACCTGCTCTGTGAGGGAGGGTTCTTCAGACGCTAAATCTTCTATCAGGGCAACCGTCCGTCCCTTTTGTTTGATGTAATCAGCCACCAGATTACGCGCCACCGTATAAAGCCAGCCCGATAATGAGGTCCGGGGCGGCTTGCCGGCTTTGATGGCCTTGACCAGCGCCAGGAAAACATCCCCGGTCAGATCGGCGGCTACCTCCGAATCACCCAGGCGATAGTAGATGTAACGATGCAGTTGATCAAAGTAACGGTCATAAACTTCAACCAACGCTTCTTGATCGTGTTGTTGAATGCGCTCTAACAGGGAGCGTTCACCGTCCACAACCGGGATGTTCTCCTTTCCTCATGAGAACTCGCCCTTACTCTCAGGGTCTTATTTGCCTCAAAAAAGATACGGGAAATTTGAAACTTTTTCAGTACCCTCTCTATAAACTGGAG
Source organism: uncultured Caldilineaceae bacterium (assembly GCA_964612485.1). GTDB lineage: Bacteria > Chloroflexota > Anaerolineae > 4572-78 > J111 > JAFGNV01. The sequence continues at coordinate 1,767 of CAZTFF010000088.1, forward strand.
CAGAGTTGGTTGAGCTTGTCGAAACCAACGGTCTTCGACAGGCTCAGACCTCATTCCCCGGAATATTGAGATGACACCTTTTCTACTTGATTGATGTCCGATAGCTTTTTGCTGAATTCAACCATACCATAACTTCGACGTGGTATCAACTATGGCGGGTATTTGCAAAAAAGCGGGAACAGTTTGATGAAGTCGTTTGCCCAAACCGGCTGATCGAATACAATTTATTGAGTAACGAGTGAGAAGATCACTCATCACGAATTATGTAGCGGGGAAAATCGCCTTGAAAAATAAACTCCTGATCGTCGAATCGGCCAAAAAAGCGCGTACTATCAAAGGCATGTTGGGCGCGGGTTATACGGTGAAGGCCACCAGCGGCCACATCCTGGAAATGCCGTCCGACGAGATGCACGTCAACCTGCAAGATTTCACGCCGACCCTCCATTTAATCCGGGGCAAAGGCAAAAAATTGGCGGAACTCAAAAAGGCCATGGAACAAGCCGAATCAATCTATCTGGCTACAGACATGGATCGGGAAGGCGAGGCCATTGCCCAGCACGTGGTCTCGCGGCTGGGGCGGGAGGCAGCGCGCAAGGCGCAGCGGATCACGTTTACCGCCATCACCGAAGCCGATCTCAAAGCGGCGCTGGCCGCGCCCCGCCAAATCAATCGCCGCCTGGTTGAAGCGCAAATGGCCCGCCGCGTCACCGACCGGCTGGTAGGCTATATGGTCAGCCCGGTGCTGTGGAAGGGACTGTCGGGCAGAAAACGGCTGTCGGCGGGGCGGGTCCAATCGCCGGCGCTGTGGCTGGTGGTGGAGCAGGAACGAGCGATCCGAGCTTTTGTGCCGGAAGAGTGGTGGAGTGTGGAAGCGGAACTCTCCAAAACCGCCGATCCCCAAAAACAAAAATTTTGGGCCACGCTATTTAAGATCAAGGGCAAAAAACCAACCTTGAAAACGCAGGCCGACGCCCAAAAAGTGGTGGCTGATCTAAAAGGGGCCGCCTGGCGGGTGCAAAACGTCAAAAAAGGCATCTATACCCGCAAACCTTACCCGCCCTTTACCACCGACTCGATGCAGCAGGCCGCCTCGAGCCAGTTGGGTTTTAATCCGCGCCTGACCATGAAAATCGCGCAGGAACTGTACGAGGGCATCAAACTGGGCGAAGGCAAGGCCGTGGGCCTCATCACCTATATCCGCACCGACAGCGTAGCCGTAGCCCCGGAGGCCCAGCAAGCGGCCCGGCAGGTGGTGCGCAAATATTGGGGCGAAAAGTATCTTCCGGCCCGGCCGCCGGTTTACCAGACCCGCGACAAAACCGCCCAGGAAGCCCACGAAGCCATCCGCCCGGTTGACGCCTGGCGCACACCCAAAGCGGTTGAACCTTTTTTGACGCTGCAACAATACCGGCTCTACCGCCTGATCTGGCGGCGCTTCATTGCCAGCCAGATGAAGCCGGCGGTATATGATACGGTGACGGTGGATATCGAAACCCTCATCAACCGCAGCCTGACACAGTACCTGTTCCGGGCCAAAGGCCGCACCCTGCGTTTTGCCGGATTTCTGAAAGTATACGGGGTTGATGCGGACGCCGAAACCGCTCGCAAAAATAAAACCCCCGACGACGAGGAAACAGAAAATGAAACGATGCCGGAGTTAGCCAAACATGATCCGCTCACCCTGCACCAACTGCTGCCCAAACAGCACTTCACCCAGCCGCCCAAACGATACACCGAAGCACAGCTCATCGGCGAGCTAAAAAAACTGGGGCTGGGGCGGCCCAGCACTTACGCCACCATTGTGGAAACGCTCAAAAGCCGGCAGTATGTGGGCGTGGAAAAGAAACGGCTCTTCCCCACACCGCTGGGTTTTCAAGTTTGCGAGCTGCTGGAAAAACATATTCAGATGGTGGTGGATGTTGGATTCACGGCCCGAATGGAAGAAGATTTAGACCGCATCGCCCGCGGCGAGGTGGACCGGCTCAGTATGATGCGCGAGTTTTACGGCCCTTTCAAGGCCACGGTGGAACAAGCTGCCGCTGCCGCCGCAGCGGATCGCCAACCTGCTGCCAAGGTTGCCAAAAGAGGTTCATCGAAACGGCGCGGTAAAAGTAAAAGCCGGTCAAAAAAAACGGCCGGCCAACCGCTTCCCTCATCCGAGCGCGAAGGACAGCCCTGCCCTCAATGCAAAGAAGGAACGCTGGCCGTAAAATCGGGTAAATTTGGGCCTTTTTTGGGCTGCTCGCGCTACGCGCAGGGCTGCCGGTATACTGAAAACATTTCTAAGAAGTAAAACCTCGCCAATTTTCACAACCTGTTTTTTTGAAGATGATTTTGGTTAGATATAATATGAAGAAACAAATTCCGGGAAGGCAGGAACAAGCGTATGACAGAGTCTACCCATCGCCGGGCGCTTTTTGAGGGCCTGGTTTATGACGAAGATGATAATCCGGTTGAAACAACGTTTATCGGCACCGAACCCAATTATGTGGTCATGGACGACGGTTTCAAACGGCACATTCCGGCTGAAATCGTTGACCGGCAGGTGGTTGAATGGATCCAGGGGCAGGCGCTGGCCAATAAAGAACTGGTATCGGAACAGATCATGAAAATGATGAACCAGGATGACCTGTTTACCAAAGCCATGATCGACTCCTCTATCACCAACATGGAAAAAATGATGGAGCAGGGCATTCCTGATGACGCGCGTATGATGTTGGGCATGATGGGCTTTAAAGTAATCATTAACGTCCACGGCGAGTTGGTTGATCTAAAAGCCCCGGCCCAGGAGTTACCGGATGATCCGGCTGATGACGAGGAATGGTAACGCCGCCTTCAATACGCAAAATAGCGCATCTTCTCAATTAATTGCGGTAGAGTTGATTGAGCCTGTCGAAACCAACGGCCTTCGGCAAACTCAGGCCGCGCCTACCCCGGAATATTGAGATGATACAAAATAGCCCATAAAAAACGACTATGTTATAATGCGCGGCTGGAAAGTTTGAAACAGTATGGAAACATCAAAGGTTTTTTATCAAAAATTAAGAGAGTTGGTTGACGACACGCCCGTGGCTGTAGCCACCATCATCCGGGTCAGAGGCTCGGTGCCGCGCGAGGTGGGCACCAAGATGATTATCCATCCGCTGGGCCAACATTACAACACGGTGGGCGGCGGCTGCGGCGAGGCCGATGTTATCCGCACCGGCCTCGATGTTATCGACACGGGCACGCCCCAAATTGTCGAAGTGGACCTGACGGAAGACGTCAGCATGGAAAGCATGGGGGTCTGCGGCGGCATTATGGACGTGTACGTGGAACGCTGGCCTCAAGATTATGACAATTGATCAAAATGCGGCCCCGGACGCCGACCTGTTAGACAGCCTCATTGCGGCAACTGAAGCAAACCAATCGGTGGGGCTGGTAACGGTGGTTCGAGCCGAGGGTGTTTACCGGGAAGCCGTTGGCAGCAGAATATTGGTTGGATTAGAACGGGAGCCGGTTGGCCGGCTGAATTTAGGCCAACTGGAGTCCAAAATCATTGCCAACGCGCGTAAAGCCTTATCCGCGCACCGAACCCAATTGTTCACCTATCAGGAAGAAGAGAGCCTGGTAGAAATTTTTGTGGAGGTGCTGCGCCGTCCCCCCACCCTGATCATTGTGGGGGCGGGGCACATCGCGCTGCCGCTGGCCCGGCTGGGCAAAATGATTGATTTTGCGGTGGTTGTGCTGGACGACCGGCCTCGCTTTGCCAACACAGAGCGGTTTCCTATGGCCGATCAAGTTCTGGCCCAACCGCTGCAAGACACGCTGCGTAACTGGCCCATCGATCAAGATACTTTTATTGTGCTGGTCACGCGCGGCCATACCCACGATGTAGCCTGCCTGTTAGAAATTATCGACTCGCCCGCCCGATACATTGGCATGATCGGCAGCAAAAGACGCATTAAATCGGTGTTTGAACTGCTGGAAAAAGAGCAGGGCATCAACCCGGCCAAATTTGATCGAGTCTACGCGCCCATTGGCCTGGACATTGGCGCGGAAAACCCAGTAGAGATTGCCGTCAGCATCATCGCTGAAATAATCAATGTGCAGCGCGGCGGACGCGCCACCTCACTCTCCGATGCGCTCCGCACTGACCGCGGCCTGCCGCTGCATCCGGCCCGGGTGGGACAAAAAAAGTGAGAAGTGAGTCACTCATCAATTATATTTAACGAGAGGTAAAAAATGGGAAATTTCTTTAAAGGTATGATAACCAACACCGGCGTTGTCGGTGAAATTTTGATATTTTTGTGGCAGCGCAAATTATGGTGGCTGATCCCAATGGTCACCGTGCTGTTATTGTTTGGATTGCTGTTGATCTTTGCCTCCTCATCCGGGGTAGCGCCGTTTATTTACACGTTGTTCTAAAGCCAGCTTTCCGTCTAAAAATTACGTCCCTATTTTTCTGGAGATTAGAGATTAGAGATTGGAGATTCAGAGATCAGGAGATTTTTAGGCTGAAATCTCTAATAACCCTTCTCTAATCTCTCATTCTTTACCATTACTCACCAAGGTGAAATTATTTCTATGAAAAGCTTAACGATTGGTTTTGGCGTACTATTGACCCTGCTGGGGTCTGGGTTGTACTACTTCACCAGCCTGGCCGGCGATGCCGACTATTTTCCCACGCTGGCCGGACTTTTGATTATCTTTTTTGGCGTTTTACAGGGCCGGTGGGAACACAAACACCCTTTGTACGGCGCCATCATGTTGTCAATCCTGGTGCTGATCGGCTATCTGCTGCGCCTGTTCAGAATATTTATCACCGGGCGAGAGATTGTTGATTCTAATGTGATGCTGGTTCATTCTCTCATCGGCATCTCGGCCCTGGTTTTCATTGGCTTGGGCATCGCCCTCATCCAGGATTTCTGGCACAACTGGAAAGCGTTTGGCCAATTTTTGGGAGATTGGCTGGCCCGCGTGGTGCTGACCGTGTTCTACTTCACCATTTTTGTGCCGTTTGGCCTGGGTGTCCGCCTGTTTGCCGACCCGCTCCAGATCAAAAAACAACCCGATCAATTGTGGCGGCCCCGCAGCACGGGCGATCAAAAATTTGAAGATGTAGTGAGGCAAGGTTAAATAATGAATATACTGGGTGTTTCCTGTTACTATCACGATGCCGCCGCCGCCCTGTTGGTGGACGGCCAACTGGTGGCCGCTGCCGAAGAAGAGCGCTTTACCCGCAAAAAACACGATAGCAGTTTTCCCCAACACGCCATCAACTTCTGCCTAAAACACGCCGGCCTCACCGCCGACGACCTGGATTACGTGGTTTTCTATGAAAAGCCATTTGTTAAATTTGAACGAATTTTGCAAACTACCTTGGGAACATTTCCAAAATCCTGGGGCGTTTTCCGGGAGTCGATGGTAACGTGGTTTGACGAAAAATTGTGGATCAAAAGCAAACTACAAACCGGCATTGGCGTGCCGCCCAACAAAATTCTGTTTGTTGAACACCATCTTACCCACGCCGCCAGCGCCATGTTCTGCGCGCCGTTTGCCGATGCCGCTGTGCTGACCATCGACGGGGTGGGCGAGTGGACCACGGCCAGCATCGGCACCGCCACGGCCCAGTGGAACGGCCAGGGGAAAAATCACATCGACCTGTCGCGCGAACTGCGCTTTCCCCACTCGCTGGGCTTGCTCTATTCCGCCTTTACCGCGTATCTCGGATTCCGCGTGAACAACGGCGAGTACAAAGTGATGGGCATGGCGCCCTACGGCTCGCCCAATTATATGGACGATGTCTACAAAGTGGTCAACGTAGACAACGACGGCGGGCTGACGCTGAATATGGATTACTTCAGTTTCCACCACTCCACTCAACACACCTTCAACCAGAAATTTGTCGATCTTTTCGGCCCGCCGCGCCGGCCCGAATCGGAATTTTTCACGCCAAGCACCCATCCGCAAAAAGATCATCCCGATTGGGACGACGCGGTTGCCGCGCAAAATCAAAAATACGCCGATATTGCCGCCAGCATCCAGCGCGTAACCGAAGAGATCATCCTGAAAATGGTGACGGCGGCTCACAAAGCCAGCGGCGGTTCCAAAAACCTGGTGATGGCCGGCGGGGTGGCGCTCAACAGCGTGGCCAACGGGCGGATCATGCGCGAAGGGCCGTTTGAAAACGTCTTCATCCAACCCGCTGCCGGCGACGCGGGCGGCGCGGTTGGCGCGGCGCTGTACGCCTATCACGTGATTTTTGGCCAACCCCGAAAATTCACCATGGAACACGCTTATTGGGGGCAGGCATACCCTGAAAGCGAGATGGTGGCGGCCATCAAAAAATCGGGGTTTGAATACGAAGAGTTTGATGATGACGACCGGCTGCTGGACCAGTTGGTGGATACGCTGCTGCAAAGCAAAGTCATCGGCTGGTACCGGGGGCGGTTTGAATGGGGGCCGCGCGCGCTGGGCAATCGCTCGATCATTGCCGACCCGCGCCGCGACGAGATGAAAGAAGTGGTCAATACCAAGATCAAATTCCGCGAGCCGTTCCGCCCCTTTGCCCCGGTAGTTATCGAAGACCGGGCGCACGAATATTTCAGCTCGCCCAATTTAGACAAGCAGTATCCGCCCCGCTACATGCTGATGGTGTCTGACATCCCCGAAGATAAATGGGATAAAATCCAGGCGGTGTGCCACAACGGTACCGGGCGGCTGCAAAGTGTGCGGGAAGCGTGGAACTCTGGCTATTACAATTTGATCAAAAAATTTGGCGAGGCCACCGGCGTGCCGGTGCTGCTCAACACCTCGTACAACCTGCGGGGAGAGCCGATTGTCACCACGCCCACCCACGCCATCAACACTTTTACCGCATCGGATATTGACCAGTTGGTGATGGGGCCGTTTTTGGTGAAAAAACCGGAAGGCTTCGAAGCCAAGGGATCGCACCTCAGCCCCGATCAGGTAGATTAACGAATTAATTTTGACCACTAACCACCGACCACAGACGACCGACCACTAAATTAACGGTGGTCAGCCGTCTGTGGTCGGTGGTCTGATCCCTACTCCACCGCTCTGATCATCAAGTTGTCAAAAACCACGGCTGCGGTTTGACCTTCTTCAAAAATATCCAAAACAAAGCCGATTTGCCCTTTGTCCAGGGTGCTGTCTTCAAGCGTGGTCAGTTGCTCGTCGTTGACAAAGAAGGTGAGCGTTTGGCCGTTGGCAATAACCTTCAGCGTATTGGTTTCTTCGCCCGTATTGATGGCCGAGGTGCTGGACCAATCTTTCAACCGTTTCCACTCGCCGTCATAGAGAAAAATCGCGTAGAGGCCGTCGTTGCCTATTTCAAAAGAATAAACGTGCCCATCAGAATTTTCCCGAAAGGCGACGCCGTAGTAATAATCACCGCCGGCGGCATCGCGCGGTGTGGCCTCAACCGTGAGTTCAAAATCTGAAAACTCCCGGTTAGGCAGCTTTTTCTCCACAAAGGCAGGCTGTTTGGCGGTTGCCATCAAGGTATAGACGCCCTCTCCAATGGTAATCTCATCCTGCGAATAATCATCTTCAAATTCCCCGGTTGCCCAGCCGCTGGCGTCGGAGTCAAACGAGTCTTCAAACAGGATGCTGGTATCGCCCAGCGGGGCCAATTCTTCAGCCGTCAGGCCGTAAACGGTCAAATTATCAAACTCAACGCTGGCGCTATCGCCCGGCTCATAAAGATCAATGGCCACGCCCACCGACCCGCGCCGCAGGGTGTTATCCTCAACCGTAGCGGCTTGCTGGCCGTTAATATAAAAGGTGAAGGCCGGCCCAATCGCCTCTACCATTAATTGGTTTGGCCCGCCCGGATTGATGGCCGAAAAGCGGCGGTAATCCACCAGCGTGGTCCATTCGCCCTCATGCAGCAGGTTAACGAAGAAACCGTCCGTATCGATTTCCAGCGCGTAAAGGCTGTCAAAGGAATCGTTGTTACGAAAGGTCAGGCCATAGCCATACGAGCCGGTATTGGCTTCAACCGGAATAGCATCGACAACCGTCACAAAATTATCAAAGTCACCGCCGGGGAGCTGCTCCCAGGCAAAAACGCCCTGGGAGGCCGTGTGGCTCAAACGGTACCGTCCGTCGTCAAAAACGGTCCGGTATTGCCCGTATTCGTCATCCTCCTCTCCGGTTGTCCAACCGGCCTCATTGGAATCAAATGTTTCTTGAAACAACAGCTCCCGGTCCAGGTCAACCGGCGGCAAGGTGATATTTTCCACCGGTTCAGCCGAATCGCTCACCGGCGTGGGTGGAACGGCTTCTTCGGTTGGTTCGATGATTTCTTGAGTGGCCGGGAATAATTCTTCCGCCACGGTCACATCCCCTGAAACCGCTGTTGCCGTTTCGGATCGGCTCCCCCCGGAGAGAGAGAAAAGGGCCGCAATAGCGATACCGCCCAGGCACAACAGCACCGCCGCCAGCGAGCCGATAATCAGAAATGGTTTCAGAGCGCTGCCCGATTTAACCGGCGCGGAAACAGGCCGGGCCACACTTTCTGTCTTTGAGGGGGTGATATTGGCTGTGGGCGAGCGTTCAATCTCTTTGAGGGCGGTTTTGAGCGCCTGTTCCATCTCGGCGGCGGATTGGTACCGCTCGTCCCGGTTTTTGGCCATGGCTTTGAGAACCACTCGCTCCAACGGTTCGGGGATTTCGGCTTTGATCTCTCGGGGCGGGCGCAGCGGCTCGTTGACGTGTTTGAGGACAATGGCCAGCGGCGTTTGGGCCTGGTAGGGCGGCTGGCCGGTGAGCAGCTCGTACAACACCACGCCCAGCGAATAGATGTCGCTGCGGTGATCCACGCTCACGCCTTCCGCCTGTTCCGGCGACATATATTCGGGCGTACCCAAAATGCTGCCGGTGCCGGTAAGCTGGGTGCCGCCGGAATCCTGCATCATTTTGGCAATGCCAAAGTCGGTGAGCAAAACCTCGCCCAGGCTGTCAATCAACACATTGCTGGGTTTAATATCGCGGTGGACTACGCCCTGGCTGTGAGCGTAATCCAGGGCGCGGGCCACATTACCCACAATATCTACAATTCGTTCGTAAGGCTGTGACCGGCCCATCAAATCGCCCAGCGTACCGCCCTCAACATAGCGCATCACCATATAGGTTAAGCCCTCATCGGTGCCAAAATCATACACCGGCAGAATATGGGGATGCTCCAGCGCGGCGATGGCTTTGGCTTCCTGGGTAAAGCGCTTTACAAAGTTGGGATCGTGCGCGAATTGGGTGGGTAAAATTTTGATCGCCACGTGGCGGTTGATGGAGGCCTGATACGCCTTAAATACGGTCGCCATACCGCCTACGCCAATTTTTTCAACAATTTCGTATTGTCCGATGGTTTTACCGATAAGGTCCGACATAGTTTACTCCTGGGTCGGGTCAAAACAGCCCGGATTGTATGGTATTGACAATGTTGCGCAGCAGCGAGGGGGAAAACGTTGTAAAAAATAGTAGCCGAAAGTGAGGAGAACGTCAAGTGTTTTAAGTGATTTGATAAAAAACAACACCTACGGCGGCTGTTTCTTAAGCAACGTTACTATTCTATCATAGGTGTCTATCAGTTCTTCGGGCAATACGCGGGTTTCGCCCACCACAGGCATAAAGTTGCTGTCGCCATCCCAGCGGGGCACAATATGAATGTGCAGATGATTGTCGATGCCGGCGCCGGCGGCCCGGCCCAGATTAATGCCCACGTTGAATCCATCAGGCCGCATCAATTCTGACAACAAATCGGTAAAATATGAGGTAAAGGCGATCAACTCAAATTGGGCGGCAGCGGAAACGTCGGACAACCGGGCCACGTGGGCATTGGGCAGGATCATCAGGTGGCCGGGATTGTAAGGGTAAATATTCATCACGGTGAAGGTGGTTTTGCCCCGGTAAACCAAATAATTTTCCCGATCCAGCCGGGCCTCGGCGTACAGAATATGGCAAAAGACGCAGCCGTCAACAGTTTCTTTGTTTGAAGTTATATATTTCATACGCCAGGGGGTATACAATCTTTCCAATTTTCTTTCCTCACCAGAGAATTATGATATGGACAATCCCATTTTACCAAAGAGCAGCACGTAGGCCAAAATACTCGCTTTGATTAGAACAGTTGATTACCCCTTAAACACAAAAATTTGCAAATTACCGTGAAGAGACTACTATTAATTGCAAGAGGCGATATTTATGCAACAACTATCCGGCGACCTCATTCGCCACCAACTGCCAACCTATACCTTTGGCCAGAATGTAGTCTACACCCAACAAACAGGCTCTACCAACACCGAACTCAAACAGTTGGCCCGGGGCGGCGCGGCGGAAGGATTGCTCTACATCACCGATGAACAACTGGTGGGCCGAGGCCGAAGAGAAAAATCGTGGCTTGCACCCGCCGGTTCCAGCTTGTTGATGTCGCTGCTGTTCCGGCCCGGCCCTATTTTGACCGCCGATCAAGGCCACCATTTGACCATGCTCTGCGCCCTGGCCCTGGCCGATGCGGTCAGAATGAAAACAGATATTGAACCGCGCTTAAAATGGCCCAACGATCTGGTGTGGAAAGACGGCAAAAAACTGGCCGGCCTGCTCACCGAATCGGAGTTTGCCGGCGACCAATTGGCCTGGGTAGTGGTGGGCACCGGCTTGAACGTAAATATAGATTTTCAAAAAAATGGAATCAATCATCAAAAAACATCCGGCAACGGCGACGCGCCGCTTGCGGAAACGGCTACCAGTCTATCGATGATTTTGCATAAAAACGCGGCTCACCTGCGCCTGCCCATTTTGCAAAAATATCTTTTTAATGTGGAGCAGCGCTACAAAGCCCTGCAACAGGGCTGGTCGCCCCACCAGGAGTGGCGAGACCGGCTGTTGGGGCTGGGCCAAACCATCACCGTGATTGGGCCTGATGGCCGGCGGCACCAGGGCATCATGACCGATGTCAATGAAAACGGCTCATTGTTATTAAAAAACCCCGACGAAACGATTACCGAATTTTTGGTGGGGGATGTAAGTTTAAGATTATAACGGCCTCTGGCCCAAAAGGAGAACGTCCATTTCAAATAAAAACAATACCCTGCTTTCCACCCAATCACCCACCGAACGCGCTTTTTTAGTGGGAATTGAACTCAAAACCAGACCCAAAGATACCCCAAACGGTTTTCATGTAGAAGACTCGCTGGAAGAATTGGCCGCCCTGGCCGACACCGCCGGTTTGCAGGTGGAAGGCGCCACCTACCAGCGATTAGAGGCGATCAATCCCGGCACGCTCATTGGCACCGGCAAAATTGAAGAGTTACAAAGTTATCGGGATGAACTGGCGATTGATGTTTTTCTTTTTGACGATGAACTAAGCCCGCGCCAGCAGCGCGAATTGGAAAAACGGCTCAAGGTAAAAGTTGTTGATCGCACCGCCTTAATTTTAGATATTTTCGCCCGGCACGCCCACACCCGCGAAGGGCAACTACAGGTAGAATTAGCCCAGTATGAATACCGCCTGCCGCGCCTGACCCGGATGTGGACCCACCTGGCCCGCCAGGCCGGGGGGCGCGCCGGGGGCGCCAGTGGCGGCGTGGGGGTTCGCGGCCCCGGTGAAACCCAGCTTGAGGTTGACCGCCGCGAGATCGGCCAGCGAATTGCCCATTTACGGCGAGAACTGGAAAAAGTTCGCGCCCACCGCGCCCGGCATCGCAAACAACGGCAGCGCGCCGGCGTTTTTGTGGTGTCGATTGTGGGCTATACCAACGCCGGCAAAAGCACGCTACTCAACAAACTTTCCAACGCGCAGGTTCTGGCTGCCAACCAGCTTTTTGCCACGCTCGATCCGACCACCCGGCGCGTGACCCTGCCCGCCGGCAGCGAAATTTTGTTCAGCGATACAGTTGGCTTTATCCAGAAATTGCCCACCAACCTGGTAGCCGCGTTTCGGGCCACGCTGGAAGAGATCAAAGAAGCCGATTTGATTTTACACATCATCGACATCACCCACCCCAACGTGGCCGAGCAGGCGGCCACGGTGGAGGAAACCCTGGCCGAGCTGGATGCTACCGAGGTGCCGCTGCTGATCGCTCTCAACAAGATCGACCGATTGGACAACCCGGACGACGTTATCGAACAGATGGCGCCCTATCCCAACAGCCTGGCCATCAGCGCCAAAACCGGAAAGGGGTTGGATATTTTACTGGATAGGATTGAGGGATTGTTGCAAAGCAGCCGGCAGACAACCACCTTATTGATCCCTTACGATCGGGGCGATCTGGTTTCGTTGCTGCATAACCAGGCCATTGTCAGCCGGGAGACTTATGAGGCCGATGGCGTTCATTTGGAAGCTCATATACCTCACCACCTGATGGGCGTTGTCGAACGGTACCAGCTTGAACCTGTTGAAACTTGAATACAAAAATCACCTGAAATCCGGAGGGATTCTCAATGCTCGACAAACTGGCGATGATCAAAGGTTTACCCGTGTTAGTTGGATTGGTATTGGTAGTCATCAGTCTCTTTGCCCAATTTCTGCCGGCACTGGCGTTTCTCACCGTGGGGCAGTGGCTGCTGCATCTGGGCGTGATTGTGGGCCTGGGCGGGATTCTGTTTTCCGACGCGCTGTGAACAGACCTTTATACCAAAACGGGCGAGCTTGTTAACAAGCTCGCCCATTATTAACTCGCATCAAATTAGGCTACGCAGGCTGGCCTCGCTTGCGTAAGGCAACCACCCCGGCTGCCAGCAAAAAGAGGATCACACCCACAGCCGCCGCCACAAACGAGGCAGGTGTTTCGTACCCCCGACCAGACTCAGGCAGCATTTCCTGGGTTTCCTCGGCGCTACTGTCAGAGTCTTGGACCGGTTGCTGCGTATCTGCGGAGTTTGAGGTATCCGCTGCCATTTCCGGCTGGCTGTGAGCCGCATCATCGGCGTCTACCCCGCCGGTATCGGTGGCGGCCCGTTCCTCCGGTTCTACCTCGCCCACATACAATTTACGATCACCGGGATAGATAACTTTATAAACGTTACCGGTTTCGGCCACAAAGGTATAGCCCACGCCTTCCGGCTGGCCTTCGCCGCGAGCGGTTCCTTCGTACTCACAATCCGGGATCAGCAAGACATCGACATAGGGGCAGGTGGGGCTGTTTTGATGTTTGAACGGTATCCACAAATCATCGGCGCTGCAATAACCGGCGCGGCTGTGGTAATCCACCTCTAAATTATCGCCGCTGCAATTGACAAATCGGGCCACCGCCCCGGCCACCGGCGCGTACAATGGGCTGGATTCGATTTCTGGATAGGCTTGCGGCGCGCCCAGGTTATTCTCAATCAAAAAATTGGCGCCCACATACTCATCATAATTACTGTCGGATTTAACCGTACGCACCAGCAACTGGTACCGTCCGTCGGGATAAATCCGGGTATCGATGGTGGCTAATTTCCCATTGACCACGGGCGCGTAGACCGTGACCGCCCAGATCATCTCGCCCCCGCCTTTTAGAAACAATTCATATTTCATAAAATCGGGGAAATCAACGGTCCCGGTCACATCGATCACGCCGGACACAGACTCGCCTTCGGCGGGATGGGTTATTTCAACCACGTCTCCCCCCTGAGCCAACACCGTTCCGGCAGCGGCCAGCAACAGCCCCACGATAACAACCATCGTCAACAGATGCCAGGGATAACGTTTCATTGCCTTATCCTTTCTTAACCGGCAAAAACAGCCATTAAGATGACATAATCACATTACATAAAATTATAACACAGGAACCGCATATTGAGAAGTCCCGGCGCTCAATTTTTAATGTGATGAAACGTTACGCCTCCACCCCATTTTGCCGGATGACTTCAGCATACCAATGGGCGCTTTGTTTGGGCGTTCGCTCGCCGGTTTCGTAATTGACGCGAATCAGGCCAAAGCGGGGACGGTAGCCGCTGGCCCATTCAAAGTTATCCATCAAACTCCACACGTAATACCCATGTAGATTACAACCGGCTTCCAGCGCGTCGTGTACGGCCAGAAAATGAGCCTGAAGATATTCGATGCGTTTCTGATCAAGCACAAACCCCTGCGCATCAGGCCGATCATCAACCGCGGTGCCATTTTCGGTGATGAAAACTTTGGGGTTGCCATAGTTCTCTTTGAGATCAAGCAGCAAGGTTGTTAGCCCCGCCGGATTGACGGCCCAGCCCATCTCGGTGCGGCCCCAACTTTCCCAATCGGGCGCGGCGTAATGTTCCTGGTCAAAATTAAGCGGGTTGATCGAGCTATCGACATAATGGGCGGTAAAGGTCATGTAATAGTTCAACCCCAGATAATCAATGGGTTGGCTGATCAGGGCCATATCTCCATCCTGAATATCCAGGCCAAAATCATCGATCAAATCGGCCAGCGGTTCCGGGTAGCGTCCCCGGTAAACGGGGTCCAGGAAAATGCGGTTCAAGACCGCGTCGGCGCGTTCCGTGGCCTGTTGATCGGCTTCGGTATCGGAAGCAGGCAGGTAGGGCGACATATTCAACACCAGACCGATCTCGCCGGGATACCCGCCGTCTCTAAAAACCTCCACCGCTTTGCCGTGCGCCAACAAAAGATTATGGGTTACGTGTACCGCTTTAGAAAGATCGGCGATACCGGGCGCAAACTGCCCAAAGGCATATCCCAAAAAGGCCACCACCCACGGTTCGTTATGGGTGCTCCACAGTTTCACCCGGTCTCCCAACGCCTCAAACATCACTTGGGCGTAATCGGCAAACCAACTCGCGCTGTCTCGTTTGAGCCAGCCGCCTTTTTCATGCAAAAGCTGGGGGAAATCCCAATGATTCAGGGTGACATTGGGCGCAATGCCGGCTTCCAGCAGTTCATCAACCAACCGATCATAAAAGCCTACCCCTTTGCTGTTGACCGCGCCGCGCCCTTCGGGCAATACGCGGGGCCAGGATACTGAAAATCGGTAGGTTTGCAGCCCCAGTTCCTGCATCAAGGCCACATCATCCGGCATGCGGTGATAATGATCGCAGGCCAGATCGCCGGTAGCGTCATTTTCAATCTTGCCGGGCGTGTGGGTGAACCGATCCCAAATGCTTTCCCCTTTGCCGTCTTCGTTCCACGCGCCCTCAATTTGATAGGCGGCGGTGGCCGCTCCCCATAAAAAACCGCGAGGAAATTGTTTTAAACTCATGGTGTCGCTCCTGAATAATAAATTCACAATTCACAATTTTAAACGCCTTCAGCCACCAGATCACCCACTTCGGTAGTGGAGTAGCCCATCCGTCCGGCGGCCAGGCTTTTGAGTTTGTTGGCGGTCACATTCATCACCGAGTCTTCAATGGCCTTGGCAGCCTCGGTTTCGCCTAGATGATCCAGCATCATCGAGCCACAGACAATGGAGGCCAGCGGGTTGATAACGTTTTTGCCGGTGTACTTGGGCGCGGACCCGCCAATCGGCTCGAACATGCCCACGCCTTCAGGATTAATGTTACCGCCGGCAGCGATGCCCATCCCGCCCTGGGTGATCGCGCCCAGGTCGGTGATGATGTCGCCAAACATGTTGCCGGTAACAATCACGTCAAACCATTCCGGGTTTTTCACCATCCACATACAGGTGGCATCAACGTGGTAATACTCGCGTTTGATGTCGGGATAGTCGGCTTCGCCAATTTCGTGGAAGGCGCGCTCCCACAGATCATACACATAGGTCAACACGTTGGTTTTACCGCACAGGGCCAGGGTGTTGGTTTTGTTACGCTTGCGGGTGTATTCAAAGGCGTAGCGCAGGCAGCGTTCCACCTGGTAGCGGTTGTAAACCATGCTCTGCACCGCCACTTCCTGGGGCGTGCCTTTCATCGAAAATCCGCCGGTGCCGGTGTAGATACCGCCCGTGTTCTCGCGCACTACCACGTAATCAATTTCATCAGGCCCCTTATCTTTGAGCGGCGTTTCCACGCCGGGATACAGTTTAACCGGGCGCAGGTTGATGTACTGATCCAGCTCAAAGCGCAGCCGGAGCAAAATCCCCTTCTCCAAAATACCGGGCTTCACCTCGGGATGGCCGATAGCGCCCAGAAAAATGGAATCAAATTGGCTCAATTCATCTGCCGCGGAATCGGGCAAAATTTCGCCGGTTCGCAGGTACCGGTCGCCGCCAAAATCAAATTCGGTGAACTCCAGCGTAAAGCCAAACTTATCCGCGGCTGTTTTTAGCACTTTTACGCCCTCGGCTACCACTTCCGGCCCGGTGCCATCACCGGGTAAAACTGCAATTTTGTAATTTTTTTGACTCATCATCATCCTCATTATAAAAAATTTGTAACCAGCGCAGTATAGTTCGATACGGTTTCGTTGGGCAAGTTGGGGCCATCCAAATAAGCGTTCTGAATAGTTTGTCCAAAGCTACAGTTCGTGCTATACTGACTCGCTGTTGTGAGGTCGCTGCCGGCGGCCTTTTTTACTGTGGCAAAGTTCAACAGGTGTTGGTATCGGTTGTGTAACAAGGACAAACGGTATGATTTTTTCCATATTTATTGCCACCCTTTACGCCATCACCCTCATTGGCCTGGCCGTGTATGGGGGCAACACGCTGGTGATGTCGGGGCTGTTTCTCTGGCATCGACGCCGGATCAGACAAGAACCCGCGCCGCCAGACCCCGATGATTGGCCGCGCGTCACCGTGCAGCTTCCCATTTTTAACGAACGCCACGTGGTGGAACGCCTCATCGACGCGGTGGTCGCGCTCGATTACCCGCGCGACCGGCTTTCCATCCAGGTGTTAGACGATTCCATCGATGAAACCCAAACCCTGGCCCGGGCCAGAGTAGCCCACCACGCCGCCCAAGGCGTCAATATTACCCATGTCCGGCGGCCCGACCGAACCGGCTACAAAGCCGGCGCGCTGGCCTACGGCTTGTCCCAGGCCGAGGGAGAATTCATCGCCATTTTTGATGCCGATTTTGTCCCCCACCCCGATTTTTTGAAAAAGGTGATCCCTCATTTTGCCAACCCGCAAATCGGGATGGTGCAGACCCGGTGGGGCCATTTAAACGTGGAAACCAGCGCCTTTACCCGCGCCCAGGCCCTGGCTCTGGATGGACATTTTGCCGTGGAACAAACGGCGCGCAGCCGGTCGGGCTTGTTGTTCAACTTCAACGGTTCCGGCGGTATCTGGCGACGGCAGTGCATAGAAGAATCCGGCGGCTGGCAAACCGACACCATCGCCGAAGACCTGGACCTTTCTTACCGGGCGCAATTGACCGGTTGGAAACTTCATTACCTGCCCAATGTGGTCGCCCCGGCGGAAATTCCGCCCACGCTCACGGCCTACAAACGGCAGCAATTTCGCTGGGCCAAAGGCGCGATTCAATGCTTGCGGAAATCGGGGTTGACTCTTCTCCGCGCCCGGCTGTCAATCTGGCAAAAAATCCAGGCTGTATTGCATATGAGCGCCTATCTGGTGCATCCCTTAATGCTGGCAATGATCTTGATCGGGCTGCCGATGATCTTGGTGCGCGATCCCGGCACGCTTTCTCTGGGCGCATTGGGCCTGGTTGGTTTTGCGCCCCCCATTCTATTTGCGCTCTCGCAGTGGAGCCTTTACCCGGATTGGAAACGTCGCTTTGCCTATTTCCCCTTTCTGGTTTTACTGGGCGCCGGAGTGGCGCTCAACAATACTAAAGCTGTTTTCGAAGCCGTCACGGGCCGCAATCCACAAACCTTTCTGCGCACGCCCAAATTCCGCGCCGAGGGACGTCGCACCGGACAGGTTTCACGGGATTATAACGTGCCGGTCGATTGGACCACCTGGGGCGAGTTGCTGGTGGGCCTGTACTGCCTGGTCGAAGCCATAGTTGCTCTCAGCCGCACGCCGGGACTCTCGATCTTTCTGTTTGTTTACGCCGTTGGCTATCTCTACACCGCCGGATTGGGCTTGTGGCAATCGTGGGATAGAACCCACTGGATGAGTGGACGCGCCGAACCCAGCCGCAGTACGCGATAAATAAAAAAGTAAATTCTCCCAGAGTCGTCCTGACCCTAAAAAAACTCTTGATTTATATCAGGACCCGCCTTTATCTCCGGGTGGGGCATTGTA